>JAAESM010000049.1 GCA_024229395.1 Planctomycetota bacterium | reverse complement strand
GCCAGACGCTCCTGCAGCTTCTCTTTGTCGTAGGTGGAGTCGGTCTCGTCCATCTGCTTCTTGATCTGTTCGCAGCGGGCGCCGACAGCCGCCTCATTGCCTTCAGCAACGATGGTGGTGGTGTCCTTGTTGATGGTGATGCGGCGGGCGGTGCCCAGCATCTCGAGCTTGGCGTTCTCCAGCTTGAGACCAGCATCCTCGGTGATCAGCTGACCGTTGGTCAGAACTGCCATGTCTTCCAACATGGCCTTACGGCGATCACCGAAACCAGGGGCCTTGACGGCGGCCACGTTCAGCACACCGCGCAGACGGTTCACCACCAGAGTGGCCAGGGCTTCCTTCTCGATGTCCTCAGCAATGATCAGCAGAGGCTTGCCGGTGCGGGCGATTTGCTCCAGCACGGGCACCAGATCCTGCACCAGACCGATCTTCTTGTCGGTGAGAAGGATGTAAGGCTCGTCGAGGACGGCTTCCATCCGCTCGGTGTCGGTGGCGAAATAAGGGGAGATGTAGCCCTTATCGAAGCGCATGCCCTCGGTGACCTCGAGTTCGGTCTCCATGGACTTGCCCTCTTCGAGGGAAATCACACCTTCCTTGCCAACCTTGTCCATGGCATCGGCAATCATCTTGCCGACTTCTTCGTCGTTACCGGCGGAGATGGTGCCGACCTGGGCGATGGCGTTGCTGTCAGCGATGGGCTTGGCCATTTCCTTGATCTTGCTGACCAGGAAATCGGAAGCCTTGTCGATTCCCTTCTTCAGGGTGATGGCATTGGCACCGGCAGCCACATTCCGCAGACCCGCCTTGACCATGGCATGGGCCAAAACGGTCGCGGTGGTGGTGCCGTCACCAGCGGCGTCGTTGGTTTTGGAGGCGGCCTGACGGATCAGAGCAACACCGGTGTTCTCGATGTGGTCTTCGAGCTCGATCTCCTTGGCGATGGTGACACCGTCATTGATGATCTGAGGCGCACCGAACTTCTTCTCCAACACCACGTTGCGACCCTTGGGACCCAGGGTCACGGCGACGGCTTCGCAGAGGATGTCAATGCCTTTTTCGAGAGCGCGACGGGCGTTCTCGTTGTAGATGATGCGCTTTGCCATGGAAGGCGTTTCCTAATGAAGAGGATGGGTAAGGAAGGCTGAGTTGAGACTCAAGCCGCAATTTCAGCGGGGCTGATCTCAGTTGACGACAGCCAGGATGTCCTTCTCGGACAGCAGCACGTATTCATCGCTGCCGAGCTTGATGTCGGTGCCGGCGTACTTGCTGTAGAGGACCTTGTCGCCCACACCGACTTCAGGAGCCTGACGGCTGCCGTCATCGTTGCGCTTACCGGGGCCCACTTGAACCACTTCACCCACTTGGGGCTTTTCCTTGGCGGTGTCTGGCAGAAGGATGCCGCCGGCGGTCTT
>JAAESM010000048.1 GCA_024229395.1 Planctomycetota bacterium | reverse complement strand
TTCGTGAACCTCATGCGACGATACAAGCTGGTCAAGGTCCGTCTTGATAAATGTCAAGTTGGACTTCAAGACTCTGAGTCAGGAAAGCCAATCCTGAAGCCAACTGCGATCATCACCAACGACCTACGACTTGCACGTCTACTGGCATCACGAAGGTGCCCAGGACATCACCAACACCAACGGCTAGAAGGTTCCAATCGACATGGTGCTCGTACTCAGCAAGCTGAGAACTACCCTATCGTCATGGCCAAGCTCATTGCACGTCATCTTCAACGGCATCCAATCCTGAACATGCACGCTGACATGTACCCCGCTGACATGTATCCAGCTGGCATCAGTCAGAAACGACGCCAGTGGGAACATGACTTTCCTTCCACCATGCGCGTTCCCATCGCGCGTCTGCATACCAATCTTGGGCATCCTACTCCTGAGACGCTCGCCAAGATGATCATGGATGCGGGTGGATCCGATCAGATGATCGAATGCGCAAGGCGATATCCGTGCCCGACCTGCGCTGAACATGCTCAACCACGACTCAGGCGTCCTGCAGCTGTGCCAAGGACACGCTGTTTCAACGAGATCGTGCTCGTCGACGCCAACGTCATCACAGTAGCTGGTGAACAACGATGGTTGTATCACATCGTGGACGATGCAACGAGGTTCCACATCGCCACGGTACTGCCCGACCAGCAGGCCGAAACGCTCTACAAAGCCATCATGGACTCATGGGTTAGATGGGCTGGTGCTCCACGCATGCTCATCGCAGACCCTCTGCCAGCCCAGATCGCTGACGCCTTCAGCGATAAACTCGGGGCAGAAGGCACGACAGTCATCGTCGGCAGCGCCGAAGCGTCATGGACACGAGGTACTGTAGAACGTCATGGTGCCTACCTGCGCAGCATGATCAAGAAGATCATCGAGGGTGGCACGCACTACACTGACCTGCAGACACTCGTGAGCCATGCATGTTCTGCCAAGAACATGATGTCGCGCATTCGAGGCTACAGCCCAGCGCAATGGGTGCTGGCGACACAACCACGACTTCCTGAGTCTCTCATGATGGAGGACCACGATGACGAGATCCCCTTCCAGGACATCCCGGACGATGACCAGTCCGAATTCGCACGCACTGTCCGCCTTCGCGACAGTGCGCGACAAGCGTTCATCAAGACCGACACGGACGCACGACTACAACGAGCTCTAGCTGCTCGTACGCGTCC
>JAAESM010000047.1 GCA_024229395.1 Planctomycetota bacterium | reverse complement strand
TTGACGGTCGCGGTGGAGATATTCTTGGCCTGAGCATTTGACGCTGCGACCACGTGCAGGGTCTCGCCGCAGGTTGGAGGCCAGATGAAGAGAGCTGCCACAAACACCAAATTCTGCACGACGTGCGTCTTGCCGGAACCACCTTGCCCAAGCAGCAGCAGATGATGCACTCTGCGCTCCTTTGGCGGTTTGGCTTGGTCTGCATAGGCTTGGTCGCAGACTTGAGCGAAGCGAGCCATGAAGAGCGTCTGGTCTTCATTGAGGCGTTGGTGAGCTGGCAGTTTCTGCACCAAGTCCTTGATGAGGGCGCTGGGAGTGGCATAGACATTTTGCTTGCTGAAGGCACAGCAGTCTGCAGGGATGTCGGGCAGGAGCTTATGCAAGAAGACACGCGCATCGCCATCGGTAAAAACATCGTCTTCCAAGTCTTCAGCTGCTTGTGGCTTGAGCTTCTCCTGATGATCGAGCAGTAACTGCCGCCGCTCCTGTGCAGGCAAGGCGGCAAAGCGCCGGGCCATATGTCGTAGGCGAGTGACACGTGCCTTGCCAAGCGTAGCAGAAGCATTCGACACGTCCATCTGGAAGACGTCTTCTTGCATGCAAGGCAATGACACAAACTCTTTGGCGAAGGCCGTATTTCTGGAGCGCATCTGAAACTGCAACAGCTTCTTCTGCTCTTCGGCATCCGGTTTGTGTCGAATCGGCGGGAAGACCTGCCTGGCAACATCAGCTGCAGAAGCCGTGCCGGCGGTCTCGTCATCTTCGTTTCCATCAGGCATGTTTCCCGGGTCCTCGCCGGCAGTTGCCAGCTTGGAGTAGTCTTCATGCACCTGCGCATCCAAGTCACGGCGCTTCTGGTGCTTCTCGAGCCTGGCTCGCGCGATTCCTTCTAAGTTGTCAACTCGTTCAAAAGCCAAGAGAGAAGAGTATTGATGCACCGTGCAACGAGGGTGGTCGGCATCGGGATCCCGTTGGCGTGCTGCCTCGAGGACGACGACACCATTACCATCGATGCTCTCTTTTTGGTTACCGCTTGCGTCGCAGAGCTCTGCTAGCATGTCTTGCATCTCTTGAGTTTCCCACAGAGATGGATACTCGAAGAGAAGCAGAAAGCGTTCTGCTGCAAGCGATG
>JAAESM010000046.1 GCA_024229395.1 Planctomycetota bacterium | reverse complement strand
TGGTTGTCCTGCTTGGATTCGAGTGGATGATGCGAAGGAAATACGACCTGCCATGACCGAGCACCACCAACCAAATTTCCTCGATGCACGCCTGAGGTCGGTCTGGCGGCGTGATCAGGTCCTGAACCGGGCGGCGGGGTTGCTGGCCTTCTGCCGCTGGGCGTTGCTCTTGTTCTTGATCGGCATGGCGGTCGACTGGTTGGTGGATCTGCCCGCTGCAGGGCGCGTTGGGATCCTGGTGATCCTGATCGTCGTCGCGTTGTCCAAAGCATGGCAATCCGGTTGGCGGCACCTCCGCAGGTTCGACCCGTCGCGCACCGCCTTGCGGGTGGAGAAACACCACGGCGGACTGGAGAGCCTGTTGGTGACAGCGATTCAGCTTGGCGAATCCGGGTCGGTTCCAGGGACCTCGGAAGCCTTGCGTGCGAAGACCTGCCGCCTGGCCGAGGAAGCCGCTGGACCGTTGCGGCCGGAAGATGCCGTTTCCTACAAGGGGCTTCGCCGCTTTCTGTTGCTCGCCCTCATCCCAGTGGTGATCATCGGGGGTTTCGCCATAGTCGATGGACCGTTTCTGGCAGCTGGCTTTGGCCGCATCTTCACTCCCTGGCTTGCGATTGCGTATCCCACGCGTACGCAGATCGAATTGAAGCAGGGCGATCGGATCGTCAAGGAGGGCGTAAGCCTGCGCCTCGTTGCGAGGATTGGAGGCGAGGTTCCGGACGGTGCCGAGCTCATCTTGCGCACGGGCCAGGGCAAGCCCCGCGAGCGCAAATTGGCTATCGCTAACGGCGTCTGCGAGTACAAGGCGGAGGCG
>JAAESM010000045.1 GCA_024229395.1 Planctomycetota bacterium | reverse complement strand
CGCTTTGGCCCCCGCAAGACTGCGGCGAATCACAATCCCTCCACTCACGAGACGCAACCCAGTGATGATGCAGTGGACCCGAATGCGGCACCACTGGCCTGGGATGTTCCTGAAGGCTGGGACTCGTTGGCACCGACCTCCTTGCGTCTTGCCAACCTAGTTCCCGCTGGCAATCCTGATTCGGAATGCACCCTCACATTACTAGGAGGATCAGGCGGCGGCGAGTTGTCCAATGTCAATCGTTGGCGCGGTCAAATGGGTTTAGCACCCATCGACCAGGCAAGTATGGATGCGATTCCCACCATGGAAGTGTTGGGCTTTGATGCACCCTTCTTCCAATTGGATGGTGCCTACACAGGCATGGGAGGGGAGCCGCGACCTGATTGGTCCATGCTAGGTCTCATCTTAAGCCGTGAGCAGTTCACGATCTTCGTGAAGATGAACGGCCCCACGGATTTGATCAACGCTGAGCGCCAAAACTTCATCGCATTCTGCGCTTCACTTCGTGAGCCCGGAACGGTCAACCCACCACCTGCCCAAGCCGGTGCTACTGAGAAGGGATTCGTCCTGCCTGATGGTTGGCGCATCGGTCCTGAGAAGAGCATGCGCACCTTGAACCTACTCGCAGGAGAAAGCAGCGAGTGTTATCTGATCCTGCTTGGCGGAGAGGCCGGAGGCCTTGGCCCCAACATCAACCGCTGGATGGGTGAAGTCGGACTGGATCCACTAACCGACACGGAGATCGCAGCCTTGCCAACCGTCAAGCTGTTCGGCGTCGATAGCCCACTGCTGGAAGTTTCCGGCGACTACAAGGGAATGGGGGGCAACGATGGTGCCGACAGCACCGTCCTGGGAGTCGCCCTGGTGCGCCCATCGGGCAGTGCCTTCGTGAAGATGGTTGGCCCTTCCACGGAAGTTGCGGCCGAAAAACAACGCTTCATTGAACTCGTAGAGTCACTGGAGGAATAACCATGAGTACCCAATCAAAGAGCCCAGGTAGGCACGTCTTCGACGTCCTCAGTTCCTTCTGGCTTTGCTGCCTCCTCTTGTTGGCGCTTTTCGTGCTGACGATCTATGGCACCTTACACCAGGTCGAGAATGGCCTGTACGACGCCAAACAGGTCTACTTCCATTCTTGGTTCCTGTGGCTCGGCAGTGTGCCTATCTTCCCAGGCGGCCTGTTGTGCATGAGCCTGTTGAGTGTCAACTTACTTTGCGGCGGCTTCATCCGCATCAAGTGGCACTCACGGAATTTCGGCGTGCTGATCGTCCACATAGGCATCGTCCTGTTGCTTGGTTCCGGTTTAACCAAGATCATCACTGCAGAGGAAGGTCACCTCAGCGTTGTCGAAGGCAGCAGTCAGGACTTCTTTGAGAGTTATCAGTTGTGGGAAGTCGCGATCTGGGAACTGAACAACCGCGATGCGACTCAGGAGCTGGTCATCGAGAACGATTCCTTTTCCGATCTTGATGGTGAGGCTAGCCGCACGTTCACTTCAGAGAGTCTGCCATTCGACTTGGTCTTGAGTGGTTTCGTGCCAAACTGCCAAGTGCTTCCCGTGGGGCCGAACTGGTCAAGAACCGGCAAAGCCGTGGAAGGCTACGGCTTCTTGGCAAAGCCCAAGGATTTGGAATCTGAACGCAACGATGCCGGCATCTATGCCAGCGTCACTGCCGACGGCGTGACCCACGAAGCCTTGCTTTGGGGTCTACAGCGTCAGCCTTGGGCGATCCAAGTCGGTGACCGCGCTTTCGCGATTGACATGCGTCACGCGCGTTACCCGATGCCATTCTCGATTCGCCTGGAAGACTTCATCAAAGAGGAGCACCCAGGCATGTCGATGGCCAAGTCCTATCGCTCCAAGGTAGTACAAGTCAGTCCAACCGGTAGCGAGCGACCTGTCCTCATCCAAATGAACGAGCCGCTGCGCGACGGGGGAGTCGTTTTGTTTCAATCCAGTTTCGGCAAGACCCAATCCAACGCTGAGTATTCGGTCTTCTCGGTTGTCCGTAACCCTTCTGACAAATGGCCTGAATACAGCATGTGGGTCATCACAGTCGGCATGGTGGTCGCCTTCGGCCGCCGCCTGATCTCTTTCGTTCGCACGCAAAGTAAACGTCGCCAACGCGCGGCAGGAGCCTCGCAATGAACCAGCAACACACTTTGAGTTCCCTCCTTCGTGCCATCGCCGCAATGCTTCTGTTGTGCGTTCCTGGGCTTGCGCAGGACCAAGACTTCCGTTCCTTCGAATGGGATTCCGAAACCATCGAACTATTCGAGACCTTGCCGGTGCAGGCCGACGGTCGCGTCAAGCCGATGGACACCATTGCGGGACTGAACCTGCTGACCTTCAATGGCAAACGCACCCTGAAGCTCGAGGATGGCAGCAAGTTGTCGTCATCCGAATGGTTGATGGATGTCGTTTTCTTCCCAGAACAGGCCAAGGGTTATCCCTGCTTCCGCATCCAATCCGACGAGGTCCTCACTGCCATTGGACTCGAGGCTACCGGCAAACGCGATTGGTATAGCTACAACCAATTGCTCGACGGCCTCACCAAGCTTGAGGAGATGGGATCCGAAGTCTCCGACAAGGAGGCTAAGCAACGCACTGTCGTCGAAGTCCAGATCCTTAAACTGGCCCGCGACGTTCATGAGTTCAATGACCTGATCGGAACGCTGGCGATCGCAAGATTCACCTTCAGCACCGACGTGACCGAAACCTTCACCAATCTACTTGGTGAAAAGCGCCCAGGCATCATGCATATCCTGGACAACGCTGCTGCGATCCAAGCAATCGTCGCCGAAAGTCGTGACGGCAAAAACGATGCTGACTTCAATGGTGCACAGACCCTGTTCGGGCAACTGGACACGGCCTTGCAATACAACCAGCACGGCCTCACCTTCATGCCTCCGCCGACCACGGCAACTGACCAAGAGACTTGGTGGCGATTGGCGGATCTAATCATTGCGCGTTTTCAGGGCGTACCTGAGATAGAGAGCCAGATGCAGATGTACGGAGCTCTTGAGCATCTGCAGCATTCAAGAGGGGACTTGGCGACCTTCAAGACAAGCCTCAAGGACCTGCATGAGAAACTCGTGGCCGCTGCAGAAGCGCGCGGCGAGTACGGCATGATTCCTCGCGAAGTCAGCCTCTATAAGGCCGACGTCTTCTATCGCTCCTTGTCGCTCTACGCGCTTGCCTTCCTGCTCTGTGCAATCACTTGGATGGCACCGAAGCAACGTTGGCTGTGGTGGGGCTCCTGGGTTCTTGTGAGCCTCGGTTTCCTACTCGACACCTACGGCATCACGATGCGCTGCATCATTCGCAGCCGCCCACCAGTGGTGACCCTTTATGACACGATCCTGTTCATCACCGCATCGATTGTGTTGGTCGGCATGATCATGGAGTGGCTCACGAAACAGAGAGTCGCCCTGCCAGTTGCAGCTTTCCTTGGTTGTGCAGGCATGTTCTTCGCGGGTAGTTACGAATTGCGCGAGATTGCATCGGCTGGCGACACCATGGCATCAGTTGTCGCGGTTCTCGACACCAACTATTACCTGGCCATCCACGTGACCACGATCGCATTGGGTTATGCAGGCGGCCTACTGGCTGGCGGCATGGCGCATGTTTGGATCTTCGCCAAGCTGTTTGGCTTCCGCAAGGATCAACCACAGTTCTACAAGTCACTGACCCGCATGACCTATGGCGTGGTCTGCTTCAGTCTCCTTTTCGCGATCTTCGGCACCATCATGGGTGGCGTTTGGGCGAACGATTCTTGGGGTCGCTTCTGGGGATGGGATCCGAAGGAAAACGGCGCATTACTGATTTGCCTGTGGATGCTCCTGATTCTTCACGCGCGCTTTGGCGGCTACATTCGTGAGCATGGCTTCATGTCCTTGTGCATCATCGGTGGCGTTGTGGTCTCGGCATCGTGGTGGGGGGTGAACCTTCTTAGCGTCGGCCTGCATAGCTATGGCTTTACCGACGGCGCCTGGCTGGCATTGAAGACCTTCTGGTACATCGAAGCTGGAGTAATCGCGATCAGCGTGTTGCACCGCTTTATGACCGGCTGGAGTGGGCCTAAAAATCCCAAGCCGCCGGTCGCCGCTGCGAGCTAACAGTTCGCAGAAATAGTTAGATTTCGCTTCGGGCTCTGGCATAATGCCGAGCCTGAAGTTGCCGGAGTGGCGGAATTGGCAGACGCGATGGATTCAAAATCCATTTCTCGCAAGGGAGTGGGGGTTCGAGTCCCCCCTCCGGCACCATCTTCAGACGAATTGTTATCGTGAGCGCTGGATACTCCAGAGCTTGCTTGAAAATCTAGGCCTAAGAGTGTTATAAAAACTACGTGGTGAACATAGATTCTGGAGCGGAACCCTTTGGCCAGCCATTTCGCGATTTGGTCGACCGGTGTTTCAGCATTAGCTTGCACCGCCTGCGCGGCGTACGCGGCCTACTGAGCGGCTGGATCGAGATCGGCGTCCCGGAAGGGGAGCAGTCTCGTGTCCACCAACGCATGGATGAAGACCTGCTTTTGCTTGGCCGTCTCGATTGGTTGCGTTCCTTGCTGCACCATTCGCCACCGCGCCAAAGAGTACTCAACGGTGAGGCACCCGCGGTTTTCCTGGCCTGCGCCTTAGGCATGGGAACTCCCGAAGAAGCGGGCGAACGCCTGCCCGTGATTGAACAACCAGAAGCCAGCTTGGCCCTGTCTTTGTGGCTGCAAATGCGCGCTGAGATTTTCGACAGTTCGTCGGTCAAATGCAGCTGGCAAGGCAACTGCCTCGAGGTCACGCTTGCCTGCGCCAACGATGCCGAACTGGACTCATGGCGACGCAACCACGGCAAGTGGGTCAGTGAAGAGGAGCCACACCGCATCCTGATGCGCCCTGGGGCTTTCTCACGCCACCCGCAGGCGCAAGAGCTGGAACAGGCCTAAGCACAGCCCGGCTCGCAGGTTGGCGATAGCCTGCACACGCACGTAGGCAAAGTCTGCCACCCACATCGGCAGCAGCTAGCCTTTTGCCCTGAATGGGGTAAAATGACCGGTTCGACATCATGTCACAAACCTTAGGCCAGCACGATTTTGACCGACTACTCGAGGAACTCGAGCAGCGAGTTCTTGCACATCCAACCCTGCAAGCGGAGTACAGCGAGTCCTACGAGGATTTCCTGGCCGGCAGCACCACGGATGAGCCCACCAAGCTGCGCTTTCGCGAGTGGTTTTTGATTGAACATGCGCCGCCAAGTCTGGGCGCGCCGCCCGCCGTGGCATGGGCACCGGAGAGTCTGCAAGACGATGATGCCTGGCAACGCTTGCTCGAAAGCTTCTTCGGGATCTTCCAAGAAGTCGCTAGCGACGACAGCAAGATGCCGATCCTAGAAGATCTTTGGAGTGGACGGCAGATCCGCTTGGATCGGCCATTACCGGCCAACGACGACAATCTAGTCATTGTTGGTCGTTGTGCTCAGGGAAGCAGTGAGAGCCATGTGTTGTTGCCTGGATGTGTATTCCTTGCAGCGGATGGCTTGGGTGAAGCGCTGGCTTCTGACCTGTCACGCATCCGCGCCGAGCAACCACGTTCGCGTTTGTCGCAAAGTCAGTGTGAGCGTTTGTTGTTACCATTCCGCCAACAGGAAGAGCCACAGCAAGAAGCAGAACATGCCTTAGAGGCCTTGGAAGAAGCTTTGGCGGGGGAGCCACTTTGGTCGGCAGACCGCCTGCTTAATACCGCGGTCGAGCATGGCGTGACTGAAGCCTTGAACATCTTGGCCTTCGAGACCAACGTCGACCTTGAACCGATTCGTACAGCCATGGCCACCTTGAATGCGGTTGGTCAACAGGAAACGGAAGACACCCAAGAATCGGCATCCGCGAAGGTTGCTGAAGATGATCAACTCAGCCCTAGCGAGATCGAATCCGCTTTGGCAGCATTTGAGTTGGCACGCAAAAGCGGCAAGGACCTTTCGACGAGCTTCGAGGAGTTGGAGCAGAGCCTTGGACTGCCCGTCGGCGAGAGTGATCCCTTCGCGGAGGTCACGCAAGCGACAACAAATGACGAAGGCGAAACGATGGGCCCCGAAGACGTGCCCGGCATGTCGATGTGGCTGGCGACTTTCCTTTGGGAAAACGAAGCCAACGGCGTGACCATCGAAGAAAGTGACGCACGCGAGATCAGCGCTTTCTTGGAGCATCTGGTCGCAACACGTGGCGCCAGCTTGGATCCGGAGCAAGTCGCAGCCGGAGACCTACTCGGCTACATGTTGCGCTCCGAAACACCGATGATCCTAGAGGCACGTTTGGCAAGCCTGAACAACTTCGTCACTTGGTTGATCGAGGAGCAAGGATCGCCCTTGGATCAGACCTTGGAAGCCCTGCAGGAATCCACCGGTCAGCTGTTACGCGATGTCGTGACCCTGAACCATGAGTTGGAGGTCCAACAGGCACCGAAGGATTCGGTCGCTTGGCTCAAGTCCGTGGACCCTCTGCAAGTGGGAGCGGAAGACGGCGAGCTTGTCCGCGTTGTTGGCTTGCCAGAAGACTGCGGCTTCACGCCACATGTCGGTGACTGTGTGATGGGTGTTTGGCACAACGCGCAGTTCCAACTTGGCGCATGGCTGCCGGCAGAGTTATTGCCGAAGCCAGTCGAGACTCTGGAGTAGGGGCCGCGCAGTCATTTCTAGAGCACCGATTTGGTGTTCCTCAGGCGCTGGGTTTTCGCCTTACCAAACGTCTGATAATATATATTATGGTGCCTTGGATATGCGGAGTAGCCCAGAACCGCGCCGATTGGGCTTTATTGGGCGACGTCATCAGGCGCAAAATGCCCTGATGTGGAAAGTCTTGTGGAAAGTTCTGTGGATAACCCGGGCAAAAACTCCCGCCTTGCCCACACACATGCATCACCGCACGCCCAGCTGGTCACTCCGGCTTGTGTCCTTGATAGATCACTTTGGCGCTACCACTTGCGTCGAACTCCACCAAACTCACCGACGCCGTCGGGATCTTGATCTCATTCCATTGCGTCAGCGGCAACCCAAGGACCTCAGCCAGAATCGCTCGTGTCGGAAACATATGTGACACCAGCGCCACCGATAAGCCGTCGCCCAAGGCACGAATCTTTTCTAGCCCTGATATGACCCGAATTCGTAGGTCCTCAAGCGACTCGCCGCCGTGCCCACGCCAATTGGCCGGATCTTGATGATGCGCCGCCAAGGCACCAGGCGACTTGATTTCGAGCTCATCAGGAGTCAATCCGACCCAGTTGCCGCGATCGATCTCCCGAAAACTGCTGTCGCGAACCCATGGTATTGCCGTCGAACGACCTTCCAGCAGCTGTTCCGCCCCAAAACAAGCACGTGATAATGGGCTGGAAATCACGTAATCAAGCTCCTGATCGGCAATAAATAGGGCTGCACGGCGAGCTTCCTGCTCACCAACCGGGCTCAGCGGGACCTCAGTTCCGCCGTAAAAACTACCTTGGCGCGCGGGCTCTACCTGCCCGTGACGGATTAAAAACAGACGCATAACTCTTAAATTACTGTAGCGGGGCGCACAAACCAAGCCTTAGGGCTCCCATTCGTGTTCCCAATCGGGAACTTTCAGCCCTGCTTCACGCCTAATAAGGTTGGTACAATCTTTGCTGTTAACAGGATGTCCCATTCCTAGGACTTACAAATGAAACGTTGGTACTTAACTCTTGCCCTGGTCGTCGGAGGATTCTTCTTCCTCAGCACGCCAGATCTTTCTGCTCACGGCGGTACTTACAAAGGCCCTGGCGATACGGTCCCACCAGGTGGTGCCCCATCTTCGCCGGCAGCCCCAAGCACCCCGTCGTCGCCAAGTACTCCAAGTACTCCTAGTACTCCAAGTACTCCGGCTACCCCAGCCACTCCGGCTACTCCAGCAACTCCTGGATCCCCAGCGACTCCTGGCGCCAAGCCAACCACCCAAGCTGGTGCTCCACCCGCTCCAGACCTCACCACGTGGGTCTTCTGGTGGGAGTTCAACAAAGACCGTTTCCTGAACCTGAAAGCGAAAGTCCATAGTGGCGCAACCGTCACCGATGGTGCTGGTGCTTTGGTCGGTCTAGGCGGTGGTGCAAAGGTTTCCAATACCTTGGCCCCCACCAAGCCACAGATTCAGAACATCATCGTGCCTGCCCTGTTCAGCCTGGTCGACGAGGAAGATGACCGTGACATCGCTACTGCAGTGATGATCGCTTTGGCAAAGATCGGTGAGCAGCCTGCCAACGCCAGCGAGGTCTTCAAGAAGAACCTCGAGGCTCAGGTCCAGGAAGTCTCCGAGACTGCCGCACTTTCCTACGGCATCCTCAAGGATGAGAGTTCGATCCCAATGCTGAAGGATCTACTGCTCGATGCTAAAGGCGCTCAAGACGCAGTTGGCCGCAGCGAGGTTCCTCTTCGTAGTCGTACTTTTGCCGCCTACTCCATGGGTCTGATCGGTCGCGCTTCGACCGACGAGAAGATCAAGATGGAGATCGCTGACATCCTTTACACCACGTTGACTACTGACAGCAGTGCAGCCAAGGACATCCGTGTCGCTTGTGTTGTCTCGATAGGTATCCTCGACATGCCTGAGCCGACCGACATGGTCAGCAAGTTGAGTGAGATCCTCGACGCTGAGAAAGACGACGAGCTGGTACTTGCTCACGTCCCGAACGCGATGGCCAAGCTGCTTTCCAACGTGGAAGCTGGTGACCTGACCCGCGAGGCTTCGATTGATCAACTGATCAAGATCCTCAAGAACAAGAAGAGTAAGCGTATGGTTCGTCAGTCTGCTTGTCAGGCCGTCGGCATGTTGGCCACCGCTAACGATTCGCGCAACGAGGACATCTTCAAGATCCTCAAGGACATGGTCAAGGATGGCAAAGATCAACAACTGAAGCACTACACGGCGATTTCGATGGCCTACTTGGGTGCTGCAGATCCTGGCGACACCCGCACCGACGTCACCAAGTTCCTACTCGACAACATGAAGAAGTCGAGTACTCCTTACGAGCCTTGGTGTGGTCTTGGTCTCGGCGTGATGGCTTTCATGCTCAACGAGACTGGCGCCCCTATCGATCCGATCGTGATGGAAGCTACCCTGGCTAAGTTCCGCAAGACTAAGGCTCCTGAGCGCAAGGCCGCTTACGCGATTGCCTTGGGCCTGATGGGCAACGAAGCCTCCAAGAACGACCTGCGCGACTCGATGGATCGCATCAACGACTCCTCCTACCGTGGTTACGCCGCAATCTCGTTGGGCCTGCTCAACGCGAAGGAGCACCTCGCCTACATCGGTGAAGTGGTCGAAGAGTCCAAGCGCGATCCAGACCTGCTCAAGCAGGCTTCGATTGGCTTGGGTCTGATGAAGGACCGCAACGCAGTAAGCAAGCTGTTGGTCTTCTTGGCACCTGAAGATGGCAAACGTCCACGTCTGGCAGTACTGTCCGCAGTAGCGACCGCACTGGGCTTCATCGGTGATAAGCAGTCTGTTCAACCTCTGGTTGACGCCATGACTAACGATCGCATCACTTCGCTCGGTCGCGCTTTCGCTGCCGTATCCCTGGGCATGGTTGCCGACAAGGACAGCCTTCCTTGGAACTCGGTGTTCGGTGAAGACCTGAACTACCGTGCTGCTGTCGCAACCTTGATCGACCAGCAGACCGGCACCGGCATCCTAGACATCCTCTAGGATCACACGCTGCGGCTTCACCAACGGGCCGCACAACCCTACCGGGGAGACCGAAAGGTCTTCCCGGTTTTTTCATGTTCTGTATTGGGAACTTTTCGTCACTGATTGCAATAGGGAATCAATGGCACACCATTTGCATTTATGAAAATGTCCCAAAACACGGAATTCAATCATGAAACATTTCTGCATTACTGTCGCGCTGCTGGCCTTTGCCATGCTGTTTGGCGCGACGAATCTACATGCTCACGGTGGCACTTATAAGGGCCCACAAGACACGGTCCCTCCGGGTGGAACTTCACCACCGCCGAGTGGCACGCCTTCCAGCCCAGTGACCCCACCGACAAGCAGCCCACCAAATGGTCCGGTCACTCCACCGAATCCAGCGGATCCGGCTGCGCCACCTAGCGTGACGCCACCAGGACCCTCGAAAGGTCCAGTGGTTACCGGTGGCCAAGCAATACCACAAACGGATTTGACCACCTGGGTCTACTGGTGGGAGTTCAACAAGGATCGCTTCTTGAGCCTCAAGACCAAGATCCATGACACCGGCACGGTCACCGAGATGGGGCCCTTGATTGGGCTCGGCAAAGGCGCGCGCGGTGCAGGCAACTTGGCCCCCACCGAAGCACAGAAAGCCAGTGTCATCGTGCCGGCATTGCATGCTCTGATCAAGGATGAGGACAACCGTGATATCGCCACGTCGGTGATGATCGCTCTTGCCAAGATCGGTCTCAATCCCAA
Source organism: Planctomycetota bacterium (assembly GCA_024229395.1). Lineage (GTDB taxonomy): Bacteria > Planctomycetota > UBA1135 > UBA1135 > UBA1135. The sequence continues at coordinate 156,529 of JAAESM010000045.1, read as the reverse complement.
CGAAGTCACGGCCCTGTTGGAGAAACAGCTTGGCGCTGGGGAGCAGGAAGTCTCCGAGACTGCCGCCCTGGCTTACGGAATTCTCAAGGATGAGAACGCTATCCCATTGCTGGCTAATCTCTTGAACGACAGTAAGGAAGCACAGGCATTAGTCGGCAAGACCGAGGTGCCTGTTCGTAGTCGTACTTTTGCCGCCTACAGCCTGGGCATGATCGGACGTGCCACCAATGAAGAGAGCATCAAATCCGAAGTGGCTCACATCCTCACGGAAGTGCTTGCTACTGACAGCAGCGCAGTCAAAGACTTGCGTGTTGCATGCGTGATCTCGCTTGGTGTACTCGAGACTACCGAACCGACTGTTATCGTCGATACCTTGAGTGGCTTCCTGGCCGAAGCTGAGGATTCGCCAATCGTGCTAGCCCATATTCCTAACGCCATGGCCAAGCTCATGCGTAAGGTACCGGCTGGCGACTTGACGCGCCAAGCCGTGGTCAATCAACTCCTGCAGGTCCTCGAGAAGAAGTACAAATGCTCGCCGTTGATCAAGCAATCCGCAGTGCAATCGCTGGGCATGTTGGCGACCGCCAATGACCCACTCAACTACGAACTGTTCGATCACCTTGCCAGACTTTCGAAGAGTGGCGGCGACCAACAGCTGAAGCATTACACCGCGATCTCGATGGCCTACTTAGGCGCTGCCGATCCGCAGCTTCGTGACGACGTCACCGAGTTTCTGGTCAAGAAGATGCAGAAGTCCAACACCCTTTACAAACCCTGGTGTGGCTTGGCCTTGGGCGTGATGGCTTTCCAATTGCATGATGCGGGGGCGGACTTCTCGCCGATCGCCATGGAAGCCACTCACAACGCCTTCCTCGACAATAAGGCGCCGCAACGCAAAGGCGCCTATGCCATCGCCATGGGTTTGATGGGAAACCAGGCCGCCAGCCAGGACATCCTTCAAAGCTTGGTCGATTCCAGCGATTCGGAATACCGCGGATACGCTGCGGTGGCACTCGGTCTGCTGAATGCCAATCAAGCAGTGTTGGTACTCAGCGAGACCGTTCAAGATTCCAAGCGCGATCCCGGCCTGCTGCGACAAGCCTCCATAGGACTTGGTTTGATGAAGGATCGTGGCGCCATTAACAACCTGTTGCCTTACTTGAAGCCTGAGAGTGGTAAGCGTCCTCGCTTGTCGATCCTGGCAGCAGTCGCCAGCGCCCTTGGCTATATCGGCGACAAGAGTTCGGTGCAGCCTTTGGTTGAGACCATGAGCAACGAACGTCTCACGCCACTTGGCCGTGCCTTTGCGGCAGTCGCTCTTGGCATGGTGGCCGACAAGGAAGTCTTGCCATGGAACTCGGTGTTCTCCGAAGACCTCAACTACCGTGCGGCGGTTTCCACCTTGGTGGACCAGACCACCAGCACTGGCATCCTCGACATTCTGTAGAGGTCTTGTCGGCAGCAGCTCTGGTCTATCCCATTTTGGGGTAGATCAGGGCAATCTTAATTGCCGTCGTCGAATTGGAACTCGGCGAGCAACTCATCGAAGGATAACACCAGCATCTGCTTGTTCTCATCCTTGGCCAGGACCTGACGGGCATCGTCTTCGACACGCTTAATCCGACAAGGCCCGCGCCGCGGCGAGATGATCGCATCGCCAGGATTAAGCCAAGGCAAATCGGAGACGCCAATCTCCAAGCCGTGGTCCTCTTGATCATCGGGGTGGATCTCCCCCGCCAGACCGAATAGGTCATCCGGAGACTGGGACCAGGTACGTCCCTTGGCCTTGTTGATCCGTTCGCCCGGGGCGAACACCTCAACCGGCGGTTCGATCACGGCCTCTGGTTCAGGCTCGACCACTGGCTCAGGCTCGGCAGCCGGAGCGGGCTCGATCACTAGATCCACGCTGGCAGGCTGGGGCTCAACAAATGGATCCACAACATGCCTGACCGAATGGCCAACTGTTGCTTCCGGAGCCGGCACAGGGGCCTTAGGCTGCACCTGAGGCTGAACCTGCTCAGCCACAGGTTGAGCTGCTGCTGGAGCCGCAGCAGGCTTCGCTGCAGGCCTGACGGGCTCAGACTCGGGGGCTGATGGTTTCTGCTGTGCTGGTGACTTCTGGTGTGCTGGCGGCCGCTTGGGAGTCGGCGTGGCCGCGGGCGTGGAGGGCGTCTTCGGATCAACCTCAACTGCAGGTGCAGCCTCGTGCATCACTTGGTCAGGTTCAGCAACGGGAACCGCTGCCTGGAACTCGGTCAAGCGCGCCTCCCCGGTCAAATAGCGACGTAGATCCTCGCCGTACTCCTGGACCTCAAGATCGCCCTCAAGATCGACGTTCAACTCCAGACCATAGGGCTTGCGCGGGTTACGTCGCAAGAAAACTGCCGACGGTGCTTCGAGAAAATCTGGCCACTGACTCATCAATGCCGCAGTGCCAAGTTGCCCCGTCTGTTCCCAAGCGATCGGTGCCTCGATGCCGCTGGCGGCCAAGGCTCCGTCGAGCAATGAGGAAAGCGAACCGGATTCCAAGTCGCGCGCCCAACTTCCACCTTTGCGATGGAACATCTGCAGACGTTCGGGGCCGCCCTTCTTGAACTTCTTTTTACGCCTTAAGGCCACCGACGCATTCCTCCCCCAACCAGGATCACCACTGCCGCAATCGACAGGAAGGGTAACCAGGCTGTGGCCGCACGACGTTCATTCAACGATTGGCGCAAGGTCTCTCTTGAAGCCAGGTAGTCACGCACGCCAATGACGGACTGCTGTTCGGCTTCCGAGCGCTCGGGAAACTGTTGCAGCCATGCCTGCGAACGTTGTAATCCCTGCGCGTAAGTTGCTGGGGTCCAACAATCGGCGATCATCGCGTAACGCAAGGCAACCGGATGCTCCTCCGACAGCTTGGCAACCTCGCCGCGCAATTCATTATCGGCACCTGCGTGTAGATAAAAACGCGCATGGGTCAAGGTTGCTTCTTCATTCGCACGCGTGGTCTTCGAGGAGTTCTCGAACAGGGTATGTTGGGCCAAGAAATCACGGGCATCCTGCGGGTCAGCTTGCTGAGCGTTGGCGTAGCCGGCAGTGACCGACAACCACAAGGCCCAGGTCATGACGCGCATCAAGCTCACGGAGCTTCCCTCCACCATTCCATCGACTGCTGCAACTGCAACGGATTGCGGTCATCTGTATATGGAGTGACACCTTCCAAGGTGCCGACGCCATCCACGGTCTGCCCCGGCAAACATGCCGCACCGACCGCCAAGGGCAAACCTGCTGGCATCAAGTCGCCAAGTTCCTGCAGAGGCGGAAAGGGCATCTCCTTGCGCGCGAACAACACCCAGTTGCGACTGCGCGGCACACGGTGCATGCGTTGATGTCCCCCAAAGCTATTGGCCAAGCCGGCACGAATCCGCGCGACGAATCCGAGATCGGACTCCACTGCAGCAGTGGTTCCAAGATTGATTGCTAGAACTCCACCTGGACGGAGCTTGTCGAAAGACTCGGCAAAGAACTCGGTGGTCGCCAAGTGCGGTGGAATCTCGAACTGGCGCGCATAGGCGTCGAGCAGGATCACATCCAGATTCGCGCCTGCACAACGCAGCAGACTACGGGCGTCGGCACCTGCGACCACTTGGACTTTGGCTGCGACTTCTGGTGCCAACGGCAACCATTGTTCACCGAGTTCGACAACCATCGGGTCCAACTCCACGCCGACAGTAAACACACTGCCTTCTCCGAAACCAAACTGCAGCGGGCTGACGGCACTGCCTGCGCCATAACCCAGCACCCAAGCGCGACCTTCACGTGCTTGCGCTTCCTCAACTTGGTAGCTGGCGTAGATCGGTGCCAAGCTGAAGAGGTCGTAATAACCTCCGGGCCAAATGGCATTGGGCAGATAAAGCGATTGGTAGGAATCCAATCCCTCGTTCATCTGTAACCAACGTTCGCCGCCCTCGAAACCAATGATGCGCAAGTGCTGATAGGAACTGTCTTCGACCGCAAGGACCTCGGCGCCTTCCGGCAAGTTGGCGGCATGCGATGGATCGTTCAACAACAACAAAGCCAACGGCAACAGTGCAGCTGCACCACTGCGCTTCTTTTTCAGCAACAACACACCGCCGAGCAATAAAGCAACGGTGGTCAGAATCAGCGTGGTGCGCACACCAATCATGGGGATGGCCACGAAGCTGGAGCCGAAGACTCCGAGCAGCGAGCCGACTGTACCTGCCGCCGAGATCTCACCGGCAGCGCGACCGGGGCCACGTTCGGCGGAACGAATCTGTACCAACAGTGGGCTCAACATGGCCAGATACAACACTGGCGGCACAAAGAACAAGGTGGCCGCGGTGAAGCTGCCACGCTGAAAAATCGCTGCAGCGTTTTCCAAGGTGAGGCCTTCTGGCAGCAGCCACATGGCAAAAGGCGCCAGCAAGCCGATACCGAGTGCCATCAGTCCTCCACCGATCAACAAGCACCATGCGGCGGATCGTTGTGGGTCAGCGCTGCGGGCAGCTAAGCGCCCGCCTAACCAACCGCCGACGGCAATCGCCGCCAACACCAAACCGATCTGTTGACTCCAAACCAGTGCCGACGTGCCGAACCACGGAGCGAGCAGGTGTACACCCAGAATCTCGACCGCTAACACGGCAAATCCAGCCAGCCCCGCAACCAGCAAAGTCATCGGTAATTCCTATCGACCTTACTTGCCGCTGCCGTCGCCTTCGACGATGGGGATATCTACGCTACGAATCGTCGAAGGGTAGATGGTGTCATCCAAGGTCTTGGAGAAGTTGTCTAGCAAGGTTCCGATCGAACGCGAAGCTTGATAGGTGTACTCTGCACCATTACGGATGACGGTGATCGGCTTATCCAGATCGACGATGACATCGTTCAGGAAGAGTTTCACTTGGTAGACGAACTCGCCATCGATAGTGATGGTGTTGGTGCCACGATCGACCGAGACTTTCATGCGTGCGAGCTTGTCGTCGGGGATGTCGTCGGGCGAATCGAACAGCAACGCTTGTACCCAGTAGGCACGGCCATTCCATGGCTCGGTCAATTCAATCTCGAAAGTGGTTGGGTATGGATCGCGTGCTTCGGCGGTCATGCACCATTCGCTGGCTGCAGCCAGATCGACATGCTCACCGCTCTGCATCAGTTCGAGGTTAGCCTTGCCCTTGAACTCGCCGCTACTGCCAGCGACCGTAGCCAAACCAGCGTAGAAGTGCGGCAACAAGGCGGCGTACCGCGAACTAAAATCGATCGCGCGCTCACCTTCTGCAACCAAGAAGACCTTGGAGCGATCAATGCGGTAATCGCGAGAAGCCAATCCCAAAGGCACCAAGAACAGACGCTGACCATCTGGAGCCATGAGTTTCTCCAAGGTCAGGTTCTCGATATGTGGAGCAACGACCACTGCATGATCTTTGACGATTGCCGGTAGTGCCTCGATCGAGGCCGCTGGCGTATCGCAGACCAATATGATCAATGGGTACGCGACCTTCTTCGGCTCGTACTTGGCAGGGATGCGCATGGAAGCCGTACCCCAACCAGCCAGGTCGACATCTTGGATGGAACCTTTCTTGATGGCGTTGCCGTCGACGTTCTTGCCCGAGGTGGCGTATTTACGACCCGAGCTCATGACGTGACTCCAATCGGCAACAAGCGACAAGCAAGAGCGGCCCTTGAGCTTCTTGTTGACGCTGGTCATGACCTTATCCAGATCCATCAAGGCCTCAGAGGCGGCAGCAGAATCGCCTTCGATGGTGGATTCGACCCACTCACCGATTTGCTTGCCAAGCTTCTTCTGATCGCCTGATTTAAGCTCCTGCTCGGCTTGAGCGGAGAGAGGAGCTGCCAACAACAATATGGCAACGCAGGTCAGGAGTCTATTCATGGTTCATCCAGCTTAAGGGCGCGCAGCGCGGGCTGCGAGAACGGCTTGCGCCAACTCCCGCGAAGTGCAATCGGCAGCCAGCTCTTGCGGAGCGTGCATCTTCAGCCAATCGAGGTTTGTACGGAAGCGGCTGTCTGCGGGATAAGCAGCAGCGCCGGCTTGCATGGCATTCAGGCAAGAATCGAGCTGCCCCGAGCCCCACAGAGCCAAGGAACGCTCCAATTGGGAGCTTGCACCTTCGGTTAACGTCTGTTCCGGCAGTGGTAACTGGTGCCGACGGCAGAACAAAATCAGATTAGCGAGTCCGATATCGCCACTGTTTTCGGCCAAAATTTGCCATGCAGGCAATGTTTGCTCCACAGGAGCGCGTTCCAGCCGCGTGAGCGACTGATAAAGCGTTTTGCGCCATCGCGGCGAATCAACCGCCGGCTCGCCCAGGAGCTGCGTGACGCGCTCCATATGGTCCGCTGGGAAGGGATCTTGCTGTGCGGCAATATCCAATCCCAACCAGGCCAGCAACAGCAGGATCAATCCTGCCAAGCTACGCCCTCAATTTGGTCGCTGACTTCCCCCATCGAGAAGGCCACCTGGCCTGCGCGCTCAAAACCTGCAAGGAACTCATCTTCCGCTGCAGCTTCGACTGCCAAGATCATGCCAACTCCCATGTTGAAGGCTTGCCATGCATCGTCGGCCTTCACTTCACCTGCTTCGCAAAGCTGCGTGAAGACATTTTGTTTCGGCACAGCTTCACGCGAGACCGAAGCACCAAGGCCATTCAAGACGCGCGGCAAGTTGCCGGCAACACCACCACCGGTGATGTGCGCCATGGCGTGCAAGGCCGGGTTCTGCAACCACGGGCGCATCGGCTCCAAGTAGGAAAGGTGCGGATCTAGCAGGACATCGGCGGCGGAACGCGTATCCCCTGGGAAAGGATCGGTGTAATCAATCTTGAATCGCTCTTCAACGATGCGGCGCGCCAAGGAGTAGCCATTGGTGTGCAAGCCCACGGATGGCAGGCCGATCAACTTATCGCCAGACTTGACGCTGGAGCCGTCGATCAGGAACTCACGCTCGACCACGCCGACCAAAGTGCCGACCAGATCGAACTCGCCTTCGGGGTAAACACCTGGCATTTCTGCAGTCTCACCGCCAAGCAAAGCCACGCCGTGATCACCACAGGCTTCGGCAACGCCGGTCACAGCCGAGGCCACCATCGCCGAATCCATCTTGCCGACCCCGATGTAATCGAGGAAGAACAACGGTTCCGCGCCCTGGACCAGAGCATCGTTGATGCAGTGTTGCACCAGGCAACGCCCAACCGTGTTGAAACGGTTGATGGCCGCGGCAATGCGGATTTTGGTGCCGACGCCATCGGCCGTAGCGACCAGAATTGGCTCCTTGCCAAGGCCTGAGGCACTAAAAAGGCCGCCAAAACTACCGACGTCGGCCAACACACGTTTGCCGTGAGTCTTGCGAATTGCTGCCTTAGAAGCATCAAGAGCAGCTTCCGCGGCGGCGATATCAACGCCGGCGTCGGAGTAGCTGAGGGAATTGGTGGTGGAGCGCTCACCCATTGCGGGTGATTCTACCTGCTCGGCCGTATGATTCCTGCATTCGATGCCCGCAACCCGCCGCCTCGTAATTCTTGGAGCCACTGGCACCGTTGGTGTTCAGGCCCTGGAAATCCTCGCCAGCTCCGCCTCGCCGCTGGAGGTGGTCGCATTGTCAGCGCATTCCCGCGCTACCGAGCTGGCTGCCGCCGGCCCAGCCAAGGCTCAGCGCTTTCTGACCAGCGACTCCGATCAGGACAGCGACTTGCTGCGCTTCTTGCGCGAAGGCGCCTACGAGATCTGCTTGAACGCGGTCGTTGGTGCAGCCGGCCTGCCTTACACCGAAGCCGCCCTCAGCGCTGGCTGTGATGTGGCCTTGGCCAATAAGGAATCGTTGGTGCTGGCAGGTGGTTTGTTGACCGAACTTGCGGCACAGCAAGGGGCCAACATCGTGCCGGTGGACTCGGAGCATTCCGCAATCCATCAATGTCTGCCCGGCGGCAAGCCGAAGGACATCCGCCAGATCTTCCTGACTGCTTCCGGCGGTGCGCTGCGTGATTTGCCCAGCAGCAAACTTGCCGCTGTCACCCCCGCCCAAGCCTTGGCCCATCCCAACTGGGATATGGGTCCGCGCATCACCATTGATTCTGCCACGATGATGAACAAGGCCTTCGAGGTCATCGAAGCGCGTTGGTTGTTCGACTTAGCCGACCACGAGATCAAGGTGTTGATCCACCGTCAGTCGATCGTGCATTCGATGGTCGAGTTCATCGATGGTTCCATGCTGGCGCAACTCGGTCCACCGGACATGAGTTTCCCGATCCACTACGCGCTGCACTTCCCGCAACGTAAGGCGTCGCCACTGCAGGGATTCGATCCGGTATTGTTCTCCAACCTCACCTTCGAGGAACCGGATCTCGAACACTACCCGGCACTGGCCTTGGGTTGGCGTGCGGCCAAACTCGGTGGCGATGCTGGCGCGGTCTTGAACGCTGCCGATGAAATCGCCGTGGAAGCATTCCTGCAGGAACGCATCTCCTTCCCCGACATCACCCGCCTATGCGCAGCAGCCCTGGAATCCTGCTGTAAGGGTTTCGTCGCCGACATCGCCGACGTACTCGAAGCCGACGCCCGCAGTCGCGCTTTCGTTACCGCTGAAATCTCGAACCTATCCCATTCATGATCGCACTGCTCGCAACCATCCTCGGCATTGGCCTGCTGCTGCTCATTCACGAAGCAGGGCACTACTATGCCGCTCGCGCTGTCGGCATTCGCGTCGAGGTCTTCAGCCTCGGCTTCGGTCCGCGCCTATTCGGTTGGGAACGTAACGGTTGTGATTTCCGTTTAGCTGCGATTCCACTCGGTGGTTATGTGAAAGTCGCTGGCGAGGATCCACGTCATGGTCCACGCCCGGGCGATCTGTTCTACGCGTCAGCACCCAAACGCCTGCTGTTCTATTCAGGCGGAATCATCATGAACTTCCTGTTCGCCTTCGTGATGGTGCCTTTGCTATTCATGATCGGCGTGCCATTCGAGGCACCGGTGATCGGCAGTGTGAGCTTAGGTGGTGCCGCATGGGAAGCTGGCGTGCGCCCCGGCGACCGCATTGTTGAGGTCGGTGATCAGCAGATCCATGGCTTCCGTAATATCGCCACCGCCATTGCCTTAGCACCGAAAGAAGCTGCTATTCCTGTGCAGTTGATCAGCGCAGATGGCGTAGAGCGTTCGATCGAATTGACGCCGGCCTACGACGAGAAACGCGGCTTCCAGGAGATTGGCATCGGCCCCCTCTTCCAGTTGATTCCTTTGCCCGGCAGCGATGCCGAGGACATGATCGGCGAGGACAACAAGATCGTCAGCATCAATGGTTATCCGGTTGATGACCCGCTACTGGTTTCCTTGTTGATGGATGAAGCGCGCCTCAACAACCAAGCCTTGCAGGTGGCTTATCTCAAGGAAGATGGTAGCCAAGCCACCGCAGCCTTGAAACCCGATCCGGTTGCACTTGAGGAACTGCCTGCGCAACTCGGTATCTCGATTTTGCTCGAAGAAGTCCAAGAGGTGCATGGCCCCTTGGTTGGCATCTTGCAAGCCAAGGATCGCCTGTTGCATATTGATGGTCGGCCGGTGCGCAACTTGGGCAGTCTCACGCGCGCGCTTCACGATGACTTGAGTTTGAATCACTTGGTGATCGAACGCGATGGTGTGGTCCTACCGGCACAAGAGTTTCCGCAACTCACCGCAGCAGACCTGATCGCATCGTTGAAGCTCGGACCACCAACCGATGTCCGTTACTTCGTCGATCCGCAAGGCGCCTCGGCTGCCGCTGGTCTTCGGACTGGCGACCGCATCCTGCGTCTAGGAGATCGCGCCACTGCCGGCTTCCCGGAATTGCGGGATGCTGTGCAAAGCCATGCCAAGTCGAATAAGGCCGACGGCAAGAACCGCCCTATGCAGGTCACCTATCGCCATGCCGGTAGTAATGAGATCCTCGTCACCGAGGTCACTTTGGCTGCGGTACCGATCGCCACCTTTGACCTTGGTTTGAAAGTGGTGTTCGAGACGGTGCGCTCACCGAGCCCATTTGTTGCCTTGCGCATGGGCACCATGGAAGCACGGCGCATGGTCAGTGAAGTCTTGACCACCGTGCAACGCATGGTGACCGGCGAGATCGACAAGAAGAATCTCGGCGGCATCATCAGCATCGGCACGGTCACGCACAGTTTTGCAGGCATGGGTTTGATTCCTTTGCTGTTCTTCCTATGCCTGATCTCGGTCAACTTGGGTGTGCTGAACCTGCTACCCATTCCCGCTCTCGATGGCGGCCATATCCTGTTCGCGCTGTTCGAGATGATCTTCCGACGCCCGGTCAGCGTGGCGGTGCAGAACGTGTTCAACGTTGTCGGCGTGTTCCTGGTCTTGGGTATGCTGATCTTCGTCACCATGATGGACATCAACCGTTTGATGGAATAAATGAAGGCTTGGCTCGAATTGATGCGCGCGGCTTTAGGTCCCACCGTAGTCTGGGATTTCGTGGTCGGCGTTTTGCTTGCTGGCATCAGCTGGCATGACGGCCTGTGGTGGGCCATGGCCAGCTTGGTGCTGATCTACTTCGCAGGCATGATCCTCAACGACTGGCGCGATCGTGCGCTCGATGCAGAAGTCGGCCGCCTACGCCCCTTGATCGACGGCAGGATTCCACCCACCACCGCTTTGGCGGTGGCAATGATGATGTTCGGTGGCGCTTATGTCTGCGCCCTGCGCTCCGGTCCTTTCTTGGGCGACTTCTCGTTATGGCTGATCGCCATCGTGGTGGTCTACGACTTAATCGGTGCCGACCTGCGCAAGCATCTTGGACCAGCCCTACTTGCTGCGGCCCGAGCCTTCAGCATCAGCTACGGCGTCATCGCCACTTTGGGTGCAGAAGAACTGCGCGCCACCTTGGGAATTGCAACGCCACTCGCTTACGCCTTGTACTTCCTGTTCCTGTCGCGCTTGGCGCAACGTGAAGAACATGGCGTGCGTGGTCTCAACGGCTTGGCCTTCCTGGTCATGGCTGCTGCAAGCCCCGCCTTGCTGACCCAATTCCAAAGTCCATCGTGGATCTTCTACGTGGGTTGGTTGGCAGTCGCCGCATTGCTGCTGGTCCCCGCATGGCCGCATCGGCATAACTTCTGGGATCCGAAGCAAGTACAGATCATGGTGCGACGCTCCTTGTCACTGGCACCGCTGATCCCAGGTCTTTGCTTATTAGCGAGCTCGGATAGCCAAACGCAGATGTACGCACCGATTGCCTTGCTAGTGTGCGTATTGGTCGGCCGCTTGGTGCGTAGCTACAGCACTTAAGGCTGCGCTTGCGCATCACCGCTAGAAGTACTCGTGCAAGATGCCTTCGACGTATTTGATGACGTCGGCGCGGGTCTCCTTGCTGCGGATGTCGATCACCATGGCTGCTGCTTCGCCGCGGAAGATGCGTGGCAGCAAACCCAGAGCCAAATGACGAATGCGATCATCCACTTCAGGAGAGCTCGCGAAGTACAGCAGTTGCGCGCGGGCGTCGGGATGGTCGGAGTACTTGCCCAAGCCTGGGATCACCTTGACTGCAGCCCATAGACCCGGCTGACTGTTGTAGATTTCCAGGAACAGAGGCACCGATTGCTCACCGAAGTTGGCCAGGATGACCATGGCGGTTTCGCGTAGTTGCTGATCCTCTTCCTGATCGATCGCGCGATCAGCCAGGAAACGTGCACCTTCGGCCGAGGCGCCGCGCGTCAACCCGCGCAACAAGTCGATGCGATAAGAACCCTCGGCATACTCCCAACGCGACAACAGAATCGGGTCGGTGCGTGGATCGGTAAATCCCGGGCGCGCCAGCAAGCGCAAAGCTTCCATGGAACCCTTGCCAGTCGGGAACTCACGCACTTGGCGCAAGTATGGATCGAGCCGTTGGGTCTGACCGCGCTCGATCAAGGCCTCCAAGGCATTGAAACGAATATCCGAATCGATGGAATTTTCAGCAAGGTCATCGAGGACCGCCTCGCCGATGTTGGCTTCGATCGCCTCGGGCCGACGCAACAAGCCGACTAGGGATTCGAGAATCTTGTACTCCTGTGAATCCTTCTGCGCCAAGACCGTATCCCAATCCCCTAGCTCGCCAAGTAGTTGCAAAGCCAAAGTGCGCGTACCAGCCGACGGGTACTTCTGATCATCTAGGAAAGGGCGAATCTTGTCCGTCAGTTCGCGTTCCCCGAAATGGATGCGCATGCCGTAAGCCTGCAAGGAAGGAAAAGGCGCGAGGTCGGACTCCAAACGCTGCAAGGAGAAGGAGACAGATGGGTTATCCACTGCCAGCAAGGCATTCCATGCGCTTTGCCCAGAGTCGATGCCATCATCTGGGTCCAACCATTCCGAGACTCTGGCCTCAAGAAAATCGATTCCCTCTTGCGTAGCCATTTTCGCAATCGCCACCATGCCTGCGCCACGTGGCGAGGCTTCCGGTTCCTTCTGCAAGGCAGTCAGCAAGCGTGGCATCAGATGCTCTGCGCCGGTCCGACCGAGGGCTTCATAAGCCGCGGTCCGCACCACCGGCGTGGTGCTGACTTCGATCAGGTCCATCAGGGCGTCAGCGTGATGAATGTCAGAGCAGGCGGTGAAGGCCTCGCATAAGGAGACCAGATACCCCATGCTCGCCGGTTGCGCCAAGTGGGCGCGGATTTCCGCAGACAACACGGCCGACGCCTCTGCGCCATATTCAGCCAGGCGTTCGGCGGCGAAGCGGTGGCTCTCTTTGGTGCCAACCTTCAACTTGTTGGCATAGCGCTGCACCCAACCATCACTCGCGGGTGCTTCATAAGCTGGCCGGACCGTGCCTGGCGCGGTGAAGACCACACTTTCGGGGCCATATTGCTCGCCGTTCTGGCCGGAATCGCCGTTTGAGGATGGATCGTCGCTGCAGGAGTTCAATGCCAGCGGCATCAGGAGTACAGCCGCAAGCGGGTAGAATAGGTGCTTCATGTCGGAGCCTTTAGCCTCTAGGAACCGCCTCGGTTACAGCCTTGGATCCTTCCGTTTTGAACACGGATTGTCCTTGGCGCCGATGGCTGGGAACACGAATCTAGCATACCGTCGCATGTGCCGCGATTTCGGTGCTGAACTGACCACCACCGAAATGGTCAGCGCAATGGCCTTGCGTCATGGTGACGACAAGACCCTCAATTACCTCGAGCGTGATGAGGCCACCTCGCCCGACGCTGCCCAAGTCTTCGGCGCCGATCCAGAAGTCCTAGCCGAAGCGGCGCAGAAGATCGTCGAACGTGGCTTCGACGTGGTCGATTTGAACATCGGCTGCCCGGTTCCCAAAATCACCGGCGGTGGCGGCGGTTCGGCTCTATTGCAAGATCCCGATCAGGCTGCTGCGTGTATCGCAGCGATGAGTGCCGCCGTGGAGGTACCGGTCACGGTCAAGATTCGTGCCGGCTGGAGCGACGACAACAAGAACGCACCGGAGTTCGCACGCTGCATGGAACAAGCGGGTGCCCAAGCCATCACCGTGCATGGCCGTACACGGGAACAAAAATATACCGGTCGCGCCGACTTGGACTTGATCCAACGCGTGGTCGAGGCGGTCTCGATCCCGGTCATCGGCAACGGCGACGTCATCGACCTGGAATCGGGCAAACGCATGGCCGATACCGGCGTGGCTGGCATTGCCATCGGTCGTGGTGCCTTGGGCCGCCCATGGTTGTTCGAGCAACTGCATGCGCACTTCCGTGGCGAGCAAGTCCCCGAGGCCCCTAGTCTGGTCACCCGTTCGGAGCTGTTACTGAGTCTTGGTCGTGGAGTCTGTGAACTCTACGGCGAACACCGTGGCATGCGCATCATGCGCCGCTTGGCCACCGACTTCTTCCGTGGTCTGCGTGGTGCACCATCGATGCGCAAGGACAGCAACGCGCTGACCAGCTTGGCCGACCTGGAGACTTTGGCTACTCGTATTGCCGTCCAGGACGATAGTCATCCAGATCCGCGAGATCCGGACGCGTAGCATCCCAGTTCAAGCCACGCACGGTGTTCAACTTGGTGACGGCTTTGGCGTATTCCATCTTGGCCTGCACCTCTTGACTCTGCGCAACCGCAAGGTCGGTCTGGAACTGTAGGACCTGGAAGTTGGTCGAAGCGCCTTCGGCTAGACGTCGCTGTTCGGCCTCTAATTGGCGGGCAGCCACCGACGAGGCGGTTGCAGTCACGGTCACGCGCTCTGCGTTGTAGTTGAGGTTACGCACCGCATCGCGCACTTCATTGGCGACCTCGTTCTCGCGGTCTCGCAACACGCGGCGTGCGAGCAACTGCATCTGGCGCGTGCGGTTCTCGGCACCAGCGAACTGGTTGTTGCCGAGTGGAATCTCGAAGACCAGACCTAAGGTGTAGCCCGGGAAGTCATGGTCATACAGGACGTCAAGTGCATTGCCAACTTGATTATCCTGCGCAAAGAAACTGCCGCTACCGATGAAATCAAGTTTCGGCGAAGTGGCTTCTTGAGCCACGTCCCAATCCAATTGAGCCTTATCGATATCAAGGCGAAGTTGGCGCAAGTCAGCGCGGAACTCACGCGCGGTGGCGAAGGCGTCGTGCCAATCGACGGTCTCTGCATCGACGGCCGGCGGCGTATCAGAAGGACGTAAATGAACCTGCCAATCCGACTCTTCATCCATCGAGAACAACAAGATGCGCAAGGCATCTTCGGCACGGTAGACGGTGTTGCGCGCGGTCAAGAGTGCATCGGTACGTGAAGCGATGTCGGCCTCGGTCTGGACCACTTCCACTTCAGCAACTGCACCTACTTGGAACTTGGCCTCGGTCAGGTCACGCAAACCGACAGCCAGAGCCAAAGACTGTTCCTTGACGCGCAAGTCGGCGTAGGCGAAGGCCAGATCCCAATAAGCATCGACCGCGGCTTGAACGACATCGGTACCGGCCTGACGTACGCCAGCCAGATCGCGATCGCGTGCATACTCGGCTTGGCGCAACGCTTGCGTGGAACTGAGATTCCATGCACCACGCAACAACGGCTGAGTAAACTCCAACACGATCGAAGTATCGGATTGGGCATCGGGAAGATAAGAGGTGTCGTTGTAGGTCTCGCTCAGCTTCAGGCTGACGTTACCGCCGGTGACCAACTGACTGCGGATTCCTTGGCCGGCACTGATGCTCTTCGACTTGGTGGTGCCGAATGCGCTGAAGAATCCACCTGCTGGTTGCTCGATGAAGCTGTAGGTCAAGTCGGCGAAGAACACCGGATCGAAGAAGCCGTCGGCCTCCATCACGGAGCCTTCGGCGGCCAACGCAGCGAGCCTAGCTTGGGCCAGGGCTGGTGCCTTCTCGTGAGCCATCCGAACCACATCGCTGAGCTTCAATTCCAGCGTGGCAGCACCGAACGATTCCGCTGGTGCGGCGGGTTCTTGGGTGGTGGCTGCTTCCTGGGCAGGCGCACAAAGAATCAATAGACCTAGAGGGAGGTGGAGCAACATGGGGAGTCACGCATCGGCGTAAGCACATCCTACGGCCCTCCTGGCAATTGGTTGGCAGCCTTATTAGCCTGGCCAGGGTTTTTTGAGGGCCTGCCTAGTTCTGCGTGAGGAACGGCGCGCTTGGCCAGTTCATCTGCAAGTCTGCAGCCTTAGCCTGCTCACCTTCCAGCAACCATGCCCACGCTGCATAGGCAGCACGTTGCTGCTTGGATGCATTGCGATCCAATGGCGCAGCCAACATCAAGGTACAACGTGCCACCAACTCGGCCGACAAGGGCGACAAGTCGGCTTGCGCGCAGCGTCGGGCAAACTCCAACCACAAGCTCTCTTCACTGGCCGAAGCCCATGCGCTTTGATCGCTGAAGCCCTCGAAGCGAGCAAGTTCCATGTCTTGCCCATGCAATTCATAAGAGGCGACTGCCGTCACCAGACGGTTATAACGCTCCAAGGCAACCCGACGTTGTGGCGACCACTCGACGGCTTCGAACTCATCGTTCGGGCCAGTCACTTGATTGTCTTCGCTATCGCCTAGCGCACCACCGCTTTCATCAACATTGACTTCTTCCGGGATCTCGAAACCAATCGCCGGTGGATTCTTCTTCTGTTGAGGCCAAATACCAACCCATGCAGCAACCGGAGCCGCGGCCAAGGTCATGACCAACAGTCCCGCGGCCATGCGGATCATGCGGTTATTCTGGAAGGCACTACGGATGGACCAGCTGTTTTCAATCTTGGCGGCCAGATGCTCGTGGAAGTCCTCGCTCAAACTGACTTCTGGCATGGCATCACGCAACTCCGCACCGAGCTGATCTAACTCGTGCTGTTCCTGTTCAGGGATTTGGAATGGGTTGCTCATGACAGGTCCTCCTGCGGACCAAGATTATGCAGCTGCTCACGTAGCTTTCTCAAGCTGTAATAAACGCGTGATTTCACCGTGCCGACAGGGATCTCAAGAATCACGCTGACCTCCCGGTACGGTAGCTGTTGCAGGACGGCGAGTTCGAGTAACTCGCGGGTGTCGGCATCGAGGTGGTCCAAGGCCGAACGCAAGTGAACGGCGCGATCGCCGCTGTCAGCCTCTTGCACGGGGCCTGGTCTTGGATCAGCGCGGTCGAAGGCTTCCTCCGAAGAGAAGACTCTGCCGCCACGGCGTCGATGATCGATCCACAGGTTGCGTGCGATGCGCAGGCAGAACGCATCCAAACGCCCGCTCGCTTGGTAGCGGCTGGCGTTTTGGAGGAGGCGAACAAAGACATTCTGGACAAGATCTTCAGCGGTGGATGACTGCGCCCCTTGGCGCAAAAAGTAGCCCTTCAGACGCGGGCCCAAGCTCGCGACCAGCTCGTCGAAAGCCGCCGGATCACCAGCAGCGAATCGAGTGAGGAGATCATCGGAACTCGGACTCATGAGTGAATCCCCCAGCAAAACGAGTTTTTTGCGGCTTGGTTCATAGAAAACCCGCCTTTTTCGCTGAATTCTCGAGAGCCTGCTGAATTTGAGCTGACCGAGGGCCCAAAGCGCAGATTTTTAGCTCTCGACCCTCTGTAGCCACCTCTAAGCGCAGCTCCAGCCGGTCTTCGGGCCACCAGGATTCACAGCGATCGGCCCACTCCACCAGCAGGACACTGGCTTCATCGAATCGCTCACACAATCCTTCGCCGAGCAGCGAATCCATGCGCACATCGAAGTAGGCATCCAGGTGCAGCACCGGATGCCGCCCATCGACCTCATGGCAGAGCAAATAGGTAGGCGAGCGCAGCGGCTCGGTGCATTCCAGGCCACGGCCGATGCCGCGACAGGTGGTGGTCTTGCCGGTACCCAGTTCGCCGATCAGGCCGACGCAATCGCCGCCTGCGAGCAACTCTCCAAGTAAAACGCCGAAGGCTTCTTGACGCTCTTCGCTTTGCAGCATTACGCGGCTCATGTCTCACTCCCCCAGTGGTAATCCCAACCACGGCTCTTCAGCCGTTTGACCTTGCCTCGATGAAGCCAACGTAACTTACCCAGGTCGGTGATGCGACCGACCGCAGTAAGCCCAATCCCGCGGAAACGGCAATCCTGCAAGGCGCGTTTGGCTGAGCGCCCAGAACACACGATCAGCAGTTCATAGTCTTCGCCTTCGCCGACCGCAGATTCCCAACCAGCGCGCTCGGGCGGCAGTTCGGCATGCAGCGGCAAATGCTCTAAATCCAAATCTGCGCCGCAATCGCTGGCAGTCAGGATCCGCGGCAAGTCGCTGGCAAGGCCATCGGAAAGATCCATCATGGCGTGCGGGCTATAGTCCTCCACCAGCGCTTTGCCCATGGCCAGACGCGGCTCGGGACAAAGATGACGACCACTGCGGACGGCGCCGCCGAGTTTGCCACTGACCAGGACGACGTCGCCGGGTTTGGCGCCAGCTCGGCCAGGAATGCGGCCGTTGGCCAAGCCCAAGGCAGTGCAGGTAAGCACCGGCACCGAAGCTTGACTGCAATCACCACCGGCGACGGCCATCTTGAACTCGGCGGCGCTGGCCAGGAAAGCTTTGGCTAAAGCACGCACCCGGGCAGCCGACCATTGGGGTGGCGTGGCGATGGTCCACGAAGCGGCCCAGGGTGTGGCGCCGGCGGCTGCAAGGTCGCTGATGGTGCGTCGCAGCAGCTTTTGCGCATAAAGTTGTGGCTCGGCATCCAATTCCACATGCACGCCACCAATCACTTGATCCACAGTTTGTAGCAGTTTGCGCCCCGCTGGAGGGATGAGGACGGCACAATCATCTCCCGGTCCAGAAACCCCCTTTAATCTGGGGCTGGAATCTTGGAAAATGCGGTGCAGGTGATTCTCCCGCATAACTGTTACACGATGCACTCCGAACAAACTAAATCCAGCTGCCGCAGCGGCTTGACGCGCAGCGAAACGCTGTGGGTAGTCGTCTTGATCTCCGGCATCGTGTTGCTGATTGTAAGCACCCTGCGCTCCGAAGTGGAGCGTGGTCATCAGCGGATGGCGGAAGACATGCTGTCGCACCTCGCCAGCCAACTGTATTTGGGCATGGAAGCGCAGGATCTTCATGACTATGGAGCCCTCGACCTGCCGCGCATCGGCCCCGGCAATATTCCCGAGCGTCTACAGATCGGTGGCCGCGCGCCACAAGCTCTGCAGGACTTGATGCCAGCCAATTCCTATCTGCCGGATGACCCATGGGGTTATGGCTATGTGTTGGTCGAAGGCCTGGCCGACGACCGCAAAGCCTTATTCCTGGTCAGCGCTGGACCGGAAGGTGAGCTACCTGTGACTCCAACTCTGGGAAGCGAGTTGAGTCAACGCGTGCATCTGCCACCAGCTGAGTAAGCCCCCTCACCTCCAAGCATCGACCAGCTTTTGTAGTTGCTCTGCTTGGCGCGCCACACGTAACACCGCCGCACCATGGGCACCGGCTTGTTGCAGCTGGCTGATTTGCTCCGCTTGTTCGATACCGCCGATGGCAATCACCGGTAGCCCTAGTGCCACCACTTGCTGCAACTGCTGCAAGCCGCGTGGTTCCAAGATGCCACTCTTCTCCGGTGTATCCCACACCGGCCCGAAGATCAAGAAATGCGCGCCGCCATCCAAGGCAGTTTGCGCTTCTTCCATGCTGTGTGTTGATGCTCCTACGAACAATTGCGGGAAGGATTCCCGGTAGGTGGCGACTGGCAAACTGCGCACACCGGCGATCACCGCTTGTGCATCGGCTAGTGCGGCTAAGTCGGCACGACCATGACTGGCTAGCCAATGTCCGTCACTCTTCAGCTGACGTTGCAGGGCGAGCCCCGGTGGATCTTCTTTGGGCCAACGTCGCACGGTATAGGCCGCTGCCGCTGCCGCGCTTTGTTGCCATGCACGCGCCTCTTGCACGCTGCCAAGATCGGAAGCAACCGCCCACAGACCACGCGGGATCGCTTGCATCGCTACACGCGTTTCAAGCTGGCGCCGTAATCGCGTACCCAGCTGAGTAACTGTTCGAAGTCGGGCTCAGTGCCGAGTTGGATGATTTGATCATCAACACGTTCACAACCTAGCTTGCGGAGTCCAGGATGCAGGCTGATGCGATCCAACACTTCGGTCAGTTCACAACGGAGACGGAAGGTCCGGTCGATCTCGATCAAACCATCTTTGCGCGCCCAAGACTCCAAGGAGTAGCTGACGTTCTGCGGCAATGGCGTGCGACTACGTGCGCTCAATAAAGTGACCATCTCATCCAAGGTCATGCCTTCGCTCAAGCCACGGTGCAGACTCGCCGGCGTGATGCGGTAGTGATAAAGGCTATCGGTGAACTCGCGATCACAAAAGCGATCCAGTTGGTAAATCAACTCATGCGAGCGGCTGTCGGGGAACAACACCACCTCGAAGTCAGGGTTCACTACCACATGACCGCTACCTTCGATCTCACGACCAGGGATCATGTCGAGCAGTTCGGCACCCACGCGCGTGAGGCGGATCGCGACCGCACGGCCAGTGCTGTCATAAGCCATGTCGATGATGCCGAGCAGGTAGAGATACTTGCGGATCCACACCAACAAGTTCCACGAAAGACTCTGTAGGTCGGCGGAACTACGTACCGGGAACGAGGAGTTGTCGCTCGGCAGTTCCTCTTGCGAAGTGATCGCCGCCAAGTGGTGATTGCGCACCACGAATGGCAGGAACATGGCGTCGTGCCAAACGCCTGGCGTGAGGCGCTTGATGTAACGCAGGGTGGTGCGACGCAAACGCAGTTGATGCGCCAAGTCACCAGGCAACTCGCGGTCCTCGATCAGCCAATCCAACATCAGGCGCTGCTTCTCGAGCAGGCTCATCGAGAGGAATTCCTGGCCCGATGGAGTGAGTCGGAAACTGCGCTCGCCGGTGCGGTCGATGAAATGGCAACCAAGCGCGAAGCGGTATTCCAGCTCGAGGATCTCGAAACGTCGGAACTCACGGCCAGGGTTCGGCAGCAGCTCTTCGGCAATACGCTTGCCGGTGCTCTTGTAGATCGTGCCGCGTACGGTGAAGCGCACGGTGTCGCCTTCGACAAAGGAGGCGAAGCGCGAGAAGTTGGATACGAAATCGACGCCGATTGATGCGATTGATTCAGGGGCCGGGTCGGAGTCGTTGGCACGTGCGCGCAACAAGGCGAGCACCACCTCATGGAACAGCGTCATGACACGACCGTTTTGACGGATACCGGAGGACTCCAGGTTGAGGTCCTGCACAGTGCCGAGCGAAAGCTTTTCCAGTTCCTTGGCGACGACGTTGAGCTTGTAGCTGCCACTGATCTCGGCAAAGTCACAAACCGGCAAGATGCCGCCCCACTCCACCGCGAGCTTGGTGACTAGCTCCTGCATGCCTTCTTCCATGTTCTGAACCCGTTGCAGAATCGCCTGATCGGTAGCCAACATGCGGTACATCTTGCGGATGGCGTCGGCGCTGGAAGCCCCCGGCATACGCTTGCGGAAGAAGCTGTCCAACCAACCACGCAACGACAGCGGGCTGCTGGTTACGGCTTCTGGGGCACCGGCTTCCGGAAGTACCTCGCGCATCTCCAATGGAATCCCCCACAGGTTGCGCGTGGCGCCGTTTTTGCCAACACCGACTTGGGCGACCAAGCCAGTGGAAACCAAATCGGCCAATGCATGGCGCACGCTGCGTTCGGCAACGCCCTCCTTGATCGCGGCCGCACTGACGGCTTCCAGTCCCATGCCATTGCCAGCCTTACTGATCAGCACGCGGAACACAGGTGCCAAGGCCCCATAAAGACCGGCACAGAGGTTCGACACGGTGACTGGCTCGGCCATGCGCTCCTTCAGAATCTGTACCAACTCGGCGCGGCGTAACGGCGGTGCGCCACCGACCCAACGGTCATGCAAATCGACCAACTCACTTTCGGATCGTGAAGCCAGGGTGCGGGCGAGGGAGATTTCAACCATAGTTAGACCCGCTCAGAAAGCAGGTTTGTTGCAGGCAGGATTTGATAGGAATAACCCTGCTCGGTAAGGAAGCGTTGACGCTTCTCGGCGTAGTCCTGGTCGAGCGAGGCTTCGCTGACCAGGGTGTAGAAAGTTGCGTCGGAACCATCCGACTTGGGGCGCAAGATGCGACCTAGGCGCTGCGCCTCTTCTTGGCGCGAGCCATAGGTGCCAGAAATCTGAATGGCAACGCTGGCATCAGGCAAGTCGATGGCGAAGTTGCCGACCTTCGAGACCAACAAGACCTTCTCGCTGCCTTCGCGGAAGGCTTGGTAAAGCTCCTCGCGTTCCTGGTTAGGCATGCTGCCAGTAATCAACGGTACGTCGATCTCTTTTTGCAGTTCCTTGAGCTGTTGGATGTATTGTCCAATGATCAAGATGCGGCTGCCTTCATGACGTTGCAGCAAAGCTTGCAGAACATCGGTCTTGGCCGGGTTCTCAGAGGCCAAACGGAAACGACTGCGCTTGCCGGCGCCGAGGTATTCGATACGAAGGTCTTCATCGAGAGGAACACGAACTTCAACGCATTCAACCTTTGCGATGTACCCACGGCGTTCCAGGTCTTTCCAAGGCGCGTCGTAACGCTTCGGGCCGATCATGCAGAAGACCTCGTCTTCTTTGCCATCTTCACGCACCAAAGTCGCCGTCAAGCCAAGGCGTCGACGTGCCTGGATATCCGCGGTCGCGCGGAACACCGGCGCTGGAAGCAAGTGCACTTCGTCGTAGATGATCAACCCCCAATCGCCACGCGAGAACAAATCGAAATGCAGGAAGTCATCGGTCTTGGCCTTGCGGTAAGTGAGGATCTGGTACGTGGTCAAGGTGACCGGTTTAATCTCCTTCATCGAACCGGAATACTCACCAACTTGGTCCTCGGTCAGATTGGTCTTATCGAGCAGTTCGCGCTTCCATTGACGCAAGGCCACGGTGTTGGGCGTAAGTACCAAAGTGTGCGCACCGACGGCAGCCATGGCGGCCAAGCCGACCACAGTCTTGCCGGCACCACAAGGCAGGACCACCACTCCACTACCGCCACCGAGGCGACCGTCTTGGTGGAAGTTCGACACCGCCTGCTGTTGGTAAGGGCGCAGGGTGAAATCGCCGGATTCGATCTGCTCCTTCAAGCCGATCTCGAGTGAAGACCCTTGCACATAACCAGCGTGGTCATCGACCGGATAACCGAGCTTGATCAGGCGTTGCTTGACCAGGCCGCGACGTGCACGCGTGACCCAGCCCTCGCCGGTGGAGGCACTGGTGCGTTCGAAATGACCGGCCAACTCCGGATCGTGCAACAGCTCGGCGAAGATCTTTGGATCACTGGCCTGCAGGCACAACAAGTTTTCATCTTCGGGGCAAGCCACCAGACGAAAGACCTCGGAGCGCGTGAACCACGAGCGCACTTCGACGCGGAAGTTCTGCGGCACCCCATAACGGGCATGTTGCTCAAGGAAACCAAGCACCTTATCGGCATTGAGTCCCACCGCCGAGGCATTCCAGATCGATACCGGGCTGATGCGATAGGTATGCAGGTATTCCGGCGATTTGACCAGCTCGGCGAAGGGCAGCAAGCCGTCGCGCATCGCCTCAAAGGAGGGATGTGCAGTCTCCAGCACGATGGTCATATCGCTTTGGAGGATCAGAGGTTGGTCACCGGAGGTCACTTGGTGTGGAACAGAGGATGATGTTCACGCCTTTCAAAGCCGCTTCGGCCGGGGCGCAATCTGTCGATTCTAAAGGAAATCCGCCCAGCCTCCAAGAGATTCCAGCCGGCAGTGGCCATTCCGATTTGCAAAGAATGCTCGGAATTGGCCTCCAGAACCAGATGGGCTGTTAAAGGAGCCAGGGACCGTACACCTACCGGCAGACGTTGAAGAGCCTCGTCAAGGCGATAAGAACCCAACTCGAAGTCGGCGGCGTTGTGGAAAATCTGTCCCAGTGTTGGATGTGAATCGAAGAACTCTGCCAACTCGGCCACGCTTTGTTGGCCAAGGTCTATCCACCGCAAACCCCGATCCTCGGCCTTGGCGGCATCGCGACTCCAGCCACTGCCAAAGCACTGCTTACACGGCAGGTTCAACTCAGCATGGGCGGCATGGCTGGCGCGCCCTTTGCAGCTTGGGCAGCGCATCTTGGAACGCAATGGATCCAGATCCTGGTTGGTCCAACCGCGCAAACGTGCGCCTTCGGTGCGCAGAAAATAATCACGCAGCAGATCCTCCACGCCTAAAGCTTGGCGCAAAGTGGCACTGGCTTTAGCGAGAACCGGATAACTCCATTCGGCCAAGTCGAATGCTGGCATGAAGCCTGGTACCGACGTGATTCTTTCTTCTTCCTTAGGTAACTCACTGAGCCAACCATCGGCGTCGGTGAAACGGAAGGCGCCTTCGCCATGCAACAAGGTGTTACCGAAACGTTCGGCCAAGTGTGGCGGCAAACCTGCCAAGGGCTGATCCTGCAGCAACACCACGCCAGGCACTGGGAACAATAACCAACCTGCCAAACGAGCCAAGCGCTGCTGCACTTCAGTCAGGCTGCTGAAACTCTTGCCACCAGGCAATGGCAGGATTCCAGCGCCATTAAGCAGATCCAAGGAACTTTGGAATTGCTGGCCCTCCTCGGCAAAAGGCAAACATGCCTTGAGGACGTCACGCAGCGGTGCCGTCTGTAAGTCATCGGCGCGCAGATCACCAAGGCGCTGCTCCAATCCCAAGTTGGCACGCTCACAATCGCGACAGTTGTCCTCATGGAAACTCCACAGCGGCTTCTCCAAATCCTGGCTGCTGAAGACCAACACTTGGCCACCACCGAGCAAACGCGCATGGTGTGCTGCATCACGCAAGCGGCCGATGTTCTCCAGGTCTTGCGCTTGAAAACGATCCAACCACACACAATCGCCATTTTGCAGCGCCTGTTGTTCCTCGCGTCGCCAGCGGAAGGATTCTCCATTGGAGATGAAGCGGCGGAAGCCTGCCGCAGTCAACCACTGAGGGTGCTCTTCCCTTTCCAAGAAGTCCGCACTTAAGGGAGTGGCGTAGACCAATTCCTGGTCACCACTGAGTTGTTGGGCGGCGGTCGCGAAGTCGGGCCATGGTCCCCCGCCACCACAACCGCGGCAAGCACTGCGGCCGAAGTCACGCACCACCTGTTCCAGCGGCGTGGCGAGACCGAGTACCGCTGCCAGACTTACACCGCGCTTGGGCGCACTTGGCCAAGCGACCGGAGTCCAATCGGGTTCGGTCTGTTGGCTTGGTCCCTCCTCCAACGCCAGCATGTCGTTCAACAAAGGTGAGCGCATGGCCAACTCACGGCCAAGCTCCTGCTCCAAACGATGGCGGCCGTTGCGCGTGGCGTCTTCGGCAATGATCTCAGAGAAGACCGGCGCAAACTCACGCGCAGGTGGTGGCAGCAAGGGTTCCCGTCGGCGTGATTCCAGCCATTGGCCGGTTGGTGTAGATCCGCCGATGACCTTGGCGGGAAGACCAGCAAAGACCAGTTGGCCGCCATCGACGCCCGCGGCTGGGCCGATCTCGAACATCCAATCGGCACTGCGCAAGAGGTATTCGTGATGCTCCACCACCCAGAAGCTATGGCCCTCTTGGCATAACTTGCGCAGTAGTTCGACGACGCGGCGTGCTTCGCTGACTGGCAAGCCAAGACATGGTTCATCGAGCAGGAATAGCTTTGGGAAACCAGGGCGGGCGGCAGCAAGGGAGCGCGCTAAGGCGATGCGTCCGCGTTCGCCCAAGGACAGGAAGCGCCCTCGTTCGCCAAGGGTTCGGCCACCCAAACCCAGGGCAATCAACATGCGCACGGTGTTGCGCAAGCGCCCGCGACCGGGCAGGCGTTTCTCCAATCGTTCCAGCGGCGTAGTTAACCATTCCTGCAAGGAACGATTGCGTAAACGCAACTCCAACAAGTCTTCGCGCAGACCCAGACCATGGCAAGCGGTGCATGGCAGATGATGTTCATCCAAGGCGCGCCCATGACAAAGCAAGCACCCACCTTTGCCAACCTTGGCGACCAGATCACCGGAGTTCAAGCCGCGAATGCGCCCCTCTTCACTCTCGGCAAAGGCGGTGCGCACCTCGGGCCAGATCCCAGCGAGAGTGGCGACGGTACTGGTCGGTGACCAACGCAAGGCACGTTCCAGAAGTACATGTACACCACCTAGGGGCAACTTGCCTTCGAAATCACGCTCCTCGCGCAAGCGCGGCAGGAGCTCACCTTCCAACAAGGTGGTCTTGCCGCTACCAGAGACGCCGCAGAATGCGACCAAGCGTCCCATCGGGACTTTCAGCTTGGGGATGTCAAGGAATCGACAGCGCAACTTCTTGAAGTTCAAGAACTGTTCGGCGGGTTCCGCGGTGGTTGGGTTCTCTTGCCAGTCTTCCGCAGGCAGTTCGCTACGCGGACCATGGCCCATAATCTGGCCACCGCCGGGGCCACCTTCTGGACCAAGTGCAAGCCAACGGTGTGCGGCTTCGAGGAACTCACGCGCTGGATCGGCGCTCAAGACGGTGTTGCCTTGACTGACCAACTCATGCAACAAACCTGCCAATGCCTGACGTTCGCGGCCATGTAGACCCATGCCGGGTTCATCCAAGAGTACTGTCTGGCCGCGCCGAACTTGCGAGATCCACGCGACGATTTCCAGGCGGCGCGCCTCACCCAAAGACAAAGTGCCTAAGGTTCGTGCAGGCGCAAGGTGGCCCAGGCCAGTTCGCGCCAGCATCTGTAAACGTGCAGTGGCCCGAGCCGCGCGCGGCAAGGCTGACAGCTCCAACCATTCGCGCAATGGAGTCGCCTGCCAGTCCTGTAAAGTGCGGTCGCCAACGACACGGTCCACAACATCTTCTCTGCGACTCCAATCCGACCAGTTGTGACTCTGGTGCTCATGATTGCAAGTTGGGCATTGGCCGGCAGCGGCGAACTCTTGGCTCTGACCGGCAACCTGCAAGCGAATCGCAGTGCCGCGACCAAGGGCTACCTGCAAGGCGTCGCTGAGTCGATCCTGATTGGATGCACGCCACTTGAAGCGATCAATCAACAACCAACTCTGCGCTGGCAATTGCTCGGCCGCTTCTTCCAAGCGTTGCAGGCGCCCCTTCAATTGATAACGCGTCCATCCGGCTTGCAGAAGATCGGCAGAACTCAATGCCCCAGCGGCCACACAGATCAGGATCACATCATCTTGTTGCCAATGTTCCTTTTCCGCACGCAGTTGTTCGAGCCCAGCCGGACGCCATTGATAATCGCAACTGCTGCAGCGATACAGCCCCTCTTGTTGCCACGCGCTCGCTAGGTGATCCCATAGATCCAACGCTGCAACCAAAGTGGTCTTCCGACGTGCGCGTGGAATCTCGCCGGCTGAAGCGATCACTGGCGTCAGCCCATCGACCTCGTCGGCCAATGGCTTCAACCAACTCTCATCACCGCCGGGCAAGGATTGCGGTTGTTCCAGGATCTGAAAACGCTTGCGGCTGACGGGTTCCAAGACGCCGAACAGCAAGGCACTCTTGCCGGCACCGGAAGGTCCGTGCACGGCGGTCCAACAACCACTGTGCAAGTCCAAGTCAAGATTCTTGAGGTTGCCAGCACGCAAACCTCGCAGCTCAATCTTGGCTGCATCATTGTCCTTTGAGTTTGGCTTCTTCGCTGCGCTCATGCCTCAAGCGGCCGATCACCAAGATCGGGATAGTTGGCACTGCGGCCTTCCAGCAACAAGGTACGCATGCCTTCCACCAGTTGTGGCGGCCCAGCGATCAAGTTGCCGCCGAACAGGAAATCTCCGCCCGGCACGATGGTGTCGACCACGCCGCCTGCCTCCTGCACCAACAGCGCGCCTGCAGCTACATCCCATGGCGAGAGGTGCAATTCCCAGAACCCATCGAGGCGACCGGCAGCGACATAGGCCAGATCGGTGGCAGCAGCTCCCATGCGCCGAATACCTTGCTGATTCAGAAACATACGTTGGAAGTTCTCGAGGTTGTTATCGGCCAACAAGTGGCGTCGATAAGGGAAACCCGTAGCGAGTAAGGACTTCACAGGTTCGCTGGCGTTAGACACGGAAATCTGC
Organism: Planctomycetota bacterium; assembly: GCA_024229395.1. Lineage (GTDB taxonomy): Bacteria > Planctomycetota > UBA1135 > UBA1135 > UBA1135. The sequence goes on along the minus strand of JAAESM010000045.1, from coordinate 129,026 downwards.
CGGGAACCTAGCCAAGCACCGCCACCACGTCGGGCGTAAAAGGTTTCGCCGAGGCGTGGCAGATGGACTACCGCCAAGTTGGCAACACCATCGACCAGGCGTGCTATCGACACAGCATACATTGGTAAGCCATGCACGAAGTTGACCGTGCCATCGAGTGGATCCACACACCACACCGTGCCTTGGCTGGCTTGGGTCTCGGTGGCGCTTTCTTCGGCCATGAAGCTGTCACCAGGAAATGCTTCGCTCAAACTGTTGAGGATGAACTCCTCGCTTGCCAAGTCGGCGGCAGTAACCAGGTCACGTGCAGCACTCTTAGAGCCGACGTCGGACCGTGCCAAGCGGCCACTCCAATCCAACAGGAGCTCACCGGCTTTCTCGGCGATTTCAACCACCAAACGGCGGTCGTCGTGGATGGCTTTGGGCGAATTCACATTGCGTTCCGGATGAGACGTTCCAATAGTTGCTCTTGCATCTTCTTGAAACGCGCGTTGTTGGTATTGGGGTTCTTCCTGCTGAAGTTGACCACGATCGAGAACACCAGGATCTCGTCGTTGGGCATCAACAGATAGCCACTCAAGGAGCTTGCTCCATTGATGAAACCAGTTTTGGCGTGCACACGTTGCGGCTTGAAGGCGGCGTTCTTGAAGCGCGTGCCCAGTCGGCCTTCCACCCCTGCGATCGGCAAAGAGTCGAAGAAGGCTGCACCCTGTTCGCGCAGCGCCATCTCGCGCAGTAGCAAGCACAAGTCGGCCGGCGTAGACGTATTGACCGGATCGGTGGATTGACGCGCCATGCCACTGCCGTCGGCCTGCACGAACTCCAAGCCCTTGATCTCGTTTTGTGGGAAGATCTCTTGGATCGCTTGGCGTCCGATCGGGTAACTGCCTTGCCCCTGCGTTTCCATGCCGACAGTCTTCAGCAGGCATTCGGCGAGAAAGTTATCCGAGACTTTATTGCATGCCGTGACTACTTCGAGGAGATTCCAAGCGGAAGGCCAATCATGCATGGCTTGGCTATCTGCAAGTGGGCTGGCCGCCACGGCTTCTGGATCCAGGACCACCAACTCTTCGACCGCAATGCCACGACGCTTCAGCCCTTGCCGCATCCATACGCCGAAGACCCGCACGGGATCCTTCATTGCGAACTGCACGGCAGCGGCGCGACCGTGCTTTGGTGCGCGCGCGTGGATTTGAAAATCATCCTTGCCGAGCCAAGCGGACAGGGAATCGTAGGTCTTATTGCCCTTGCGCCAATCGACTGCGCTACCAAGTTGCGGCACGGTGCTGAAACTACCGCTGCGAAAGCTCACTTCAGTGCATCCGCCGTTCAGACTCAAGGCACTCATCGGTGCGCAATAAGTTTGCTGCAACTGGTTGGCCGGCCACAAGGGGTGACGATACTGATCGTCGAAGGCGGTCGCATCCAATTCCAAGCGTTGCAGCTTGCTGACACCACCATCTTTCAGCGCCTTGGCCAAGGAGGCTAGGTATTCCTCAGCGACATCACGCTCGCCAATCGGACGCAAACTTGGATCGCCACCACCAACTACACGTAGAGTCTGTCCATTTAGGTAAGCGCGGGTATGCCAACGGTAGTCAGCTGGCAACGCCAACAAGGCGGCGGCGGTGGTGAACAACTTATTGTTCGACGCCAACACAAGGTTGCGGTCACCATGAAAGTCAAAGACCGTTTCTCCTTCAAGGTCTTCGATGCGCACACCAATCTCGATGTGATTCTCGGCATTGATGGGCAGCACGATCGAACGTAAACCGGCATCGACTTGCTGCGCAAAGGGCGCTGCCTCAAGTGCATGAAGCGACGGCGCACAAGGCAGCAAGACCGCTGCAACGGCCAGCAACAGGTGTTTCAATGTGGAAGGAAAACCTCGCCGCATCAAGGGCGCACTCCCTCATAGGCGACTGCCCAAGCACATGCAGTGAACAACTGCGCGATCATCGAGATCTTCTTGCCATCGATGGATTCCGCCTGGTCACTGGGCTGGTGGTACATCTTGTTGGAGTTCAAGTCAGCCTCGAAGAAGAACAAGCCGACCACACCCTTATTGACGAAGCTGGCATGGTCGCTGCGATCCTTGAGCTCATAACCTTGCTTATTATCCATCTTCAGCTTGGACTTGATGCGCTTATGCACATCCTTGATCATGTCCTCCCATTGCGGCAGTTCCCAGAGGCCACCGATGTTGATCTTCTTGGTCTCGCCGCGCCCGACCATATCCATGTTGAACATGGCGACGGTCTTCTCCAAAGGAATCAACGGATCCTCGCAGTATTCACGCGAACCGAGCAGACCTAACTCCTCGCCGGTGAACCACAGCAGCAAGATATCGATTTCAGGGCGCGTACCGGCAAGAGCTTCGGCGACCTCCATCATGGCTGCACTCCCACTGGCGTTGTCATCCGCACCAGGTCGCACCACCATGCTCATTCCATCCATCATCACGTCGAAGCCGACGTGATCGAGGTGCGAACCAAGCACCAGTACTTCGCCGTTGCCGGAAGTTCCGGGCAGTAATGCGGCAAGGTTATAGGTCTCGCGCGTGGCCTTATCCCACTCCACCTCAAGCAGAACCTCAATACCCTTCTTTGCTTTCAGCAACTTGGGCTTCTTCTTCTTGTTCATGCTGTGGTAATAGTCGGTGATATCAGTGCCGAAGACCTCGCCGGCCACCTCACGTGATACCGACATCACAGGAATCGAAGCGAAGCCAAAGCGGCGGCCCTTGAAGGCATTCAACGCGCGACCGGAGTCATCCACGTAGGGCACCATGCCAGGCATTGGGCGATGATCCGCGGCAAGGATGCCTGGATCCGGCACCAAGACCAGTCCTAATCCGCCGGCGTCGGCAACCTCTTGAGCCTTCTGGCGCACCATCGAATGGCGCGTAGGTTGAGGACCATCGAAAGTCTTGGCCTTGGGGTCATCAGCGCGTGGCTCGCGTGTAAAGGCAAACACGATCTTGCCCTTGATGCTCTTCCCCTTGATGTCGACCCACTTATCCTTCTTGGAATCGATCGCATAACCAATGAACACCGGCTCACCTTTTGCCATCAACTCTTGACTACCCAACACCGGTACGAAGTCTTGCTCGACCACCAGTGGCGGGGCATCTTCCTTCTTCTTCAGACCGGAAATCATGAAGCCACAGTTCTCGCCGGCAACGATGCAGTTCAAGCTAATCGGCACGCGGTAACTTTCACCGGCTGCAGGTTGGTAACCGAGCGATTCGAGATGCGCTTCGACGTATTCAGCGGCAAGATCAAAGCCAGCACTCATAGTGCCGCGGCCGGACATCTCTGGACTGGCAAGCACTTGCACATGGTCATAACACTCCTTTTCGGAAATGGTGGCGACGGCCGCCTCCATCGAGGCGACGCCAGCACTCTCGGCGGTCGTGCCTTCCGGCTTGGACAACTTCTGAGCGCTCACGCTGGCTACGAGACAGTAGCTAGCCAAGACCAACAACAGGCTTCGGTTCAATTTGTTCATGAGGTATACCCTTGTGGGTTTTGACGGTGCCAGGTGACGGCGGTCTCGACGATGTTCTGCAAGGAGGAGTGCTCCGCTTGCCAACCGAGGACTTCGAAGGCGCGGGTGGCGTCGGCAACAAGCTCGGCAGGATCACCAGCCCGACGTGGCGCGGCCTTCCAGTTGAGTTTTTGCTCGGTGGCGGCCTCGACGGCACCGAGAATCTCTAGTACCGAATAACCGCGGCCGGTACCGAGATTCAGCACCGTTGATGGCTTGCCATCGAAGAGATGATCCAAGGCCAAGACATGCGCTTCGGCGAGGTCGCTGACATGGATGTAATCGCGGATGCAAGTGCCGTCGGCAGTGCTCCAATCGGTGCCGAAGACCTGTAACTCTTCCTGCAGCAGCCCCAGTCCATTGAGGATGGCGCGCGGGATCAGGTGGTTTTCGGGATCGTGATGTTCGCCATGTTGACCTGCGGCGAAGGCGTCGGCGCCAGCAGCGTTGAAGTATCGCAAAGCTAGGTAGGCGCCTTGATCGGCATCGGCGCGATCGCTCAACAAGCGCTCGGCGGCGGCTTTGGTGGCGCCATAAGGATTGACCGGATTCAGGTCCAGGCTTTCATCCAAACGAGCGACATCCGGCTCACCATAAGTGGCGCAGGTCGATGAGAACACGAAAGGTACGCCGGCGAAGGCGTCGCAAAGGTTCATCACCGGCGCCAGATTGGCGCGCCAGTAACGCAGCGGCTGCACCATGCTCTCCCCCACATAGGCGCGGGCTGCAAAATGCACGATGCCATCAATAGCGTTGCTCTCGGCGAATGTGCTGACCTTACCAAGGTCGCGTAAATCCATCTGATGGATTTCTCCATCCCAAGCACCGCGATGGCCCTCGGAAAAATCATCTATCACCACCACATCGTGGTCCGATTTCGCCAGCAGGCGCGCGGTCGTTGAGCCAATGTAGCCACAACCGCCAGTCACGAGAATCCGCATTCGGCTAGTTTGGCAGCTGGGAGGGTTCCCATGCAAGCCACAGTTCGCGGAGTTTCCGACGTTCTTCCAGTTCTGGGTCCATTTCTTCGCTCAAACGCTTTTTCGTGACCTCTTGCAGCGCATTTCGAGCGGCTCGGAACTGGGCTCGGTCCTCTGGAACCAAGGCAGCGCGCAAGGCCGGCAGATTCTCAAGGGTGCCGAGGGCGGCCACAGCCCGCAGCGCGGCGATGCGAATCTCGGCGGATTCCGACTCCAACAACGGCAGCACCGGCTGAACCTTGCCGCGTTCGGAGCGCTTGGCCAGCTCAGCCAGGGCGATGCGCTGCACGCGGGAATCAGGATCCAGCAGCGCCATTTCAAAGGTGGCGACATTGCTGGTGAAACTCTCCTTGGCCAGATAACGCGCGCCAGCCAGGCGAGTATCGGCATCGGGGTGATAACGCAGCAGGCCGACGGCATCGGCGACCGTCTCAGGCTCCCCCAACTCGAAGGCACGTAAGCGAGCCAAAGCCAAACGTTCTTCTTCCGCCAACTCAACACCCTTCAAGGCGTTTTCCATGGCGATGGTTGCAGCCCGCAAATCACCATTTTGTTCGTGCAGACTTGACGCCCGTTGCCACCACATCTTGGCGGCGTGATCCTCGCCGCTCTGGGTGAAGCCTGCCGCGATGCGCTCAGAAACTTCTGCGGCTTGAGCATAACTCTCGAAACGAACGAACAACTCGACCAAGGCTTGCGAAGCGAACAGCTGATCCTCTGCGTTGTCGAAGCTGACGTCCAAGACATCGATCGCTTCCAGATCACGGCCGACTTGTTGGAAGCCGTCGGCGAGCTCAAGGCGTAGCTTTACATCTTGTGGACGCAACTCGAGCAGGTGCTCGCGGACTTCAATCGCCTTATGAATGTCGGCGCCGCGGTCGGCGATCGATGCGCGCTGGAACCAATAGACTTCATCGAGGATGGCATCGTCTTGCAGCGCGTAACGATCCATCCACATGCCTGCCTCGCGAAAGTTGCCGCGTGTCTCGGCTTCATCGGCACGCAACAATGCATCTTGATTGGCGATCCGATCCGAATAAGCCAGCGGCGTATCCAGTGGGAATGGATCGGAGGTCACCGAGCACGCAGCACAAAGTGTGGCGGCCAGCGGTGCGGCAAGAGCAAGTCGAAAAAAGGCAGTGAGGTTCATCGCAGCAAATCGAGTTGTTGCCAGAAGGTGGGAAAGGATTTGGCCACGCAGGCAGGGTTGGTGATCTCGATGCCCTGCCAGCGTAACGCCGCGACGCCGGCGGCCATGGCAAGGCGATGGTCAGCACTGGGATTGAAGAGAGTGGCCGACGGCGTGTGAGTCGAAGAGCGAATCGTCAACTTCTCGCCATCTTGGCTCATTTCTGCACCACAAGTGGTCGCCAAGCGCGCCATGCCATCGATGCGGTCGGACTCTTTATGGCGCAGGCGCTCGGCATCATCGAAACGCAAGCCTTTCTCAGAGCAGGCTGCCAACACCGCCAAGGCGGGTCCACTATCAGGACTGCGCGAAAGATCGAAGGCTTGTTCAGCATGGCCTTGGCCGGTTGGCGTGAAGACATGACCGTCGAAAGTCAAGAAGCCGGCCTTGGTAAGGAACTGCAAGGCGTAGAAATCTGGATGCTGTTCCGAGATTGGTCTCTTCAAAGCGATGGCTTGCTGCGACACCACTGCCGCTACTGCAAAAAACAACGCTGCCGACGCATCCGCTGGCACTTGAAAATCTTGTCCTTGTCCATAACCGATTTGCTGCTGCCAATCCAAGTCGTGGACCTGCAAACATTCGGTGCCGCGGAACTGCTTCATCATGGCAACGGTCATGTTCAGATAACCGACCGACACCGGTTGTTGATCCAAACGCCAGTGCTGGGTGTGAGCCCCGGACGTCATCAACAAACCGCTAAAGAACTGACTGCTCAAAGCCACTGGTACAACCGTGGGAGATGCCAACGGTTGCGCCGTGCCTTCGATCAAGAATCCATCTTCTAAGACCTCGATCTTGGCATCATTTTGCTGCAATAACTCCAGCAGCGGTCCATGCGGCCTAGCCAGCAGCCCAGCGGCCGCCTTCATGCGAAGCTGACCTGTACAACGTGCAGCCAAGGGCAGTAAGAAACGCAAGGTGGAGCCGCCCTCGCCGATGTCGAGCTCTTGGCCGCTCAATCTGGGAGCACCGCCAAGGCCCTCTAGGTGCAAGCTGCCATCGGCCTGAATCTGCTGTTGAACCCCTAAAACGGCCAATGCCGCAGCTAATTCCTTGCTGTCAGCGCCGTCTCCGAGGCCCTGCAAGCTGCTGGGACCCGCTGCCAAGCCCGCCAACAGCAGAGCGCGCTGCGAAGCCGATTTGCAGCCTGGCAGGTCGATGGTGACCGCTTCCATGCCGCGATTCTAAGCGGCCGCGACGCTAGAATCCGCCCCATGGCAAGTTCCTCTTCGTCTGCTTCTGCCACCGAGGGTTACCGTGGCGGTATTGAGATCCCTGGCTGGGACCATTTCTACACCGGCAAGGTGCGCGATCTTTACCGCCACCCTGCACATCCAGGCTTCATGCTGATGGTCGCGACCGACCGCCTCAGCGCCTTCGATGTGGTGATGAACGAGACCATCCCTGATCGTGGTCGTGTGCTGACTCATATCACCGAGTATTGGCTCCAAGAGTTCTCCGATTGGATGCCGGCCGCACGCGTGACTTGTGATCCAACGCAGGTGCCTGACCTGCCGGAAGAAATGCACGATGCCCTGCGCGGTCGTTTGACCTGGACGCGCGAAGCCGATCGCGTGAATGTAGAAGTCGTCCTGCGCGCCTACTTGGCAGGTTCCGGTTTCCGCGAGTACAAGGCCACGGGTCGCTTGTGGGATCACGAGTTGCCGGAAGGCTTGCAGAACTCTTCCCAGTTGCCAGAGGTCTTGCACACCCCAACCACCAAGGCTGAAGTCGATGAGCCGATCACTTGGGCCGAGGCCGAAGAGCTGATTGGTTGCAAGGAAGAGGCTGCCAAAATCCACCAGCTTGCGCTGCGCATCTTTAACGGCGCCGCCGAGCGCGCCGCTACCAAGAATGTCGTACTGGCCGACACCAAGTTCGAGTTCGGTCGCATCGACGGCCAACTGGTGCTGATCGACGAGGTCATGACCCCAGACAGCTCGCGCTACTGGCCTGCTGACCAGATTGAGGCCGGCAAGGAGCCGCCAAGCTTTGACAAGGAAATCGTTCGCGCTTACCTTCGGTCTATCACCGAGTGGGACCGTAAGGCACCACCACCCACCGTTCCCGCCGATGTCATCGCCAAGACTCGCGAGCGTTACTTGGACATCTGCGAGATCCTGACCGGATCTCTGCCAGATTGCGTCTCCCGCTAAAGAAATAAATCAGAGTCCTCCTCATTGTCCTCTTCGTGCTGCTGGGGCCGCTCTCATCGGCCTCAGCTCAAAAACCGCGCGTGTTGGTGTTAGGCGCCGACGCCGAGGACAATCTTGCGGATGTCGAGCAGAAGCTCGAGGCCACCCAGCACTTCGCGGCGGTCGACAAGTTCAATGCCTTTACCGGCATCCCTGAGGCCCAATTCCTCGAGCGTTATCACGGCGTCTTGCTGTGGTCGAACTACCCGCTGCACGATGCCTACGAGTACGGCAATCTGTTGGCTGACTATGTCGATTCCGGTGGCGGCGTGGTGATCGCGGCTCTCGCAACCGGCCAAGCCAGTGGCTTCACCAATACCTGGTTGACTGGCCGTTGGCTGACCAGCAGTTATCAAGTGCTGATTCCTGATGGTGACTTCCTTTATGGCGGCGCCACCATGGGCTCGCAGTTCGATCCGCAGCACCCAACCTTGCAAGGCGTGAACGATTTCCACGGCGGCACGGCGTCGGCGCGCAGCATGAATGCCACCTTGTCGCCTGGAAGTTATCGCGTGGCGAACTGGAGCGATGGCAGCGTCTTGGTGGCTGAGAACATGCAGATGCGTACTCCACGCATCGACTTGAACTTCATGCCACCTTCCAACGATGTCTATCCGGAGATGTGGCGTGCCAACACCGATGGCGCCCTGCTGATGGCCAACGCACTATCGCGTGTTTCCGGTCAAGGCCGTGCGCTGTTGAGTTCCACCGCAGCCAACGCCGGCGGCTTGCTGGAGTTGCACTTCGCCTATCTGTTGAAGCAAAGCCGACTCAACCTGATCTTGTCCCTTTCCGGAAATGGCCCCACGCAGACGCCTTTCGGCCCCTGCCAAGTCTCCACGCCATGGATGATCACGCCGACGTTCACCCACGGGGACAGCAGTGATTTCGACCTTTCACTGACGCTGCCTCCATCCTTAGCTGGGCATACGATCTATTGCCAAGCCTTGGAACGCAGTGAAGGCGGTGTCAGCGGATGGAGCACACCACTGGCTGTGGTGGTTTCCTGAGCCCATTAGTAAAACTGAATGGGCTGCACGATGCTCTCGTAAAACTGGCCGCCGCTGCGCACTACTTGCTCAAAGTACACGGTGAATCCAGCTGCTGCCGACGGCACATTTGGAGTGGTGAATGAGCCTTGCCCATCAACCGCTGTGAGCCCAGCATTAAGCAAAGTTGCAGGCGCCCCTATGTCAAAACTATGACCACCCAAAATGGTGCCATTGAGGTTCAACGAGTAGTGCAAGTAGTAGGGTGAATTGGGAGGTGCGGCACACCAAGTAAGTTGCACTGGTGCTCCGGTGGGCGCTGTGAATGGTCCCCACAGGAGAATGTGGTCTGTACTGGCAGTGGCCTCGCGATCACGCAGGAAAACATCAATCCTGCCATTCGTATCGTTAGGCACGAGATTCCAGGAGTAGCTATAAAAAATGATATAGCGGCCATTTGAGGACATCTGTGGAGCGTAGCTAGCCTTGTTGCCATAGGCCCCCAGATTGTTGACCGAAATCATTGTGGTTTCACCAGTCTCCCGGTCATGCAGGAAAACATCTGGTTTATCGTTATTGTCTCCAACCACCAAGTTGTCTGCAAAACTTTCGAACATCACGAATCGGCCAGTGGTCGAAACCGAAGACTCCAGACATAAATTGTTCGCGGGGACACCAGCGGAGTTCATGCTGATAAAAGTCGTCAAGCCGAGCTTCACATCGCGCAAAAAAACGTGATAGCCACTGGTCGGGGTACCAGTGATTAGATTGCTAGCAGTGCCACGGAATACGACGTAGCGGGCATCAGCAGAAATTGCATCGGGAGTTGAATAACTATCGCCTTGAACTCCGGCAGAGGAAGTACTGATCAGTGCCGTTTCTCCGGACAGGCGGTCAAAAAGGAAGGCGTCGCCATAGCCGTTCAAATCATTCGCTACCAAATTCGTCGCACCGCTGCCATAAGCAATAAAGCGTCCATCCGGGCTAATGCATGGCCTGGTGGATACCCCATCGGACTCCGCACCAAACAGGCCATTGCTAATCCGTTCCGTGGTTCCGGCAATTCGGTCATGAAGGAAAATATCTTCCACCCCATTGGTGTCACCTGCGACTAAGTTGGTAGCGCGACTATGAAAAACCACATAGCGTCCGTCGGCGGAAATCGCGACGCCTTCCGATCTGTCATCACCTGCGACACCAAAGGAATCAACACTCACTCGGGTGGTGATCCCGCTACTTAACTCATGTAAAAACACATCACGGCCCCAACCGGAATCACCAGTTACAAGGTTGTCGGATTCGTCGACGAAGGCAGTCCACTTACCGTCTGCAGAAATCACCACTTCAGAGGTGTAGCCCACACCCTCAACGCCAGCAGAACTCACACTAACGCGAGTTACGACGCCCGTTTGAATATTCCGCACAAAGGCATCTCGTTCGCCATTCGTGTCATTGGGCACCAAATCAGAAGCACTAGCCAAAAAAGCAAAGCTGTTGCCATCCGCAGACAAGGTTGCCGTATGGCTACCTCCTCCGGAAGAAGGCTCTAATCCAAGGTGAGTCAAGCTCACCCGTTCGGTTGTCTGAGCGAAGGCGGATGCGCTCAGGATGAGAAAGAAAACTAGTACGTGAAAACGCATGATATCCACCTGGCTGGAGTCCGACTGAGGATTCCAGGGTACCACACTAGAAATACCTTCGAACAGACTATTTCGGCATTGCTGGCGACGGCATCGATGGCTGCATCAACGACAGCAAGCTCATGGCGGTGCCGAAGTGCGAACTACGCGGGAAGACCCGGTCGTTGAAGGTCATCGAGTCGGTATCCATGCTGGCAAACAGGCGGTCGCGGTATTGCGAACGCAGGTCCTCGCGCAACTCTTCCGGCAACTGTTCAATCGCCAAGGCGGCGTAGTAGTGAGCATAATAGAAGTAGTACGGCGCGATGCCGTAATCGCCCTCATGGGTACCAGTCTTCTGCCGACGCTTCTCCAGCTCGCCCCAATGCTCGAGGAAATGATCCACGGCAATCCGCATGTGCTCAGGCTTACTCAGGCCTGCCATATTCAAGACGATTTCGACCGACGGGCTACGACCGATGGTGCCTGGGATCTTGCCCAATCCCCCGCGTGAGGTATAGGAATAAACGCCGTTATCGACTTGCGCTGCGACCAATGATTTTAAAGCAAGGTCAATGATCTCTTGCTCGATCGCATAGCCCTGAGCTTGTGCTTGCCACAGGGCCAAGATCGCGGGCGCAGTCATGAACGGCGAACTTGCTGCAGGCTTACCTTGGCCACCACCACGCGAATAGTTCCAACCGCCAGTCTTCGGAATGGCATTGCTCTGCAAGGTCGCGACCAACCAATCGATTTTGGCCTTGACCGCTTCCCGATGTTGTTCAGGAATCGCCTCCAGTTTTTCCAAGCGCAGGAAGAAGTTCAGCGCATAGATCGAGCCCCAATCGCGGACGTCGTAAGTGCTGTTGAAACCAGGTTGCATGCGCGGTTGCTCCAGCCCAGCCAGGACGAAGCGGATCGCACGCTCCATAGCAGCGACTGATTCCTCGGTCTTCAGTGCGCTGGAGGACTCGAGCATCGCCCAAGCACAAATCGAAGTACCACCGACGCGATAACCAATTGGAATCTTGCCACGCTCACGATAGACACCTTCATAGGGCCATTCCCACTTCTCCTCTGACTTGCCGACCGACTCCTGACCTCCCAATAGATGGTTGAAACCACTGGCCAAGACCAAATCAAGATTGGGCGTTGCTGCCTTCTTGGTGGTCACGGATTTGCCTTGAGCCCCAAGTACAGGACTGCAAAGCGCAAGGAGAACGAGTAGGAAGCTGAAGAGCCGCGGCATCCCGCAATGTTAGCAGGATGCCGCGGTGGTCATGAAAGTCTTGTTCAATAGAACAGGATCGGCTGCACGGTACTGTCGAAGAACTGGCCGCCGGAGCGGACGGCGACCTCGAAATAGACCGTGTAGCCAGCCGCAGCTGATGGCACTGGACTGGTGGTGTAGGTAGCCGTGCCGTCAGGGCTATGGAGACCACTGCCTAGCAGCGTGGCCGGACTACCGATATCGAACTGATGACCAGCGAAGACCGTACCGTTGATGTTCAAGGAGGAGTGCATGTAGTACTTCGAGGATGGTGGTGCTGCGAACCACTCGAAGTCGACCGCATTACCGACCGGCGCTGTGTACGGCCCGACCAGCACGACGGTGTTGATGTCCGAGCCATAGGAACGATTGCGCACGAATGCATCGCCGACGTTGTTGGTGTCATTCGGCACTAGGTTGTTGGCGTAACCGGCGAAGGATATGTACTTGCCATCTGCGCTGCAGGACGAGTAATAGCTGAAGGTCTGCTTATTGCCTTGCACACCACCAGGACTCACGCTGATGCGATTCGTCACGCCGGTCTGGCGATCATGCACGAAGACGTCACCCCAACCATTGGTATCACCAGGCACGAGATCCGTAGCCCAACTGGTGAACGCGACAATCCGGCCATCGGCGGAAAGGCTGGATTGGTGGCTGGATCCGTTGCACTCCGCGCCACCGGTCTTCACGCTGACGCGCGTAGTCAAGCCGCTAGACAGATTGTGCACGAAGACATCCAAATTGGAGTTGTTGTCATTCAGCACGAGGTTAGTTGCCGTACTCTCGAAGCAGACCTGTGTTCCGTCGGCAGAAATCGATGGATTCCGGCTCATGTTGGAACCTTGCACGCCGAAGCTGTCCACACTGATGAGGCTCGTCAGCCCAGTAAGACGGTCGCGGAGGAAGACGTCACGAGCGCCATTGCTATCCCCCGCCACTAGGTTAGTGGCATCGCTATCGAAAGCTACGTAACGGCCGTCGCGCGAGACCATTGATCCATAGCACATGTCGTCAGCTTGTACGCCGGAACTGTCGACACTAATCCGTTCGGTGATTCCAGTCTGTCGGTCATGAAGGAAGATATCCTCTACCCCATTGGTGTCACCGATGACCAGGTTGGTGGACTCGCTCTCGAAGACCACGTAACGTCCGTCGGCGGAGATCGATGCAGTATCACTGTAATCGTTGCCTTGCACACCCAAGGAATCGACGCTGACGCGTTCGGTAATTCCAGTCTGGCGATCGTGCACGAAGATGTCGGTACGCAGGTTCGTGTCTCCTACGACAAGGTTGTTCGCTTCCGATTCAAAGACGACGAAACGGCCATTGGCTGAGATCATGGCATCCGTGCAATAGTCGTTACTTTCCACGCCAAGACTATCGACACTGACACGCTCTGTAATGCCAAGCAGGCGGTCACGCACGAAGATATCCCATTCATGGTTCAGGTCACCGGGAACCAGATTCGTGGCCGAGCTCGGGAACGCGACGAAGCGACCATCAGCACTGATCGACGCATACCCAGAAGCGGCATTGGCTTGAATGCCTGAGGAATCAACGCTCACGCGCTGAGTATTCTGCGCTGCCAAAGGCGCACAGAGGATGAGGAAAAGTAGGGTGGGGCCGAGTCTCATCTGGCAACCTTAGTTGGAGTCTTGAAGGGACTTCAGGCTAACACCAGAAATGGAACAAAGTGGTCAATTCCGTGTGGATTTAACCAATGCGATCTCGAGCAGCGCCAAATCCGCTGGCGTAACTCCAGCAAGGCGCCCTGCAGCACCCAAGGTGGCCGGGCGCGCCTCGGAAAGGGCAATGACCGCCTCGCCGCGCAACCCACGCAGCTCCTTCGGATCAAAGTCGGCTGGGATCTCGGTTTGTTCACGTGAAGCACTGCGCTCCACCCACGATTGCTGACGTTTGGCATAGCCGGCATACATCACATCGGCCTCCAAGGTCTCCCAATCGCGTTGTGCCATATTTTGCTCGGCAAGCTCCGGGCACAACTCCAAGGCTTTCTGCCAACCGCCATCTTGCGGTCGCTTCAACACATCCAACATGGTGCGTTTCGGTCCACCTCGTTGTGGCTCACCCGGAATCGCCATCGACTCCAACACAGCGCGCATCTTGGCCATGGCATCCACACGCTGCTGCAAGCGCGCATCACGTTCGGGAGTCGATGCACCCACCGCCGACGCCAATGCAGTCAGTCGGATATCGGCGTTGTCATGACGCAGCAACAAGCGATGCTCGGCGCGCGAAGTGAACATGCGATAAGGCTCACTTGGATCACTGACCACCAAGTCATCAATCAATACACCGATATAAGCCTGATGACGGCCCAACACAATTGGCTTCTTTCCTTGAATGGCCAAGGCAGCGTTCAATCCGGCCATTAAGCCCTGTGCTGCAGCTTCTTCATAACCGGAAGTACCGCAGATCTGCCCCGCCAAATACAGACCGGGGAAATCACGCAGCTGCAAAGTGCGCTCCAAACAGCGCGGCGCAACATGGCTGTACTCGACGGCGTAACCAGGTTGCACGATGACCGCTTCTTCCATGCCTACACAAGTACGCACGAACTCCTGTTGGATTTCGACCGGCAAGGAAGTGGAGATGCCATTGGCGTACAGCAAGTCCGAGCCATAACCTTCCGGCTCCAAGAAGATGTTGTGCTTGTCACGATTGGCAAAGCGCACCACCTTGTCTTCCAACGATGGGCAGTAACGTGGACCTTTGCCATCAATCCGCCCGGCGTACATGGGCGCTTGATGAAGGTTCTCACGCACGATCTCTTGGGTGCGCGGTCGCGTGTTGGTCTGCCAGCAAGAGATCTGTTGCTGCGGCAAGCTGTCGGTCATGAAGGAAAACGGCACCGGCGCTTCATCGCCAGGTTGCTCGACCATCACCGAGTAGTCGACACTATCGGCCGCCAAGCGTGGTGGTGTGCCGGTCTTCATGGTTGCCATCGGGAGACCCAAAGCGCGCAACGACTCCCCCAACTTGCCAGCACCGGCTTCTCCAGCACGACCACCTGGAACTTTTTCCAAGCCAGTGTGCAACAAACCTTCCAGGAAGGTGCCGGTGGTCAGGATTACCGCATGTGCCATCAACGGGCGGCCGTCGGCCAAGGCTACGCCAGCGCAGACCATTGGACCTGGACCGGCGCAACTCTCATACGGAGTCATCAACAACTCGACCGCCTCGCCTTCGACCACATCCAACCCGGGCTGGGCGGCGACCATCTCTTGAGCGATCTGCTCATAAAGCGGACGGTCACATTGGGCACGCGGCGATTGCACGGCACGGCCTTTGGATGTGTTCAGCATGCGGAACTGGATGCCGGCGCGGTCGGTGATCTGGCCCATCCAGCCGCCCATGGCGTCGATTTCACGCGCCAACTGGCCCTTGCCGATGCCGCCGATGGCCGGATTGCACGACATCCGCCCGATTGCCGATGCTTCCAGCGTGACCATGGCAACCGACATCCCTAAACGTGCTGCTGCTGCAGCCGCTTCCAAACCGGCGTGGCCGCCACCGACCACCACTACGTCGTAAGATTTCGCCGACATCTGTTTAGACCGGCGACTTAACCGGTCGAGCTCGGTATTCTAGGCCAAGTTGATGCTTTCTGTATCCGCCCTCTTCCTTTGCTTCTGCCCCGCCGCAGCGCCACAAGCGCCTGCCGGTGGCTTGGAGCAGCTCGTCTCCACCCTGGAGCAACAAACGCTCGAGCGTCGCAGCGCCGCCGAAACTGCCTGGAAAACCCAGGGCAAGATTTACCTGACCCAGCCATCGCGCGGCACCATGAGCACGCTGCTGGATTTTGCTCCGTACATTCAGGAGCCGGTGCTCGACAGTCTCGAAAGCAATCTGCGCACTACTGGCAGCAATCCTGCCCAGATTGGTGATTTGCTGCAGCTGCTTGGTCGTTGCATGAACCGTGGCGGCGCCGCACGTCTGCTGCCCTTATTGCCCGAGCTGCCGAAAGAGCATCGCGCCACCGCACTGCGTTACGCCATCGAACAAGGCGGAGTGCGTACTCGTCGCAGTGCGCATACTTATCTGAGCAGCCAGCAAGCCGACGTACGTCAGTCGGCGCTGGAAACGCTGTTGCTCCATCAAGATGAACGTCTGGTCCCCGGCCTTCTGGCCAACGTCGACCCAGGCCATGTCGATTTGGAGAGCTTCGGTGCCATTTTGGAGTTGGTCGCACAACGCGAACTGCCCGAAGGCGTGTTGCTGCCAAAGTCCTTCTATGAACAGAAGGGACTCGATTTCATTAACGGTCTAGTCAGCTTCATGGGCCGCTACCCGCAGCCTGACACCGAGGACTACCTGGTGGAGCGGGCCTTGCTACCACGCAACGAAGGTCTGTCGATCGAAGCGCGCAAAAGTGCCCTCGGCGCTTATGAGAGTGGTTCGGCCGCCTTCCGTTGGCGCGCCGGCACGCGTCAGATGACGCGCTTCCTGAAAGACGAAAATCCCGGCGAAGCCACCTATGCAGTGGCCTGGACCCTGCACCGCCTCGGTGAGAAATCTGGCCGCAAGCATTTGCTCGCTGGCCCCGAGGAGCGCGCCAAGGCCAATCCAGATGATTGGCGCACGCAGATGGTGCTCGGCCGCATGCAGGTTGATGTGGGCGAGTTCAACTCGGCCTACAAGACCATCAAGAACACCTTCGAAGAGATCGACGGCACCCCAGCAGGGCGTCGGCTGTCGCCAGATGACTACCTGTATGCCGCAAGAGCAGCTGCTGGAGCGCGCAGACCGAAGGAATCAGGTCGCTGGCTGACGGCCACGCGTTACTCGCCGATTGAGCTGGCGCCGTACCGCGATTTGCCCGAGTTTCAGCAGTACCTGAAAAAGGCACCCTTCAACCACCTGTTCCCGGTTGCCGATTAGGCTCGGATAGGCGAGAATGTCCGGCTCGATTCATCAAGAATCGCCATAAAGCCGTGTCAAAGAACATTCCAATCGAAGCTGAAAAGACCGAAGTCGGTCCTTGCCACTACTCCGTAACCGTGAAGGTCCCTGGCGACCGTGTCACTCAGGAGTTCGACCACGCCTACAAGGCTGCTGCCCAAGGAGTCAAGATTCCTGGCTTCCGCCCAGGTAAAGCGCCTGTTTCGGTCCTGCGCCAGATGATGGGCGACGGCGTCAAGGAGCACGCCAAGGAGCACATTTTCGAGCATTGCTCCGGCGATGCCATCGAGGCACTTGGCCTGCGCGGCGATGTCCTGCGCATCTTGGACTTCGATCCGGAACCTTACGAGGTGACCGAAGGCGAAGACCTGGAATTCACCTTTGAGCTCGAGACCCTGCCGATCGTTGAGCTTCCTGAGTGGAGCGAGCTGGATGTCGAGCCACAAGATATGGAGGCCACCGACGAGCAGTACCAGGAGACCCTGGGTAGCCTCGGTGCCAACCACCAGAAGTTCGACGATGTCGAAGACGGTGCCGTCGATGAAGAGCTGCTTGCCGACATCGACCTGGTTTACGAGCTGGACGGCGAGGCCGGTCCAGAAGCAGCTGGCTTGAAGTTCGGTCTGGGTTCCCCGCTTTACGGGGCGGACGCAGACAAATACGACGAAGCCCTACGCGGCACCAAGGCTGGAAGCGAGTTCGAGTTGGACGTTGAGTTCAACGAAGGCTTCTCGATCGAGGACTGGGTCGGCAAGACCGGCCAGGCCAAGATCAAGGTCAACAAAGTGGTGCAGCCACGCGTGGCCACCGAGGAAGAGCTCGCTGAAGCCCTGGGCATTGAAAGTGCCGAGGAACTGCGCGAGCGCGTCATGGAGCGCCTTGGTTTCGATAACCAGCAGCGCGAGCGTGATCGCCAGGCTGCTGAGCTATTGGACAGCGTGGTGCGCCTGCGCCCCTTCGAGATGCCTCAGCGCATGATCGAAGAGGAAGCCGTCTCCACCATCAAGAGCAACATGGAGCGCATGCAGCAGCAGGGCGCTACCGAGGAGCAGGCCAAGGAAGAGGCCGCCAAGCACGAAGACGAGGTCAAGGAAGACTGCGAACGTCGCCTTAAGAACTGGTTCGTGCTGCGCAAGATCGCTCAGACCGAGAAGATCCGCGTCTCGAAGAAGGATTTGGACATGGCTTACCGCCAGTTGGGCGCTCAGCAGGGCGTCGACGTCAAGATGGTCAAGCAGTACTACAAGGAGAACAAGATGGTCGACGGCTTGCGTTCGGACATCATGGAATCCAAGGCACGGGCGTTTTTGGTCGACACGATTGCGGCCCAACGCGAGAAGGCCGTTGCATCTGCCGAGTAGGAACGCTATTTTCACGCCATGAACTCGTCTGAGCACCAGTCCGAGCAGGGCTTCTCCATTCCCTACGTCATCGAGAAGACTGGCCGTGGGGAACGCACCTACGACCTCTACTCCCGCCTACTTGAGGACCGCATCGTGTTCCTCGGTACCGGCGTGGATGACATGGTCGCCAACGTCATCGTGGCGCAATTGCTGTTCTTGTTTAAGCAAAACAAGACTCAGGACATTCAAATGTACATCAACTCGCCGGGCGGTTCCGTAACCGCTGGCTTGGCGATCTACGACACCATGCAGTACATCGATTGCGATGTAGCCACTTACTGCATTGGCCAATGCGCATCGATGGGTGCTGTGTTGCTTGCTGGCGGCGCCAAGGACAAGCGTTTCATCCTGCCGAACTCGCGCGTGATGATTCACCAGCCTTGGGGCGGTACGCAAGGTACAGCTTCCGACATGGAGATCCAGGTTCAGGAAATCCTGCACTTGAAGAAGCGCCTGAACGGCATTCTTGGCCACCACAGCGGCAAGACCATCAAGCAGGTCGAGAAGGCCACCGACCGGGATAACTTCCTGTCGGCCCAAGAGTCTGTCGATTTCGGTCTGGTTGACCAGATCATCGGCGCAGTCTGATCCCTTCTGCCTTCGCCATTCACTTAAAGGAAGCTCTGCTTCATCCTAAACTCGCGTTCTTTAGGGTACACTAGGTGGATGGCAAGAGGCCAGGATAGGACCGAGATTGAACGCTGCACTTTCTGTGAGAAAGTACGTGCCCAGGTGGAGTCGCTGATTGCGGGTCCTCCTGGGATTTATATTTGCAACGAATGTGTCGAGATTTGCAATAGCATCCTCCATGAAGAGGATCGCCGCTTGCGCCAAGTCTCCACTTCGGTAACAGAACCAGAGCAGGAGAAGTTCTTCACACCGCGTGAGATCGTCGCCAAGCTGGATGAGTATGTTTACAGCCAAGATTCCGCCAAGCGGGTTTTGGCCGTGGCCGTGCACAACCACTACAAGCGCCTTGAAGCCAAGCAGCGCCTGGTCAAAGAAGACGAGAACCCCGATTGGGCAGATGTAGAACTCGAGAAGAGTAATGTCCTGCTGATCGGCCCTACCGGTTCGGGTAAGACCTTGCTCGCCCGCACCCTGGCACGCATCCTCAACGTGCCCTTCGCAATCGCCGATGCCACCACACTGACCGAAGCCGGTTATGTGGGTGAAGATGTCGAGAACATCCTGCTGAAGCTATTGCAGTCTTGCGATTTCGATCTGGAGCGTGCCCAGCGCGGCATCATCTACATCGATGAGATCGACAAGATCAGCCGCACCACCCAGAACGTCAGCATTACGCGCGATGTCTCTGGCGAAGGCGTGCAGCAATCGTTGCTGAAGATTCTCGAAGGATCGGTTGCCAACGTGCCGCCACAAGGTGGTCGCAAGCATCCGGAACAGCAGTGCATCCAAATGGACACCACTGGCATCCTGTTCATCTGTGGCGGAACCTTCTCCGGTATCGAAGAGATCATCGGGCGACGCGTCGGCGAAGGCGCAATTGGCTTCCATGGTCCGGAATCGGAAGAAGAAATCGATGTCGCCAACCTCACCGACCGTGAGCGTTTGGTGCCGTTGCTGGATACCAAAGACCTGGTCGACTTCGGCCTGATCCCTGAGTTCGTCGGTCGTTTGCCGATCCACGTGCATCTGAAGGGACTGCTTGCCGATGACTTAGTGCACATCCTGACCGAGCCAAAGAACGCGCTGATTCGTCAGTACCAGACTTACTTCGCGATGGAAGGCCACGAACTTTCCTTCACCGAGGAAGCCCTGCAAGAGATCGCAAACCTCGCCTGTGAGCGCGAAACCGGTGTGCGAGCCCTGCGCTCGATTCTGGAAGGCGTACTTCACGATCTGATGTTCCAACTGCCCGAATACGGCACCCCGGCGCGTAGCTTCGTGATTAGCGGCGAAATGATCCGCAAGGGCAACGCGAATGTGCTGCTCGAAGGCGGAGAAGATAACCCGCGCCGCGAAAGCGCCTAGTAAGCCTGTGCTTGGAATCCTATCCCTGACCCTGTTGGCCTGGGCGCAGCAGCCCGTAGCCGCACCGTTTGAAATGAGCCTGCCGGTTGGTTTCAACGAATTCACTCAGACCGATAACGGCCAAAGCAGTGGCGTGGAAGTCTGGGTCGCAAGCCGCAAGGATGGCCAGGCGAACTTCCAGGTCATGCATCAGTGGCTTGGCTCTGTTGGCGCCATCGCCGAATCAGTCGCCGTCACTCAACGTGAAGGCCAATGGCTGCCGCTGCTTGGCCAGCGCGAACACACCATGGATGCGTGGACCGGCACGCTCGACACGCTTGAGGGCGCAGGCACAGAGATCCGTTACAACCAAGGCCCCACGCCGATGATGATCATCGAGCGCATTGCCATTGAAGGCGACAGCATGACCGTGCTGTTGTGGGAAGGTCTGGCCGCCGCCGACGAAGACGCGCGCAAGACGCTGGATTCCTTTGTGATGCCACAGGCATGGATCTCCACGCCGCCGCCAGAAGTCGATATCTATCGTGGCTTGGGACCGAATGGCACTGCTTTGCCATTCCCTGGCAGTTTCCAGATCAACGCCAGTGTCGTATCAGAAGAGAACAGCGATGACCTGCGCTTGGAAATTGACCTGACCTATGTTCCCGATGTCACGCCAGTTGCCAATGGCGAGTTCCTTTGGCAGCTGCCACCTGGTGCGCGTGCCCTGCCAGTAGATGAAGATCTCGGCGGCCGACGCACGCTCTACAGCCTGCCAATCACCGGCCAAGGTGACCATGGTTTAATCCGCATCAGCCGTGATTCCTTCAGCGCCTTAGATGCCCTGTGGTTAGCTGTGCCTAGCTTCTTGACCGAATCCAAGGCTGGCTACCAGCCACCTGCTTGGACTTTGGAAGTGATCCACCCGCCGCACGTGTTGAGCCTGGGTCCGGTACAGGAAGCGGTGCAGTTCTCCGAGCGGCTCGGCAAACGCATCACCAGTTTCAAGAAGGTCGACGCCGGCCTGGCTTGGCCTTACTTCCTGGTCGGCAGTTATAAACGTGAACAAACCAAAGGTTTGAACTGGCATCTACGCCTTGATTCCAAAGCCAAGCTCACCCATGACTCTGTGCAAGAGTTGGTGCGCTTACGTGGCGTGCTGGATCAATGGCTACCCGGTGCTTCCAAGGATTGGACCGTAACTTCCTACAACTTCACTGGCGATCGCGTGCTGCCGAACCTGCTGGTGCTGGATGAAGACAAGCAATGGTTCCAAGCCCCTGTCGATGCCAAGTTACAGGACTTGTCGCGGCGTGTGACCTTGGCGCGTTTGTTGTGCCAAGAACGTTTCGGTACGCGCCTGCAAGGACTCGGCACCGCCAAGCAATTCCTCGATGCCTCGTTGGCGGAGTACGCCACCTGGCGCTTGTTGCAGCAAAGCGACAACCAGCGAGACGCCGAAGAACTCCTTGCCTGGTGGAACGCACGCGAGCAACTGCTGGGCAATTTGCCCATGCCGTTATCGCTGCTGGACACCAGTGACCTATTCGGCGCACAACGCCTGTTGAGCTTCGGTCCATTGGTTTGGGTCAGCATTGAGCAGAAGCTCGGCCGTGAAAGCATGGATGCCATGTTGCAAGGCTTGCTGACGTCGCCACGTAGGTGGTCGACACTCGACCTGGAAGAGCTCCTGAAAAAGCGTCAGCCGGATGTGGATTGGGCCACCTTCCTGCGCAAGCATGTCTACGGGCGCAACCTGCCCGCCAACGACTAGATCCGAACACCATGCGTATCTACTACCATCGTGACTTTGACGGCATGGCTTCGGCAGCCATCCTCGCCGACGCCCTCGAGAGCTGCGGCCTGGAGAAAGAGGTCAACTGGGCCGGCGTCAACTTCGACAAGACCTTGAACTGGGAAGGCTTTGCCATGGGGCAGTTCTTCGCCGTGGTGGATTTTCATTATCACCCGCGCGCCAAGTACTGGTTCGATCACCACCCCACCACCTTCCTGACCCCCGACGACGAAGCCAGTTACACGGAGAATCAAACGCACAGCTTTGATCCCACCGCCAAGAGCTGTCCGCCGATCATCCTCAAGCACGCGATTGAGAAATGGGGTTATGAGCCGCGCGCGCATTACGAGGACTTGGCGAAGTGGTCCGACATTATCGATTCGGCGAGCTTCGGTTCGGCCGATCAATCCCTGTTCGGCAAGGAAGCCGCCATTCGCATCAGCCGCGCCTTGACTTGTGCGCCGGATTTGAGCTTCCACGACAAGGTGGTGAAGATGATGCGTAACAAGGCCATGTTGCAGGTCGCCAACGACCCCACCGTGGAGAAGTGTTACCAACGTTCTTGCCGCAACCGCGAGAATGCGCTGGAGAATTTCACCAAGAACATCCAGCTACGTTCGGCCACGGCGTTGATGGCCGACCTTCGCTCCAAGAAGATTCGTCGCGAGCGTTTCGCGCCCTTCTACCTGCATCCAGAGATCCATTACGCGATCACGCTGCTACCCACCCGCGCTGGCGTGCACATTACGGTGGCATCCAATCCATGGAACCGCCCCAAGAGTGATTTCCATATCGGTGAGATGATGAAGGAATACAGTGGCGGCGGTCACATTGGCGTCGGCGGCTGCAACCCGCCCGATGAACAGACTGCAGTGATGTGGGCGCACGAGATCTTTAACAAGATCGAGAACCTGCACTAAGCGTTTAAGCTGCGCTCCTCATGAAAGACTTGCTCAACCACCACCCTTCCGCCTGGCCGGAGATCTTTGCGCAGATGGGTGTGGCCAAGTTTCATGGCCGCAATGCCGCGCGCTGGGTGTTCCAACGTGGCGCGCATAGTTGGACGGAAATGACCGACCTGCCGGCGAACTTACGCGAGCAGCTGCAAGCGGAAGCGCCATTGGGCTGTGCCAAGTTGTTGACCAGCTCTGGTGCCAAGGATGGCGCCGAGAAGGTGCTGCTGGAACTGGAAGATAGTGCCACCGTGGAGGCCGTCGGCATGCCTGGCACCGCCGGGCGCACGGTGTGCTTGAGTACCCAAGTGGGTTGCCCGGTGCGATGTGCCTTCTGCGCCAGTGGTCTGGAAGGTCTGGGACGCAATCTGAGCCAAGGTGAAATCCTCGAACAAGCGCTGTGGCTCAGGCGCGCACAGGGCCCCTTCCAGCGCGTCGTCATCATGGGCATGGGCGAGGCCGGTTTTAACCTGGATGCGGTCCTGGGAGCCTTAGATGTGCTGATGGACCCGGAAGGCTTTGGCATGTCGGCACGCCGCATCACTTTGAGTACCGTTGGGCCCAAGGGTGCCTTGCCGCGCATCGCCGAGTGGGGTCGCCCAGTGACTTTGGCGCTATCTCTGCATGCACCTGATGATGCGCTGCGTCACGAGTTGGTGCCCGGCGTGGCCAAGCGCACCATCGAGGAAACGCTGACCGAGGTCGATGAGCTGTTTGCCGCCAATGGCCGTGAATATACAGTCGAATATGTGTTGTTAGCTGGGGTCAATGATTCACCAGACCAAGCCACCGCCCTGGCAGATTTACTGTTTCAACGGCGTTGCCATGTCAATTTGATCCCCTACAACCCTGTTGAGGAGACCGAATTCGACCGCCCCAGCGATTATTCGATGGAGAGCTTCGCGAAACGCCTACAAGACCGCGGGTTATCGGTAACATTGCGACGCAGTCTCGGCCGCCAAGCGGATGCTGCCTGCGGACAACTCCGACGTCGTCAACGCCCGCCCTCTCGCCCTGCAACTGAAGTCTAATTCCAGAATGCGCCTGCTGCCTCTCCTATTCCTGCCACTGCTCCTGATCTCTGGCATCCTGTTCAGCGGCGGCGAGAATCCCTTCATCGAGAAGCATATGTCGGCAGCGCGGCGTCTGATCGACGCCGGTAAAAATGCCGAAGCACGCTTGGAGGTCGAGCGCGCACTGGAACGCGACGACCAACACCTTGGTGCGTTGTTGATGCTGTCGGAAGTCGCCGGCAAGGCCAGTGATTTCGATACCGCAGTCTTCGCCATGCATTCGTGGCTGGAGATCGTGCGTGCCGCCGAAGAATCGCCGGTCTCACGCAAAGAAGTCAAGGAAGTCGAAGAGCGTCTGCTCGAGATGGACGCCGACGCCAAGAGCTTTCGCAAGCTGACTGATTCCTACATCAAGGAATTGATGAAGCTCGAGAAGGAGCATACAAAGAAAGGCCGCTTCCACTCGGCCTTGGCGATTCTTGATGAGGTGCTGCATATCGATCCGGTCAATCCAGCCGCACGTAAGCGCCGCAAGGAAATCCAACGCGAAGGCGGTGCGGATGTCGCGACCGAAGACCTCTATGCCGGTGCCGATCCGACTTCTGGGGTGGATCCGGAATGGATTGCCGAAGAGGATGCCAAGCACAGTGAATGGGCGAACGCCTGGCGCAAGGAGAGCGAACACTACAACGTGCGCACTAACGCAGGCTATATGGTGTTGCAGACCGCTGGCATCGCGATGGATCAGATGAACATGGCCTATCGCCGTTTCTTCCATTACAAGGAAGACGGCAGTGCCACACCGCGCATCAATGTGCATGTGTTCAAGGACCGCGATGAATACCTGAAGCTCGGCCAGGGTCCGCCGGTGGAATGGTCCGCTGGGCACTTCACCGGCAGTGCGGTGGAGACCTACATCGGTGGTACCGAAGGCACCGACGGCATCAAGGAGATGTACAGCACCTTGTTTCACGAGGCAGCACACCAGTTCGTTTCCTTAACCGGTAAAGGCGGCGTGCCGGGTTGGTTGAATGAGGCTTACGCATCGTTCTTTGAAGGCACCACCATCTTGTCGAACGGCACGGTGCGTTGGAACCGCGTGAACAACGGTCGCCTATTCGCGATTGCTCCGCGGCTCGAAGCTGGCTGGATGAAGGACCACAAGGATGGCATCCGTGGTGCCGATGGCGATTGGGGGTCGCCCGAACGCGCACCATCCTTGCGCATCCTGATCGAGAACCGTTATCAATGGGGTCCACCTTGGTACGCGCCGACTTGGGGCGTGGTGTACTTCCTTTATAACTATCGCGATCCCGAGACCGGCATTCCGGTGTTGCGTGATCCTTTGCATGAGTATTACCTCTCCGGCGCGCGCCATGTCGCAGCCGACAATCGCGTGACGCACTTCGAGGAGATGGTGTTGTCGGGCGACAAGTCCCCCGCCAAGACCGTGGATGAACTGTCGGAAATCTGGGCGGAATGGTTGTTGGACTTGCGTGATCGCCAGATCGGTCAAGGTGAGCCAGAAGAAGACTTGCTGCATTACGCCAGCTTGGCCCTGGATCGCGACGACACCGAACTGGCCCTGACGCTGCTCGAAGAGGCGCTGCTGTATGCGCCGGACAACCCCGAAATCCAATGGGAACTGGCCAAGCTACTTGAGGACCTCGGCGAGGATGATCGTGCCGCAGCCTTGTACCGTTCCTTTGCAGGAGAGTTAGCATTGCGTGGCGAGACCGAAGACACGCGCTTTGAGACCGCGCGCCGCTTGATGGAAGAGTTGGATCCGCTGTTCAAGCGCCACAAGAAACTCAAGGTCAAGCTTGGCGAAGATGGTTTGGTGTTGGCCCGTTCTTACCGCGACCGTGCCATGCCACGCATGGCGATGGAGATCGCACGACGCATGTCGGCAAGTTGGTCGCTACCGGAAGCGCTTGAGTTTTACACCCAAGTCGCACGCGAAAGCGGCATCAGTTTGGCGCGCTGGAAGATCGCCTACAACGAACTGACTTTGGATGGCTGGCAGCCGAACAAGGCTTATCAAGCTTACGGCAAGATGATTCAGGCCTTCGTCGAGAACGATCCAGAGATCGATACCCCGGAAGGCATGTTCCAGACCCAGGAGCTCGCTGCCGACGTCTCCTTCGATGCCGACTACTCCCTCGAAGCGGAGATGCGTTTCAGTAACGATGCCGGTTTCATGGGTTTGTGTTTCGGCCGCAAGGATGGACGCAACACTCACGCGCTTGGACTGCACCCGAAAGGTTCCTTGGACATCAGCACCAAGTCCGGTGGTAACTGGATCGTGCGCGACCACCAACAGGTCAGCCTGCAGGATGGCTGGCATAAGTTGCGCATTGATGTGGTCACCCAATCCGGTCCGGATGCGGCAGTCGACATCTACTTCGACGATCTCTATCTGCGCAGCTTGGAGATGCCACGTGACAGCGTACGCGGTAGCTTTGGCCTGATCACTGGCACCGGTGGCGGCGAGTATCGCAACATTCGCATCCTCAAGCGCGACCCGCATGACCCAGCCGCACGCATCGAACGCGAGTTGGCTCTGCAGGCACGATTGGATGACCCGACCTCCCGTGCAGCGGGCGTCTTCCAGGGCATCAAGCCACCGGCATTGGCATCACTCAATGGCCGATGGTTGCAAGGTGAAGCCTTGAAGCTTGATGACCGCCTTGGCCACCCAATGGTGCTGGCCTTCTGGACGCCGAACCAGGACAAGGTCATCCCGACTGCGGATTACTACGCGCATCTGGTCGAGACCTGGGAGAAGTACGAGATGGAAGTTGTTGCTATCTGCACCAACACTTACTCCCCCAACCAAGTCACCGAGTGGCTCAAGAGCCACCCGATGCCGGGCGTACGCGTGCTGTTCGACCAAGCCTTCAAGATCTACCCGGCCTATAACGTTGGCAATGGTGGCTGGGAACTGCCACGCCTGTTGTTGATTGACGTGGATGGCACGGTCTTCTGGGAAGGTGATCCCAACCTGCGCTTGGATATCGGTTGGCTCAAAGATGCCCCGGCAGACACGCCGTTGGATATCGCCATCAAGGGATTGGTCCGCAAACGTCAGTTGGTCGAACTTGATGAACTGGCGCCTGACCTACTTGCAGCAACCTCCTTGTTTGAGCGTGGCAAGTTGCGCGACGCCCTACAACGCATCGCCAAGCTCGCTGACCTGGAGGCTGATTTTGATGCACGCGTGCGTGAGGCACGGCACCTGCGCGACACCATTGAGGCGATCGGTGCCGCTCTCCCAGTCAGTGCTGGAGAAGCCGTCGACGATGGCCGCCCACTGTTGGCGTTTGCATTGTTGACCCGTGCGATCGAGGAGTTCCCGAAGACCGGCGTGGCCGATCTATCGCAATCACGTCGGCGCAAGTTGCAACGTGATCCGGCTTACCGCAGCGCCAGCAAGGCTTGGAAGTATGTCGAACGCGCCGCCAAGGATGCTGAGCGTGGTCGTGAGGCCGCGAATATTCATGCCAGCTTGGATAAGGCTATGGATGGCAACACCAGTATTGAAGTCACCGAAGCCGTGACCAAGATGCGAGCGTTGCTGGCTAAGGAAGGTCCGGCAGCAATCGCTGAAGCGTGGCCCGAGTTGCAGCCGATTGGAATTGCAGCGAAGCAATAAAAAGCGCCGCCAAGTTAACGACTGATTCAAAAGTAAATGGAGCAGCAAGCCAAGGCCTGCTGCTCCATTCTTATTTGGTGATGACGGAAACTTACATCGACTTGAGCGACTTCTCAGTCAGCTCCAAGGCGCGTGCCACATCATCGCTGGTGATTGCCAGGTGCGGACGGAAGCGCACGGTGCGATCGCCGGAACCGAGACCGATCATGCCGTTGTCCATCATGGCACCCAGTAGACCATTGCGCTGATCGCCATTCGGCATATCGAAGGCCATCAACAGCCCCATGCCACGTGGGTTACCGATCTGCTCGAAGGTTGAAGCCATCGCCTTCATACCTTCCAACCATTGGGTGCCACGAGCAGCTGCGTTGTCGCACAGCTTGTCGTCGCGGACGACTTCCAATACGCGCGTTGCACGCACCATGTCGACCAAGTTGCCACCCCAAGTGGAGTTGATGCGGCTCGACTTCTCAAAGACATTGTCCGGCACCTGATCGATGCGTGGACCAGCCATGATGCCGCACTGCTGCGACTTCTTGCCGAAAGCAAAGACGTCGGGCGTGATGCCGTACTGCTGGAACATCCAAGGCTTGCCGCTACCGAAGTAACCAGTCTGCACTTCATCACAGATGAACAGGCAATCGTACTTCTCGCAACGAGCCTGCAGCCCCTGCATGAACTCGGCGCGGAAGTAGCGGTCACCACCTTCGCACTGCATGGTCTCGATCAGGATGGCAGCGATGTCGTCGCCGTGTTGGGCGAAAGCCGCATCGATGGCATCGAAGCAGACCTGCTCAGCAGCGATGTGCTTGACCAGTTCCTCACCTTCGCAAGGGAACTTAACCTGTGGCGCGAAAACGCGCGGCCAGTCCTCGAACTTAGGGAAGTAATCGATCTTGTCGGGCAGGGTGTTGGTCAGCGACAAGGTGTAGCCCGAGCGACCATGGAAGGCCTTCTCGAAGTGCAGAATCTTGGTACCTACATCCGCATCCACGCCCTTGGCGCGGTTACGACGCACCTTCCAATCGAAGGCCACCTTCAAGGCGTTTTCCACAGCCAAAGCACCGCCTTCAACGAAGAACATGTGCTTGTAGCCTTCCGGTGCGGCAACCTCACCCATGCGAGCGACATAATCAGCCATCTCGGTAGTGTAGAGGTCGGAGTTCGCTGGACGGTTCGCGACCACGTGGCCAACACTCTGCAACCACGCTGGATCAGTCAGCGCCGGGTGATTCCAACCGATAGGCGTGGAACCGAAGCAACCGAAGAAATCCAGGTATTCGCGGCCGTTACGGCTGTCGTATAGGTTGGCGCCTTTCGAGCGTTCCAAATCCAAGACGAAGGAGTAGCCATCGGCCAGAATGTAATCGCCCAAAGAGGCATGGACATTCTGCGGATCAGTGTGCTGGGAGGTTGTGGTGGTCATGTACGTAAAGATGCTTTGGGATGTCGATCAAGCTTGCGGCGGAAAAGGAAAGAGCCGCAAGCGCTCAGCGAGGCCTTCTACCGCGCTGTGGTTCTCCTCTTGGCAACAAACCAAGAGCAGAGGTGCTGGGGCTTGGAGCGCATCCAGCAGGCTCCCCGAAAGGAGCGTGTTGCTTACCAAGCTAGGCAAGCCATCTTGGCCACCGGCAATCAGGCAGGCACCGCGATCGGTGGCCACTTGCACGGCAGCGGGCAGACTCTGATCTGCCTTGGTATTGGTTGGCTGCCCCTCACAGTTCAGGAAGCGTGCGCGCAAGGCGCTGACGAAAGCCGACATCTCTGCCTGACCGACCATCACCATGGCCACAGGCTGCTGCTGATAGCTATCCAACCAGCTAGCCATCACCCACTCGGCCACCGAAGCGACCGGCTGACCGGGGCCGCAGAGGTAGACAGGAGCCTTCTTGTTCACAGGAAGGGATTCCGTCGAGCTGCAGTAGGACGTATGGTTAGGGGTATTCATGACGAGGGCGACCAATCAAGATCACTCTGATCCAATGGAGAAAGATGCGAAAGCGGCGAGTCGGCGCTTGCCACGTGCTTGTCAGATGCGCCGAAAGAAGGACTATTCCCGTGTTTATGCACACGGGGTGCGCGCTCGGGGCAGCCTCATTCTAGTCATTGCGGCACCTGCTGATAACCCCCTGACCGCACGCATGGGGCTGTCCGTCGGCCGCAAATTCAACAAATCAGCGGTTATTCGCAACCGCGCGCGCCGTGTGATGCGCGAGGCCTTCCGCCTGGAACGTGCACGCCTGCCCAAGCTGGACCTGATCCTGATTCCTGTAGCCCGCCAAAAGCACTTCAAGACCACTGAGGTGGCTCCAGAACTGCGTAGGCTGGTGAAAAAGATCGAAAAACGCCTGGAAAGCACGTCGGAAGCATGAAAACCCTGCTGATCGGCTTCATTCGGCTCTATCGCTACATGTTCAGCGCGCTGCTCGGCTACGGCAAATGCCGCTTCACCCCTACGTGCTCGCAATACGGCATAGAAGCCATCCAAAGTCACGGGAGTATCAAGGGCCTCGGCCTTACAATCTGGCGCATTCTGCGTTGCCAGCCGCTGTGCCGCGGCGGCTTCGATCCAGTCCCCCCTGCTCGGAAACAAAAATGATTCTCAGCCTTTGCCTTGCTCACTTCCTGCAGAATCCACATGCCTCGCAAGAGCCTCAAGTGGAACCGCTTCCCGCCAAACAGATGGCTGGCCTACCCGTGCAAGAGGACCTGCGTTACGAGGGCGAGGTCCATTTCGGCGCAATCCGACGCCTGACCAACTCCGGTGAGAACGCCGAGGGTTACTTCAGCTGGGGTGGCAAGCAGATTACTTACCAGGCCAAGTTCGGCGGCCGCGAATGCGATCAGATCTACACCTTGGATCTGCTCAGTGGCGCTCGCAAGTTGGTCTCCACCGGCACCGGCCGCACCACCTGCAGCTTCTTCATGCCAGGCGACAACGCGGTGATCTTCGGCAGCACCCACGCCGCCAGTGATGATTGCCTTGAGCCACCGGATTACTCGATGGGTTATGTGTGGAAGATCTACCCCGAGTTCGATCTATACGTGCGCGACTTGGATACTTGGGAGTTGAAGCCGTTGGCACCGTCGCCCGGTTACGACGCCGAAGCAGTGGTCTCACCCGATGGCAAGAAGATCGTCTACACCTCGCGTCGTGAAGGTGACCTGGACATCTACATCATGAACACCGACGGCACTGGCCTCACCAAGTTGACCGACAAGCTCGGTTACGACGGCGGCCCGTTCTTCTCGCCGGATTCCAAGCGCATCGTCTATCGTTCCTTCTACCCACAGACCAAGGAAGAGACCGATCGTTACCTGACCTTGCTCGACCAAGACACCATCGAGCCGATGGCCTTGCAGTTGTACGTGATGGATATCGATGGCAGCAACAAGGTGCAAGTGACCGACAACGGCGCTGCCAACTTCGGTCCTTACTTCCACCCGGATAATAAGAACATCATCTACTGCAGCAACCAGGCTTCCGAAACCGGTCGCGAGTTCGACCTGTTCATGGTTCAAGATGATGGCTCCAACAACGAGCGCATCACCTACTGCCCAACCTTCGATGGGTTCCCGATGTTCTCGCATGATGGCAAGAACTTGATTTTCGCCAGTAACCGCATGAACGCCAAGGAAGGCGACACCAACTTGTTCATGGCGGAATGGCTGCATGATGCTCAGCCTGCGGAGTAGGCTGTTCTGCCACCTGCTGGGCTTATTGCTGCTGGGCGCAAGTTGTGCTGGCCCAGCAGCACAGCAGGATTCCACGACTGCCAGATCGGAACCTTCGCTTTCGGCACAGCGACCAAGCTTGCTGTGGTTGGTGGACCAAGATGATTTTCCTTTGGTCAGCCGGCGCTTGATGCTGCTTGAAGACGGCCAGGTAGAAGCGCGTACTGTGCTGCAGCCATTGCTTTATTGCTTCGACGCCGCCAGCCCCGATGGTTCCAAGCTGCTGGCATGGAACAACTTTCAACTGGACTTATGGGACCTTGAAGGTGAGGACTTGCAGCACGCGGAACCGCTCATGCAGCTTGGCAGGCCCCGCCCAAGTCAGTCAAGCCTTGTGGTTGCCCAACAGCGATTCCTTCTTGGTGCAGATTTTCAACTACAAGGAAGATGGTTTGAAGGCTGGTGTTTGGGAGTATCCTTTTGAAGGAGAACCGATGTACCTTGGCTTTCTGCAGGGGCATATGCTCTGTGTATTGGATTCCCAAACTCTGCTCCATTCCATATCTAAGCCACGCGAGCATTATGGCGCGCGTCGTTTGCTGCAGAGTCATTTTCATCTCTCCTCCATCTTGCCCGGTCAATTCCGCACCGAGCCGTTACATCAGGATTTGATGTACACCGATGCGGTGGTCCCGCGCCCACACAGTCGGGATTTCGCGTATGCGCGTCATAGTGACAAGGCCTTGGTTCTACGCAACGAGCAGGCTGGCCAAGTTTCGGAAACCGTCCTGTGGCAAAGCACCCGCTCCATCAGTGATTTGAACTGGTCGGCCGACGGCCGTTGGTTGTGCTTCACCGATCGCAACGAGGAGCGCCAACGCCGCGTCATCGTGATCGATGTAGAGACCGGTGAGTCTCAGGACCTGGGCGAAGGAATCCGCCCGGTCTTCGTTGGGCCTTAGTCCTTCGCAGACTTAGCCGCGCCATTACGGATGCGCCACCACGCAATGCCATGGGCATCGTTGTAGAGCTGCCGCAACACTTCCGGTTTCGGTGGCTGAGTTACCAGCGGCGTTTCCGGAATAGCCTCAAGCTTGTAGTTCGGCTTCAGTTGCGCGATGTAATCCGGACCGATCACGAAC
Organism: Planctomycetota bacterium; assembly: GCA_024229395.1. Taxonomy (GTDB): domain Bacteria; phylum Planctomycetota; class UBA1135; order UBA1135; family UBA1135. Next base: position 96,696 of record JAAESM010000045.1, on the reverse strand, counting down.
TCTCTGCCGAAGCCAGGGCGCACCTGAGCAGGGTTCAATAAGTCACGACCAAAGGCGTGATATTCGAATCCAGTGGGCGCCGCCAACTCGATCAAGGTCGGGCCAATGTCGATATGACTGCCTGCGGCCATGGCCGGGAAAGACTTGCCATGCAGCACCTCTGGGCCGTAGAGCACCAACGGCACAGATGTCTTTTCAAAGGAGTTCGGCATGGCGTTGATGAATTTACGTGCGAAATGATCACCACTGATGGCGAACAGTGACTGCGGCAGCCGCTGCTCGGTCGCGCGGATGAACTTAGTCATCTCACGATCGGAGTACCACAAATGCCCCCACATCTTCAGATCGATGGTGCCGTCGTACTTGTCTTGTAAATGAGCCGGTATTTCCGTCACCGCATAACCCTTGCCGAAAATGTCGACGTCGTACGGCGGATGATAAGTGGTGCTGAGGATGAAGTTGAAGGTGGGTTGCTCATCGTTGAGCGTTTCGCTGATGAACTCAAACATGTATTCATCATCGACGCCCCATTCGTTGGCATCTTGCCACGAACCCATATGCGAGCCGCCGAAGACCTCATCGAATCCTTGCGCCAAGGCGAACTGATCGATGTTGCGCCAGCCGAGCTTGCCGCCGTAGAAGAAACGCGTGCGATAACCGAGGCGCTTGAAGATCTCTGCCACTGCGGTCGGATAGGCCGTGCGGGTCTGAGGTTGCAGGTCGGTTTGTAAGCCTGCATCGGGCAACCCCGTTAACACTCCCGCCACCGACGCCATAGTGCCGGGCGAACTGGAAAGGAATGGCTTCAACTGCAAGCCTTCGGCAGCCAAGCCCTTCAGGCCTTCGGTAAGTTGAAAGTCGGCGTATTCCTCGAGCATCGGCCACGAGTCATAGCTTTCCATCATCAGGATGAAGACATGACGAGGTGGTGCAGCGGCCGGTCCGAGTGCGCTGGTCTTGAAGTAATCATCCAAGTTGTCGCTCGGCGTTGCATCCGGGAACATGCGCGTCAAGGCGCCATCCAAGTCATGGTCCGGCAGGAACACGCCAAGACCAGCGGTACTGTTCAAACGTGCATGATCCTTGAAAGCATAGTTCAAGGCTACGATTGGGTTCAGCACCGTCTTGTTCAGGAACACATCCTTGCTGATCGAGGCATCCACCCGTTGCGCCGGCCGCGTGCCTAGCGAACCGCGAATACTCAACACCACCAGCACCACCATTAACAGGCGCACGCCGACGACTTTCCACAGGGCAAGTCTGATGGGTGCCGTTTGATAACCAAAGGAAGGATCTCCCGGATTCGGTTCCTTCGCTGGCGTTAGCATCGGCAAACGCAACTGCCGTAACAAGCGTGTCATGGGCAGGAAGATCACCAAGAAGATCAGCAACGAGCGGATCGGGTGATATTCCTTCCACACCGTCTGCAGGATTGCATCGGTGTCATCTTGCATACCAATGAAGATGAAATGGTTGAACTGGTTATCGAACTCCTGGAAGAAGTTGAAGCTGACGATGAAGATCCACAGCGCCGCAAGCAAAAAGACACCACCAAGGAATACACGGATCCAACTGCTCAACCACGCCACTGGGCGCAAGCCGATCAGCAGACTGGTCAGCACCGGCAAGGCCACTAGATAACCGGCGACTTGGCAATCGAAGCGCATGCCATAGACCACCACCTGCAGGATCTCGGCGAAGCCACTGTCGGCAGCCATGCGGTCGTGGAAGAGCGCGATCAAGGCAACACGAAAGACCGACAGGAGCAACATGACCAGCAGCCACAATCGCAAGTCCTTGCGATACGGCGCCAACCATGTCTTCCAATCGGAATTCATCGCAGACCGCAAGCCAACAAGGCGCGGTCGCGAACTTCGCGAGCCCGGGCCCGAGCCTTGTCTGCGCCAGCAGCAAGGATTTCATCGACCATCTTCGGATTGGCTAAGTAGTACTCGCGCTTCTCGCGGGCTTCCGCGAAGTACTCCTCAAGGGCATCTTTCAGACGCATCTTCAAGTGACCATAACCAGGGGCATCAGGTCCACCGGCAGCGACCTTGGTTTTCCAATCTTGCAGCTCGTCGGCAGACAGGAATAGGGCCAGAAGATCGAAGACGAAGATATCCTTCGGATCCTTCGGTTCCTCTGGCGGACGTGAATCGGTGACAATTTTGCCACACAACTTCTTCAGTTTCTTGCCAGACTCGAAGATCCAGATGTCATTGCCATAACTCTTGGACATCTTCTGCCCATCCAGTCCTGGCACCTTCTGCATGTTCGCGGCTTTCTCCAAACGCATCTCGGGGCGCACGAAGACGTCGCCATAGGTGTTGTTGAAGTAACCGGCCATGTCTTGGGTCATCTCGACATGCTGTACCTGATCCTTACCCACCGGCACCACATTGGAATCGTAGGCCAAAATATCGGCCGCCATCAGGATCGGGTAAGTGAACAGACCAACCGAAGGCTTGATCTTGTTGGCCAACTTGTCCTTGAAGGAATGGGCGCGTTCGAGCAAACCCATACCAGTCACGGTGGACAACAACCACGCGATCTCAGTCACCTCTGGCACATCCGATTGACGCCACAGCACGGCCTTGTCCGGGTCCAAGCCGCAGGCCAAATAAGTGATGGCGGTTTCGCGTACCAACTCGCGCATGCGGTCAGCATCGCGCAAAGTGGTCAGCGAATGGTAATCGGCAATGAAGTAGAAATGCTCGCCTGGCTCTTCCTGCAGGGCGACATGCTGGCGAATGGCACCGAAGTAGTTTCCGATGTGCAGCAGCCCGCTAGGCTGGATTCCGCTGAGGACGGTGGGCATGGCGCAAAGGATATCACTTCCAAAGGAAGGAAATCGCCTTGTCGATTTCTGGGTGCAGGCTCTGGACCACCGGGCAGGTGGCGGCCGAGTTCTCCAAGCGCTTCTGCATATCCTCGCTGACGGTGGTCGCCATCTCAATCTCCACTGGCAAGCGGCCGATGCGGCGCACAGGGTCCGCGACCATATGCTTCTCAACGCGCACCTTGGTACCGCTTAGGTCCAGTTGGTGGCGATCGGCAACGATCCCCAGGATGGTCATGATGCAAGCACCCAAAGCGGTCGCGACCAGGTCCGTAGGCGAGAAACTCTCACCCTTGCCGCAGTTATCCACCGGCGCATCGGTGCATACTTTCACGCCAGAGGGTCCATGGGTGGCGTTGCACCGCAACTCCCCTTCGTACACTAGATTGATCTCTACAGCCATCGACATATTCTAGGACCGCGCCGCGGCCTACCGATTGCTGGATTCTTGAGCGTTACAATGACCTCGATGATTCTCACCAACACCGAAACCGTACCGGGCCTCAAGGTCGTAGCTCATTTTGGCTTGGTCCAAGGCAGCACGATTCGAGCCAAGAGCATCGGCCGCGACTTTATGGCCGGCATGAAGAACCTGGTCGGCGGCGAACTCCGCGGATACACCGAGCTGTTGCAGGAATCGCGTGACCAGGCACTGAAACGAATGACCGAACAAGCCGAGGCCCTCGGTGCCAACGCCGTGATCAACTTGCGTTTCTCCACCTCGTCCATCGCCGCTGGTTCCGCCGAGATTCTCTGCTATGGCACGGCAGTCCTGGTCGAGGAGCCTGGCAGTCAACATGACTACGACTCCCCCAGCGATGGTTACGGCACCCCGGGTGCCCAACAGGACTACGGCGTGTAATGGATTTCATTCAGATCTACACTGGTCTCTTCTTGCTGGTGCTCGGCCTGGTTGCCGGCACCGTGGTCGAAAGGCGTCACTACCATCGGATCCGGAAACGCGAGATGGGCTTCATCACCTTGCCGGCGGTGAGTTCGCGCACCATAGTCGATGAACATGAAGTCCTGCGTTCGCAACTGGCACTCGGCAGTGCGGTAATCTCGGTCGATTACTTCAAGCGCTTTGCGGCCAGCTTGAAGCAACTGTTCGGCGGCGAGATCCACTCCTATTCCACGCTATTGGATCGTGCGCGTCGCGAAGCCCTGCTGCGCATGAAAGAGAATTTCGCCGACGCCGACCTGTTCATCAACGTGCGTTTCGAAACCTCAACCATCTCCAGCGGCAACAACTCGCGAATTGGTTCGGTGGAGGTCCTCGCCTTCGCAACCGCCATCTGGTATCGCGCAGATTCCTCGCATGCGATCCCTACTCCCTTGGATCGTTGAAGTTCGTACCGCGACAACTCGGTGACGCTGCCGACAATTCCAAAGGTGGTAAGGAAGGCTGGCGCAGCCGTCTGAAGGGCATCCTGTCGGCGGCCATCATCCTCAGCATCTTCTATGTGATCCTTGGATTCATTGCCGACATCAGCGTCAACTTGGTCTCTGAGGAGAGCGAATCGGAATGGTTCGCTTGGGTCGATGACGTAGTGTTGGTCGGTGCTCAAGAACCATCGCCCGAGCTGCAGGCCATCTTCGACCAGCTGATCGCCGATAGCGACCTGCGCCCTTTTGAGTATCGCTTATTCGTATTGGTCGACCCCATGCCCAACGCCTTCGCTCTGCCTGGTGGCACGGTCACGGTGACCACTGGCCTGTTGGATTTGGTCGAGACCGAAATCGGCCGCGCCATGGTGTTGAGCCATGAGCTCGGGCATTTGGAACATCGCCATGGTCTCAAGCGATTAGGCCGCTCCCTGCTGTTGGCCGTAGGCATGTCAATGGTTGGCTTGGATTCCAGCGCGCTGTTGAAGCAGAGTTCCTTCCTGGCCGAGATGAAACACTCACGCAGCCAAGAGGAGGAATCCGACACCTTCGGCCTGAATTTGATCTACGCCAAATACGGCACCACCGAAGGTGCCTTCGAGTTCTTCGAGGATATTCATCTACTGGAAGGCGAAGATGGCACCAGCTTGGTCGAAGGCGTGCAGTCATGGGCGCATACTCACCCACTCACGGAAAACCGCCTGACAAACCTAAGGCGTCAGGCGGTCGAGTTGGAGCGCTAGGCTCCAGCGTTTCGTTGCCGATCAGACTTGCAGCTTCTGTGCTTCGGCAGTGGCCTTCGCTTCGGCTTCCTTCTCGGCTGCCAAAGCGCGCACATCTTCGGTGATGCGCATAGCGCAGAACTTCGGACCACACATTGAGCAGAAGTGTGCCGACTTGGAGGGCTCACTTGGCAAGGTCTCGTCGTGGAAAGCACGCGCAGTGACCGGATCCAATGACAGGTTGAATTGGTCTTGCCAACGGAACTCATAACGAGCCTTGCTCAAGGCGTCGTCTTGATCCTGTGCACCAGGAATGCCCTTGGCAATGTCCGAAGCGTGTGCGGCAATGCGGTAAGTAATCACGCCGGTTTTGACGTCATCGCGGTCAGGCAAGCCGAGGTGCTCTTTAGGAGTCACGTAGCACAACATGGCAGTGCCATACCAACCGATCTGCGCAGCACCAATGCCGGAAGTGATGTGGTCATAACCAGGAGCGATGTCGGTGACCAATGGACCCAAGGTGTAGAAGGGTGCCTCGAAGCATTCCTCCAGCTGCTTGGTCATGTTTTCCTTGATCATGTGCATCGGCACGTGGCCAGGGCCTTCAATCATGACTTGGACATCGTGCTTCCAAGCAATCTTGGTCAACTCACCGAGAGTCTCCAGTTCGCCGAACTGGGCTTCGTCGTTGGCATCGTTCAAGCAGCCTGGACGCAAGCCGTCACCGAGGCTGAAGGTGACGTCGTACTTCTTCATGACTTCACAGATCTTCTCGAAGCCGGTGTAGAGGAAGTTCTCTTGATGGTGCTCCAGGCACCATGCAGCCATGATCGAGCCGCCGCGCGAGACGATGCCTGTGAGGCGCTCAGCGGTCAGTGGCACATAACGGAGCAATACGCCGGCGTGAATGGTGAAGTAATCCACACCTTGCTCGGCCTGCTCGACCAGAGTCTCGATGAAGATATCGAGCGTCAGCTTATCTGGCTCGCCGTTGACCTTCTCCAGCGCTTGGTAGATCGGCACGGTACCGATTGGCACCGGACTGTTGCGCATGATCCACTCGCGGGTCTCATGAATGTTATGCCCGGTGGACAAGTCCATCACAGTATCTCCACCCCACATGATCGCCCACTGCAGCTTCTCGACCTCTTCGGAAATCGACGAGTGCGTTGCCGAGTTGCCAATGTTGGCGTTGATCTTGGTGCGGAAGTTGCGGCCGATGATGACCGGTTCCAACTCGGTGTGGTTGATGTTGGCTGGAATTACGGCGCGACCGGCTGCGATCTCACTGCGCACGAACTCCGCCTCAACTTGCTCTCGTTCGGCAACATAAGCCATCTCCTCAGTGATCACGCCTTGGCGCGCGTAATGCATCTGTGAAAAATTCTCATCACCGCGATCCTTGCGCACAGCCACCCATTGCGCACGTGGCTTGGGGATGCCGGAACGAGGATCGAAACCCTGCGGGCCGGTGGTGTCGTAGGCATCGAAGTGCTCTTCGTTGGTTAAGTTGATGCGCCGAAAGGGCACCTGCAACTTGAAGTCGCCATGCTGCACTTCCGTAGTCAGCTTCTCCGATGACGGGTAGCACTCCTCGAAAGTAGGAATCGTGCGTGGGGTCAAATCGCCATCTTCTTCGCGATGACGGCCCAAAGTTGTTTTTTCTTCATTCATGGCAATTCCTCCGCAGGCATGACCCTGGTCAGGTTTAAGGGTGTGTTCTCAGGCCTCCGAATGGGGCCACCCCTATGCGTTCAGATGGTCGATACTCTACACTGTGCCCATGAGTGCAGGAAGGAATATTGCCATTGGCTGCGGCGTCATCATCCTAGCCATCAGCTTGGCTGGTTTTCTGGGTTACAAATGGGTCAAAGACCACTTCGGCCTGACCACAGACGACGCCAAGATCAACGCTTGGTCAGTTGAGATGATTGGCACGACCCCTCCACCTGAGTTCACCCCCCTGTTTGGCGTTTTCGCTACGGAGAAGTCCGAGGAGAATCCCGACAAGGAGCTGCGTGAAGCCGTCATCATCTATTCCAGCGAAGAAGAGCGTGGCGCGCAAATTACTCTGACCATTTTCTCCAGGATTGGTGTGCATGACCTGGAAAGCGCCTTCAAGGACCTTGATGATGGCAACGAAGGCATGAAGGTCAAGTTATATGCTGAAATCGGCGAACCTGAAGACTACACCGCTAGTTGGCGCGATCAGGAAATCCCGGTTCGGCTGTGGGAAGGCTACGCCGACGAAGACGACGCTGAAGTCCAACGCAATATTGCTGGGCTAGTCCCGATTGGTGAGATGACGGTCGTTCTCCTATTCCAAGGTCCTGGGGAGCTTGTGAATCGCGATGCCGTTCAGGAAATGCTAGATCGCATTCCTGTGGATTGGCAGCCAGCCGAAGCCGTGCTCCAAGGTGCTGGCGGTTAGCGCCTCAAGCGGAAGACTACTTAATCAAGGGCGTGGGAAGAAGGTCAACTCGGTAGCCTCGAGCTTGCCTTCGCGTAAGAACTCTACGGTAATGGTGTCACCAGTCTTGAACTTGCCGAGTGCATCCATGAAGTCATAGATGTCACCAACGACGACATCGCCGACCTTCTTCAGGACGTCGCCGGCAAGCAAGCCAGCCTTCTCGGCGGGACTGCCTGGCGAAGTACCCGCCAGGGCCATGCCACCACTTTCCGGCTCGTTGCCGTAGTCAGGCACCGAACCGAACCACAGGCCACCACCGCGACGCGAACCACCACCATGGGCAGAAGTCTGCGGCTCAGGCTTGTTGTATTCAAAGTCGCTGCGCGGTGCGATTTGCAGACGCACCAACATGTCGGCAAGACCGGTACCTAGCTCAGCCATGCGGCCGAAGGTGATCTTCTGCCAGTCATCGGAAGGACGGTGATAATCACTGTGCATTCCCGAGAAGAAGAACACCGCTGGAATGCCGACCTTATGAAAACTCATGTGATCGGAACCGCCACCGCCAGGCATGTCGTTCTGCATGACCATCAACTCGAGGTCGAAACCTTGGTCGTAAATGAACTGCTGTGCGTGGTCGAGCGCCGGGCCGAAAGCCGCTGCGGTCGAAGCACTCGCCACGGTGACCTTGCCGCTCTCCATGCGACCGACCATGTCCAAGTTAACATTGCAGACCACGTTCTCCAGCGGGATGGTTGGGTTCGCAACCCAGTAGGAAGAACCGAGCAGGCCCATTTCCTCGCCACTCCACAAGCAGAACAAGATGCCACGTTCCCGTGGCTGCGGGCCGACGTCACTGAGGCCCCACATCTCCGCCAGTTCCAACACCATTGCAGTACCGGATGCGTTGTCGTCGGCGCCGTTGTGGATCGCGTGCACGCCTGGAGCGAGCGAACTGTCGCCACCGAATCCGAGGTGGTCGTAATGCGCGCCGACCACGATGACTTCATCGCTGCTACCTGGCGCCAAGGCCATGACGTTTCGCGCGGTCCGTTTTTCGCGAATGACCTGCGGCATCAGGGTCACGCCATCTAGTCCACCAAAATCAGCCGCCGCCGCCACTTGCTCTTCAAGGGCAACCAGTAACTGTGGCGACACCGTGATGACCGGCACGGACAGGCTTCCTTGAGCAGCCTTGAATGCGATCTTGCCATCGAAGTGTTCGGTCACATCATTCGGATGCGTACCGACGATGACCCCAATAGCACCTTGATCGGTGGCTTCACGGATCAGACCGCGCAGCTTGGTACCACCCGCTTGATAACGCAGCAAGACGAACTGGCCGTCGATGCTGTCACTCGTGGCCCCTACCAATTTTGCGCTGATGGTTTCATCTGCACTAGCCGCGACGGTACCCACTTGGCTGTAACGAGTGCTGCCGATCTGCAAGGTGGAATCGCCTTCGACCGGTGGCATCTCCACTTCGAAAAATTGAAACCAACCACCGTTATCGCCCATTGGCACCAAGCCAGCATCGCGGAAGTCCTCGCGGATGTAGTGCGACGCTTTGACCATCTGCACCGATCCGGTCATGCGACCTTCACGGTCATCATTGGAAAGCCAGCGCACATGCCAAGCTAACTCGTGGTCATCGATCTCAGGGACGGTTGGAGCCGAGCACGCGGTCCAAAAAAGAGAAAATGAAATTAGTGCGAGTAGATGTTTCATGGCGAAAATCCTTGCCGCCATTCTATCGCCATGGAGACACGCTTGTCCCCCTCCGAAACAACCTAGAATCCACTCAAATCCTTGTCGCCAGCGCGCAGCAGACGCAAGTAAGTAACTAACTCGAATTCCGCACAAACTTGGCCATCTCGGTCCAACGCTTGGGCGGTGTGCGTGCGCACCGCCTTGCCGCGGCGCTGCAATTCCTCGGCGGCACTATCGATGTCTTCTGCGCTGAGGCGAAAGTGAAAATCCAAATGCGTAGCACCCGGTTTCAGGAAGCGCGCATTGGCCGCCATCAGCCAGGATTGCAACGGAAGACCACGATGCTCCAAGGCCTGCCAATACATCACCGGGAAGACTGGATCGGCGGCGGTCGAGATGGTGCCGCCGAAAATGGTGCCGTTCAGGTTGCGGTTCCAAATCGACTTGCGCGCGCGCATATGCACATGCAGGAAGTCCTCGCTGATCGCCAGGACCTTGATGCGCTGAAAGAGAAGTGGCGGAAACCAATTCAGAATCAAACGCAACTGCCACGGCTTCAAGGGCCGACGTGCGAGTTGACGCGAGCCATCATTTGAGGAGGATGCGGCCATATTAGGTCATTGCAGACCTAATCAATTGTATCTTCACAATCATGCTCACGGCGTGATTTCAATTGGAATCGCGACCGAACTGTAGTCCGCGGCCATTGCCCTGTTGAGGCTACTCACAACTGCAATGTGGAAAGTACGACCAATCAGGGAAGTCGACAACTCCGATGGTGCTATCGAGATGCTTGCTGTGGCATCACCGGAAGCATCCAAGCTACCTTGCAGATTCGAGCAGGAAGCGAATGGGTAGTTGCCTTTGAAGGTGTGATGGACCAAGACATCCTCCGCCAATGGAATGCGAATGCCCAAAAGCATGCCACCTGTGCCGCTCATCGTAATCAGGGTTTTGTAGTCGAAGCCTGCCGCATTCAACGGGAAGTCTAGGTCAAGCTGAATCGATCCTCCTCCGACTGCCGAGACGGTGTAGCCATCGACGTCGAGGAAGGGATGGAATAGCCGCACCGTCCCATGAGGAGCTAGACCATGGCGCACCAACGATGATGTCATCACGGCCGTCGTTGTCCACATCGCCCGCATCCGAAACGGCATAGCCATAGTGAGTATTCTCAAGTCCGTCCTCAAAGCGATGCAGCAAAGTGCCATCAACGCCAGAATGAAGGAATACCGCACCCAGAATCTCCTAACCGGTGTTGTCCGTGGAATAGCAAACGAACCGGAAATCACCAAAGCCATCCTTGTTCACATCGCCTGCTCCGGATACCGCGACGCCAAGGCCAAATCCTTGGAACGGGCCGGTGTAGGAATAAAGTAGGGAATTCGTGGCACCCGAATAAACCCTAACTTCACCGGCGAATTCCCGTCCGCCACCGGGACTATGCATGGGAGCTCCAATGATGACGTCGGCATAGCCATCGTGATTGACGTCACCTGCGCCGGAAACGCAATAGCCGAAACTGGAGTTGGTCACCCCCCCCCCGCCAAGGTATTTAGCGATCTCTGCGCCAGTAGCTCCCGATAACACGGTGGCGGATCCAACGGAAAGGTCTCCAGGAGCACCAACGATGATGTCCGCATAGCCATCGCTATCCACATCGCCTGCCCATCGATGGAATGAGCGAAGCCCGCCGCGGAATGGCCCACAGTTGCATGCCCGAGGAGTAGATGCAGTAGCGATCCATCTACACCCGAGTACACATAAACGGCACCATTGACCAGGGTGCCAACATCGTAACCGGGGGCTCCGATGAGGAAATCATCAAAGCCATCGCTATTGATATCACCTGCCCCCTGCAAGAGAACTGCCAAGATAGTCGGATCGATTGGCGCCCTCGAATCGGTAAAGCTGAGAGCCATCCGCACCGGAGAAGACAAAGGCAACTCCGACGTCACTCAATCCTCCAACATCTTCGTACTTGCAACCGATGAGGATGTCCGCGAAGCCATCGCCATTGACATCACCAGCCTTGTCCACGACAAAACCCAGTTGGACATTGAATCCGCCGCCTCCCAGGAACTGGTGATGAAGGATTTCTTCACCGCCAACCTGAGCTGCAGTGGCAGCGCTGAAGTGAATCAGCGCACAGGAAATGACAAACGCGAACCGTTTCATGGCAAACACCAAAAGCTGAAGAAATGGAAATTCATCCCTTGGTCCTGCCAAGGACCGAACCCACCTAAGCTATCACTTAAACTTCGATTGGCCACGAAACTCGCTAGAAAGCTGCTGGTTTAAAAACCAAATTCCTTCCAGCGCTTATCCACAGACTGCTTGACCTCGGGAGACATCACGATCGCTTCCGGCCAATCGCGCGTGAAGCCCTCCTCGGGCCATTTACGCGTGGCATCAATACCGACCTTGGAGCCGTAACAAGCGGCGCGGCTGGCATGATCGAGTACTTCGATTGGGCCTAGGGTGAACTCCAAGTCGCGCTGCGGATCGATGTGATTCAACACCTGCCATGCGACCTCAGAGTCGCTGTGGATGTCGACATCTTCATCCACCACCACGATCACTTTGGTGAACATGGCTTGGCCCAAGCCCCAGATCGCGTTCATGATCTTGCGCGCGTGTCCGGGATAAGACTTCTTGATACGCAGGTACATCAAGTTATGCGCTACGCCTTCAAAAGGCATACGGTAATCCAACACCTCGGGGAATTGCTTCTGCAGAATCGGCAACAGCAAACGCTCGATGCCCTCGGTCATCCAGCAATCTTCTTGCGGTGGACGGCCGACCAAGGTCGTGTGGTAGATCGGGTCCTTGCGGTGCGTGATGCACTCAACATGGAAGATCGGATACAAATCGGCAAGACTATAGAAGCCGGTGTGGTCACCAAATGGCCCCTCGGTCACCAACTCCTTCGGATCCACCCAACCTTCGAGCACGATCTCGGCGGTGGCTGGCACTTCCAGCGGCACGGTCTTGCACTTCACTAAAGGCACGCCCTTGTCGCGCAGGAAACCGGCGATCAGTAGTTCATCCAGATCCGGAGGTGCTGGGATCACGCTGGCGAAACAAGTGTAAGGATCAGCACCGATCACTACCGCGACCGGAATCCTTTCGCCACGCTCGGCAGCTTTCCCCAAATGCCGGCGCGCATCCTTATGCAGATGACTGTGAAAGCCAGTCGTGGTCTTGCTCATCACTTGCAGGCGATAAGTACCGAGGTTGCGTCGGCCATTGTCTGGGTCTTGAGTGACGCATAGCGGGAAGGTCACGAATGGACCTGCATCATCGGGCCAGGTAGTCAAGACCGGCAGCTTGCTCAGGTCGACATCATCGCCTTGGATGACCACTTCTTGACATGGCGCAGTGCCGACCTTCTTCGGCATCCACTTGGCCATGCTCGCCAACTTTGGCAGCATCTTCAGCTTATCCAGAATGCCTTCCGGCGGTGCTTGATCGAGCACATCGCGCAAGCGCTGTGCATGCTCATCGATGCTGGCCTTGCCCAACGAGATCGCGCAACGTTCGCGCGAGCCGAAACCGTTGATGAACACCGGCATGGCACTGCCTTTGACGTTCTCGAACAACAAGGCCTTGTTACTGGTGCCCTGTTCCTTACTGACGCGGTCGGTGATTTCGGAGATCTCAAGGTGCGGGTCGACCTCGGCGCTGATTCGCGTGAGTTCGCCTGCATCTTCAAGCACTTTTATCCAGTCCCGTAGGCTGTCCATCGGATTATTCTAACTCCGCGACATGGCCTGCACAGGCCAGCAGCAAGCACACTGGACGGGAGCTCCGCCAACGCGGAATTACACGCAAGCTTGCGGTTTAATGACGCTCGGCGCGGAAAGCAATCGGCGGGCTCAGAGCAATCGCTTGCTGACTGCCATCGAGGATCATCGCCTGAGCAAAGTAATGGTCCTTCCAAGTCAAACCTGGCGGAATGGTCAGTTGGAACACGGACTTACCGTTGGCGTCGAGTTGACCACTCAAGGCCTGGATCGACAAGGACCAGCCGAACATCTCGGTTCCAATGTCGAAAGTGGTGTTGAACGGCGGGCCACTCACAGACGGACTAGCAATCTGCGACAACACCGTCTGGAAGTTGCTGCCGGCGTGTGTGGCTGAGGACAGGCGGAAAGTCAGGACGTCGCCAGCGCGTAGACCGCGACGACTTGCCTCAAGCATTGGAGTTCCGGGAGGCAGGTTGATTAAGCCCGTGCGTGCCAGCGGACCCGCCACGTAAGGCAGGTTGCTACCACTTGTCAGCAAGCTTTCGGCAATCACCAGCAACTCGCCAGCACGTGACATGCTGGTGCCACTGGTCATGGTCGACATCGCTTCAATCACCAATTGGGTGACGGCATCGGGGCCAATCATCAAGCCAATCTCCCACAAGGTCGACGACCAAATCTCGCCATCATCATGGACGAGGCCGACGATGTCCTCGGGGTAATGCTTCATGCCATCGACGCGGCGCACGGCGGGAAAACCGCTTCCGCCACCAAGGGTAGTCCCAACCCATTCACCGACGAGGGCATCGTTGGAATGAACTGCCGCCACCCAATCGCCGTAACCTTCCGACATGGCGCCATTCTCACCGTTACCAATCCCGCCCTGCACATCATCATGAATAGCGTGGCCATATTCGTGGATGACGACGTCGGCGTCTTCGGCGAAGTCCACGCCGCGTGTACCGAAGGAGATCACGCCGGTGTTGGGATTATAGGAAGCGTTGGCATATGGGAAGCCGAACAGCAAGTCCACCACATTGATTGGCTGCACGCTTTGGCGCGCGGTCAACCCCAAGCCCTGCAAGTAGTGCTGCATGGTGGTGACGTGGTAATAGGAAAGGGTTTCCTCGAAGATGCGGCCTTGACGGTTATGGGTGAAGTCAAGATTGGCACGAAAGCTACGGTTCGGTGTGGGCGCGGTGGTTGCCCAGGTGCCAGTCATGTAGCCGCTGCCATCAAGGTCCTCGAGAGTGACCGGGAAGTAAGCTGCGGCAGGAATTGCGGTTCCCGAATCGTTTTGGTCAGTGAGGTTCGGGTTGTCCAAAGTCTCGACCGGATTCGGCATGAACACCGAGGCTTGACCGGTGCTATGAATGCTGCGGTTCTTGACCTGCCAAAGGTGACCATGTTCCGCATCAACCCAAACGCGATAAGCGATCGAAGTCGAAGCACTGCTGGTCAAGTCAACACGATGGCAAAGACGGGCGCCGTCGGCCAAAGGCAGAATCTCCAGTCGGCTTGCATGAATCTCCACCGGCCACTCCGCCGTGAAGATCTGTTTGGCCAAGGCACCAGCGTAAGTTCCGCCGATCTGATTGCTGCCACTCCAAGTACGCGCACGACTGACCGCACCGTGCACCAACACCGTGCCATCGCTAAGCCAGTTCACGCGCACGACTTCATCGGTCAGCGGATAGCCATCCATGTGACGCTCGACCATTGTGCGGCGCAGGTTGATCAAACTCGGCGCTTGCTCTTTCCACAATTGGAAGGGGCCACCAAGGCTGGTGGCGGCAATCTGCTGTGGCTCGGTCTGCAGCGGCCAAGCTCCCAAACGCAGCAGATGATCTTCCAATAGTTGAATCTCAGCAGCCACGGTCTGCGGCAGGACCGGCTGAGGGGGGCTTAGGGTCTGTTGCGCTAATGCCAGCGGGCTCAGAGCAAGAAATAGGCCGGGAATGATGGGAACGTTGGGTGACCGCGCCATATCATCTGTTATAAGGGATTTCTCCCGAAAATACCCCCAACCACCCTTCGAATGCACCCTTCCAGCTCAAAAAAACTGCTTCACGGTTTCGCTGTGGCGGCCCTACTGGCCTCCTGCAGTGCTCCGCAAGCTGATTCCTCATCCTTGTCTACCAGTTCCCCTGCTCAGCAATTGCTTCAAGTGCAGGGCAACGTTTTCACATCCAGCAGCCAAGGTGACTCCAGCTTGGCCGTGGCCGAAGATGGCCGCACTGCCCTGGTGTGGAACAGTAAGCGTCAAGAGCGCGGCACCTTTGGTGTGTTCGCACGCCTCTTCGACGACCAGGGACAACCGCTCACCTCTGAGCTTCATATCAACGAATACCTACCGCAAGCCCAGTGGCAACCTGCCGCTGCCTTTGCGGCGGATTCCAGTTTGTGGATCGCCTGGGAGTCCTTCGGGCAAGATGGTTCCGGTGCAGGTCTGGTCGCGCGTCGCTTCGATGCCAACGGTATGCCTTTCGGTAGCGAGTTCGCCGTCAACCAGAACCGCGATGGCGATCAAAGCCAAGTGGTCTTGGCCGCCAATCCAAAAGACGACATGCTGGCCGTTTGGGCTAGCCGCTTTGATGCAGCCGATGGTACTACGGTTGCCGGTTTGCGCGCACGTTTGCTGAACGCCGATTCCAACACGGGTTGCGAGATTCTTCTCAGCGAATCCGCCGGCGACCGACGCCCTGCCTTGTGCAGCTTGGCCGATGGGCAGTTCTTCTTGACTTGGACACGCGATGTGGCGGATGAGAATCGCACCACCGTGATGGCCATGTTCTTGAATGGAGACGGTCAGCCACAAGGTTCCGCTTTCGAATTGGTCAACGATGCCACACGCGATCACGTCGAACCTGTCGTGACCACTACCGCCAATGGCACTTTGGTTGCTGCTTGGATGCGTAGCTGTGCAAACGGTTATGAAGTCGTGACCCAAAGTTTTGACGCCAAGGCCGTGGCACTCCAGGAAGTGCAGGTTCTTGCCAGCCCACAAGACGGTTGGAAGTCTGGCGTGGCGATCTGCGCTAGCAACGACGGCGGTTTTACCGTGGCTTACAACAGTGATCGTTGGTTGCCTACCAGCGGCGAGACCTCGCAAGAGGAAGAGCGTTTGGTCTTGGCCAAGCGTTTCGACGCACAAGCGAAGTGCTTGGACAAACAAGCCATTCTCCTGAGCGACAATGGCCTGATGGCACGCACCAGTGCGGCTACGCGCCTGGCCACAAGCAAGGACGGCCGCTTGATCGCCAGCTTCGACGGCAACAGCGGTCATGGCGATGGTTCCGCAGCCAACCTCGCAGTACTGATGCCAGCGGGTAAGACCATTGCTCAGCAACAGCGTCCTGGCTCCGCCAACGCTGCGGCACCAAGCATCTCCGATGCTGATATGCTCGCCGCTAACCCACCAATCTGGGATCCGAACTGGGTTCCTCAACAACGCCTGATGACCACCATGGCCGCCAGTGGAGACTTCGGTTTCGAAGGTGTTCCTGGCACTGGTTGGACTCCTCCAGACCCAGAGATTGCCGTCGGCCCAAGTGACATCATCGTCATGACCAACGGCAACATCTCGAACCTGTCGAAGTCCGGCAACCTTGTTTGGAGCGATGAGATCGAGAACAGCTTCGGCTTCTGGGGTTCGCTGAATGCCGGTAGCTTCGTGTTCGATCCGGAATGTACCTGGGATCCACATGCACAGCGTTTCCTGGCCATGGCTTGTGAGCGCACCAATGGTCGCAGCTACTTCCTGTTCGCGATCTCGAAGGACAGCTCGCCTGGCGACAAGAACGATTGGTACAAATATCGCCTCGACGTGACGACGATCTCTGGTGGCGACATCGACTCCCCCAACATGGCGGTCGGTCCTGATTCGATCCTGCTGACTGCCGACTTCTTCGGCCCGGATAAGTACTTGGTCTACATCCTGGACAAGACCTCGGTGCTGAACGGTGGAAGTGCCGTGACCACGCATGAGTTGATCACCGGTAGTGGTCAACAATCGATGGGCGTTCCGGTCGTTTATGACAACGACCCGAACCTTTACATCATGCAGTCGACCGAATACAGCTCCAACACCACGGTCAAGCTGCACGCCATCAGTAACCCATTCACGGCATACAACCGCACCGTCGCCACGCTGACCGTGCCGACTTACCGCTACCCTGCGCATCCACCGCAGAAGGGTTCCTCTTCGCGTCCGTACTTGTTCGAGCCACGCTTCTGGAGCTGCGCGCAACGCAACGGTTCCTTGTGGGCGGTGCACCATGTCAACAGCTCGCGCTCGCGTGTGCGTTGGTATGAGATCGATATGAACAACTGGCCAACCTCCGGTTCGCCAAGCTTGGCGCAAGATGGCGAGATCGATTTGGGCAGTGGCATCTACACCTACTTCCCAAGTATCCACGTCGACGCTGATTCGAACGTGGCGATCACCTACGCACGTTCGGCTTCGAATGAGTACATCTCCATGGGCCGTTCGATTCGCGCTGCCACGGATCCCTCTGGCACCATGCGTCCTGGCCAAGTCGTGCAGACTTCCAACAACGCGCACACTTCTGGGCGTTGGGGAGACTACAGCGGCACCCAAGTCGATCCGGGAATCGTCGGTACCTTCTGGGGCCACCATGAGTACAACATCGGTGGAACCTCTTCGTGGCGCACTTGGGTTGCCAAGTTCGTGATGCGCGATAACCCATTCCTGCTGGCGCCGTTCACGCTCAACGCTGGTTCGGCGAACAACATATCAGTTACTGGTGCAACGCCGAACGGTCGCGTCTACTTCGCTTACAGCACCATCGGTACTGCGCTTTCGGAAACGCCTGCGCTGAACACAACCTTTAGTATCGAGTCACCGAACTTGGCAGGTTCCCGCTTGGCCGACGCCGCCGGCAACGCCACCTTGGCTCAGTTCATTCCGCCAGCCTACGCCGGTCGGACAGTTTGGGTTCAGGCTGCAGAGGCTGGGCATAGTACGAACTGGGTTCAAGTGACGATTCAGTAGTTGGTTTTGGTTGTTGTTGGGTTCGTGGTTTGTGACCGTTTGCCGTTGGGCAGGCGGTCACGCCGGGGGCTTGAACAGAGGCAGAATACGCCTCAGACGCGGCCCCACTGGCGAACCGCCTGCTCTGGCAAACGGGGTTCCCCACGAATCCAAGTAACCAAAGACCAAGATGAAATCGACCCGAAGTCAGATTTCGATTGGGAGGAATAGGCGATATTTGAAGTTGATGATTTGATTTGAGAGTTGTGAAGGAGAAATTGGTCTTGAAAATTAACTCGAATTCGTTTTTGTAGAATCGGCAAACAAGGCCGCGTGTTGGCAACCGATCTCTCCCCCAGCATTCTTGAGTTCGCTGCAGCACGTTCCGAACAAGCTGGATTCAACAATGTCGAGACCTTGGCCTTGGATGGCGAACGCTTGACCGACTTGCCAGTGGCATCCTTCGATGCGGTGATTTCACGCGTCGGCATGATCTACTTCCCGGATCAACAACGCGCCTTGGCCGGCATGGCTCATACCTTGAAGCCCGGTGGCAAGGTGGCAGCCATGGTTTACTCCACCGCTGACAAGAATGAGTTCTTCTCGGTGCCAGTCTCGATCATTCGCCGGCGCGCGCAGTTGCCACCGCCCCTCGCAGGTCAGCCTGGCCCCTTCAGCCTTGGTGGCGAAGGTGTTCCTGAGAAAGCCTTCGTGGATGCTGGTTTCAAGGATGTGCAAGTGAGGGTAATCAATGCGCCAGTGCTGCTCGACACCGACAAGGAATGCTTGCAGTTCGAAAAGGAATCCTTCGGCACCTTGCACCAGATGCTCGGTGGTCTCTCAGAAGAAGAGAAGGATCAAGCTTGGCAAGAGATCGAAGAACGTCTTGGTGATTACCAAACCGCCGACGGCTTCCACGGCCCTTGTGAATTCGTCATTGCCGTCGAAACCAAGGCCTGAACGCGAATCAGTTTCGCGTTAAGGTCTCTAGGATCTGTTGCTCGCGTTGTTGGAGTAGATCGCCTTGTTGTTTCAAGGTCCATTGATAAATCGACAGCAACGCCAGCAACTCCATGGCCTGGAGCAATAAGTAGATCGGCACCCAGGTCGCCCATGCGTGGTCTCGGAAACCATATTCGATGGCCCATGGCAGCAGCAATGGTGCCAAGGAAATCGGGATCAAGAAGAAAGACAGCATCTGCAGCAGGATGATCCGCAGTTTGGCACCGGAAGCCTTCATGCCGACTTCTTTCAGGCGCATCGGCCCGAGGATCGAAATCTGATTGCCGATCATGCTGAGGATCAGAAAAGCCGACAGCAGTTGCAAGTTGGCACCAAGCATGTGCTCTAGGTTCAGGCCGACCAGGACCTGCAAGGCCAGCAATGCGACCATGCCAATGCAGAAGGCGATCGGCGCCAAGGCCAAGTTCTTGCCGAGCAGAATCCGATACCTTGGGATCGGCGACAACAGGTAAGCACGGAAACCTGCACGGTCCAGACCGAATTGGTTTTGCAATAGCTGTTGCAGGCTGAGCATAGCCATTGCGATGGCACCGAGGCTGATACCGGGACCGTAATCAGCCAATCCAGCGCGATCAGGGTTCTTCAGCAACATGATCACGAACAGGCCGACCATGATGATTGGGCTCAGTAACATCATCTTGGCTTCGGGTGCACGAATCAGCGATTGAATGCCGGCAGTGGCGATTGCGGAAGTCTGTTCACTGAAGCCGTGAATCCGCTTCTCAATCAGAGGCAGCTTGCCATTTTTCCTTCTTGCGTCTTTGCTCTCTTGCTTGGCTTGCGCTGCCAATGCACTGGCTTCATCGCGCACGGGACCACCTTGAACGATCGAGGTCATGGTGGCGCGATAGGATTTCGCCAAGCTCCAAGTCGCGATCGCGAACAAACCGACAGCGCAAAGCAAGCCAGCTAGCCACCGGCCATCGAAGACTGCGCTCATGCCATAAGGCAACCAGCCGAAGGGAACAACCACGGCACCAATCGAGACGTATCTTTCGACCTGCTCGCTGGCTTCCTTCTGCTCCATCAGGAAAGCCTCGAGGGCGTCCTGCGCCTTGGCCTGAGCTGGCCCTTCGCGTTCGGCAGCGAGCATCAGTTCAAAACGCTTGCTACGTGCCTCGGAGTCATCCCAACCACCACTGAGGTTGATCAGGTTCGGCAACTGCATGATCATCACGAAACAGAAGGTGATCCCCATCACGATATTGCGGCCACGCCTCTTATCTTCCATCAAGCGCGCCAGCCAACCGCGTAACTGATAGGTCAAGGCAGTCACCATGGTGAAGAATCCCAACACCAACAACATCCCCAGCAGCATCTTCACGCCGAACACCAAGACCAATGCCAGAGCGAAACCGAGCATTGGAGGCAGGAACACCAGGATGCTCAAACTAATAAAGGAACCGATGTAGTTGTAGAGGAAGACCCATTCCAAGGACACCGGCAAGTGCAGCAGGTTCTTGAACGACATGCTGTCGGAACGCTGAAGTTCCGTCATCAGCCCGACCATCCAGAAGAACAAGAAGATGATGGTCGCACCTAACCAGATCCACAAGATGTGTTTGGCTTCTGCACCTTCCAACTTCGCCAAGCCAAGCATAAGCGTGCCGACGAATCCGCCGACCGCAACCACCACGCTGAGGATCAGCAGCAAAGCCAAGAAAAACTTGCTGACCTTGCCGACCTTCTGGAATCGGTTCATCAGGATGCGATAACGCATCCACAGCATGGTACGTAACTGACTTGCGTTCAACGACCGCCCTCACCGAGCCAACTAAGGTGCGGCTCATGCTCGACGTCGGTGCCGACCACTTCCAGAAAACGTTGCTCCAGCGAACCACCGCTACCGAGCTCACCAAGGGATGTCTGCTCGACCAACTTGCCGCCGACGATGATGCCGACGTGCGTGCACAAGCGTTCGACGATTTCCAGCACATGCGAGGTTAAGAAGATGGTCGAGCCACGCTGCATGAAGTTGGTCAGCAGCTTGCGGATGATGCGCGATGAGACCGCATCGATGCCTTCGAAGGGTTCATCCAGGAATAGCAAGTCAGGGTCCGGCAATATCGCCGCTGCCAAGGCCAGCTTCTTCTTCATGCCATGCGAGTATTCGATGGTGAGTTTGTCGGCATCCTTCTCAAGATCCAGCAAAGCCAGCAGCTCCTCAATGCGCGAACGCAAGGTCTCTTTGGGCATGGAATGCATGCGCCCGAGAAAGGTCAAATACTCGGCTGCCTTCAAGTTATCGAACAAAGCAAGATCTTCCGGCACCACGCCGATGCGACTCTTCATCACCAGCGCTTCATCCTTATCCAAGGGATCCTGACCAAGTACGGATATGGTGCCAGCGCTTGGTGCAAGCAGTCCGGTCAGCATCTTGATGGTGGTCGATTTGCCCGCGCCGTTTGGGCCGAGGAAGCCATAGAAGGTGCCGCGTTCGACCTTCAGGTCGACTTGATCTACGGCACGGAATGCGCCGAAGCGGCGTGAGAGCCAAGTGGTTTGAATGGCGATATCCATTTGGTTGCGGTTCATGATTGCATAATCTCGAGCGACTGCAAAATCATGGATTGATGTTGGCGGCACGGCGCACGCTACCCGTCGGCACACCGAAGACACGTTTGAAGGCGCGGCAGAAGGCGGCTTCGGATTGATAACCCAAGCGTGATGCCAAGGTGAACAACGGTTCGGAGGATTCGCGCAGTTGCATGTGGGCAAGTTGCATGCGCCACCATGTCAGATAGCGCATGGCGGATTCACCGACCAGTTCAGTGAATCGCGCTGAAAAGGCGGAGCGCGACATGCTCGCTTGCTTGGCCAAGGTCTCTACCGTCCATTGGCGCACTGGGTCTCGATGGATGGCGCTCAAGGCGCGCCCGATCTGCTGATCTCGAATGGCGGCGAACCACCCTCGATCGGCACTCGGTTCCGAATCGATCCACGAACGGATCATTTGAATCACGAGTACATCAGCCAAGCGTGTGATCACTGTTTCGCCACCAGGTTGTAGTTGCTGCGCCTCACGTGAGATGAAGTTCAAAGTGCTCTTCAACCAAGTTCCTTCTTCGTCATCCTTCGGCTCCAAGCACAACACCGACGGCAGCAAGTCCATCAAGCGATCGCTTGCCGCTTGTTGGAAACGCACGACTACGCAGATGGTTTGGCAATAGGCACCACCATCGCCGTGATGAAGCACTTCATAACGCTCACTGAATTTCTCCACCGGTAAGTCGAACAACGGCTGTGCTTGCGCCTGTAAATCGCTGCGCATGATGTGTCCTTTGCCATGCGGTACCAAGGCCAGACTGCCCTGCTCCAACAGCACCGCTTCTTCGCCATCGACCTCTAGCCAGCACTGGCCTTGGGTAACCACATGGAACATCATGCAGTCCTCCAGTGGCGGCAATTCAATGCCCCACGGCGCGGTCAACTCCGAGCGGCAATACAGGGTGCCATTGAGACGCAACACATGCAGGATCTCACCCAGAGGGTCCACATAGGCGGGCAGGGTCGTGATTGGCGTCATGGACCCAGCTTGGCAGCCCCAGGGCGCTTGGTCACGCAATATCTGGACGAATCATCAATCATTACAGACTTAACACCATTGTTCGTCCCAGAACTCCCCATATCCTTGGTCAACATGAAACAAAGCAAAACCCTCATCATTGGCTCCACCGGCAAAATCGGACGACGCATCGTGCAACGCTTCGAAGCTCAAAACCAAGCCGTGCGCCACGGTTCACGCCAATCCAATCCGGCCTTCGACTGGGAAAACCCTCCACCTGGGCCCCCGCCTGCTCTCCTTCGACGAAGTCACCGACGAAATCAATTCTGTCACCAATCGTCAAGTCACCTACCCGCCAATCTCTTCCGACGACTACCGCGCTGCGGCAACTGCCGAGGTCGGCGCTGACTTCGCCAACATGCTCACCGACCTGATGACCGAGATCCTTGACGGTCGCAACGAGTCCATCGGCGATGGCGTTCAACGAGCCCTAGGACGCCCCGCTCGTGACTTCCGTGATTACTGCAAATCCACCGCAGCTACGGGTACTTGGGCTTAACTCGCTAGTTCAGTAGTTGTTGCTGAGAGAGATGGGACCAACGCAGT
The DNA here is from genome assembly GCA_024229395.1 of Planctomycetota bacterium. GTDB lineage: Bacteria > Planctomycetota > UBA1135 > UBA1135 > UBA1135. The sequence continues at coordinate 73,750 of JAAESM010000045.1, read as the reverse complement.
GCGCTTGAACATAGTCGGAGTATCGACTCTGACGCGCGCCCTAGCGTTACCCCATCCCCTCAGCCATCGGCTAGCCAACCACGAAGTTGACCATTCGCCCAGGAACCACGATGACCTTGCGGATCTCGCCCTGTAAGTGCTCGGCGATCACTTCACGGGCGGCAGCTTCCAAGTCATCCTTGGAAACACCTGGAGCAACTACTGCACGTGCACGCAACTTACCGTTGATCTGCACAGGGACTTCAATGGTGTCAGCGACCAGCTTGGATTCATCAAACTCAGGCCAAGCCGCATAAGCCAACTCACCGGACTGACCGGTCAGGGCCCATAGCTCTTCAGCCAAGTGCGGAGCAAAAGGCTCCAGCAAGATGCTGAAGTTCGCAGCCTGTTCGGAAGTCAACGGAGTCTTGGCCTTGGTTGCGGCATTGATGAACTCCATCATGCCGGCAATCGCAGTGTTGTAGCCCATTTGCTCCAAGTCATTGCCGACCTTCTTGATCGCCTGATGCATGGCGCGCTCGACATCGTTGTTGCTGTCGCTGCCGATGCCCATCTCGAAGACTCGCCAAGTGCGCTGCAGGAAGCGGAATACGCCAGGCAAGTCACGTGGGTTCCATGGTGCACTGGCGGTCACAGGGCCCATGAAGGCCTCGTACAAGCGCATGGTGTCGGCGCCGTACTGAATGATCACATCATCGGGGTTGATGACGTTGCGCAAGGACTTTGACATCTTGGCGGTCAATCGCTCGACCGATTCACCAGTCTTGTCTGCGGTGAAGCTGCCGTCTTCGTTTTCGGTGACTTCATCGATCGGTACCAAGACACCCACCGAGTTCTTGAAGGCATAAGATTGCACCATGCCTTGGTTGACCAACTTCTGGAATGGTTCCGCATGCGTAACCAGCCCACAATCGAACAAGACCTTGTGCCAGAAACGTGCGTACAACAAGTGCAACACCGCATGCTCGGCACCACCGACATACAGGTCGACCGGCATCCAGTAGTCTTCTTTCTCACGGTCCCAAGCGGCACCAGTGTTATGCGGATCCAAGAAGCGCAAGTAATACCAGCAGGAACCGGCCCACTGTGGCATTGAGTTGACTTCGCGTTTCCAGGTCTTGCCATCCTTATCGACCACCGTCACCCAATCGGTGGCGCGTGCCAATGGCGGCTCGCCGCCAGCAGCGGGTGTGAAGTCTTCCAATTCCGGCAAGGACACGGGCAAGTCTTCATCGGCGGCCAACTTGATCTCGCCGGTACGTTCTCCCGTGGCACCGATCTCGTGCAAGATCGGGAAAGGCTCGCCCCAGTAGCGCTGACGGCTGAACAACCAATCGCGCAAACGGAAGTTGACCTTGCCGGTGCCTAAACCCTTATCTTCCAGCCATTTGATCATCGCCGGGATGGAATCTTCCTTGGTCATGCCATCCAAGAAGTCGGAGTTGACCATCTTGTCACCATCCAAGATCTGACGAATCTCCAACTCATACTTCTCGGCGAACTCGTGATCACGTTCATCGCCATCGGGCACGCACATGATCGCGCCGGTGCCGTAGCTCATCAGCACATAATCGGCAGTCCAGATCGGGATCAAGCGGCGCGGATCGCCTTCGGGAAAGATCGGGTTCAAGGCATAAGCGCCGGTGAACACACCGGTCTTATCCTTCTGCAACTCAGCGCGTTCCAACTCGGACTTACGCGTGGCTTGCTCACGGTATTCCGCGATCGCCTGCTTCTGCTCAGGAGCGGTAATCACATCCACCAAAGGATGCTCCGGCGACAACACGCAGAAGGTTGCACCGAACAAGGTGTCCGGGCGTGTGGTGAAGACGGTGAAGGCATCCCCCACTTCGGTGCCGTCGGCGTTAGCGGGCTGGAAGTGCAACTCGGCGCCTTCGGAACGACCGATCCACTCACGCTGCATGGCCTTGACCGAATCTGGCCAATCCAAACCATCCAAGTCGGCCAACAAACGATCGGCGTACTCGGTGATCTTGAACATCCATTGACGCAACGGCTTCTTCACGCAGGGATAACTGCCGCGTTCGGAACGCCCATCGATCACTTCCTCGTTGGCCAACACGGTGCCCAACTCTTCACACCACCACACCGGCACCTCGGACTGATAAGCCAAGCCTTTGTTGTACAACTGCTTGAAGATCCATTGAGTCCACTTGTAGTAGTTTGGATCGGTGGTGTTGACTTCACGATTCCAGTCATAGCTGAAGCCCAAGGCCTGCAACTGACTGCGGAAGTTGTTCACATTCGCCTCAGTGGTGACCGCCGGGTGCGTGCCGGTCTGGATCGCGTATTGCTCGGCCGGCAAGCCGAAAGCATCCCAACCCATTGGGTGCAGCACGTTGAAACCGCGATGGCGCTTGTAGCGCGCGGTGATGTCGGTGGCGGTGTAGCCCTTGGGGTGGCCCACATGCAAGCCAGCGCCGGATGGATACGGGAACATATCCAGCACGTAGTACTTGGGCTTGGAGGCATCAAAACCCTCATCACCCGGTCCAGGAGTGGCAAAAGTGTTGTTTTCCCGCCAGGCGGCTTGCCAGCGGGCTTCGATTGCTTTGAAATCGTAGTCAGACATCGGTTTCCAGCGCATTTCCTGACCGTCATGGGGCGGAAAGCAGAAGGGAGATTCTATCCGCGATTTTGGGTTGGACGATACGCCTAGCGCCGTTACACTTTTCCGCCCCGGGTATGACGGTTCGCCGTTTAACCCATCAGGATGACGTGGGGCTATAGCTCAGCTGGGAGAGCGCTACACTGGCAGTGTAGAGGTCAGGGGTTCAAATCCCCTTAGCTCCACCATCCTTTTCTCCTCCGACCCGCGTGTAGGTGGCTTCACCCGCACCACACCCCGATCCGTAGATGGCTGACTTCTTCCATCCCGACCGGCTGCAGAAACTGGAGGATCTAAAGGCCTCCGGCGCCGACCCATACCCGGCCCAGACCGGATTTGCCCCAATTGCTGGCGCCCCCACTGGCGCGGATGGCCCTGAGCGCGAACTGGCCACCGACATCCTCGATAAATCCGAGGAACGTCAAGGCGAGACCGTGCTGATCTATGGCCGCGTGCTTGGCCGTCGCGGTTACGGCAAGTTGGCCTTCCTCGATGTCTGCGATCAAAGCGGTCGTATCCAGGCCTGCCTGCAGAAAGACTTGGTCGTGCCTGAGGAGTTCGCGCAACTGAAGCAGATGAACTTGGGCGACATCGTTGCCGTCGAGGGTGAACTCAGCAAGACCAAGGTCGGTGAGCCCACCGTATTCGGTACGCGTTTCCGCATCTTGACCAAGGCGCTGGAGAACCCACCGGAGAAGTTCCATGGCTTAGCCGATGCCGAACTGCGCGCCCGACGTCGTTATGTCGATCTGTTCGCCAATCAAGAAGTCCGCGATGGCTTCTTCAAGCGTTCGGCCATCATCCAGGCCATGAGGGAGGTGTTCCTGCAACGCGCCTACACCGAGGTCGATACGCCAGTGCTGCACCCGATCTACGGTGGTGCCAACGCCAAGCCGTTTTCCACCCACCATAATGCGCTCGACATGCAGTTGTTCCTGCGCATTGCACCGGAGCTTTACCTGAAGCGCCTAGTGGTCGGCGGCATGGAACGTGTCTTTGAGTTCGCGCGCGTCTTCCGCAATGAAGGCTTGTCGATGCGCCACAATCCCGAGTTCACCATGGTCGAGTTCTACGAGGCCTACTCGGATGTATTCGGCATGATGGAACTCACTGAGCAGTTGGTCGTGGCCGGCGCACGCGCTGCTGGTTGTGAACAGGAAGACGGTTCCTTGAAGACCACCTTCCGTGAAGAGGAGTTTAACCTCACGCCACCGTTCGCACGCGTGGCTTATGCGGATGCCTTCGAAGAGTACGTCGGCTGCAAGGCCACCGATCGCGAGGCCTTGCCCGCCAAGATGAAGGAGCATGGCGTCGAAGTCGCTGACGACTCCGAGTACGCCTGGTGGAAGGCAGTCAACGATCTGTTCGAAGAATTGGTCGAGCCGAAACTGCGTGGCCCGATCTTCGTGCATGATTACCCAGCCGCGATCTGTCCACTGGCCAAGCCATTGGCTGACAACCCAGAATGGGCTGGTCGTTTCGAGTTCTTCTTAGGCGGCATGGAACTGGCCAACGCTTTCAGTGAGCTGAACGATCCGCAGCTGCAACTTGCCAAGTTTGAGGAGCAGGTCGTGGATAAAGATCCCGAATCCCCCAACCAGGTGGATCTGGATTACGTGCGTGCCTTGGCATACGGTCTACCACCTGCAGGTGGCTGTGGCATTGGTGTCGATCGTTTGATTATGGTGCTGCTCGGCAAGGACACCATCCGCGATGTCCTACTGTTCCCGCATATGCGTCCTGAAAAGGACTTCGGCGCAACCAATGAAGATGCCAACGAGTCTCAAGCTGACGACTCGGCCTGCTGAGCAAGCGCTGCTTTCTTAAGCAGTCCGGCTAAGCGTCGCATCAGCCTCGCTGGCCGACTAAACTCCTAGCTTGGCGCGTCTCGCCCTCTCCTACCTGTTCAAACGCCCGGTCCAGCTCTTGGCTGTACTTGGTGTGGCGGTGGGTTTGATGGCGCTGTTGTCGGTGCTAGCAGTGATGAACGGCCTGATCGACATGAACCGTGCATCGATCCGCGGGCCGCTCAGCGACCTGCTGCTGATCCCGGCGGTCACCACCGAGTTGCCACGCTGGAAGGATTACCAGACCGCACTTGCTGACGTGGATGAGATCCAGGCCTTCGCGCCGCATCTGGTGGCCTATGCCATGTTCTCACAGGACTATGCCAAGGTCGCCAATAAGTACAGCGGCATCCAGATCATTGGCATCGATCCGGAACTGGAAATGCAGGTCAATGATTTCGGTCAAAATCTTGCCGACGGCAAGGTGATACCGATTGACGGGCTTGAAGCACTCAAGGATCCCTTTTCGGTTGGCGACGACATCTTCGCCCCGCCAGGCGTGGTGGTCAGTGATGACTTCATGAAGTTGTTGGGTGGATTCTCCGACCGCCGCACTCCCGTCATGAAACTCGGTTCGCTGCCAGCGATTCTGCCACCAGCTGGTGAGGAACTGCGGCCGCACAACACCGAAGTTCAAGTCGCCGCCACCTACGCCGGGCGCGACTTCCGCGCCGCATTGGACCGTGTCTACATGCGTCGCACCGGGCGCAACAGCTTGCACTATGACTTGCTCGGATCGAAGGCCGCCGACTTCACGGAGATCTTGATCCAGTTGAAGGAAGGAGTCAGTCATGAGCAAGGCAAGAGCGCCGTGCTTGCTGCACTTGCCAACGCCAAGCTACCGTCGGTTGGTGGTGATCAAGGAGGTTCCTTGCAGACTTGGGAAGAACGTTCCGGTTCGCTTCTGAGTGCGATCGAGAATGAACGACGCATCGTGACCTTGGTGTTGTTCTTCATCGTGGTGGTCGCCGCATTCGGTCTGTTCACCACCATCTCTGCCTTGGTGCGCGAGAAGATCCGCGACCTGGGTGTGCTCGCCGCGATCGGCTTCAGTCCGTTACGCCGTGGCTTGCTGTTGCTCAGTACCGGTGCCATCGCCAGTGCACTGGGTTGCGTTTTGGGCTACGCCGGCGCCAGTTATCTGGTCGCCAATCGCGTCGCCATCGAGGATTGGGTCTACGGGAATTTCCAAGTGCGCGTCTTCGATCCAAACCTCTATGTGGTCGACAGCTTGCCAGCGCAATGGGATTCAGAAAAGGCACTCGGCCTGACCTTGGCCACTTTCCTGGTCGGCATCCTGTTCACTGCAGTCCCCGCCATCCGCGCGGCGTTGTTCTCTCCAGTCAAGGCATTGCGCTATGAATGATTCCACCTCCACCATGCACCCCGTCTTGCTCGCCAAGAACCTGAGCAAGAGTTACCGCATGGGTTCAGGCAAGCTCGAGGTCCTGCGCGACGTCTCCATGGAACTGCATGTCGGCGAAGTCGCCGCCTTGATGGGTTCCTCCGGTTCCGGCAAATCCACGCTGTTGCAACTGCTTGGCTTAATGGACAGCTGCGATCAAGGCTCCGTCTTGTTGCGCGGCCGACGTATCGATGGCCGCAGTGCTGGTGCATCGGCACGCATCCGCGCCACCGAGATCGGTTTCGTATTCCAACAGTTCCAGTTGATCCAAGAGCTATCGGCCTTGGAGAACGTGTTGTTGCCACGGCGCATCGCACGCGGCATGTCATGGTTCTCGGTGCGTGGCGAGGAGAAACGCAAGGCCGCGCAGCTGCTCACGGATGTGGGCTTGGGTGCGCGCTTGAAGCACCGCCCGAATCAACTGTCCGGTGGTGAACAACAACGGGTTGCGATCGCGCGCGCCTTGATCTCGATGCCACCAGTGCTGTTAGCCGATGAGCCTACCGGCAACCTCGATCGTCAGACCGGCGATGAAGTCTTGGAGTTGTTGTTGCGCATGGCACGCGAACGCGGCACTGCGATCTTGCTCGCCACCCATGATCAGGCGATTGCCGATTCCTGCGAACGCATCTTGCGGCTTGAAGATGGCTGTTTGGTCACGCCAGGGCCTGCAGACTCGCTCGACTCTCCCGAACCACCACCCGAAGCCACGGCACCCACTCCATGAGCCTGCTTCGCCTTGCATGGTCCTACTTCTGCCAGCGGATTATTCTGCCCATGGCGTCGTTGGGCATTGCATTGGGCATCGGCGTCTTGTTCACCGTCTTCGCGGTCTTCAACGGATTCCTGCATGAGATGGAATCCAGCATCCGCAACGTCTCCGGCGACGTCAACGTGGAAGTCCCACGCGAATCGCCGCAGACCGAGGAGCAATACCGCAAGTGGTTCACGCAAATCGAAGGCGTGGAGAAAGCGGTTCCCCAACTGCAATGGTTCGGCTTAATCGGACGCCGTGGCAGTCGCGCCGTGGATGATCCACGCACCTCCGACCTCAGCGGCATCATGCTGGTCGGCGTGGATTCCACCGAGCTAGATTTCGGCGAGATTAATGGTGAACTGCCACCGATGCAAGTGGGCGCGCCCTTGGCCAAGAAGCTTGGCTTAAGCATTGGCGATGTCGTAGAGATCGTGACGCACCGATCTAGCCGTGGCCAACCGGTTCCCACCCGTCGCAGTTTCCGTTTCAGCGCCGAATACTCCACCGGCCGCTTCGACCAGGACTTGAACCGCGTCTTCGTACGCCGCGCCGACCTGGCCAGCATCAGTGGCACCAACCCTGAGTTCAGTCATTGGATTTTGCATTCCAAAGACGGCATCAGCGCCGAAAACCTGGCGGCATCAGTTGACACCCATTTCGAAAACCTGCAGCTGAACCGCTTCGATTTTCCCAAGATTCGCACCTGGCGCTCGATCGGTGGCAACTTCCTGCGCGCTGCGGAGAATCAGAAAGGCATCCTGACGGTGGTGTTCGGCTTCATCGTATTGGTAGCCGCCTATCAACTAATTGCCACCCTGCTGCTGACGGTCGCCGAGAAACGCCACGACATTGGCATCCTTGCCGCACTTGGCGCCTCTCCGAAACGCATCTCTGGTTTCTTTGTTGGCCTCAGCTTGGTGATCTCGAGCATCGGCATCTGCCTTGGTTTGCTATTAGGTTGGTGGCTGATCCGTAATCTCACCATGGTGGAATCCTGGCTAGGTGGCGGTGAACCGATCTTCCGCGAGGAGATCTATAAATTCGATCATATTCCGGTGGCGGTCGACGCCACCATGGTCGGTTTGATGATCGTGGTCACCTTGATCACCGCTACGCTGTTCAGCCTGCTGCCAGCGTGGCGCGCATCGCGCACGCGCATCGTTCGGACCCTGCGCAGGCGATGAAGCGCTTGCCCCATCTGGGCGGCATCAAACACTGCCTTGCCGCCTTGCCGTTTGTAGTGGCATACTCTTGTGCTCAGCCCATGACCGCACACGACCCTCTCAGCGATTCGGCCGACGCCCCGAAGTCGCGCCTGAACCTGCAACTACCTACCTTTGGCGGTAAGCAGTTTTGGGCTGATTGGCGCTGGCGCGAGGGTTGGCGCATCCAAGAGAATGTCTTGACTGGGCATCACCGGGTCTTGGATCCGAATGATCGACGTCAGGCTTGGGGCAGCTGGGAAGCTTGCTTGGCCGAGTTCGAGCGCAAGGCGCCACAGGTCGAGCGCGCGGACAAACGTCATCTGGTCATGCTGTTGCATGGCATGGGGCGATCACGTCGGGCTTTGAGTGATATGCAAGCCGCGCTGGCCGGTCAGGATTGGGATGTAGCGGCCGTCTCTTATCCGAGCACGCGTCGTTCGATCAGCAATCATGTGGTCCAGTTCGAAGCGGTCCTGAACAATCTGCAAGGCTACGATCAGATCAGTTTCGTCACCCATAGCTTGGGGGGCGTCGTCGTGCGTGAGTTGTTGGCGCCGCGACGTGCCTCTGCCGAGCACCCGCATGGATATTGGCGCAACCACATCCAAGCCGAGCGCGTGGTCATGTTGGCACCACCGAACCAAGGCTCCTCCTTTGCTCAGGCGGTCGAGGACTATACGGCCTACAGTTGGATCTTCGGTGAGACCGGTTTGGCACTCACTCCGCAAGCCATGGCTACGGTCTATGTGCCACAGATTCCCATGCTAATCATTGCCGGCGCACGCGGTTCCGGTGGCGCCTTCAACCCTTGGTTGGATGGCCCCAATGATGGCGTGGTGCGCGTGGAAGAGACCCACCTGAGAGGCGAAGCCGAGCACTTGGTGGTGGACAACATTCATACTTTCTTGATGAACGATCCAGCCAGCGTGCGCGCAACGATTCGCTTTCTAGCTGGTGGCAGCGGCCTCGTAGATGCGCAGGTCCGGCCCGCCAACGATGAGGTCCGGTAGCTTCTCACCCAAAGCCTGGAAGTGTGGCGTGGCGAAGTGGAAATCCACCGCAGCCTGATCCTTCCACAGCTCGAAGAAATGGATGATGTTGGGATTCTCAGAATCGAAGAAGTAGCGGTAGCTGACGCAACCAGGTTCAGCGCGCGATGGCTCCAACAAGCCATTCAGGACTTCCAGTAGGTCTGCACGGCGCTCAGGCACGGCCTCCATCTCGGCAACGATGATTCGCATGCCGCTATTTTAGCGGTCGAGGAACTCGCGCGTAGCGGCAAGGATCTCGACCGGCGTATAGGGCTTGGCCACCACCTGCACGTCCGAGCCGAATTCGGAAAGCTCACCCATACCGCCTTGTATATAACCGGATGTAAAGATCACCTTCATTTCCGGACAGATCGGGCGCAACTTACGCGCCAAATCCATGCCACCGAGATGCGGCATGACCACATCGGTGAACAGCAGGTCGATATCGCCATCGAAAGACTCGGCTTGTTCCAGTGCATCAAGGCCATGCTCGGCCACGATCACTTGGTAGCCCTGCTTACGCAGCGCTCCGGAAACCATCTCACGGATTGCCCGCTCATCTTCCACCAGCAAGATCGTCTCCGCGCCACCGACGAACTTGGAGACCCGTGCGCGCCCCGCGGAGCTGCTCATTGGCGCTCCCGACAACGGTAAGCAGAAGGAGATCTGCGTGCCTTGGCCCTCTTGCGATACCAGGTGGACCGCCCCACCAGATTGCTCGACGAAACCATGCAGCGAAGCCAAACCCAAGCCAGTGCCGACCCCCTCACCCGTGGTGGTGAAGAAAGGCTCGAAGCAATGCAGCTGCTCCTCTTGGGTCATGCCGCAACCGTTGTCGAGGAAGGACATCACCGCATAATCGCCCGGCGGCACATCGAAACGCCGGTCGCTCTCCTCAATTTGCTGTGCCTTGAGGGACAACGACAACTTACCGCCCGTTGGCATGGCGTCGGAAGCGTTCTTGGCCAGGCTGAGGATACTCCGCTCGAGGCGGCCGAAATCGACCTTGACCGGAAGTGGTTTCTCACCGAACTGACTGTCGATCTGCACATCTTCACCGATCATGCGCTTCATCAAAGCGAGAAGGCGGTGAGTCACCGCGAGCAGGTCGACCACCTCTTCCGGCATGGACTTGCTGCGGCCGACGGCCAACAGTTCCTGGGTAATGGCAGTGGCTCGGTCGGTGGCTTGCACCATCTGCTCGATGCGTCCATGCACCTTGCGATCGGCAGTCTCAGTGCGCATCAGTTCCAGATGCCCGGTGATCACCAGCAACAAGTTATTAAAGTCATGGGCCACGCCGCCGACGAATCGTCCCAAGGTTTCCATGCGCTGCGATTGCATCAGCTTGCCCTGCAGCCTGCGTAATTCACCGATCTCTTTCCAAATCACCGTCAGTCGTGGCGGCTTGGCTTCGCTATCGGCGATTAGCAAGACCTCGACCGGGAAGACCTCGCCGTTTTGGCGTTGATGGTCCCATTCGAATCGATGCACACCATCACGGAAGGCGATAGCGATCATATCGTTGGCCTTCTGATAGGAATCGCGGCCATCGGGTTGATTTGGTGGTGAGAAATCCCCCGGATGAGCGCGCAACACGCCGTCATCGTCAGCGAACTTCTCGTTCAGTTGGGCGCGATTCTTGAACCCAAGAGTCTTGACTGTAGCTGCGTTGCAATCCACAAAGCGATCGCCCTCAATGAACAGAATTGAGTCTGGGTGATGCTTGAAAAGCGCGCCGAACAGAGGGGGTCTGACGTCACTGAATCATTGAAGTTTTAGATTCAGGACCAACTCAGGTCATGCGGATCGACCGGAAGGTCACGAACACGCTTGCCGATCGCAGCGAAGATTGCATTGCACAAGGCCGGTGCAATCGGAGGAACACCAGGTTCCCCGACTCCGGTGGGCGTGCCATCGCTAGCGGTCAGGTGCACATTGATTTGCGGTGGTGCCTCATGGAGGCGCAACAAGCGAAAGCCGTCGAAGTTGGTCTGCTCAATGACGCCGTTCAAAGCGGTCAGTTTGCCGAATAGGGCCTGACTCAGTCCAAAGTTGACCGAACCTTCCATCTGGGCACGTACACGATCCGGGTGAACTACCGTGCCGACGTCGGCGGCGATATCCACACGTGGAATGCGCAGTTCCCCCGCCTTGCTGATCTCGACTTCCACTACTACGGCGATGTAGGCATCGAAACTATGGTGTGCGGCGAATCCTAATCCACGCCCGCGCGGCAATTCCTTGCCCCACTCCCCTGCCGACGCAGCGGCTTCAGAGACATCCAGCAAACGCTGGATATGCTTGCTCGGACCGCTGGTCTTCTTACCGATCAACATCTTGGTCCAGGCCTGGTAGGAATCATGCTTGCCTGCGGCTGCGATTTCGTCGGCAAAGCTGCTGACAGCGAAGGCATGCTGAATGTTGGCCACCGAACGCAACCAACCGATGCGTACATGCGGTTTGGCGATGCCGGTCTCGGTACGCATGGCTGGTGCCGCAACAGGCATGTTGTGGAAGCCCATGCCGAGCTCAAAGCCAGCAGGTCCGGTGGAACCGGCGCCGAAGGTCGAAGCGATGCTTGGGTAAGCGGCGCGTTGCAACCATGCCACTGGCATGCCTTGATCATCCAAACCGGCTTCCATGCGTTGAGCGGAAACGGCGTGGTAGTAGTCATGCTGCAGGTCATCGGCACGGGTCCAGAGGACTTGTACCGGGCGACCGGTTTCGCGCGCCAGCAATGCGGCCTCGGCGGTGTAATCTGGCTTGGACTTACGCCCGAAACCGCCACCGAGCAAGGTGACATGCGCAGTCACGGCCTTCTTCGAAAGGCCGAGCGTTTGCGCAACAGTGTCCTGCACAGCTTGCGGATTCTGCGTAGGCGACCACACCTGGCAACCTTCTTCGGTAACTTCTGCGGTGGCCGTAGGCGTTTCCATGCAAGCGTGGGCCAACAATGGAATGCTGTATTCCGCCTCGACCTTTTGTGCCGCGCCAGCAAGCCCCGCTTCGACGTCGCCGCGATCCTTGGTTTTGGTACCTGGTTTGCGCACCGACTCCATCATGGCCTGGTTGTAGCTGTCCGAACTGAAGCTGGCATTGGCCGCGCCGGTCTTCCAACTGGCGTTCAGCGCTGCGCGCCCCTGCATGGCCGACCAACTGTCACGCGCCAACACGGCGATTCCGCCGAGTGCTTGGAACATGAAAGGTTCCTCGGTGATGAAGGGCAACTCGATGACCTGCTCCACACCAGCGACGGCGAGTGCCGCACTCTTGTCGTACTTGGCGACCTCGCCGCCGAGCACGGGGCTGCGTTCGATCGATGCGAACAACATATTCGGCAGGCGAATGTCACCACCAAAGACGGCACTACCAGTGACGATCGCATCCATGTCATAACCACCGACACCAATGCCGATGTAACGCCAATCCTTACGGTCCTTCAGGCGTTTCTGGATGGCACTCTTGCCTTGCGGCTTGAGTTCGATCGCGACTTCGACCAACTCGCCGAATCCCAAGCTGCGACCACTTGCGGCATGTTCCACCTTGTGGTTGCTAGCCTTGCAGGTTCTGACATCGACTTCCCAGACTGCAGCGGCTGCGCGCTCCAGCACATCGCGTGCAGCGGCACCCAAGCGACGCATGCGCTCGAAGTTGCCGCGGATGCTGTTGGATCCATCGGTGTTCTGATCGCCGTAGCGACTGTCGCCAATGGCTTGCTTGATCGCGACCTGATCCCAATCAGCTTCCATCTCATCAGCGACCACCATCGGCAGCGCAGTACGGATGCCGGTACCCATTTCAGAGCGGTGCGCCAGGATGGTGACCAAACCAGTTGGTGCCAGCCACAGGAAGTCATGCAAGACCCAGGATTCGGGGTCGAGCTTGTCGCGACCAGTGAAGACCGCGCCGTCGGAATCAGCGCAGCTGGCGATCAACACGCCACCGCCAGCGGCCAAAGCCTTGAGGAAATCTCGGCGACTCCAAATCTCACTCGTTGCCGCTCTCATCGCTGTCCCTCCTTGCTGTCACCTTGGTCGGTGGAATCAGCTGCGTCGGCGGCCGTGTGGATCGCAGCACGAATGCGCTGGTAGGTTCCGCAACGGCAGATGTTGCCGGTCATGGCAGCATCGATATCTTTGTCGGTGGGCTTGGGGTTCTGTTCCAACAAGGCCGCGGCCGACATCAGCTGACCGGCCTGACAGAAACCACATTGAGGTACTTGATGCTCACGCCATGCATCCTGCAATGGGTGGTCGCCGTCTTTGGACAATCCTTCGATGGTGGTAATCCCACGCCCCTCGGTTGCCGACATGGGCAACTGGCAAGCCCGCACTGGCATGCCATCCATGTGAACCGTGCAAGAGCCGCACAAACCCTTGCCGCAGCCGTAGCGCGTGCCGGTTAACTGCAGATTGTCACGCAACACCCATAGCAGCGGTGTTTGCGGGTCTACATCTGGAAGATCGTGAGCTGTTCCATTGACGGTAATTCGCATCGCCCCTACTTTACGGTAGCGACGGCATAGTCGCGCAATAGCCATAACTGGTTTACTTCAACTGTGATGGAGCCGTACTCTTGGCGCGCGATTCCCTCCAGCACATAGGGCCCACGGGTGAGGGTCCAGGGCGCCAAACACTTGTAGACCTGCGGGAACATAACCGTTTCATAGAGTGCCGTGGTGTCTTCAAAGGACAAGAACAGCATGGAATCGCCGTGTTTGGTGCGCACTGGCTTCTGCGTGACCTGCCAGCCGACTAAGCGCACGGTTTTGCCTGCATTTTGCGGCAGCTCGCGAGCCGGCAAGACATGGGCTGCGCGAATGGCCTGCTTGTGCAACTCCAAAGGGTGCGACGAGACCAGATAGCCCAAGGCCTGCTCCTCCATGGCGAGCAAGCGTTGGCGCGAGAACTCACCGACCGCTGGTGGCTCTGGCACGCTCGGTTCGTCGAACAATCTGGCTTCTTGCACCAACGACGCACCCGCTGCACGTTTATACAAAGCAGCCCAACGCATGCGCTCTGGTCGGGTGTATCCATCTGGCATGCCATCTAAAGCACCTGCCCGCACCAGCGAATCGAGTTCTTCGCGCTGCGGACGTAACCGTTTGGTGAAGTCCTCCATGCCGATGAAGGGTCCACCTTGCTCCCGCTGTTCGACGACGCGCTTGACGAAACTGCCGTGGATGCCTTGGATTTCACGCAAGCCAGTGCGCACATGCTTGCCATGCGCTGAGAAATCAGCACTGCCACGATTCACGCAAGGCAACAGCACTTTCAGGCCCATGCGCAGTGCCTCAGCGACATAAGCGAAGGTGGCATAGAAACCACCATGATTGCGCAACACCGCGGCCATGAACTCGGCGGGATGATGCGCGCGTAGATAGGCGGAACGGAAACTCACTTCCGCATAGCTGGCCGAATGCGCCTTGCAGAAGGAGTAACCTGCGAAGGACTCGATCTGACGCCACAACTCCAATGCGGCCTCATGGCTGAGACCAAAATCCTGCAAGCCCTGCAGCAAGGACTCGCGCCATTCGGGCAGACGTTTATGCGCGCCCTTCTTGGTCATGGCTTTGCGTAGCCCATCGGCGTCGGCGGCGGTCATGCCGGCCAAGCGCTGCGCGACCCGCAAGACATCTTCTTGATAAGCCATCACGCCATAGGTTTCGGCGAACATGTCTTGCAACATGGGGTGCAGATACCAGTCATCATGATGCTGGCCGTTGCAACGATAGGCATGGTTGCGTTCGATATAAGCCTGCATCATGCCCGACGACGAGATGCCCGGGCGGATGATTGAAGACGCCGCCACCAGGGTGGGAAAATCACGGCACTGCAGTTTCAGCAAAAGGCTGCGCATACTCGGCGACTCGATATAGAAACAACCCATGGTGTCGCCGCGCGCGATCAACTCTTGGGTGCGCACATCATCTTTCGGGTTCAAAGGTCCGAACTGCACCTTCAAACCAGTGTTGGTGCGCACCAAGCGTTGCGCATCTCGCACCACCGCCAAACCGCGGTTGCCAAGCAGGTCGATCTTCAACAAACCGGCTTCTTCTACTGGCCCCATATCCCATTGCGTGATGACGATGCGCCCGTCTTCGGTCTCCTTCTTGGCATGCTGCAAGGGCAAGTGCCCGGTGAGTTCGGTGGGTGCCAGCACCATGCCACCGGCATGCACGCCAAGGTGCCGCGGAAAACCATCCAAGGCCGCCGCCTGCTTCAGAATGGTGCGCCAAGGTTCAGCATCTAAAGGCAAGTTGGCGGTCTTCGGGTTGCGTTTGATGCGCTCGACATCGAAGCCGCCGCGCATCCACGGCAAGGCCTTGGTGACCGGTGTGATTTCCATCGGCGGCACGCCCATCGCCTTGGCCAACTCACGCACCGCACCACGCGCACCGAAGGTGACATGGGTTGCCAACATGGCCACGTGATTGCGCCCGTGCCTGCGGTACATATAGTCCAACACGCGATCGCGTTCATCCCAGGCGAAGTCAAGATCGACATCCGGGAAATCGCGGCGCCCGCGATGCAAGAAGCGATCGAACCACAAGTCATGGCGCAGCGGATCGATATGGGTGAAACCAAGCAGATAACTGACCAAGCTATTGGCTGCTGAACCACGCCCGCAATTCTGGATGCCCTGTTGGTTGGTCCAACGCACGATATCCGCCACGATTAAGAAGTAATCGGCCAAGTCCTGCTCACGGATGAGCTTTAACTCACGGTCGAGTTGCGCGCCATAATCTTCATTCCAGACTAAGTTGCGGCGCGTGATACCAGCTTCGCACCACTCCGCAAGCGCAGCATTGGCAGCGTCAGCATGCTGCTTGGGATTGGCATTCGGATCCCCTTTGGGATCGCTCGGCAAGGCAAGACGCGGCATACGCTTGATGCCGAGTGGAATCTCATAGTTGCACCTTTGCGCCAACTCCTGTGCCATAGCCAAGGCCTGGGGCTGGTATCGGTAATCGGCCTGCAGTTCCAACTCATTGCGCAACCACGCAGGTGGAGCGCCACCAACGAACGCACGTTGACGTGGGTCGGCGCAAGCCAGAGCACTGGCCGGCAGGCGCGACAGATTGGTGTTGCGACCGATGGCCACCAACAACTGATGGCGTTCGAAGTCTTGCGGCACTGCAAAGGCGACCGCCGGGCAAGCCACCAACGGCAAGCCCAAGTTCTCACCCAGTTGGGCATCGTGTTGGCCACGTGCGCCACTGCGCATAGCCACATGCAGGCCGGCCTTGCCACCACGCGCGATCAGCTGATGCAACAACTCAGCACTATGGGACAAGATCGAGAAGGACTGCCCCAGACCGCAAGTCTCTCGCTCCTGCTGCAAAGCCTCTAGCAGGAAAGGCGCCATACCGATGCGCTGATGCCCAACCCCAAGGGCGGCGCTGCCTTGCGCCGGATGCAAAGCCATCTGCACCTTGGTGGCCAAACGGCACAAGGCCGCCCAACCGCGCGCATCGTGGGCGAGCACTTGCGCGCTGACGCCTTCGACCAACAAGCGCATGCCAAACAACGGCTTGACGCCTTGTTGCAAGCAAGCTTTTTGAAATGGTACCGCTCCCCACATGCCGTTGAGATCGGCCATGCCCAAGGCATGCACTTGCCCGCGGGCGGCAATGGCGGCTAACTCTTCAACTCGGGAAGCGCCCCAATGGAAAGACCACGGCGTGGCTACCGAGAGTTGCGCAACCACAATCGATCCCCGCTTTGCACTGCCTTCTCACCGTATTTGCTGCGGATCTTATCCAGCACCGCGATCCGACCGCGCTGCACCACACGCTCTTGCTCGAACAGACCACCTTGCCAGAAGCCACGCTCCATACCACTGAAACGCACCCCCAAAAGACGCACCAAAGTACGACGCTTCTTCAACATACGTTCCAGCTGTTGCTCCGCCACCTCCCACCATTCCAAGTCATGGTCACTGGGCTGCGGCAAAGTTAGATCACGGGTTTCGGTGACAAAGTCGGCATAGCGCAACTTCACACTTAAGGTACGCGCCAACAGACCTTCACTGCGCAACTGTGCGCAACTCTGCTCCAATAACCGCTGCAGGCGCCCACGCAAGACCTTGAGGTCATCGGTGTCTTCAGCGAAGGTGCGCTCATGACCGAGTGACTTACGTTCCGGGCGCTCCCACGGTGGACATACCGGTGTTTCATCGACACCATGCGCGCGGCGCTGCATGGAAGGTCCATAACTGCCGAAGACCTCTTCCAGGAACCAACGTTCGGTGGAGGCCAACACACCCAGTTCATCGATATGGAAATCATGCAGCCGCTTGGCGGTAACCGGACCGATGCCTGGCATGACCTTGATCGGTAGCGGCGAGAAAAAACGCGGTTCCTGCCCAGGGCGCACATCGAACAACCCACAAGGCTTGGCGAAACCCGAAGCCACCTTACTGACCAAACGATTGCTCGATGCACCCACAGTCAAATCAAGGCGCAAACGCTCCTTGACCTCGCGGCGCATCTTGTCGGCAGCATCCAAGGCGTTGCCAAACAGATGATGCGTGCCGCTCAAGTCCAGATAGGCCTCATCCACGGACACTTTCTCGACCAACGGCGTATAGCCACCGATCAAATCGAACACCGCCTTAGAGGCGCGCGAGTACATGCCATGACTACCGCCGACGCGCACCAGATCCGGGCACAAACGCAAGGCTTGGCCCATAGGCATGGCCGAATGGACTCCATATTGCCGAGCTTCGTAAGAGGCCGCCGCGACCACACCGCGACCCTCTGGAGGTCCACCGACGACCACCGGGCGCCCATTCAGGCGCGGATCCAACACTCTTTCGACCGACACGAAAAATGCATCCAGATCCACATGCAGGATCGAGCGCGTGCGGTCAGCGAAGTTCACGAGCTGTCGCCGTTGCTACCGAATTGGCGCAAGCGCCCAACCACGACACCGCGCACCTTGGCCGGCTGCTCATCCGACGGCGGCGGGAATCCACCTACGCCCTTGAAGGAAAGGTCCTCCTGCACACGCGCCAATGCCAAGGTGCGCGCGACACCAGTCCACCACACGACCATGTCGCCGGCTTCTACATCGACGCCTTCAGTAATCGCGAAGACATCGCCCTCTTGAAGGTTCTCGCTGTCTTCCGCGGCGGTACCGCGCAAGGCGAGGAAGAAGGTGTTCTTGCGGTTCGCGAATTGCGACGCCTGACCTTCCATTTCAATCTCTTCCAACATGACTGCACTCATTCTTGAACTCCTTTCTCCTTATGCCCACCAACGCAACACACCGACCACGCGGCCAGCTAAATGAAAATCATCTTCCGGCTGCACCACGATATCTTCCATGGTGGCATTTTCTGGCCGCAAAACAACATGATTCGACTTGGGTAGATAACGTTTCACCGTTGCCTCCATTTCCTCGCCACCGCCGACCAAGGCGACCACGATTTCCCCGCTGTTGGCGTTGCTGGCCTGCTGTACCAAGACCAGATCGCCATCCAGGATGCCGACATCGATCATCGAATCTCCAGCGACCTTGAGGGCGAAATCCGCCTGGCTGCCAGCTAAGCGCGGCAGGCTGCCCTCGTGGTTCTGGATGGCCAAAATCGGCATACCGGCAGCCACACGACCCAGGATTGGGATGGTTTCAGGCTCAATTTGCGCGCTGTTTGGGCCGATATTTCCAATGCGCAGCTGAATCGAACGCGAAGAACGCCCCAGTTTGAGGTAACCCTTGCGCTCCAGCGCCCGAAGATGAAAGTCAGCGGTTTGCGGACTCACACCAAGAATAGCCCCAAGCTCAGCGCGGGTGGGCGGACGCCCCGAAGCGGCCTGAACTTGCTGGAGAGCCTCAAGGGCCGCGCTTTGGCGCGGACTGAGTGCTTCCAGGTCGTTCGGGTACAAGGGCATTGCCATTCACGCCATTATATGACAAATGTCATATAGCGCAAGCCATACTTCCCAAATCGGAAATCAAGCCTCACAAACGCTACGATGACACTCATGCAAACGCCTGTACGGCTTGTACTTTTGGCCCTGCTCGGATCTTGTGCCAACAGTGCTTCTACAGCTCCTGCCGAATCGCCTCGTGAAGACAACACGAGCGCCTTTGCCGAAGCCGCCTTCAAGTCCGCACAAAAGCCCGCAGCTTCTGTGCAAGAACCGGAGCAAGAGCCCGTAAAAGGCTCGGCTCAGGAACCCGGGCGCAAGTCAATCTTCGACGTCGCGCGGGAGTCCGGGCAAAAACCAGCGACTGGCACCGCTCAGGAGCCAGCGACCGACAACGCAGAAACGTCGGCGCAAGAGCCCGCCAACGGCCAACAAGCTGGTCCGCCTCCACCGCCCACCGAAGCCGATGCGCTGAAGCTTTACCACAGTGGCCAGACCCTAAAGGCCCTGAAGCTCTACACGGTGTTGATGCGCGACACCATCGCGCAACTCCGCGAGGCCGAAGCACCGACCACGCCGAACACCGATCCGAATCCAGTGATCGCTGCGCAAAAACGCGCCGAACTGGAATGGCTCATGGTGAGTTTCCGTCGCGCTGCTGCGATGAGCGACAACAACACCATGTGCCGCGAACTACTCGGCAGCTTGGCGATCACCGAAACCGACGGCATGGCTTGGGCACAAACGCGATGGTGTTTCGAGCAATCGGCCAAGGACCTCGGCAAGCTAACCGACTGGCAGTTCATCGGTCCTTTCGATAACGAACGCGGCGTGGCTCTAGACAGTCAACTGGCCCCCGAGTTCAACCCTGACAACCTTGCCACTTTCGCTGGCAAGGTTCGTACCGTTACCTGGCGCACGACGCCAAAGCCGACGCCAAGCAATGGCGTGATAGATTTCGGCCAGTTGCTGAATCCGTCGCAACAGTCGGCCGTCATGCTGCGCACCTGGGTGCACTCCAACGTTGACCAAAAGGTCTTCCTGATGCTCGGCATCGCCGGCGAAGCACGCGTTTGGCACGATGGCCAGCCAGTCTTGCATGCTGGCGGCGAATACGCGCTGCAGATGGATTCGTTGGCCGCACCGATGCAGCTGCACAGCGGTTGGAACGAGATCGCCGTGAAGCTCGGTAGCCGTGACCACACGCCACGCATCGAGGCGCGCTTCATCGAGGCCAGCGACGGCCGCACCATGCATCTGGCGCATACTTCCACCCCGCCGGAGGAAGTCATTCCACAGATGCTGCGCAGTGGCGAACCGGAAGAGGTCATCTTGGCCCCTCCTGGCGCCATCGCTTACTACTTGGCCACCACTTATGTGGCACCGGAAAACGCCGAGGCCTTCCACCGTTTGGGTTCGCTGCAGCGTTGGTACGGCACCGCACCGAAGTCGCTGTTCCCAGGTCGTGATGACTTGCGTCGCGCCGTCGAGTTCGCACCGGACAAGCTCACTTACCGCATCGATTACGCCACCGCGTTGTTCCCAGGCGAAGACATCGACGCCGAAGAGGCCGACCTCAACCCTTGGCTGCAACAAGCGCAGTTGGTCCTGGCCGAAGATCCTGGCCAAGTGCAACTCAACATCCAACGTGTGATCGCAGCGCTGCGTTTTCAGCACATTGAGAACCTTGCGCTTGACGCCATTGCACGTCTGGAAGGTGCCGGTCATAGCGGTCCATGGTTGGGCAACCTTAAGGCCGTGGTCTACGCCAACTTCGATCACGATGGTCTTGCCCATCAAGTACGCACGCAAGTGCTGAACAATCCGCAAGTCGATCAGTATCCGAAGATCCTGTACCCGCTCACGCGCAGCGTCTTGGATTACGGCAGCAAGGAGTGGCTGACGCGCATGCGTCAAGTCTACGCCACCAACCAGAACATCAACGCCTTGATCTCGATCATCGCGTGGCAGCGTAGCCAACGCCCAGCCTTCCATCCTGGACTGGAACTGGAAGAGCTCGGCATGTTGCGCAAGGCACGCCCTTGGGGCGCACGTTTCCTGCGCGAATACGCCAAGCGTTTCCAATCGCAGAATGACCTGGATACAGCATTCATGCTGGTGGAAGAGGCTCTGGCACTGAAGCCGGAAGCCGCCGCGACCTTGGCATTGAAGGCACGTCTGCACTTGCAAGCCGGTCAGCTGGAAGACGCTGTCACCTCCTTGGAGAAGGAGTTGGAGATCGACTTCAGCAACGATGATGAACGTCGTCTGCTCGATCACTTGCAGTCCTTGGATGGCGCGACTTTCGATGCGCCTTACCGCGAGGACCTGACTAACATCCTGGCCCGTCACGCCGAAGACAGTGCCGAACAAGGCTCGGGCGATTACAGCCACGAGTACCTGCTCTACCGCAGTGTCGTGCGCGTCAACCCCGACAGCACCGCCAACCGCTACTTCCGTAAGGTCATCCGCGTGCTGAACCAAAACGGTGTCCGTCAACTTGATGAGGTCTCGTTCCCATTCAGCTGGGGCGATGAGAAATTGCGTGTCCTGACCGTCAACGTGCTGCATCCTGACGGCAGCATCGAGACTGCACGAACCGATAGTGGTTGGCGCGCAAGTCGTGTCGACCTACCCCACCTTCAAGTTGGCGACATCATCGACCTCGAATGGAAAGTCAGCGACCTCGGTACCACTTACTTCGGTACCTACTTCGCGATCGACCACTCGATGACCGCTGACCGTTCGGTGCCGACCCGTGAGAGCCAGTTGGCCTTGCTGGTACCGGATGAGTTGCCGCTGGAGTTCCACACCATCCGTTTGGCTGGCGTGCAAGCGGAAGTGGCCGAGACCGAGTCCTTCGGTACCAGCCATACTTGGACCGTCACCGACCTCGCTCCGCAACGCATCGAGAACCTGATGCCGCATGCGGAAGAGACCGTCGCCCGCGTGCAAGCTAGTTCCTACGAATCGTGGGATGAGTTCGGCGCTTGGTGGTGGAACTTGATTGATGCCGGCATCACCGTCTCACCGGAGATGAAGACCAAGGTCGCCGAGTTGACTGAAGGTAAGCAGAGTCTGCAAGAGCAAGTTGCTGCGGTCTACGGTTTCGTAGCTAATGACATTCGTTACAACGCTTGGGAGTTCGGCGTGCATGGCTATCAGCCTTACACCGCGCCAGTGATCTTCAGCCGTCAGTTCGGTGACTGCAAGGATAAGTCGATCCTGCTGCGCGCCATGCTGTCGGAGATCAACGTCACTGCTTACCCGGTACTGATCCTGCGTTCGGCAGATGGTCGCCACGGCGGACGTCGCCATGAAGAGGACCTGAGCCTGGCGATGGTCAATCACTTCAACCACTGCATTGCTTACATTCCTGCGCAACAGGATATGCCTGCGATGTGGGTCGATGGCACCGCACGCTTGCATCCGCTTGATGTGCTGCCTTACGACGACCGCGGTGCGCAAGTATTGATTGTCAAGCCTGAGGGCGTGGAGCGCGTGCGCATTCCGTTCTCTGAGGCCACCGACAACCTGCGTGCAGAGCATTACACCGTTGCCTTTGAAGAAGATGGTAGCGCGCAAGTCGACCTCTATCTCAACCCGCAAGGTCGTTGGGATCCGAACTACCGTAGTGCCTTCGCTGGCGGCGACCAAGACCGCAGGGAGACCGTTGAACAGATGATGTCTTCGCTGCTCGGTCCGCTCGATGGCGATTGCACTTACGACATTCAAGATGTCGAGCAACTGAACGATTCGTTGCACTTATTGTTCGGCGCGAAAGCCACCAGCATGGCGCGCGTCGTCGAAGGTCGCTTGGAAGTACCTTCGATGTTGAACAAGCTCAACCTGCTGCAGGGTACTACCGCAGAGGCCACCCGCGAGACCGACTTGCTGCTCGATAGCCCGTGGGTGCGTGACATCACCATCGATCTGACCCTGCCAAAGGATTGGAACATGGAAACCTTGCCCGCGCCGATCGATGCGCAGTGCGATGCCGCCACCTACCACTGGAGCATCACGCGCACCGTCACTGGCCTGCAGGTGCGTGAACGTCTTGAGATGCTCACCCACCGCGTACCGGTTGAAGGTTACGACGCCTTCCGCCAGCTCTGTCGCATCGTCGACGACAGCCAAGACCGCTACCTGGAGATCACTCCTCCAGTGACGGAGCCACCATCACCTTCGGATGGCATCGTCGAAGCGGCTGCCAAGCCTGAAAAATCTCCCGCCGATGAGCAGGAGGACAAGCAATGATCGCCACCCTTAGCCTTTCTGCACTGCTGCTTAGTTGCCCAGCTGCCGTACCTCAACAGCAACCAGTCGATACATCCGAGCTCACCGCCGAGATGATCGTCGGCCACCCTGGCCTGCTCAACGGTAATGTCGACAGCATGCGCGATGACTTGCTCGAAGCGCTGTTGAACGACCGTTCTTCGCCGCTGGCCAACGTGGCCACGCATCAAGCACTGGATCTCAACGATTACGGTGCCACGCGCATCAACCCGAGTGTGTTGGCGCGCCTGATCGAAGGTGTGCACCAGGGCACCGCCTCGACCAACCTGCGCCACCTGTACTTCCAGGAGTTGCGTCGCAGTCGCTTCCAGGAGCTGTCGCCACAGTCGTTGCCGGAGCGCCCTAGCCACGGCGACGACCTGTACGACAACTGGTTCACCAACTGGCGCGTGTTATCGCCATGGGGTGATCTGCAACACCCAACTCCCCTACGTGCCGGCACCATTCCACCGGACCCGCGGGATAAGGAATCGCTCGACCCGCTGAACGGTCAGACGCGCATCTGGCAACAGATGCTGCGCAATCCAAACCGCACCCGCATCAGCCCTGATGATTATGCATGGAAGCATGTCGGCAGCGGTTATGCCGCGATCTGGGTACGCACCGATCCGCAAGTTGCACTCTTGGAACTGCATGCCAACAGTGCCATGCGCGCTTGGTGGAACGGCATGCCGACCTTTGAGGACCTGCGTGAAGGTTTGGCCAATCAAGGCGATACCCACCAGGCTTACGTCAACGTTCAAGCTGGTTGGAACTTGTTGCTGGTGCAATATCAAGTCGGCGAGGACATCCTGCTCGGTGGCCGCTTGTTGAGCCGCGACGGCCGCATCATTCCTTACTTCGAATGGGAAGACATCAACAGCTCGCCTGAGTTGCCGATGGTGCCGATGCCTGCCGAAACGCTGGACCTGCCTTATTGGCAACCGACCGGCAACGATGCTTGGGATGTGATCTTGCGTTGCGTGTTGGCCTTGCATCACGAGCGCCCGGACATTGCCTTGGCCACGCCCGAGCCTACCGAGATGACTCCAGCTCAGACCGCCGCATGGTTGCATTGGCAACACCGCGCCTTGGCCGAGTCTTACCACTTGCCTACCACGGTGATCCGTAACCGCATGATGGAGATCGAGGCACGCAGCACTGAGCTCAGCTGCAATGATCTGACCCTCGCCTTCTACGCGGCTAACCGCCTGCAGAATGAGGACAAGCGCGAAGAGGCTTTGACCGCCGCACGCGCTATCGTCAGCGAGCACCCTGAGTTCTACGGCGCACGCACCCTCGAGGCTGCGATCCTGCTCGAACTAGATGGCAGCGGAACCCTTGCCAAACCGGCACTGAAAGCGCTGGCAAAGGACTTCCCGCATGCTGACTGGCCGCTGGAACAGTTGCAGAGCATTGCCAGTAACCATGGCGACCGCCCCACCGCGTTGGACCTTGCGTATGCACGCTTGACCACCAGCACCGATGGCGGCTGGGACTTGGTGGACATGTTGCTTGATGGCGACGCCAAACAAGTCGCACAAGCGCGTGAACTCCTGTCTCGCATCGAGATCGAAGAGCCACAGCACCCTAATACCAAGCGTTTGCGTCGTCAGCTTTGGCGTATGGATGGCAAGGAAAACAATCGTCTGCAGGAACTGCGTGCAGAGGTTGCCACCGCGCCACATGACATCGGTGCACACTGGAGTTTGGCCGATTACTTGTTGCGCCACGGCCAAGTCGCCGAGGCCACCAAGGCTTATGAAAACATCTTGAGCATGGATCCTTCCGAAGAGGAAGCCTTGCGCTTGATGCAGGTCTTAGGCCGTCGCAACGATGCTTCCGCCTTCTTCCAGGCTTTCGCGCCTGATGTCGCTACCCAACTGGCGCAGCGCGACAACATTGCCGCCGACAACTCCACTGCGATGTTGCTCGACTGCGGCATGGTCTACATGTTGCTCGATGGCGGCATGATCTACCGCGTGCACAACCTGGATCTGGCAATGGACCGCAATGGCACCGAGATCCTCCACGAGATGGGTGTCAACGGTTTGCCGCAGATCGCACGCGTGTTGACCACCGATGGCGAGATCCTCGAGCCACACCAAGTCAACGGCACCTTGGTCATGCCATCGCTTGACCCTGGCGACGTCATCGAAACGGTCTTCGATCGTTATGTTGCAGGAATCCACGGCTCCGCTGGAGATCCTGGTTTCTGGCAGTTCAGTTCCTTCCAACAGCCTTTCGCATTGAGCCGTTGGGTGATCTTCGTACCTGAAGGTGCAGCTGGCGTTTTGCGCGAGCAGAACTTCGATGGCAACCACGAGACCCAAGAATGGCCTGGTGGCAAAGTCCATATCTTCACGCGCAGCAACAGCGATCGCCTTGAGCCGGAACTGTTGATGCCGTCGGAATTGGAACTGTTGCCATGGGTGGCTTATGGCAAGGATCAACCGCTCGAGTACACCGTCGAAGGATGGCGCGACTACTTCAAGTGGCAGTCCTCCCTGCCGGCCGACATCGAGTTGGAACTGCGCGAGTTCTTGATCACCCTGCCACAGACCGGCACCAACCACGAGAAGGCCGAGCGCATTTATGCTGCATTGACCGAAATGATCCTCGACTTCGAGGACGACGGCGACCTGATCGATGTGTGGACCTTGAAGCGCGGTAACCCCACCTACTTGCTGTCTACGCTTTACAATCTTGCCGGCATTCCTCATGAATGGAGTGTGTTGCAGACAACCGCACCAGAGTTGGATGAAGAGCCGATGGATCCATTCCAATCCGGCGAGAACTACCAGATTCCGGCCTTGCGTCTGGCCGACAACGGCGAGGAGCCGACCTGGATCGCGATCCTGACGCGCGGTACTTCCTTCGGTGACCTTCCTCCTGCGATGCTCGGCGCCAGTGCCTTGATCCTGGAAGGTGAAGATGCTTATCGCATCGAGGAGATCTCGCGCGAAGGCCTCACTGAACTGTGGGATATGGACTTGACCATCGCCTACAGCTTAGGCCAAAGCGACGATGCTGCTGTGGTCGGTAGTTTGACCATGAGGGGCGTACAAGGTGCCGGAATCCGCGAGGCGATCTCGCAACTGTCACCGCAAGAGGTCGATCAAGCCCTGCGTCAACTCTCTTCGCAGATGGTCAAGGGCCTGGACCTGAACACCGCGCAAGTCATCGACATGGATGTCACTGGCGGTCCTTTGATCGTCAACTTCGACGGTTCCATTCCTGGTTTCGTGCAGCGTCGCGGCGACAAGAACGGTGCGCGTCTACGCATTCCTGAACTGGGCTTGGCCGATGGCCTCGGTCCTGCCGAACGCACCTACCCCTTCGTGCTTCGCGGCACGCAACGGGCTCGCGTTTCGGTGCAGCTCGATACCGGCATGGATTGGACCATCGAATACGGTCCGGAGAACTCCACCGAGGAGCGCGACGGATTCCGTTACGACTTCAAGGTCGACAAGACCGCTCAACACCTGCTGGTGCGTCGCACCTTGGAGATGCGCGGTACTTCGATTCCCGCAACCGACTTCCCTGGCTTCATCGCCACCATGAAGGAGCTGGAGAACCAGGAGACCCGTGCGGTACGCCTGCACGAAGTGATTCCTGTCGAAGAGGAAATCTCGGAGACCTCAGAAGAGGCCGCCGTGAATGCAGAAGGCCGCGACGAAGCTGTTGAAGACGTGACTGAGACTGTTGCTAAAACCGTGCCTGTGGAAGAACCCGCTGGCGACGGGAACTAGGTTTTTTAGTAGGCGCAGCAGTACGGCGACAACACCGCTTCCAAATCCGTTCCACCGATCTCGCCGCGGCGCTCTAGCTCTGCGACGGTTCGTTCTGCTAAGGAACGACCGTCGTCGAGCAACTCACGTAAGGGATCCAGGAATGGATCGGCGCTTGCCGACGGCTTAGCCATCTGCATCAGTTCACGCGCGTAATCGAGCAGCTTTTTGCCATCGGACGTGTTGCCAGCCAAGGCCGAGCGGTGTGCTTGGTCCCACGCCTCAAGGCGTTGACCATGATTCCAATGGTTGGTAAGTTCAGCTGCCTGCTGCAGAGCATCTTGGTCGTAGAACAAGCCCTCTACCAAAGCGGCTAAGGCCAATGCGTATTGCGGTGGCACGGTATCGGCGCAACGCAACTCCACCTGCGGACGGAAGCGCACTTCCGGGAATGGTGTAGACAGTTGCAAATCCCAGTCAGCCTCGGTGGCTTCGCCGGCCTCCATCATGGCGCGGAAACTCTGGCCGCGTTTATCGACCAGCTTGCCTTCGCGTTCGATGAACAACATTGGAATATCGAGCACCCAATCGATGTAGTCATCGAAGGTACAGCCAGGCTTGGTGAAGCGTTCGACGATGCCGCAACGGCTGTTGTCGGTCTTGGTCCAGACATGGCCGCGCCAACTCATGTAGCCGCTCAATTCCCCAGCGCGAATCAACGAGTTGGCGAACATGGCATTGAACACCGGCGCCAGTTGGAACACAGTGCGTAACTTGAGCATGGCATCCTCTTCGCTGAAATGATCAAAGTTCACCTGCACACCGGCGGTGGTCTTCATCATCCAGATGCCGAGTTCGTCGGCCTCTTGCAGCACGGGTTCGAGATAGTCGTAGCGTGACTTAGGTAGGCGGCGGATGTCGTCAGGACGTTGGCTCGGGTTAGCGCCCAAAGCCAAGAAGCAGTAGCCGGTCTCTTCACGGATGCTTGCTAACAGACCGCGGTAATGCGCGACCTCGGCGTTCATGGTCTGCAGATCCTTGCACGGCGTAGAGCCGAACTCGATCTGCCCCCCTGGCTCAAGGGTGATGGCGCGGCCATCCGCAGCAGTCAGTGCAACCAGATGACCTTTATCCAGGTAAGGCTCCCAACCAGTGCGCTCTTGCAGGGTCTTGAGGATCTCCTCAACGCCGGCGGCGCCGAAATAGGAAACCGTTTGGCTGCGCTTATCGAGGATGAACTGCTCGAACTCCAAGCCCAGCTTGCCGGTGCCTGGTTCGCGGTGGCCCTTCTCGAGGGCGGCGCGTAGCTGGGAGTGATCAGTGAGTGGCTTCATGACAGGATGGCGGGAGTGCATGGGAATCGAACCCACCGGGCGCCGCCGTGCGACACCCCACCGGCTTTGAAGGCCAGACGGGACACCAGCCCCGATCCACTCCCTCCTGTTGGCCGCACATGATAGCGGCTACCGGCTGGCGGTAACGAAATTCCAGCGGATTCAAAACAATAGCGAAAGCCTCTAGGTCAAGACAAGATGACCTGTGCGTCCCCCTCACGGACTTCTCCGACCCAAGCGAATGGCTGGTCGGCGGGCATGGCGGACTCAAAGTCCTGGCAACGATCGGCTGGTACGCAGACCAACAGACCACCGGAAGTCTCTGCGTCGAAGCCGACGCTACTTAACCATTGCGGTACATCTTCACCGATGGTGACCATCGATTCCAAGGTCGCGCGCCCTTTGGCCGAACCGCCCGAGAAAATGCCGTCTTTGGCATAGGCTTCCACGCCAGGCATCAGCGGCAGCTTGCTGCTATCGATGCAGATCTGCACATTCGACGCACGCGCAATGTTGCCGGCGTGACCGAGCAGACCAAAGCCGGTGATGTCGGTGGCCGATTTCACACCAGCTGCACGCATGGCGTCTGCACCCTTGTTATTAAGGCGGCGCATCAACACGACTGCGGCATCAATATGTTCTTGGGCGATAAGATCACGTTGGGCACCAGTGGTGATGGTGCCGGCACCAAGCGGTTTGGTCAGTGCCAGACGATCGCCCGCCTTGGCCGCATCATTGGTAATGACATTCTCTTCGGCGACGTCGCCGTAGACCGAGAAACCGAACAACGGTTCCTCTGCCAACACTGAGTGACCACCGACCCACAAGGCACCGGATTCCATCACCACAGCGACCGCACCCTTGAAGATCGGTTGCAGAATCTCATCACCCCATTCGCGCGGGAAACCAGCAAGGTTCAAGACCACGCTCGGAGCACCACCAGAAGCATAGATATCCGACAAGGAGTTGGCAGCGGCGATGGCGCCATAGGCCTCTGCGTCATCGACTACCGGTGGGAAGAAGTCGACGCTATGCAGGCCCACGCGACCATTAGCCTGACGGACCGCTCCGACATCGTCGAAGGTGTCTGGACCGGCCAGCAGGTCGGGCGATTGCGCTGCGGGTGCAACCACTCGCAAAACTTGCGAGAGCTGCCCCTGAGGGAGCTTAGCCGCTCAGCCGCTGCAGGCTGCGTAGTCAGTAAGGCGCTTGGTCATGGCGAGGATTTTAGCGAAACAGGCTGCTGAAGCGGTGAATTCACTTCAGGGAATGTGCTTTCTAGGCCGATGAATCTCTGCATTCCAGTCTTCTTGCGACCCCCATCCAAATGAAATTTGCCGACTTCACGGGCTTTTGGCGCTGCTTGGTAGGTTATTCCTATCAAACGGAGACCCAATTGCGACGCAGCTCGGAAATGGTCTCCTATGTCTGCTTTGTGATCACGCCACCCTATGTCGCTTTCTGGCTGTGGGCTGGGCTTTATGACTTAGCGGGCGGTGTGGCTTTCATGATGGTGGTGTGTGTGGGCACCTTGTTCTGGAACCGCCAGAAACGCTCACCGATCGTCGCGGCTAGCGCCCAGCTCTTCTATCTGCTTGCCTTCATCTTCTACTTGATGATCCCTGTCGGCGGCGTAAGCGGCATTGCCGCAGCTTGGTTACTGGCCCTGCCGGTACTGGCCTGCGTGATGGTTGGTTTTCGTAGCGCCATCGCCACCGCCGCGCTGACCTTCGTGGCGATCTTCGGTTTTTGGGGTTGGGAGACTTTCATTGGCGAGATCCCTTCACGCATTCCCGATTACGCGCAACAAGTCTTCGTGCTCTTTGAGATTGGAGGGTCTGTCACAGCCATTGCCTTGCTGACTGGAACCTTGGTCGCAGGCACACGCGCAGAACAATTGAAACGCAAGTCAGCAGAAGATGACTTGCAAGCCACGGTCAAGCAGATCGAAGACGGCATGTTCGTGCTGGAACTGAATCCTAATCACGGCGCGCATGACTGCGGCATAGGCGTGATCATGAGCAACCCTGCCGGTGAAGCCATCTTGGCCGATATGCCGGGCGAGAAGTTGGACCTATGCGCATGGTTCAAGGAGTTGCCACCGGAGCACCACCTGACTGCGATGGCGCATAGTTCGCAATCGCACCACACCGTGCACTTGGTCCACCCATTTAGTAACGCCCGTTACGACGTCAATGTGGCTCGCATGGACCGACGCTTAATCCTGACTTTCCACGATGTCACCAGTCGCGCCGAAGCCGAGGTGAAGCTCCAGCAAGCCAGTAAGCATGCCAATGAGGCCAGTCGCGCGAAGAGTGAATTCCTCGCCAACATGAGTCACGAGATTCGTACGCCGATGAACGGCATCATCGGTATGACCGAGTTGGCCTTGGATACCGAGTTGAAGCCCGACCAGTTCGAGTTCCTCAGTACCATCCGCAGTTGTGCCGATTCCATGCTCGACTTGCTGAATGACATTCTTGACCTGTCGCGCATCGAAGCCGGCAAGATGGAGCTGGAGGCCGCCGAGTTTGATATCCATAAGGTCCTGGAAGAAGTGCAGGACAGCCTTGGTGCACGTGCTGTGCTCAAGAATATTGATTGGAATGCCCTGGCCAGCGATGAAGTGCCTGGCACCTTGGTCGGCGATTCTACTCGCCTGCGTCAGATCCTGTTGAACTTGGCTGGAAACGCCATGAAGTTTACCAACAAGGGTGAAGTGGCGGTGGAAGTCGATGTCGTCACCCGCACCGAAGACGAAGTGCGCCTGCGTATGGAAGTCCGTGATACCGGTTGCGGTATCGCCGAGGAAACCTTGCCTGGGTTGTTCGAGAAGTTCACCCAAGCCGACGCCTCCACCACGCGCACCCATGGCGGTTCCGGCCTAGGACTTGCTATCACCCGCGAGTTGGTCGACTTGATGGGCGGACGCTTGGGTGCCTTGAGCACGCTCGGCGAAGGTTCGGTGTTCTGGGTGGAACTTGAGTTCCCAGTGATCAAGAACCGCATCTCCAGCTCCGGCACCGCCGAGTTGTTGGTCGGCCGACGCATCCTGATCGTAGACGACATCGAGACCAACCAACGCGTCTTGTCTGGTCAAGTACGACGCATGGGATGCCGCTACGAAACGGCCAGCAACGCCACTCAGGCCTTGGCGCGCTTGCGCGAAGCCATCGAAGGCGATGACCCCTTCTCGATGATGCTGTGTGACAAACAAATGCCTGGCATGAGCGGCATGCAATTGGCGCACCACATCCGTAAGGATCAGGAACTGGATGACCTGGTCATGGCGTTGATGTCGTCGAACCGCGATCGTGGCGATACCGCATTGGCACGTACGTCGGGCTTCTGCGCCCACCTCAGCAAGCCGGTGAAGTTCTCGCGCCTGAAGCGTGAATTACTGCATATTCTTGGCGATCAAGGCGATGCCCAAGCACCACGCGCTAAAGTCAACAAGAACACTCAAGACACTTCGCCCGATGCCGAGCAGAACATCTCTGGTCGCGTATTGTTGGCCGAAGACAATGCAGTCAACCGCAAGTTGGCTGAACGCATGTTGGCCGGCACCAGTCTTGACGTCACCACTGTGGTCAACGGCCTCGAAGCCTTGCATGCCGCCGCCAGTGGCGACTTCGACCTGGTGCTGATGGATTGTCAGATGCCGGAGATGGATGGTTATGAAGCCACCCGTCGCATTCGTGCTCTGAAAGCGCCGTTGAACAAGATTCCGATTGTGGCCCTGACCGCCAACGCCATGGTCGGCGACCGTCGCAAGTGTCTGGCCGAAGGTATGGACGATTACCTGTCTAAGCCTTTGACCAAGGAGCGCTTGTTGTCGGTGCTGCGTGAATGGCTGGTTTCGGATCCCAATCGCCTGTAGTTAACCGCCTCTGCTATTTTGGGGCATGCCTTTTCGCCCGCTCTCGTGCCTTCTATTGCTGTTGCTGCTGTGGCTGAGTTCCACAACGATGCTGTTCGCCGCGGCACAGACGGAAGCTAAGCCGCTAACTAAAAAGCAACAGACCAAGTTGGTCGAGGAATATATGGCGTTGGACCTTCGCGATGACGCTGGTTTCGAACGTGCTATGGCGATCGTCAACGAGTTGGAGGCGATTCTCCTGCCGCGCAGCTCGGACTTGAAGAAATGGCGCAAGAGTTTGGCCAAGCTGGATGGCAAGATGCACCCGAAGCTGGAGAAGAAGTCCGGCACCTATTACTTCTGGGAGAAGCCACGCGATGGCAAGTTCATCATTGGCGGGGACACCAAGAAACCGCGCGGCCTGTTGCTTGGCATGCATGGCGGTGGTGTGGGTTCGGGCGACGCCGGTGCGAGTGCTGGCGCTTATTCGAACGCCGCTAAGGAACTGGATCTGGTCGCGATCTTCCCCGAAGTGCTGAAGAAGACCGAGTGTGGCTGGACTGATTCCGGCACTGAAGAATGGGTCATGGACTTGGTTGATGCAGCCATCCGTACTTGGGAGATCGACCCGAATATGGTGTTCTTCTCTGGGCATTCGATGGGCGGATATGGCAGTTGGACCTTGGGTGGTCATCATGCCGATCGTGTTGCCGCATTGGCCCCATCGGCAGGCGCCCCCACACCGGTCTATGACAAACCCGGTGGCGTCATCGTCGAGATCGATAGCGGCGTGGTGCCGAACTTACGCAACATCCCAATGGTGGTCTATCAAAGCATTGATGATCCACAAGTACCACCCGACGCCAACCAAGCTGCTGTCAAGGAAGTCGCCAAAGCCAAGAAGACTTGGGGCGGTTTCGCCAACTTTGAATATTGGGAAGTCAACGGCCGCGGCCACGGCTTCCCCGAAGGCGGGACCTTGGCTTTGCTGGAGAAGATCATCGGCTTTGTTCGCAACCCCCTGCCGCAGAAGATCGTCTGGCAACCTCGCTTGTCATGGAAACATCAGTTCCATTGGCTTTACTGGCAACAGCCAGTCGAGAATGCCGTGGTGATCTCCGAGTACGACCGCGACAGCAACACCATCGAAATCAACAGCGAACAAGAGCTGAAGGATATGTGGGTTTTGTTGGATGATCGCTTGGTCGACATGAAGAAGGAAGTCATCATCAAGATCAATGGCGAAACCACCAACAAGGCGCTTCCACAGACCACTCTGGGTACGCTGCTATTGACCAGCTCCGGCCCCGATACGGAGCTTTCTTTCGCGGCCCGATTGCCTTTACGTGGTACCTTTTAAGGATGATTACGGCCTTCCTGCTCGCTGCCTCCCTCATCCTGCCAGCACAGACTGATACGGCCACCACCGTCGAGACCATTTACGTGGTCGAGTGCATGGGCTTGCGACTTGGTCGAACGCCCCCACACGGCACTACCACCAAGCAGTGCAACCATCTTCTTGACGGTAGCACCGAATGAAGTGGCAACGATCCTGCTCTACGATTGATGACAGATCCACTGTTGCAGGATCACCAACTCGTGATCGGCCACAGTACGCAGATCCAACAACACGGCTTCGTCTTGAATGCGTGCGAAGGTCGGCGGGTCTGCATCGCGCAATCGTTGTGCTAGTTGTTCCGCATCCAATCCCTCTTGAGCCAACAACACACCTGCACTGGGCAGGTCTTCGGTAGGTGAAGCACCGGAACCAACGCGGCCGGCGCAATCCACCACGCTGGCCTGGATCGCGCTGGCGGAGTTGTTTATTGCATCGGCGAAGGCGCTGGCACGTTGGCGCAACTGCTCATGAGTTAACGACAGGCGTTGCAATGCGGGGATTCTGGATCGCGCCGATTCCTCACCAAGCGCATGGATACTCAACACTGCTTCCAGTGCTGCCAACATGGTCTTGTCCAAACGCAAACAACGCGTAAGCATGTCGCGACGCAAACGTTCCACCAATGGTTTCGCACCAACAATCAAACCTGCTTGCGGACCACCCAACAGCTTATCGCCGGAGAAGGTCACGAGATCACAGCCGTCGGCAAGCGAATCCTGCACCGGGTGTTCTTGTTCCAGGCCACGTAGATCACTGCCGTTCAACACGCCACTACCAAGGTCATAGACCAAGGGCAGACCGCGCTCGCGGCACAGTGCTGCGATTTCTTTCATCGGCGGCTCCTTGGTGAAACCTTCGATGCGGAAGTTACTGGGGTGAATGCGCAGCACCAAGGAAACCTCTGGGTCTCCCATGGCGGATTCGAAATCCTTCAGGTGCACCCGGTTGGTAGTGCCGATCTCGACCATCTGGGCCCCCGCCGCGGCAATCACTTCGGGCATGCGATAGGAACCGCCAATCTCGACCAACTCCTTGCGCGCCACCACGACCTTGCGCCCACGAGCCAAGGCGGAGACCGCCAGCAGCACGGTAGCGGCGTTATTGTTGACCGGCAGGCCGGCTTCAGCGCCGGTGACGCGCGCCAGCAACTCCGAAACCGGGCGATCGCGACGCCCGCGGCCGCCACTACGCCGGTCTATTTCACACAAGGATGCGCTTGATGCTGCGGCCGCGGCCTGCACAGCTTCTTCCGGCCACGGCGCGCGTCCGAGGTTTGTATGTAGCACTACGCCGGTGGCATTGATGGCGCCACGCAGCTGCAACGAGGGTAGCACTTTCAAAAAGGCTGCCACCTGAGTCCAGAAAGCCTCGTCGACAGCCGCTAAGCTATCTCCAGCCTTGCGTCGGGCGCGCACGCCATCGAGAGCGCGACTACAAGCGGCGCGACAAGCCTCGCGCCCATAGCTCTCGAAACCGCGCTCAGCGCAGCTTTCAAGAATTTCGTTCATCGACGGAATGCGGGGAGGATTCTCAGCCATGGGAATCCTAGAATCTTAGGGGTGAGTAGTACGGCTGTCGCACCGCAATTTCGTTGGAAATTGCAACCCTCCGATCCGGGGACTCGGGATCGCCTGGCCCAAGGTCTGGAGTTACGCCCGTTGATCGCTCAATTGCTGCTCAATCGCGGCGTTAGTGACATGGATGAGGCTGGTCCTTTGCTGAAGGCGTCGCTGGCCGAATTGCCTGATCCAACCACCGTCCCAGGCTTCGAAAACGCCCTGAAAGCTCTGCTGGCTGCCCAAGAGGCCAAGCACAAGGTACTGATTCACGGCGATTACGACGCCGACGGCACCTGCGGCGCGGTGTTGCTCCATCATCTAATGAACCGCCTCGGCCTGGAATCCGAGGTCTTCATCCCTGACCGCGTGCGCGACGGCTACAGCTTTGGCGATAACTCGCTGGCGGCGATCAAGGAATGCGGCGCTCAGTTGGTGATCGCGGTGGACAACGGCACCACTGCCATTGGCCCACTGAAACAGCTGGCTGAAGATGGTGTTGCGGTGATCGTGGTCGACCACCACCTGCCCGGCACGGAGCTGCCCGAATGCGCCGCCTTGATGAACCCATGGTTACCCGGTGAAGACGGCAAGCCGGTGATTTTCCCGGAGTTCTGCGGCACGGCAGTCGCTTGGTTGCTGGCTTGGGGCGTGCTGCGTCATATTCTTGGCAGCGACAAGTTGTCCGACAAGGACCGACGTTTCCTCTTCGATGGCCTCGGTTACGCCGCCATCGCCACCATCTGCGACGTCATGCCTTTGCGTGGCCCTAACCGCGGCCTGGTCAATCATGGACTGGCCACCTTGAAGGATTCGAGCTTTCCGGGTTTGCGTGCCATCGTCAAGAGTGCGGGAATCCGTGATACGCCAAGCGCCTCCGACGTCGGCTTCCGCATTGGCCCGCGCTTGAATGCTGCTGGTCGCCTGTTCCAGGCGGATATCGCTTTCCAGTCCCTCGCTACCACCAGTGCACCTGAAGCTGAACGTTTGTGCGCACAACTGGAAGCCCTGAACCTCGAGCGACGCGGCATTCAACAACGCGAGTTGGAAGCCTTGCATGGCAGCGTTGAGGAGCAATTCCAGCGCGGTGACACGGTCATCTTTAGTGGTCATTCCGATGCACACTTTGGTGTGCTTGGAATTGTTGCCAGCCAAGTGATGGAGCGTACCGGTTTACCCAGCCTGTTGTGGGCCGAATGTACACCTGGCGTCGCGCGCGGCAGTGCGCGTTCGCCGGAAGGCTTTCACTTGGTCAAGATTCTTGATCACGCCGCTGAGTAT
Organism: Planctomycetota bacterium; assembly: GCA_024229395.1. Lineage (GTDB taxonomy): Bacteria > Planctomycetota > UBA1135 > UBA1135 > UBA1135. The sequence continues at coordinate 37,564 of JAAESM010000045.1, read as the reverse complement.
CTACTCGGTTACGGCGGCCACGCCCGCGCTGCCGGCTTCCACTTCAAGCCGGAACATGCCGAACAAGTCGCAGCTGCGCTGAAGGAAGGCGCAGCCTTATTGCCTAAGGCTGAACCAGCCACCCTCACCATCGATAGCGAGATCGGCCCAGCCGAGATTGATCGAGCCACCGTGCACGCCATCGAACAACTGGAACCCTTCGGCCAAGGCTTCGAAGAACCGCTGTTCCTGTGCAGCGGTGCCCGCCTTGCCGTCGCCCCCAAGTTCATCGGCGATGGCTCCCATGTAGAACTGCGCCTGGAACGTGATGGCCAGGTGGTCCGTGCATTGGGTTGGCGTATGGCCGACCGTGCCCGCGACCTGAGCGTCGGTGACCGCGTCGATGTGGTGATCAATGTCGGCTTGAATCACTTCCGCGGCCGCGCCTCGGTCGAATGGACCATCCGAGATTTCCAGACTGTCCCTTAAACCAGCATTCCCCGTCATGAAAATCCCTGTTCTTGCCCAGATTATGAGCGGCGCACGCCGACTCTACGACTGGATGCTGGCTTTCGCCGACAAACCCTACGCCGAACGCGCGCTGTTCGGTTTATCCTTCGCCGAATCGAGCTTCTTCCCGATCCCGCCGGATCCATTGCTGATGGCGATGGGCGCGAGCAAACCTGAACGCGCGGTGCGTTATGCCGGCGTCACCACGATTGCGTCGGTGTTGGGCGGCGTACTTGGTTTCGCCATCGGCTACTTCCTGATGGGCAGTTTGGGCACGTGGTTGCTGGACATCTACGATCCGATGGTCGAGAACGCAGCCGGTGAAATGGAACGCCACACTTGGGCAAGGATCGAGACTTGGTTCGACAAGTATGGTCTGGTGGCCTTATTGATCGCCGCGATCACGCCGATTCCCTTCAAGGTCTTCACCATCGCCAGTGGTGCCATGGGCGCGATCACACTGTGGCCTTTCATCGGTGCTTGCATCGTCGGTCGCGGCTTCCGTTTCTATCTGGAAGGCTTCCTGCTGCGTCATTTTGGTCAACCAATCGTGGAATGGATGGATAAGTGGTTTGACCTTGCCGCGATCGCCTTTGCGGTCCTCCTCGTGGGCGGCTTCATGCTGCTGAAGTACATCGGATAATGACTGAATCCCAAAGCGATCGCCCTCTGCTGCTGGTCATCGATGGCACAGCCTTGGCATTCCGTGCCTTCTTCGCCATCCGTGGCTTGACCGATGGTGAAGGCCGACCGTCCGGTGCACTTTATGGTTATGTCGCCGCCTTGCTACGCGCGCTCGAAGACCATCCAGCAACCAGTGTTGTCGTGGCTTGGGACCGTGGTGAACCCACATTCCGCCACAAGATCGACGACACCTACAAGGCCAACCGCGAGGATCTCGATGAAGACTTACGCGTGCAGTTCCCATGGATGCGCGAAGTCACCGAGTTGATGGGCATTCCATCGCTCGATGAAGCCGGTTTCGAGGCCGACGACATCATTGCCTCTTTGGGTGCACAAGCTTCGACCAAAGGTTGGGATGTGCGGATGTTCACTTCCGACAAGGACCTCGCCCAAGTGGTCAGTGACCATGTGCTTCAATGCCCTCCTCCTAAGCAACAAGCGCCGGCGGTCATCCTTGGTCCTGCCGATATCGAAGAGAAGTATGGATTGCCGCCAACCAAGATGGCCGAGTGGCAAGCCTTGGTCGGTGACAGCACCGACAACATCAAAGGTGTGCCAGGTGTAGGTCCAAAACGCGCCACCACCTTGCTGCAGAAGTATGGCACCTTGGATGAAGTGCTGGCGCGCGGGCCTGAAGAAGAGAAGGGCAAATTGGCCGAGAACCTGGCAAACTTCCAGGATTCGGCACGTTTGGCATTGCTCATGGTCACGATGGCCACCGACATGGAGGTGCCTGCGGCCGAGGAACTGAAACCTGGGACCGCAGACTTCGATGCGGTCAAGAAGTTCTGCGCCGACCATAGTCTCAACACTTTGGGCAAGCGCTTTGGAGGATTCGCCGAAGACGGTGGATTGCCAGGATTAGCGTCCACGCCGAAGAAAGCAGCGAAAGCAAAGGCAGCCGGTTCTGCAAAAGGCGCAACGGCAAGTGCCGATCATGGCGCCGCCAAAGATGGCGCAGGCCAGAGTTCCAAGACAGCTAAGACGTCGGCAGCGGCAGTTAGTTCCGGCGGTCCTGGTTTGTTCGATGATCAGGCCCCCGCCGAAGTCGATCCCGCCGCCGCACGAGCTGCTGCGGCAATGGCAGCTGGTGATTACCGACTGGTCAAGACCACCGAGGATCTAGTCGAGCTGCATAAGGGCTTGAGCAGTTGCAGCGGCTTCGCATTCGATACCGAAACCACCAGCATCGACCCGATGCGCGCCAAGTTAGTCGGCATGTCCTTCTCATGGCAAGACGGCAAGGCTTGGTATGTGGCGGAGAATCTTCCCGAAGCTGCAACAGGTCCGAATGGCGAGACTGCGGTGGATTATCTGCGCCCCCTGCTCGAAGATCCGAAGCTCGCCAAGTATGGGCAGAACACCAAATACGATGCGCATGTGATGCGTCGTCACGGCGTGCAGATTCAGGGTTGGGAGTTCGACACCATGATCGCGCACTGCCTAGTCGATCCGATCGCCGCGCATAATCTCGATGCCATGTCGCTGAACATGTTGGGCCTGGAGAAGATCCCGACCAAGGCCTTGCTCGGTGCCGGTAAGAAGGCGTTGACCATGGACATGGTGCCGATTGAGACGGTTGCAGAATATGCCTGTGAAGATGCCGACGCCACCTTCCGTCTGGTCGCACTTTTGCGCAAAGGCCTGGAACGTGTCGGTGCAGAGAAACTCTTCCATGAAGTGGAGATGCCGCTGGCGGGTGCCTTGGAGCGCATGGAAGCCGAAGGGGTGCGCGTCGATCGCACGCGTTTGGCGGAGATGCGCATCACTTTGGGCGAACGTCAGGCCGAGCTGGAACGTAAAGTGCATGAACTGGCCGACGAACCCTTCAATCTGAACTCGCCGAAGCAACTCGGACCGATCTTGTTCGAGAAGTTGAAGATTCAGGAAGAGGCCAAGGTCAAACGCGTCGGTCGTACCAAGACCGGTTACAAGACCGATGCCGCCACCATGGAGAAGTACGCCGGCATCGAGATCGTTGATGCGCTGCTGGAGTACCGCCGCATCACCAAGTTGATCGGCACCTACGTTGATGCACTGCCAGGTTATATCCATCCCGACACCGGCCACATCCACAGTTCCTTCAACCAGGCGGTGGCCAGCACCGGGCGCTTGTCGTCAAGCGACCCGAACCTACAGAACATCCCGATTCGCACCGATGCCGGCCGCGAGATCCGTCGCGCCTTCATCCCGCGCGCTGATGATTGGGTCATGCTGTCGGCGGACTATTCGCAGGTCGAACTACGCGTAGTCGCGCATCTATCGCAGGATCCGGCGCTGATTTCGGCATTCCGCGATGACGCCGACGTCCACGCGCGCACCGCCGCTCTGGTATTTGGCGTGGATCCAGCAGAAGTCGATGGCGAGATGCGTTCGCGCGCCAAGGCAATCAACTTCGGCATCCTCTATGGCATGGGACCGCAGCGCCTGGCGCGCGAGACCGGCTTCTCCTTCAAAGAGGCGCAGGATTTCATCGATCAATACTTCGACGCCCTACCCGGGGTACGCAAGTGGTTGGACAAGACCCTGGAAGAAGCTCGCGAGACCGGTGAAGTGCGCACCTTGCTCGGACGTCACCGCCCCGCCGATGGCGTCAATTCCAGCGATAACCGTGTACGCTCCTCGGCCGAAAACGTCGCCGTCAACACGCCGGTGCAAGGCAGTGCCGCCGACTTGATCAAGGTCGCGATGCTGCGCGTTGAGGAACGTATCCAACGCGAGAAGCTGGCCGCGCGCCTGATCCTGCAGGTGCATGACGAACTGGTCTTCGATTGCCCCAAGTCTGAGGTTGAACAGCTGTCGATCTTGGTGCGCGAGGAGATGGAAAATGCCTTCCCATTGGATGTACCATTAAAGGTGGATCTTGACTCCGGCCCTGATTGGGCAAGCGCTCACTAGATCATGCCAGCTCTGGAAGGATTGTTGCTGATTGGCATCCTGCTCGCCGGCGGGGTGGTCGGTGGTTGGTTCGCGCGCTTGCTGCGCCTGCCTACCTTGACCGGCTATTTAGCAGCTGGCATTGGTATCCATCTATTGGCCACCAAGGGTTATCTGCAGCATGAATCCCTTGAGGAGTTGCGCCATCCGGTCAACAACCTTGCCATGGCCTTGGCGTTGTTCATCTTGGGCGGCCAATTCAAGCTCAAAGGGCGCGGCGGCGGCCCCACCGGCATGCGCAGTCTGCTGAAGGTCTCAGCACTCGAATCCGCCTTCACCTTCGCCATCGTCTTCGGCCTCTCGATGGCCGTACTCGGTGATTTACAGGGCGCTATTTTGCTCGCCATCTTGGCGATCGCAGTGGCACCGGCCACCACCTTGGAAGTCTTGCACGAATACGAGGCCAAGGGTTCCGCCACGCGCAAGATTAAGCAGCTGACTGCACTTTCGAACGTGTGGGCGGTCTTCTTGTTCGAGCTCGCGCTGGTGCTGTTCTTCGCCTTCGAAGGTGGCGACAGCAGCTTCACCGCACCGATCTGGGATGTACTCGGCTCGCTGGTCTACGGATTGATCGCAGGCCATGCCCTGATCCTGATGCAGGAACGCGTCGGCCGCGATAACTATGCGGTGCCGTTGTTGGCAGTGATCCTGTTGACCATCGGCGTCTGCGAGATGACCGACGTCCCTCACATGCTGGCCTTCCTGGTTACCGGTGCAGTGGTGGTCAATCGCTCGCAACTGTTCCCGCGTATTACTGCCGCCATGAACGTCTACGCACAACCAGCCATCGTGCTGTTCTTCGTGCTCAGCGGTTCGCATTTGGACTTCGGCAAGTTGAGTTCGCACTGGCTTGCGGTCGGCCTCTATGTGCTTGGCCGTACCCTTGGCAAGAGCCTCGGCGCCCACTTTGGCCTTTATGGCATCAATGCTGCCAGCCCCACCCGCCAAGGCGAGAATCCGCCGATCGGCTTGGCCTTGTTGTGTCAAGCAGGCGCTGCGATCGCACTGGCCTCGTATGTGGAATCCTTTAACGAGGAACTTGCCGACGACCTGCTCAACATCATCCTTGGTGCCGTCGTCGTGTTCGAACTGCTCGGCCCGATCCTGGTCAAGAAGGTCGCCGTTGCCGCCGGTGAAGTCAGTCTCGGTAACTTAATGTCGCACACTGCTGACCGCGAAGGCCGACGTGGCTGGCGCGCCGCCGTACGTGCAACCTTCGGTGGCCATCGCGTGGGCAAAGGGCAAGACCCCGCCACCGTCACTGTCGAGCGTTTCATGCGCCCCAATGCCACCGCCTTGCGCCGTAGCGCCAACATGGATGTGATCCTGCGCTTCGCCAACAGCTCGCCGTTCAATCACTTCCCGGTCATCGACCCGAAGGATCAACTGGTGGGCGTGGTCACACTCGCGGACCTCAGTCAGATCGCCTATGACAAGCGCACGGCTGCGCTGGTGACTGCCGAGGACATTGCCACGCTGAGCGTGGAAGAAGCCGCCTTGACCGCCAGCACCACGCTGCCGGAAGCGCTGGAGTTCTTTAAGCAGTTCGATGGCAACACCGCCGCGGTGATCAGTAGCCTGGAAGCGCCGGTCCTGATTGGAATGGTCGAGCGCAGTGAAGTTCTTCACCTTGCTCGACGCATGGAAGGCGCGCCCTAGAGCGCACCGGGCCTTTGCGGTTGGCTTGACCGCGGCAGCCAGGCCAGTCCGGCTGGCCCTGCCGTTGCACTGAGCCCAGTCCCTTGCGGAACCAGGCCCAACACGCTTTCTAGTTCTCGCCGACCAACATCTTGGTCAACTCACTGAGATCTAGGATCGTTGGCACGTTCGGATCATCGCTGTTCAAGGTCACGCGCGGAATGTCCAGATTCTGCGCAGCATCCAAGGCCAACAAGATGCGACCACCTTCTGAGTTCAGCGCAGCAGTACGTAGTTCATTACGCAACGCCTCTGCCTTCTCCAAGGCCAACTGACCATTTGCTTCAGCAATGACCTTATCGGCATCGCCCTTCGCCATGGTCTCCGCGGCATAGACCGAAGCCTCTGCACGAATACCGGCAATGATCACTTCGTATTCAGACTTCTTCTCCTGAATGGTCTTCTCCCATGTCTGGATAAGACTCAATTCCGCAGCTTGAATCTGACGTTCGATCAGGTTCACGGTCTTCTCTTCCTCGGCAAGCACAGTGCCTGCGGCATCGAGTAGAGCCTTCTGACGCAGGAACTGCTTATCCTGCAACTTCTCCTCATACTCTGCCTGGAAACGCAGGCGGCGAATGAGGATGGAATCAGCACGACAGTGGAACTCCTTCAAGTCGGCCGTCAGCACCGGCAGTGCCTCGCCGACCAGCTCGAGTCGTTCGTCGGTTAGTTGCAGGTTCTCCGAGGACAACTTCGACAACTCGTCACGAAGGATGGCGGTCACCTTGGACTTGACCCGGTCCTTGTATTGAATCTTCAAGCCGTCGTCGACGATCTGCCAAGCCTCACCATTGATGATGCGGTAAGCCACCGTCACTTCATAGTTGACGACGTTGCCATCAGCGGCACGAATCTGCAGCGGACGGTCGTAACTGACCGTTGGGCTGGAGCTGCGCGCATCGTTGTCGGTGTAATGCAGGAAGTGCGTGGTAGAAGGCAGGAAGTGCCACTTGTGGTAGCCGCTCACGCCTAGGTGGAAGCCAGTCGAATAATCCGCATGGATGATGCCGCCACCCCACTGGCTTTGTTTGATGCCAATCGTGGCTGGAGGCACGCGCTTGAACAAGAACATGACCAGCAATGGAGTCAGGATCAGGATGATCAAAAGGAAAACGAGCTTTTTCATCGGTTGTTACCTCCCTGGTTCTGGACACCTGGAATGGCCCCCATATGTTCGATCCGGGTGGGCGAGGGATCCCGACGGTATGGAATGATCTCGAAAGTGATCTGCGCAAACTTACGCGCCAGTTCTTCACGCACGAGGATGTCACCACGTGCGGCAAGCGCTTCCACCTTTGCGGTCAAGCCTTCGGCCTCCTTGCGGGCCTGTTGTTCCAGACCACGTGCCTCTTGAGTCAAACGCCGCTCGGCCGATTGACCTTCGGCGATTTGGCCAATGCTGTAGGCATCGGCGGTCTTGGTGACCTGAACTGCGACTTTCTGTTCCGAGATGCGGTCCTTTTCCAAGGTACCAAGCAGCAGTTCGTATTCAGTGGCCTTATCGCGTTCGATATCAGCCAGACGACGCTCACGCTCGCGCTTCAACTGCTCTGCCTGAGCCTTCAGCTTCTCGACCTCTTGCTCGGCGACCTTACGGTCCTCGATGGCGCGCTCGTAGCGCGTTTCGAACTTCGGTTTCGGCGTGATGATCTGCATGACGTGAATGCCATGCTGATTCAACTGATCATTCAGGCGTTTCTCGGATGCGCGCGAAGCGACCTCAAGGTTCGACATCACGGTAACCTGCTCGGCGGAAAAACGACCGAACTCATCGCGCAGTACCGAACGCGCGAAAGCCTTGATCCAGTTCTCCTTGAAGCCTTCGCCAGGGCCGGAGTCATTCAGCACGACGTCGGCCATGTTCGGGTCAATGCGGTATTGGATCTCGAGGGTCTCAAACCAGAAGTTCGAACCATCATTGGCACGCACCGTGAGCTTGCGCACCCGGTTGGCGTCGCGATCTTTCTCGCCCTCCATCACGAACTTGTTCGGCGACTTATCGAATATGAAAGCCTGCGCGAAGAATGGGATGAAGACCTTATAACCCGGACGGTTGACGATTTCTTCATCGCCGGTCAGGTAGTTCACGATCACTGCCACTTCAGTGTCCTTGACCTCGATGATGCCACCTTTTCCGGAGATGAAGGCACCGACTACGAAGACCAGGAACAACAGAGCAATCACGCCACCGAAGATGGCCTTCTTGTTGACATTAGGGATTTGCGGCATCTGTGGGCCGCCGCCTCCACCACCAGGAACTTGGGGCGGGCGTTTGGGGGGACGAGGAGGGCGTGGTGGTGTGTCACCGCCGCCAAGATCTGGAAAGTCAGAGGGCGTAGTCATTTTATTGATTACGCGCAGGATACCCGTTTTGAAGGCATTATCGGAAGTCTCTATGCTACGCCTTATGAATTCCGCCCCACGCCGACGGCTCAGCAAGCTGCCATTCTTGGCATTCCTTGGCTTGACGGGATTTTCGCTGCTGTCCTTCGTGGGCATGATCATCGGCTTGTTCAGCATTTTCACCCATTTTCAGTTCTATTTGGCTCTTGCCTGGCTTTGCGCCACCGTCTTGTTGCTGCTGATCGCCAAGCTACGACGCTACTTCTGGCGCCCCTACCAAGCGATCTTCTGTGGCGTCTTATTCCTGCTCGGGCACTCTGCCACGGTGGCCACCCTGTGGATTCCTGACTCGCAACCGGACCTTGCCACACCCACCGAGTTGGATGTGGTCTGGTTCAACAGCCACCACCAGAAGGCCGGAATCGCCGATCTGGAACGCCTCCTTTCACAGGACCCACCCGACGTCATCGCCTTCGCCGAAGTTGGTCCCAAGCAGCAGATCGATTTACCTGGTTTCGACTACATCTGGCATAGCAGCCGCACCTCCGGAGTGATGATTACTTCGCGTTATCCGATCGAGAACGAGCGCATCGAGTCGAGTGTCAAAGGTGCGCGTGATCAACTGGTGGTCGACATCGTGGTGGAACGTAGGCGCTTCAAGTTCGTGGCGGTGCACTTTCGCAAGCCCTATGAGAAAGAACATGGCGATGAGTTCATGGCCGTTGCCCAGACCATCGCTCCAGTGGAACATGCAATTGTCGCTGGTGATTTCAACACCACCCCATGGGCTGCACATTTTCGTGAACTATGCGCCAAGACCGGATTGCGACAAGCGCGCAAGGGGTTCGGTCTGCAGAACTCTTTCGGTTTGAGTCGTTGGCATATCGCACCAATCCCGATCGACCACTTGCTCTACAAGGGTGATATCGCCTTGACCAGTTTCGAGTCCTTGCCGTGGATCAGTAGCGATCACCGTGCGGTGCGCGCCACCTTCCTGTTAGGCATGCCACGCGGCCGCCAAGCGAGCAGCGACTTCTGAACCCGCCTCGCCTTGTTGCATCTCGATGCGCAACAGATCCGGGAAGGAACGTAACCACGTCATCTGCCGACGGATCAACACATTGGTCTTGGTGACCGCCTTCTGCAGTCCTTCCTCCAGACTGCACTTGCCTTCCAAGTGATCCAACACTTGGCGATAGCCGATCGCCTTGCCGGCAGTGCGTCCGAAACCACCACTGCTCAGGATCGCGGCAATCTCCCCCAACAATCCCGCTTCGACCATGCCTTCAAAGCGTTGCGCGACGCGCTGATGCAGGACTTCGCGTGGCCATTCCAATAAGGCAGCCGGTTCCGGCAACTTGCTATCTGCTTGCCATTGTTGCTGCCAAGCACTGAGTGCCTTTCCGGTGGAACGTTGCACTCCTAAGGCGCGCAAGATCCGACGTTCATCATTCGGATGGATCTTCTCGGCTGCAAGAGCATCGACTTGCTGCAACTCGCGGTACAGATCGGCCGCACCGTTTCGGTCCCATTGCCGCTGCAGTTCGTCCTGCAAGGCTTGCGGCGCATCGGGAATATCCAACAAACCGAACACCAAGGCCTTGAACCACATGGTGGTGCCTCCCACGTACAGCACCTTCTTGCCGCGCGCATAGACATCTTTTTCAGCTTCTGCAGCGGCTTGCAGATAACGTGCCACCGAGAACTCTTCTGATGGCTCCACCAAGTCGATCAGGTGGTGCGGCACCGACGCCATTTCCTCGGCGCTCGGCTTGGCTGTTCCGATATCCATGCCGCGATAGACCAGCATCGAATCCAACGAAAGGATCTCGGCGTTCAGTCGCCCCGCCAGATCGAGGGCGACCGCGGTCTTGCCGGAAGCAGTCGGGCCGAGCAGGAAGAAACGCTGAGTCATCGAGTCAGAAATTCGCGCGGGTCATTGTGCCGCAGGCTTCAGCACCGCCACCGCCGATTGCTCAGGCTTGAACAACTCCTTAGCGGCATTACAGATGTCATCGTAGCTCACGCTGGCAAGCACATTGAGCATCTCGAATGGACGCACATCCCCCAGCATGCTCGACAGAATGTTGCCGGCCAATGCCGTTGGAGTTTGCATGCCACTGATCAAGCCACCCCAAGCAGCACGCTTGAGACGCTCGAAATCAGCTTTGGCTGGCCCCTTGGCGGCGAAGGCTTCCGCAGCCTTACGAATCTCAGCAACAAACGCCTTGGGGTCATCACACAAGCCGCTAGCGATCACATGGCCCCAATCGGAATCACCGGACCAATGACAACCGAAGCTGTCGTCGATCACGCCACGCTGGTAAAGATCGGCATGGGTATCGCTGGATACGTCGAAAGCCAAGTCCAAAACCAAACTGTTGATCAAGCGCGTGTGCAAACGCTGGTGGCCGTCGGGCTCACCGCTGGCAGCACGCCAACCGATCCAAACATGCGGGCGCGTGACCGGGAACTCCTTCTCGAGCCAATCGGCGTGCGGCCCAGCGGGCTCGGTGGGATAAATCTTGGTGGCCAGAGAAGTGTCATCGACATCCAGCTTGGTTTCCAAGTAGGCCAACACTTCATCGGTGTCGAAGTCGCCAGCGAGCGACAAGCACATGGCGCTAGGACGATAGAAACCGTCGAAGCAATCCTGCAGATGCTGGGCGTTGATGGCACGCACATCGCCTACGGTGCCACCAGGCTCAACGCGAATGCCATGCTTGGCGTAGAGCGCTTCGTGCAACAGGAAGGTGCCGGCAAAACCAGGGTGGTCAGCGTACATGCGCACCTCTTGTTCGATGATGCCGCGTTCCTTCTCGACGCGCTCCTCGGTAATCAACGGATGCTGCACGAAGTCCACCAGCACATCCAGGCACTCTTTGAATTTGGAAGCCGTGGTGAAGTGATAGGTGGTGGTGCGAAAGGAAGTGCCGCCATTGAAGCGCGCGCCTAACTTGCCAAAGCGATCGAAGACCTTTTCTTCGCGACCTTCGAACAGCTTATGCTCCAGATAATGAGCGCTGCCGCCAGGCACTTCCACTTCTTGCCCGGAAGGCAAACGGAAATGGGTATCGGTGCTGCCGAAGCGCAAGCCGAAATGGCCGGAAGACGTGCTAAAGCCCGGCGTGCTGCACAAGGCGATGCGCGTGCCGCTAGCACTCTGAGCAAGTACGACGGTCTCGCCGCTTTGATCATGCTTGATGGTGTCGAGGATTTTCATGATCAGACTTGGGCTGGAATACCTTCGGAGTTAGCGGCAGATTCTTCAGCCGTGGGTGCGAGCAGGTAGACCGTGTCCGGCACCAGCAAGCGAGCGGCTTCGGCGATCTCTGCAGGCTTCAAATCTTGCAACAGCGCGGCACGTTCGGCTGGTGAGCGGTTCAAGCCCAGCGTGTGTTCACGCACGAAGTAAGTGGCAAGTTCGTAACCGGAGTCGGCCAAGCCACGCAGACGGTCGAGGCGATTGACCAAGGTCATCTCCATCTCTTCGGCGGTTGGTCCGTTCTGTTGCAGGTCGGCAAGTTGCGCGTCGACTTCATCGCGCACTTCTTGATAAGCACCGGCATCAATGCCTGCTGCAACAGTGACCAATCCTTTGCGCGCGCGTTGCATGGCGTAGATGCCGTAGGCCAAAGACTTCTGTTCGCGCACGATGCGGAACAAGCGTCCATGCGAACCACCGCCCAACACTGAGCAAGCAAAACCGAGAGCCTCGAAGGCGCGTTTGTCGGCAGGTTCGGGATAGCGGAATCCGTAATGAAACTGCGCTTGATCCATTGGCAGCTCTTCACGCACCGCACGAATCTCGCCAGGTACTGGACGACTGATTTCGGGCAGGGTGACCGGATTGTTGCGACCGCCGAAGACGTCGGCGAGCCAAGCTTCGATGATGTCGGGGTCGCACGGACCCACCACCACGGCGGTGATCTTGGCTTTGGCGAGGAGCTCGGTGCGCGCCTTCTCCAAGTCTTGGGCAGTCAAGGCGACAACGGCTTCGGAACTATCCCAGGCCTGCAGTCCGTAAGGTTCGCCCTCGCACATCAGGCGAATGAAACGTTCTTCGGCGTAACCGGGGCGGTCATCCTTGCGCTCGGCCAAGCGTTGCAGCAGCAGCTTGCGCTCGCGCTCGACGATTTCCAGATCGAAAGGACTGCCATCTTTGCCACGGCGTGGCTCCTCTAGGAGTTGGCGGACCATCTCAAGCAGCTGCGGCACGATGGTGGTGCCCTGAGGCAGGAAGCGTTCGCCAACCCAACCTAGGCTGACGCCGATGCGGTGGTTCTCGCCGTTGCGGTCGGCATACAACGAGCAGTTGGCGCCGTAGGCCTCTTGTAAGGCGCGTGACAGGTCGCGGCGCGTTGGCAGGGCTGTGGAGCCTTGTTGGAGCACCTCGGACAACAGCGTGCGCGCTGCACGGCCGCTATCGAGAGGCAGGTCCAGCGAGAGACCGAGCTGGGCGCGTTTGAAGCGCGACTCGGGCAAACACAGCAATTCCACCCCGGGTGCAGGGTGGCGAAGTTCAGGAATGGTCTGCAAGAAGGCCATGTGATGCGTATCCTAGGCTGGCCGCAGTGCCATTCCGATGCCGTTTTTCCGCCTAAGTACTTTCGCCCTGCTTTTTTGCACTCCCGTAGCCGCCGCCCAAGAGGTGGTCAACGGTACTCCTGATCTGCCTGTGGTGCTCCAGGAACCTGTTTCAGAGTCTCCACAGCTCATCCTCGACCTTGAGGAACCTCTCGCCGGGTCTCCCCTGGCCGTGCCTGAGGGCTTCGCCAGCATCACCGATCCCGCAGCCGCCACCGCACTGCTGCTGAAGATTGCCCACGCGCAGTTCCAATCCCAGCAGGCCAAATTGGTCACTGGAATCGAGTTGAAGCTGAAATTGAAGGATCGTCAGGACGGTAACGCCAGTGAGGTGGATTTCGCCTTGGCGTATATGAACGAATCCAGCGAGGTCATTGAAATCAGCATCGATGACCTCGATCGTGGCACCAAGGTGAAGAAAGGTTTCGATGGCCGCGATTATTGGCTCGAAGATGGCGAAAAAGATCGCTTGGTCTTGAGCGGCCATGAATTCGGCAAGGACCGCGAGTCGATCGACGAGGCCATGGACTTATGTTCTGATCTCATGCTGATGCTGGATTTTCGTCAGCTCGAGAAGCGCAACATGCCGCGTGCAGTGTTGGTCCATGAAGATGGCCGACGCATCCTGGTCGGTGACCTCAAGCGCTACGGCGGCGACAAGTGGCGTTATCACTTGTGGTTGGGCATTGAGAACCTGCAACCGCACCGCCTCGAGCTGGCGCGTGAAGTTGAGGTCGTGATTCAAGACAACGAGATCGACTCAATCGATGAGGGTGCCGACGTCAGCGACGATGGTTCTGGAGCCTCGAATGGTGAGGTGGCCGAAGAAGCCACCGAGCAACTCAGCGGACAAGCTGAAGAGATGGATGTCGCGGTCGTGATCGAATACCAACGCTTCGAGTTGGCCGGTTACAAATCTTTCGAAGGGCGTTTCGTGCCGCAGTTGGTCGAGATGCACGGCGCTCCTTATCTGCAAGACGAAGAGAACTACCCAACGCGCATTCTGCAGATTCATCGCTTCCAGTGGATGCTGGAGAAATAAACTTGTTCGGCTTCTGGCTGGGCCAGGAAGCCTGAGCACCTTCGCTACCTAACGACGGAAAAAGGCGCGCTCTAGATCTTCGAGCGTTAGCATGATGCGCACCGGGCGGCCATGCGCACAGGTGCGATCCTGCGGCAAGTTGGCGCCACGCTTCAACAGTCCTTCCAAGGCTGCGCGATCGACATGATCACCGGCCATCACCGCACCGCGGCAAGACATCGAGAACAACATCTCTTCTTGGATCTTCTCGGGCGACGCCGCACGGTTATCAGTGGCGATTTCCAACAGGTCCATGACTAACTTCTCGGGGTGCAAACGTTGCAAGCGTGCCGGCACACCACGGATTGCCAAAGTGGTTTCACCGAAGGCATCGACATCTACGCCTAATCTCAGGAAGGTGTCTTTCAGGCCGAGCAATAACTCCAACTCGGTGCGACTGAGATCGACCAAGGATGGAACCAGCAGCGGTTGCATGACGACTTGACCTTCACGAATCTCCTTGCGCAACTCTTCCAAGTTGACGCGCTCATGCAAAGCATGTTGGTCGATGATCTCGACTCCGCCAGGTACCGGGCGGAACAAGAAGGTGTTGGCAATCGACAGGAAATCACCTGCAGCGGCATCCGGATCGGACTGCAGCGGCAAGCTGCCATCGGCTGCTTGCCGGGCGACAAAATCATCGAGTTGACCGGCGGCTGCGGCGCCGCGCAGATCATCGGCGCGTTGCCAGCTAGGTGCAGGGAAATCACGGCTGGAGCTTCCGCCACCTACCGACGCACCGCCCGCCAATTCGCCGCCCCCGCCAGAGCCACCTACTGGATAAGCCGATGCCCCACCGAAGCTTGGCGTTTCCGCCACAGTGGAACCGATTCCACCAACAGCACGCGTGGCCCAATCACTAGCCGACAGGCATTGGCGCAAAGTGTTGACTACGGTGCCGAAGACAATGCGTTCATCACGGAAACGCACTTCAGTCTTCTGCGGATGCACGTTGACATCGACTCGCTCGGGCGAGACATGCAGCTGCAGGAATAGCGTTGGGTAATAGCCAATCGGCACGAACTCACGCACCCCCTCGCGCACAGCACGCAACAAACGTGCATCACGCACCCAACGCCCGTTCAAGAACAGATGCACGCGACGTGCATCACGGCGCGCAGTCTCTGGTGGACCAATGCGTGCAGTGCACGACAGCACATCATTAGGCTTGTCGATCGCCAACATGCGGTCGGCGATATTGGCACCGAAGACAGCGGCGCAGCGCGCGGTCAGGTCGTCGTCGGCGCGCACTTCGAAGACCGAGCGGCCATCGTTCTCAATGCGGAAGGCCACGCCTTCATGAACCAAGGCCAATCGTTCGACCCAAGCGGTGCAATGACCGGCTTCGGTGCTGGCGCGCTTGAGGAACTTGCGTCGGGCCGGTAACTCGGCGAACAGGTCATCGATGATGAAGCGCGTTCCTTTGGCGGCAGCGGCATCACGGACTTCTCCCACGCGACCGAAGTCGACCTTCAAACTGGCGCCGGCATTACTTTCGGCAGTACGCGAGATGACCTCTAAGCGCGAAACCGACGCAATCGACGCCAAGGCCTCGCCGCGGAACCCCAACGAGGCAATCGCTTCCAGATCGGAAGGAGCACTCAACTTGCTGGTGGCATGGGAAGTCACTGCCAGCAGCAGTTCCTCACGATCGATGCCGATGCCGTTGTCGCGCACTTCAATGCGACGGATGCCGCCTTCAAGCAGGATCAC
The DNA here is from genome assembly GCA_024229395.1 of Planctomycetota bacterium. Lineage (GTDB taxonomy): Bacteria > Planctomycetota > UBA1135 > UBA1135 > UBA1135. The sequence goes on along the minus strand of JAAESM010000045.1, from coordinate 22,029 downwards.
CTCAATACTCGTGGCGCCGGCATCGATGGCGTTCTCGACCAGTTCCTTGACCACCGACGCCGGCCGCTCCACCACCTCACCGGCGGCAATCTGGTCGACCACGATCGGATCCAACTTACGGATGTGGCTCACGCGCGCCTCCGTTGGAAAATGCGGAAGGCCAGGTATTCCAGGGCGCGCGAGCTATTGCGCCAGCCCGCCATCTTCACGTTTGTTTCTGCTTCCAAGAGACCTTCCAACACGACCTTCAAGAACTCGGGACTACAGGCTCCCAATCGTTTCTCCATGCGTCGCACCACCGGCATACTGGGGCTCGAACCGGCGGCTTTCAATGCATCTTCAATGCTTTTGCCATGATCCACGGCATCGCGCACAGCAGCGGTCTTCTGACGTTCGCGCGAGACAGTCGACAAGACCATGCCGAAGGCTTCCCGCGCGGCCAAACGGCGTCCATCCCAGGTACGCATACCGACGGCATTCAAACTGCGGATCAGCTTTAAGGCGCCACCGGAATCGCCACTGAGGATGGCGTCGGCGAAATCGAAGGCGGTTCCTTCTGCGCTGCGTGCTGCGACTTGACGCACTTCTTCTTCGCCGATGCTGTCCATGCCGAGCAAGACGAAATGCTCCAAGGCTTGAACCAGATCATTGGGACGAGCTCCGGCAAGTTGTACCAACAAGCCTGCAGCACCACGGTGCATCTGCAGATTGCGCTGCCCGGCTTCGGTGGCGACGAAAACGGCCGCCTCGGAAGCATCGGGATCGGGGCGCCAAGGTGGCGGATCGGCGTAGAGTCCACGAAAGCGCACCTTCTCGATGTTCTTCTTGCGGGTTGCCGACAGCGACTTTGCTGCCTTGCCACTGCCACTGCCGACCTGCAGCACAATCCACTCCGGACCGCCATCACTGGATGCGCAGTTGAGCAGTGCTTCGGCGAGGCGTGGCCATTTGTTCAGCGCCTTCGATGCGCGACCAAGAATCAAGGCTTGGCGGCTGGCAAAAAGTGATGGCGAGGACAAAAAGCCATCCACTAAGTCAGGAGTGAAATCCGGCGAGGCGCAGTCCAGGTCGAGCAAATCCAACTCAGGAATGCCGCGACCGAAATCGCGCGCGGCTTTCATCACCTGCTCGCCGAACCAAGCTTCTTCCTCGCCGCTGGTCGGCGGCAGGATCAGCAGCAGCTTGGGCAAATCGCCCTTGGCCGCACGTGAGCACAATTCACGGCAACTGGTGCCGGGATCGGGTGCCCGTTTCTTTTTCGCTGCCGCAGCCATCACCCTAGGTTAACCGCGCCCTCAGCCAGTGCCATATCGATCCACAAGCCGGCGAAGAACACCACACCCACCCAGGCGTTGACCTTGAAAAACACCAGCGGTACGCGCTCGGTGCGTTCGCCGCGCAACAGCCAATGCTCGAAGCTCAGCAAGGCCGCGACCAAAACCAAGCCCAAGCCAAAGGCGATGCCCAGACCGGCGCGTTGGCCAACCATGAACCAGGCTGCAAGCGCCACCACGTAGAGCAGCATCGAGGCATAACGACTGATGCTGGCACCAAAGCGCGCTGGGAAGGAGAACAAGCCTTCTTGGCGATCATGTTCAATATCTTGGATGGCATAGAGCAGATCAAAACCAGTGACCCATGCCAACACACCAAGGCCTACCCACAAGGGCGTATCCCATCCGCCGACAAAATCCTTGTTGATCGCCAGCCATGCACCTGCAGGCGCAAGCCCAAGAGCGAGCCCAAGTCCCATATGGCACAGCCAACTGAAACGCTTGAGCTTGGAATAGCCCAACAACACCAGCAACACTGGTAATGACAACCAACCGCAAATCGGCGCAATGAAGAATGCCACGGCAACGAATACCGCGCTATTCACCAAGGTGAACAACACCGCAAATCGCATCGACAATACGCCGGTCACCAACTCGCGGTCGGCGGTGCGCGGATTACTGGAATCGATGTTGCGGTCCGAGATTCGGTTGAAGGCCATAGCCGCCGAACGCGCAGCCACCGCAGCGATCACGATTAACACCAAGTCCATCCAAGGAGGTAAACCGCCGGCGGCCAACCAAGCACCAGCCAACGCGAACGGCAGCGCGAACACCGTGTGCTCGAACTTGATCATTCGCAGGGTGGTGCCGAGCGAAGTCATGTCTAGGAAGTGGCGTCTCCGCGACCATCGACTTGATCCTCGCCGACTGGATGCCTTTGTGCACCGATGCCGCCATCCCATGCGGGCAAGCATTGCTGCTCGATGCCGCAACGGTTTAGGATCTTGCCGCAGACTTGATCGACCAGATCTTCGATCGATTGTGGGCGTTGATAGAAACCAGGCGATGCGGGTAGCACTGTGGCACCTGCCCATGCCAAGCGCGAAAGACAATCCAAGTGCACCTTGGATAACGGGCTCTCGCGCGGCACCACCAATAGATGCTTGCCCTCCTTCAACGCCACTTGGGCGGCGCGCTCAATCAGGTTGGATGCGCCACCATGGGCGATGGCTCCAATGGTGCTGAGCGAGCAGGGCACCAACATTACGACATCACCGATGGCAGTGCCAGAGGCTGGTGGTGCGCCAATGTCTTCGTTCGGCCACAGGCGTAACTCAGCGCCCGCCTCTTGCCCTTGCAGCAGGATGGTTGGGTCTTGCTGAAGACGGATGTCCATTTCCTCGAACAGCACACGCTTGGCGGCGTTGGAGTAGATCAAGTCGACCTGGATCCCTGCAGCCAACAACAGCTGCAAGGTACGCACCGCATAACATGCACCACTGGCGCCGGAAACGCCGAGGACGACTTTGGTGACTTGCTTGGCCTTGCTCATGGGTATCCCTTTAGGTCAGAAGATAAAGGGCATCGTAGGCGAAATGGGCATAGGCACAAACGGCCAGTCCACGGAAGGCAAACAATAGACCGAAGGCCAAGCCGGCAACAGCGCGGAAGGCCAGTATCTCAGGTTCAAATGCGGCCTCATTGCCACCGATGCCATGCGCAGCAGCGAATGCGGCGGCGGAGAACAGCACCGCCAAGACCAAAGCGAGGCGTCGGGAGGTCAGGTCGGCGGCGAAGTTGCGGAAGACCAGTTGCAAGGCGAAGGCAAGCCCACCAACCCCCAAGGCGCGGAACAACAGCTCTTCATAGAGTCCGGCGCCTGCGGCAACGGCCAAGCTGGCATGAACCTGTTCCAAGCCAATTATTGCTGGGGCGGCTGAATCCCCCAACCAGGCCAGACTGCTTGGATCGGCTGCGAGGCTCAAGCTTAATGGTGCGGCCGATAGTGGTAGCCACTTGGTCAAGACGATCAAAGCTGGGCCCAGTAGTAAGGCCCACACCAGTCCTTCGATGAAAATCAAAGCCGCGCCGCCGCGCCACGGCAGTTGTAACTGGAAGACACGTCCGACCGCCCACAGGAAACAAACCACGAGGGCTATCCAAAGGAAGGCGAGACCATAGTCGCCGGCCCACTCCAAGGCCGACTCGACCAGGAAGAAAGCCTCGAGATCAGCGGCCCCACGCCCGCTCAAGTGCAGCAAGGCCAACGGCACCAGCATCAACCAACTGATCGCGGGATCCCGTGTGGCTTCGCCAAGGCGCTTGATCTCCGCACGGGTCATGACTCAGCAGACTCCTTGCGCGCAATCAACAAACGTGCGACCCCACCGGTCAATGCCAGATCCTTTTCGAAGTGCATGCCGGTCTCTTCCATCCATTGGCGAAACTCCTCGGGCGTGGCGAAGTTGTCGACGCTTTCCGGCAAGTAGCGATAGGCACCCGTGCGTCCGGCCCGCACTACCTTCGCGATCAATGGCAACACATGCAGAAAGTAGAAACGAAACATGCCACGCCAGATCGGATTCGGAATCGGGAAGAACTCCAAGATGGCCAAGCGACCACCTGGGCGCAGCACGCGACGGCATTCCCGTAAACCCCTCTGCGGGTCCTCAACATTGCGGATTCCAAAGGCGATGGTGACGGCATCGAAGGAGTTGTCGGCGAATGGCAGGGCTTGGGCATCGGCCTGCAACCATCGCACGGTTTGCTCTTGCTTGTGCCCCTTACGCAAGGCTGCTTGCAGCATGGGCAAGGTGAAGTCGGCGCCACAAACGGCAGCTCCACTATCAGCGAAAGCCAAGGCAAGATCTCCGGTGCCGCAACAAAGGTCAAGCACCTCGCTGCCTTGGGGAAGATTCAGGGTGGCAATGGTGCGCCGTCGCCAGGCTCGGTCGATGCCGAAACTGAGGAGCCGATTCAGGAAATCGTAGCGCGGCGCGATTTCGCCGAACATTGCCTGAATTTCCTGTCCTGGAGGAGCTGCCATGTTGGGCTATTGTCCTGTCGCCGGGGTCCGGGGTAAAGGCAAGGCGGCCCCTTCCCGAAGGAAGGAGCCGTCTTTGGTTGAGCCAGATGGCTCAGGAGCTCAAGAAACAGGACTCAGCAAGTCCCGTCTCTCTTACTGACGCCAGTAGTGGCACAGAACAGCAGCACCAGGAACCTTGATCGGCGCGACGAACTGAGTTCCAGTGGAGAGCTGGATGACGTCGACCAGACCGTTGGAGTTCGCGGCGAACAATAAGGTTGGCGTGGAAACTGGCAAGGCTGCACGGTGCGTACCTTTGCCTGAGTGGAAAACCACACCACCAATGTTCGGCGACAGACCCTGCTGGGTATCACCGATGTTGTTCATGTCATCGACTGCCAAGTCCAGGATGGACGAGGACGAGAAGACTTGAGCAAGCTGCTTCTGCAGACGCCATTCCTTGGAACGACGGTTCGGGTCAGTCAGACCAGTACTACGCAGCAGAACCGGACCGGCAGGAGAACTCTCCAACCAGATCTGGTCAACCATACCTTGTCCACCATCTGAGTAGGCGACGTAGACACCGTGCTGGTTACTGCTTGGGTCAAGCATCATGGCCGATGCGTTGGAGAAGCCAGAGCGGCCATCCAGAATCGGTGCACCGATGAAGTCGTCGAAGCCGATGCCCTGAATACCATTAGGACCGGATTCGAAGATGGTCATCTCACCTGAGCTTGAGATCAAGTAGGCGTAGTACAGACCAGTGTTGAAACCGAAGGTTGCATCACGGTCAGACACCGTCAGTAGGCGTGGGTTGGTCACACCAGGAATCACCTTACGCGTGGTCAAAGCACCCGCATCGATGATTGCCAAGGAACCACTACGCTCACAGATTACCAGGAGATCCTCGCCGTCTGGCTGCCAAACGATTTCCGTCGGGCCAAGACCTTGACGGTTGTTCAACTCCTCGAAGATCTGCGTGGTCTTCACAACTTGGTGGAAGGTTGCAGAGTTCGGGTTGGTGTCGATGAAGGTAACCGTGCTAGGACCGTTGTTGGTCACAGCAAGGGTGTTGAGGTCAGGCGACATGGCCAAATCGCGAGGGCTGGAAACCGGAATGCGATCGATGACAGTCATGCGGTTGCTGTTCAGCACTACCAGCTGGTCGCCAGAGCGATCCAACACGTAGAGGAAGTGACCGAGCTGCTGACGCAAGGTGAAGTCAGGGCAAGTCGGCTGCGTTGGTGCAGGACCGTAGAAGGTACGACCGGAGTAGCTCGCCGAACCAGTCAACAGGCCGTCAGGACCGTTACCACCGATGGTGCCGAAGGCGTTACCGAGGGTCAGACGGTTCAGGCCGGATGCTGCCTGGGTTGGCTCCTCAGTCTGAATCACTGGCGAGTAGCAAGCCGGAGCGAGCGTAATCCGCGGTGGGTTCGGGTGTGGAGCGAAGGAGATGCCGTTACCAGTTCGGTAGCCACCAGCCAGAGGGTGGTTCTGGAAGGTTGCACTTGCACAGATGTTGCGACCACCAGAGAGGCAGGTCGAGTTGTTGAAGGCCACGTCAAGCGGGTGACCGAGCATCATGTCGATGACGGTACCGACGGTGTCCGAACCAATCAGCTGAGTCTCCAGCGAGGAGTTCTGCGACAGGGTTAGTACACCGCGCGAGCCACCCGCGATGGTGGTTGCATCTGCAGACAGAGGCGGGAACAGACCAGCGATCTCGAGGTTCGGGTTGAACGGAAACTTAGAGACGTCGCCGGCAATCGGGTTGCCTTCGTTGTCGAACTGAACGTTGTAGAAAGGGTTCAGAGTGTCGTGGTTTGGATCACCTGTACCCTGACCGAAGCCATCGAGGTCCAGCACACGCAGACCACCAGTCTGACCACCACCATTGGATGCCACGATGATCGCGCCAGGTGCAACAGGAACGTTGACCAGGCCATCACACTCAGCACCGACAGTGAAGGAAACTGCAGTCTCGTCGAGCGAGGCAGCATCGCGGTTGAGGAACATGTCCGAAGCCGCGTTGTGGAAGTAAGTCACGGTGGCGATCGAACGGTTACCGAATGGATCGCTGCCTGGGAAGTTCACCACCGGCACGATGCGGTACTCGGTGAAGTTGAACGGACTCACTGGGATTGCCGTGTAAGGCAATGGCACCGTCTGTCCCGGAGGAGGATCAGTTGGGTGGAATGGAGGCAGGAACTCAACCGTGAACTCACTCGAAAGCGCTGGAGGAACCAGTCCAGGAATCGGGCCGACGGTGTGAGGCTGACAAGCTTCATCAAAGCTCCAACGAATCTCCTGGTCACAAGGGATGTCGGTGGACAGGTCGGTAGGCACGGTGACGGCCTCGCCGCCAGAACCATCCAACAGAGGCTTCGGTGCGGAGGCATCAATACCGACTACCGAAGTTGCCACACCACCGTTCTCGAGGTAACGGTTGTCGTTGGAGAGTACACCACCGATGACACCCGAGTTCGGGTCGGTGGATTCCTCAACACCCTTGATGACGATCCGGATGATGCGTCCAGCAGGGAAGGTCTCGTAGGTAGAGAGGTTGCCGTCGGTGTCGACGACGAACACGAAGGTGTTGGCGTTGATGAACGAACCCGCGTTGATGAAGGAACCATCAATCACGCCGTTAGTCGAATCGTTGGTGCCAGGGAAGCCGCGACCAGGCTTGGAATCCGTACCGCCGCGTGTAACGGTTTCAGGAGAAACGGCGTTTTGGCCGTTCTTGCTGACCCAGCGCTCCAACGAAGGCCCGGAACCGAAGTAGGTGCGGCCATTGATGAAGCCACGCCCTTCGACAATCTCGCTGGCACCCGTTGCTGGGTCATAAGCGACCACGGAGATCGCGCCAGTGAGGCCATTGTTGGACAGTCCAGCAGCGGTTGGATCGAGCACCGAGGTCACCTTGATGGACCGCGAGAACTTGACCGTCACGAAGTGGTTACCCGTGTTGTTGTTCGGGTTGGTCGCGGTGGTTGGCCAGAAGGCTGGTTCTTTCACCGGGTTCAACACCGTAGACGGGTTATTGAGGAGGTCGTCGATAGTGCGAATTTCAACGACCTGGGAGGTCGGAAGGCCAGTCGCAGGGTTCGCTACCGGAATAACGTAAGGAAGCAAACGACCGAAGCCATTGCTCACCTCCACGATATTCATTGTTTCAGCAGACGCGTTAGGGTCGCTGTTCAGAGGGCTGGCGCCCTCGTCACGATTGAAACAAGAGACCGCGCTAAGCAGGGCTGTTAGCGCAACGGATTTAAGGATGATCTTTGATTCCATGGGGTTCACACGCGGGACCGAACGTGTCCGGTGACCGTGACAGGAGCAACAATCATGCCATGCCCTGCCATGCCTGCCTAGCACTAGAATCCATGCTTTTTACAACGACTTGTGCGAATCCGCACAGCGGCCAGGCGAAACTTTCCTACATACTTCCCTCAAATGCCGCAGTTATCCCCTTTCAAGCATAGAAATCAGCGGCTCTAGCAGGCAGAATCAAGGGCATGCGGCCCCCCTCATCCTTCGAACCCGGTGTGTCCGAGGGCGGTGAAGTCGACTTCGAACGCGGCTTACAACCTCAGGACTTCTCCGAGTTTCTCGGTCAGGAAAACCTGCTCGAGCCGCTGCGCCTGATGATCCGGGCTGCTTTGGAGCGTGAGGAGACCGTAGAGCACCTTCTTTTCACTGGTTTACCGGGTCTCGGCAAGACCTCATTAGCCATGGCGCTGGCCAAAGAATTGGGGGCGCCACTGAAAATGACCAGCGGTCCGGCCCTCAGCCGCGCCAAGGATCTGGTTGGCATCCTTAGCCAGCTGGAAAAAGGCACGCTGCTGTTCATCGATGAGATTCACCGCCTGCCCACAGAGGTGGAAGAGTACCTCTACGGCGCCATGGACCGCTTTCAGATTGAGTGGACCTTCGACGCCGGCGTGCACGCGCGTTTGCTGAAACTGGATCTTCAACCCTTCACGCTGGTCGGTGCCACCACCCGCGAAGCGCTGCTGACTCCCCCATTCCGCTCGCGCTTTGGCCACCATTTGCGCTTTGAGCCCTATTCGGAAGCGGCATTGGCCGAAATCCTGGCCCGTTCGGCCAAGTTATTGCGCATCGAGTTAGATGACGCCGCCACCGCCACCTTGGCGGATCACTCGCGTGGCACGCCACGAATCGCAAACCGTCTATTACGTCGGGCGCGAGATATCGCTCAGCTTGAGAACAACAACCACATCAACGATGCCGTGGTGCAACGCACCTTTGGTTTGTTGGAGATTGATGCGCGTGGCTTGGAACGCCCCGACCGACGCGTATTGGAGGCGCTTGCGCAAGCCGCTGGGCGCCCGCTTGGTCTGAAGAACTTGGGCGTAGCCGTTGGCGAAGCCGAAGACACCATCGCCGAAGTCATCGAACCGTGGCTGATTCGCCAAGGCCTCTTGCAACGTACTCCACAAGGTCGCCTCCTGACTCCTGAGGGTTGGGCGGCACTCGGCCAAGACGCACCCCCTCCTAGTGATTCCGCCGAGGCATGAATCACCCGGGGCGCAATCTTGCTTACACCTTGGCACTGTTATTGGTGCTTTGGGGCGCGAGCTATTTTTGGCCCAGCGATAAGGTTGAAGATATCCATCTTCAGCCGGCGCTGTTGAACCCGACCATCTCGGTGGAACTAACGGCCTTGCGCAAACTCGACAAGATCGGCGTTGAGATTCTCGGCCGCAGCCGCTTGCTGAATGCCGATGATTCTGAGCAACCTGTGTTGAAGGAGCTGCATGCTGTTGATGAGGATCTGTATCTGACTTTGGTTGGTCCACAGCTAGGTCCGTACATCATGCACCACAAGCATGTGATCCTGGAAGCTGAGGGCGACGGCGCGATGCGCTTGAATACCTACTTCTATCCCGGCCGTCTGCACATTCGGGTCAAGGATGACAAAGACAGTCCTTTGGGCAAACGCTTGCACTTGTCGTTGGAATTGCCATTGGAGGATTATGTGCTCGGTGTGGTCTGCGGCGAGATGTCCAGTCAGGTGCCAGGTTCCGGAGCTGCCTTGCGTGCGCAAGCGGTGGCCGCGCGCACCTACGCGCTGTACCGCTTAGGCCAAGGGCGCAACCTGCGCGACAACACCACCGACCAGGTTTTTCAGAGCATTGATTTTGTCACCGAAGAAGCGCGCGAAGCCGTCGCCGCCACTCGTGGCCAGGTCCTGCGTTGGGAAAACGAACTGGTCCACACTTTCTTCCATCGCAACTGTGGCGGCGGCACCGCCAACGCCAAAAATGCCGCATTCTCCAGGCAAGAAAGCGCACCGCTAGGTGGGGTGTTTGAACCCTCCTGTCGCTCGCCGAGGGCATTATGGGAGCACCGCGTGCCAGCTTCTGACCTGGATGCCTTGGCCGTGAAGCGCGAACTTGGATCGTGGTTACGTGCCATCAGCGTGCTGCAAAAGGACCCCACCGGCCGCTACCTGGAGGTTCGCCTGCTCGGCCCCGATGACCACGTGGATCTACCCGCCGACCAGATGCGTGCCGCCTTGCATATCCCCTCGACCCAGATCGAACAGATGGATCGCTTGGCCGACGGCAGTTTGATATTCCGCGGCTACGGCTACGGCCATGGCGTCGGCCTGTGCCAAGAAGGAGCGCTGCGCCTATCGCAAGACGGCGCCACCTATGCAGGAATCCTTGCGCATTATTACCCTAGTGCGCAACTGGTGCCGCTGACCGCGGACCTGGAACTGCTGCTGCCTTAGCCCGTGTCCTTCCGCTTCCTCCACCATCAAGGTGCCGCCGACGGCCCGCGCCTTGGAACCCTGGTCACTCCGCATGGCGAAGTGTCCACTCCGACCTTCATGCCGGTCGCCACGCGTGGCATGCTGCGCGGCCCTTGGCCCGATCGCTTGCGCCCGATGGGTGTCGAAATGATGCTCGCCAACAGCTTCCACCTGTACTCGCGCCCCGGCGTGGAGTCGGTGCAGAAGCTCGGCGGTTTGCACAAGATGATGGCCTGGGATGGGCCGGTATTGACCGATTCGGGTGGTTTTCAGGCATTCTCGCTATCGGCGATCTCGAAAGTCAGCGACGACGGTGTGCGGATTGCGCATCCCGTTCATGGTGGCATGATCGATTGGACTCCCAAGCTGGCCTTCGAGGTGCAAGCGGCCTTGGCTCCTGATGTGGCCATGCTTCTTGATGAATGCCCTGCCGATCCGCGCGACCGCAAGTTGGTCAAGTCAGCGGTCGGTCGCACCTTGCGTTGGGCGCGCCTACAACGCGACATGCATGATGCGCGAGGCGGTGCCGACAGTGGTCAAGCGCAATTCGGCATTGTCCAAGGTGGTGTGTTCGAGGAGTTGCGTGGCGAATGCGCCACCGGTTTGATCGAAATGGACTTCGATGGTTATGCCATCGGCGGTGTAAGTGTTGGCGAAGGTCACGACGCCATGATGGATGGCGTGCGTCATTCCACTTCGGTGTTGCCTGTCGATAAGGCGCGCTACTTGATGGGCGTCGGCACGCCGTTGGATCTGGTGGAATCGGTGGCGCGTGGAATCGACATGTTTGACTGCGTCTACCCCACCCGCAGTGGTCGATTCGGCAGTGTACTGACCGACGATGGCATCCTGCATATGCACAACGCCAAGTTCAAAGATGACCCGCGTCCATTGCTGCCGGGTTGTGATTGCGACGCCTGCGCCACCGGGGTGCCCCGTGGTGCTTTGCGCGCCGGTTTGAAGGCCAAGGAGTTGCTGCCGCCCTCGTTGTTGGCACACCACAACTTGCATTACCTGGTGAAGTTGATGGAGCGCATTCGCACTTCAATCGCCGACGGTACCTTTGAAGCGCTACGCGAGAAGATCAATCTCGGGCACCGCCGCGAAGAGCAAGCAAAGCAGTAATCCCCACACCAACGCCGATGAATACCAAGGCGAAGGTCAGGCCCAACAATAAGGTCTGATCGCTGTTCATGAAGTCGATTAGTTTGCTAATCAGGGCAAACATGGTGATCGCAATCATGAACACTGCTGGGATCGCCAGCGGCCAATAGTTACGTCCCTTCTTCTTGATGTAGACCGTGGCGGTCAACAAAGCCAAGCCGGCGATCAACTGGTTGGTGCCACCGAATAAGGTCCACAAGGTCAGGCCGGCCGGTTTGCCATCGATCTCGAAGAAGGCGAAGAAGCAGATCACCGCACATGCGCCGCCAGTGGCAAGAAAGCGGTTAGTCAGCAATCGCCCAATGGGGCTCAATGCTGGCACTTTGGCGATTGAGGAACCGATTTCCTCGATATTGAAGCGTAGCAAGCGCGTGGCCGAATCCAGGGTGGTTAAGGCGAAGGACACCACCACCATAGCCACCAAGGTGGTTGCCAATTCCATCGGCACGCCGAGCTGATGAATGAAGGAAGCTGAACCGCGAATGAACACGCCAAGTTTGGCGCCGAGCGTGGCCGACACGGCCCCCCAGTTCACATACAACTTGGCCCATGCACTGCCACTTGAGAAGGTGGTGGTACAGGCCAACACCGCGATCAAGCCGAGCAGTGATTCGGCGATCATGCCGCCATAACCAATCGGCCGCGCATGATGCTCCTTATCCAGTTGACGCGCGGTCGTGCCGCTGGCCACCAAGGAGTGGAAACCACTGGCGGCACCACAAGCGATGGTGATGAAAACGAAAGGCAAGATCGGCGGCGCACCTTCGGGGTTGGGGTTGAATGCCGGCGCGTCGAAAGTTGGCGCTTGGATGAAGAAGCCGCTGTACATCAACAGCAAGCCCATCACCAACAACAAGGAGTTGAGGAAATCACGCGCCTGCAGCAACAGCCAAACCGGCAATACGCTGGCGGCATAGGCGTAGGTCATCAGGATCCAGATCCAGGTGTTCTGCTGCGGCCAACTGGCGCGCTCGAAACCCAAAGTCGGGAACATATAACCCAAGCCGATCAGGCCCAACAGCGCGCTGAAACCACCGATGGTGACCGGCAACAACGGCTTCTTCTTCACGTACAGCAACCAGCCGCAAACCATGGCCACGATCATCAAGCCAGCCGACGGCATAACCACTTCGGGAAAGCTGGTTGTGGACTCGGCCAAGGCAGCCGGGTTGAAGTCGTCGTTCCACGAGAACAGCAGCGAGATGATGTAGACAAACACCCCCATTGCTAGAGCCACGCCGAACAGGATTAGTAGCAGGAACAAGGCTTTGGCCTTAGGACCAAGAATGCTCTCGCAAAGACTGCCAATGCTTTCGCCACGATGACGCGCACTTAACACCAGGGCAGCAAAATCATGCACGCAACCGACCAACAGCGATCCGCACACCACCCAGACCAAGGCCGGCAACCAGCCCCAGAACACCGCTACCGCCGGCCCCAACATGGGCGCCAAACCGGCGATTGAGGCGTAATGGTGGCCAAACAACACCAACGGGCGGGTTGGCACGAAGTCGATGCCGTCTTCCAACTCATGCGCTGGTGTGACGGCATTGGCATCGAGCACGAACACCTTTTGCGCCAGCCAACGGCTGTAGTAGCGGTAGCCGACAACGTAAACGATGAGGGCAAGGAAGGTGACGACTGCTGCGCTCAAGCTTTACTTCCGACGGGCCGGCAACACGCGTAACTCCGTAATGGCAAGAACGCGCTCTCCCACCACAGACTTGTCTTCACGCCATGTGCCGCGCACCACGATCTCGTGATTGACGAAATCACGCAGCTGCTGGTGGCCGTCGTAACTATGCATAGGGATTTCACGCGGGCCACGCACCACCTTGAATGGGATATGCGCACTGACCTTGGGGTGATACTCAACCCAACCCACCTCGACTGCGGTGCCGCCACCTTCAGGCAGACGCGGCTTCATTTCACGAGCGCGTTGATCCTGCAAGGCAACGGCGCGAACCTTATCGCCAGCGGCTTCTGCGCGACGTGCATCGGAAGCCAACACTGCCAAGTAGAAACGACGCAGACCATCGACCTTGGTCAACGAAGTACGCGCCAAATCGATTTGCTTGCGGTCGGTGCTATGCCAGATGACATTGCCGTAGACCATTTCCAAGTTATCTAGGCGATCGCGGTCCCAGTTGTCATTGCTCTTGGTGACGGCGTCGGCCAAGATCTTCAACTGCTTATCCGCCAAGGCTCGATTCTCTTCTGGCTTGATCGCGACTTGCGCGGCGGAGAATGGAGTCCATGCCTTAGGTTTGGCAGCGGCATTGGCAGCACGCGAACTGGAACTCTCGGAGGAACTGGATTCACTCGAGGAGCTCTGTCCCGCACTGCTGCTGCTGGAATCACTGCTGCTCGCCTGTTCGCTGGCCACTTCTTCGGAACTGTCCGTTTCTGCTTCACTGCTACTATCGGTTTCGCCTTCCTCAACAATCGGTTCTTCCGGAAGCGGCACGGCAATGCGCAGGTCCGCCATATCACTCCAGAGGCGTTGCCATTGGCTCAACTCGCGTTCGGTGAAGACCAAATCCTTAGTCTCGATCCACGCGCCCACGCTCTCCTTGTAACGCACCTTGACCCAGTCGCCCTCCACGCCCAAACGAATCACTTCATCACCCTTGGAGAAGTGGCCAAGGGCATGTGATTGCGATGACGTTGACGGCAGCGGACGGATCCTCACGCGGTTCGACGTGATGGTGCCGCGTCCGGCTTCGAACTCGACATAATCTTGGTGTACCCAAACATCAAAACCGCCGGGAACGCGCACCTTCGACCATGGCACCAACTCGGCGACCACTTGCACCGGGAATCCCTTGTCGACTTCCAACACCGTGGCAGCCTTCTTGTCATAGAAGGAACGGATCGAGGTCTTCTCGACAGCGATCTCGGCGTAACGGACTTCGGCCTGCGGGAGTGCAGCCGGCAACAAGGTGAGGATGAGGGTGGTCAGCATGATGAGGGTGCCCGCCGTCCCTCAACAGGTTGAGGCGGCCGCAGGCCTCTCCAGTTTAGGGGTGCAGCTCGCTCAAACGAAGCACTACCTGGCGCCCGAGCGGTTTGCCATAAACATCGTGGAGACGGAAAGTTAAGACCGGGCCTTCAGAAAAGTCGGGGCTGCCTGGTTGCGGGAAATGAAAATCCAGCATGCCGAAGTTCTCGACCGCGGCCAAAGTGCCAGCGATCCGTTGCGCAACTTGGTTGTCAGGTTGGGCCTCGCCGATGCCCGCGGCCAACGGCGACGAAGTGAATTCGACCAGGTCGTAAGCGCCATTGGGCTCGCGCAAAGCCTCGCCGATATGGCGGTCTCCGCTGAGGAAGAACACGCCGCCGACTTGTTCTTCACGGATGAAGTGGAGCAAACGACTGCGCTGTTGCGGAAAAAGGTTCCACGTTTCGAAGCGATGGTAATCGGACAGAATCTGCATGCCTGAAGCCACCACTTTGAAGTCGGCTTTGGATTCCTTCAAACCATCTTCCAACCACTGCCATTGTGCGTCACTGAGGATGACCTTGTCGGGACCATCGGGGGCATTATTCGGCGTGCGTGCGTAACGCGTATCGAGCATGAAGAACTCGACGCGCCCAAAGGTGAAGGAAAAGTAAATGCCATCCTCTTCGCTCTGACCGCTGGCAGGATTGGCCCAGTACTGGTTGAACAAGGCCTTGGAAGTATCGCGCAGCGGGTAAGTACGGTCGGAGTTGTCAGGGCCAAAGTCATGGTCATCCCAGGTCGCATAATGCGCAGTGTGGGTCAACAAGGACTGCAAACTTGGCATGGCGCGCGAACGCTGCCAACGCTTCTCCATCAGTTGTGGATCTTCCCACTCGCGATCGGGATTGATGAAATAGACGTTATCGCCGAGCCACAGGAAGATGTCTGGCTGCTTGCTGTCGATAGCGGCGAACACTGGTTGGGTGGGGTCTATCCCCCATTCCCCTGCGCAACTACCGAACACCACACGAAAGTCATAAGCGCTGCCATCTGCAGCGGGCGTGTGGAAATGTTGCCCATGGTGGTCCGGCAATACGCGACCATCTTTACGCACCAAACGATATTCATAATCCGTATCAGAAGTCAGTCCAGTCAACTGGCAAGCGCCGCGTTTCTTCGTGCCACTTAAATCCAGCATGCTGCCGCCGCCGTTCACGCCTTTGGCTTTGTACCAACGACCTTTCGGACTCAAACTGCGCAACTCAATTTGATACTCGGCGGGCCTATTGCCCTCGGCCCAAATGCGCACGCCATCTGGTCTCAGGTCAGCCAACATCGGCCCCGAACGCAAGGCACCACTGGACGAACTGCTCGACTGCGGCAAGCCACTGCAACCAGCTGCGATGGCGATTAGCAGCGCAGCCAAGAAAAACGGAGGGAGGGGACGCCGGGCGCGCATCGGTCCTTTGTAGCGGCGCGAGGTGGCCGACGTCATCTTTGTCATTCTGCACGCGGCGACCGACGTCATCTAGCTGCTACACTGCGCTTATGGAGTGGTTGATTGGCTTAGGCGGATTATTGCTGGGTGCCGCGATCGGTTTTGCCCTCGCGCAGGCTCGTAATCGCGCTGAAAATGCCGAGCTGACCAGTGCTGCTGCCGCTCAGCAGCTGGAGTTGCAGAAGCAGTTGCAGAAGCTGGAGCAGGATCTGGCTGGCGCTAGTGCTCGCGCCGAGACCCTGGTCGCCACCCATGCCGCCGAGAAGCGCACCGCTGAAGATTTGCGTCGCGAGATGCGTGATTCCTTCGAGGCGCTGGCGTCGAAGGCTCTAAAGGACAACTCCAGCGCATTGCTTGAGAAGACCGAGTTGAAGCTCAAGCCTTTCGAGAAGCAGCTGACTTCACTGGCCGAACATACGCGTGAACTGGAGAAGGCGCGCAGCCAGACCGCTGGTGAGTTGAAGGAACAACTGAAGGCGCTGAACGTCAGCACCGTGGAACTGGAACGACGCAGCCGCGATGTGGCGTCGGCCTTGCGCGGCAGTTCACAAGCGCGTGGTCAATGGGGCGAGATGGTGTTGGCGCGCGTCTTCGAGTTGGCTGGCATGACCGAAGGCGTGCACTACCGTCCACAGAAGCAAATTGAGGGTGGACAACGCCCGGACTATCAAGTGTTGCTGCCTGGTGGTACCGCCATTCCGGTCGATGCCAAAGTACCGATGGCTGCATTCCTCGATGCGCAAGGCGAGACCGACCCAGCACGTCGGCGCGACAAGTTGGAACAGCATGCCCGTGACCTACGCGGACATGTGAAAGCACTTGCACGCAAGGATTACGCCGACAGCATGGACGGCAAGATTGATTTCACGGTGATGTTCCTGCCCGGTGATCACTTGCTGGAGGCCGCCTTCCACGCTGCACCGCATCTGCAGGAAGATGCCATGGAGCAAGGCATCTTGATCGCCACGCCAGTCACCTTGTTGGCGCTACTGAAGACCGTAGCCGTTTATTGGCAGCAAGATGAACTGGCGCGCAACGCACAAGAGATCGCTGATGTGGCCAAGGAATACCACAACCGCATGCGCGTCTTCGCCGGTCACTTCGAGAAGATCGGTACGGGATTGAAGTCGGCGGTCAAGACCTACAACAGTGCCGTCGGCAGTTATCAGAAGAAGGTCACGCCTCAAGGTAAACGCTTGGAGAAGATGACCAACATGGCGTCGAATCGGCAGATTGAAGAACCGCAGCCAGTCGAGCTGGAACCGCGGGAAGATTTGTTGACTTGAGTCCTCCCAATGGCCATCAGCTGCACGTATTCGCGTCAGCTGCAACGCCCGAACTTCGTTCCTGACGCAGCAACAAACTCCAAGCGGAACAAGCCGGCCTTGCGGTAGGCGAAGAAGATCTCGACGAAGGCGTCGGTCTGATCGCTCCAACGTGAACCGAAAGACAACCCGAGGATATGCGCGGCAATATCGGCACTGGCTTGACCGGAACGCGTGTTCAGCAACACCTCTGCGTAAGCGCCACCACCGGCTTCATGGTCACCGGATGCCACTCCTCACCAAGGGACAGCAAAACGATGCCACCGAATGCCCAGTGCTCCGACTTCTCATACCATTTGTTCAACGCCTGGGCACGGAACAACTCCGAACGGGTGAACTCTATCGGTTCATCCTCTTGCGACCAGTAGGGTTCTTCCTCGTCGTCGGCTTGTGGAGCGGCAAAGGGCGCAGCTTGCAGGCCTGCAGGTACCCAAACACCTACGATACACACAATTATCCAAGCCAGCAGGTGATTCTTCTTCGCCAACATCGTGCAACAGTTTACTATTGCTGCCAGCCCTCCGGAAGAAATGTACCCTTGGCGACGTCCTGTCCTTATCTAGCGTTGCTTTCACCGAGGCCCCATCCATGAAATACTTCTTTGCCGCTCTACTCCTTCCCGCCATGATTGGCCTATCCACTTGGAGCATGCCGATCTCAGCTGCAGCGAGCACCCAACCAAGTCTGCAAAGCGGTGTTCAGGAAGGCGGATCCAATCTGGTCTTGATCGAGAGTCAACCGAATGATTTGGATGGTTGGGTGGATATCGCGCCTCTTGGAAGCAATGCCACGCGCAACTCCATCGACGGCAATTCCTCTGGCCTGGTGCACTTGCCGTTCAGCGCATCCGGCGACACCAAGATCATCGTCAACATGGATCGCGTTAGCTGGATCTTCACCTCCGGCACCACCACCGAGATCACTACCATCGGTTACCCGCAGCGCAACAACTTCCAGAACGAGAAGGCTGCCACCTTGTTGATCGCCGACATCAAGCAGGATCGCCTCGCCGAGGTCTACCTCGATGGTTCCAGCAACATGATTCCAATGGACGGACCGGACAAGTATGTAATCAACGCTGATTTGCTACGGTGGGCCAAGATTCCCGACGAGGCAAGTGTTAGCGTAATCAAATGATCCCGCTGAAGTCCCCCTTCCTGTTCGCGATTCCCACAGCCATATTGCTGTCGTTGGGCGCATGCACCAAAGGGGAATTCGAAGCGGTCGCCGACACCGAGTTGACCGCCGTCGATCCCGCTGCCGGAGAGCAGCAAGCGGAGCATCAAACCGATCAAGAAGCGGAGTCCACGCAAGTCGCCAAAGATGCCTATGAGGTCACGGTGCCGGACAGCGAAGTCAGTTTCCAGATGCTGGCGATTCCCGCCGGCCAATTCCAGATGGGCTGCGCCTCGAGCGAAGAAGGCGCTGGAACCGGCGAAAGCCCTGCGCATGCGGTAGCGGTCGACGGCTTCTGGATGGCGGCATGTGAAGTCAGCTGGGAGGAGTATCACCTTTACCAGTTCGCCGGTGAAGCCAAAGTCGATGGCGTCACCGGGCCTACGCCGCCTTATGTGCCGATGAACTTCGGCATGGGTATCGATGGCCACCCTGCGATTTCCATGACCCAATACGCGGCGCGGCAATACTGCAAGTGGTTGTCGATCAAGACTGGCCACTTCTATCGCTTACCCACCGAAGCCGAATGGGAATACGCCTGTCGTGCCGGCAGCCAAACGGCTTATCACTTCGGCGATGACGCCAGTCAAATCGATGACTACGCTTGGTACTTTGACAACAGCAACGATTCCTATCATCCCGTGGGTCAAAAGAAACCTAACGCCTTCGGTCTCTATGACATGCATGGCAATGTCGCGGAATGGGTTTTGGATGGTTTCAACGCTGAGCTTTATGCACAACGTGCTGCAGCCGGCGAAGTCGTTTCCAATCCCTTGCATTGGGCAAGCACCGAATACGACCGCATCGTCAAAGGTGGCGGTTGGGACGACGACGCCGAAATGCTCCGCAGTGCGGCCCGACGTGCATCGCGCGATTCTTGGAAGGATCAGGACCCGCAGCTTCCCGAGAGCATTTGGTATTTGACTAGTGCGCCGTGGGTAGGCTTTCGCGTGGTGCGACCATATGTCGAACCGAGTGCCGAAGAGCAACAACGCTATTGGGAAACGCAGATCCCTGGCATCCAGGAAATCCAGGAACGTCAGCGACGCGGCGAACGTTAAGCGCTCATTGCCCTAAGATGGACGACATGGATCGTCGACACTTCATCAAGTCCTCTACTTCCGCCTCGTTGGCCGCGCTGATGGTAGGCCGCGGATTCGCCCAGACCACCCTAGGGCCATTGTTCGAAGGTGATGCTGCGGCAGGCAACGCGGCAGGTAATGCCGAACTCCGCATCGGCCTGATCGGCTGCGGCGGTCGCGGAACCGGTGCTGCGGCACAAGCACTGTCCACCGAAGGTGGCGTGCGCCTGGTGGCCATGGCCGATGCCTTCAGCGATCGCTTGGAGTCTTCCCTGAAGACATTGCAGAACTACCACCCTGACGCGGTCGACGTTCCTGCCGAACGCCGCTTCGTCGGCTTCGATGGATACCAGAAGGTCATCGCTTCGGATATCGATGTGTTAGTGATCGCCACACCTCCAGGATTCCGCCCGATCCATTTCGAAGCAGGCATCAACGCTGGCAAGCATGTCTTCATGGAGAAACCGCTGGCCGTCGATGGTCCTGGTGTGCGTAAGATCCTCGCTGCCGCCCAAGTCGCCAAGCAGAAGCAGTTGAAGGTTGGGGTTGGCCTGCAACGCCACCACCAGAAGCCCTACATGGAGTGCGTGCAGCGTTTGCATGATGGCGAGATCGGTCGCATCACCTTGTTGCGCACTTACTGGAACTCCGGTGGTGTGTGGGTGCGCCCGCGCGAAGAAGGCCAGACCGAGATGGAGTATCAGATGCGCAACTGGTACTACTTCAACTGGCTATGCGGCGACCACATCGTGGAGCAGCACATCCACAACTTGGATGTGGGTAACTGGATCATGAAGGGTTACCCAACCAAGGCGCAAGGCCAAGGCGGGCGCCAAGTGCGCACTGGCCTCGAGCATGGTGAGATCTTCGACCACCATATGGTCGAGTTCAGCTACGAGGATGGCACGCGCATGTTGTCGCAATGCCGTCACCAGCCCGGTTGCTGGTCGCCGGTCGAGGAACATGCCCATGGCACCGAAGGCACCGCCGACGTGAGCCGCGCGCGTATCCAACGTTACGACAACGACACGATGTGGCGCTTCCGCGGTGACTACAAAGATGCCTACCAAGTGGAACACGATGACCTGTTCGCCGCCATCCGTAACGGCACGCCTTACAACGAAGCCGAATACGGTGCCATGAGCACGATGACCGCAATCCTAGGTCGTATGGCGACCTACTGCGGCAAGGAGGTCTCGATGGCCGATGCACTGGCCTCGGAGTTGGCTTTGGTGCCTTCGGCGTATCTCTTCGATGGCATCCCGCCAACAGTTCCGAATGATGCGGGGCGCTACCCGATCCCGATTCCGGGCGTGACCAAGTCTTACTAGTTTGACTTGTTGCGCTGACGCTGACCGTGCCTGAAAAGTTGCGGCAGCTTACAGCTGGAAGTCCACCAACAGTGGCCAATGGTCGGAACCGACGTCGGCTCCGACTTCTCGATGGACGATGCGCACGCCCGGCGTGTGCAGGCAATGATCGATCGGGATGCTCATCAACTTCAGGTCAGTTGGCCAAGTCGGCTGAAGACCGAAGCCGGTCGTGGAATCCAACAGCTTCGATTCCGTCAGCAGGCGACGGAACGGATAGCACCAAGGCGTGGCGTTGAGATCGCCAACGACCATGGTCTCGAAAGGCAAGTCTGCAATCGCGCTAGGCAGTTGTTTGAAGGCCTCATCACGTCGGCGCGTTCCGTTCTTGCCCATCGGCGGAAAAAAATGCACAGCCAACATATGGAAAGGCTTGCCATCATTGTCGAAAGTCGCAAGCATCGAAGGGACTTGGTCCCCTCCTAGATCCAGCACCTGCAGCTCGCTCCAAGGAATCTTGCTGAAGATGGTCATACCGAAGTTGTCTTCGCGAGGTTGGGCTTGGCTGTATGGATAAGTGCTGGACAGGAAACCGTCAAGCTCACTCTGCCACCACGAGTTGACTTCGAGGAAAACGACGATCTGAGGATTCTTGCTCTCGATTTCCAGGCGCACGGAATCGTTCCCGTTACTACTCGATAGTAAGTTGATCGACATCAAGCGCAACGGTGCTGATTCACCGGCAGCAACCTGATGGGACCCGGTACCGAAAAACGCTGGCGAGATCAAAACGGCGTTGAACAACGCGAAACTGGCGAGAACGGCACTCTGGCGGCGTTGCTTCAAGGCAAACAGCGAGGCTCCGGATAAAAGCAAAAGCACGAAATATTGGACGCGAAAATGAGACATTAGATCGAATGCCCAAAAGGACCCGCCCAACAAGGCAACCAAACTGGTAACGCCGACGGCCAGGCCAGCAAGGTACAGCAAACGCACGAACATATTGCATAGATTAGCTGGGACACATCTCCAATGCAGGCTACAGTACAAGCAATCTTCCTGTGCACTCGACGCAGCTTAGCTGCATTTTGCTATGGGGTTATTGACCAAAATAAGCGTCATGATTCTGGCAGCGCTTGTTGCCAGGTCTCCTGTTCTTACACAAGAACCAGGGTTCAATCAAAACCTCGCTTCCTCTGCGAAGGTCGTGCCGCCAACTACGGCAACGCCTGCGACGCCTGCCATGATCTTGAGGATGCGGAACGACATCAGTTCCAGCACATCCTTCCGCGTCAACAGTTGTGCCTTTCTTGCCATGACCTGAAGCACGATCACCAAGCGGTCTCGATGCACGAGCCAATGACTCAAGGGGAATGCCAGGCTTGCCACGACCCGCATGGCAGTGAGCAAGCACGCGCCATTCGTTTCGAGGATCGCTCGACGATG
>JAAESM010000044.1 GCA_024229395.1 Planctomycetota bacterium | reverse complement strand
TGAGGTCAGGCTTCTTGGAGGTGATCGTGGAGATCACCGTGGCGCCGATGGCACCGCCGGCTGCGCCGAGGGTGGTGGTGACGGCCACGTAGGGAACCCATTGGTCCATGGCGAGCTGGGAGCCCGGGTTGAATCCGTACCAGCCGATCCAGAGGATCAGAGCGCCAAGGGTGGCAATGGACATGTTGTGGCCAGGGATGGCCTGAACCTTGCCATCGACGTACTTGCCGATGCGGGGTCCGAGCAACATGGCGCCGACGAGGCCGGCCCAAGCACCGACGGAGTGCACGATCGAGGAACCAGCAAAGTCGATGAATTCGACTTTGCCAACACTGTTGAGCCAGCCACCGTTCCATTCCCAGCTACCGGCAATCGGGTAGATGATTGCGGTGAGCACGAGGGCGAAGATCACGAATTCGCCGAACTTGATCCGCTCAGCCACAAGACCGGAAACGATCGTGGCTGCTGTTCCGGCGAAGGCCGCCTGGAACAGGAAATCAACGGTGGGAACCAGACCTGCATCGCTGATGGTCTCAGCGGTGACGGTTGGATCGAAGAAGAAGCCTGCGAAATACAGCCAGCCGTCGATGACGGAATCGCCGTACATGAAGGAGTAGCCGACGAACCAGTAGGCGGTCACCGCAAGGGCGAACACAAAAAGGTTCTTGGCGAGGATATTGACGGCATTCTTTTGCCGGCACATGCCTGCTTCGACCATGGCGAAGCCGGCATTCATGAAGA
>JAAESM010000043.1 GCA_024229395.1 Planctomycetota bacterium | reverse complement strand
TGAACGGAAAACCGCAGTTAATTTGCTCCGGCGCCTTTCATTCAGCAGCGTACGATCCGGCGAGTGGCAAGGAGCTCTGGTGGTTTCCGTACACTGGGTTCTCCATTGTGGGGCGACCTTCTTATGGGAATGGCATGTTTTACATCGTTGGATCCATTCGTCAGGATCACTTCTGCATCTTTGCCGTGCGCCCCGGAAAAGGTGAATTGCATGAGGATCAGCATGTCTGGCAATTCTCCACCGGCATCGGTCATGTGCCTTCACCGATTCTGGTCGGCAAGGAAATCTATGTGGTGCACGATGGCGGCGTGGCGGCTTGCCTGGATGCTCTCACCGGCAAGGAACTGTGGCGCGAACGCCTTGGAGGCAACCACGACGCCTCGCCCATTGAGATTCGCAGCCGCATCTACTTCTGCAACCGCGAAGGCAAAACCACCATCGTCGCTGCCAACAGCAACTTCAAGGTCCTGGCAACGAACCAGCTGAAAGGCAACTTCAAGGCCTCTCCTGCCGTGGCCGATGGCGCGCTGTTCCTGAGAAGCGACACCCATCTGTACCGCATAGAGAAGCTGAAGCAATGATCCGGTTGCTTACCTAAAACCAATCGCCTGCCGCTTGGCTAGGCGGTCAATGGATCAGCACTATCTTGGTTTCAGTCATTTCATCGGTGGTGTGCTTGGATCCTTCCTAATAACGACAAAGAAAAATAACGACAAAGAAAAAGGGCGATTCGTTTTCGCCTTGCTGGCAGCCGATCAGTCGCTAGCATCGCACAGGAACTTGATAT
>JAAESM010000042.1 GCA_024229395.1 Planctomycetota bacterium | reverse complement strand
GACCTTCGGTTTAGGAAACCGATGCTCTATCCAGTTTTCTATTCTTCAACCCATGCTCCGTTCTGCTGAACAAGGGTCGTATCTCCAACGGTCATCGTCGTAGTTGGGATTTCAACCTTTTGAAGAACCTCGGGGGCGACCTCAGCGATGGCCGCACGGCCTTCATCACTTCCCTCGATGAAGAACCACGTCTCGCCACCATCCTGAGAAAAGCCTACCACCGATGCGTTAATTGACCCCGCTTGACCTTGGATGGTGATTCCTACCTCCGTAGGGATGACCGAGACGAGAACGTCTTCATGAGAGACAATCGGACCCGGGGCACCGAATTCCATATCGGCGGGGTCCATAGTCATACCGACTTCCGCTAGAAGGTCTACGAGAGACTGCATCAACAACACAAACCCATCAACGCCCCCGGCTTCTTCGACGATCGAAGGCAAAACGAAAGATGACATCCCGATGTAATCCTTGGCTTTGAACGACTTTTTATACATTGCCAATTTGTCGCTCAAGCTACTTCTTGCAGCCGGTTCGCTGCTGCATGAGAATGTGGGGATCAGCAGTGCGAAAATGAGAGCAAGAATTTTGATGTGCCTATTCATACTCATATCTTACAAAAACAAAGCCGATTACTAGCACTGACAAATGCGAATCACTCGGCTTCACGTGATGCGATCCATCACTGTGACCTGATTGGGATCTGGACTTTGCTTCTAGTGTCCTCCGCAAACCTTCAAGCACTCCCCCAGACGGCAGGAGTGGCGTCCCCGGCACGATTCGAACGTGCGACCTTCGGTTTAGGAAACCGATGCTCTATCCAGCTGAGCTACGGGGACTAAGCAATCCTAGGCAACGATTATGAACTGGCTTGGGCAACTATCAAGAACCAACAATGGCCACTGCCGACCAGCGCGCACGAAAGGATCAGTCAGATGGCGTGCCAATGCGTTGCGGACCGCCTCGGAATGTGAGCCATTGATTGCCCTTGCCTGCGCGAAGAGCGATGGCACGGCCATAAATTGGCGGTCGAGTGTCGTCGGATAAACCGCGCCCCATGACCAGGAAAATATCCAGGTGACCGTCGCCATCCAAATCCAGGATTAGAGGCGCACCGCCACCCTCATAGATTCCTTCACCGACCCGCAGCTCTTCAGACCAAAGCTCTTTGCCATCTTCTGCGCGGACGACGTGAAGCCGAGTGCCGAATACGATTTCTGGTTTGCCGTCGCCATCGAAGGTCATGGCGGTGCTGCGCGGCTGAACGCTAGGTCCAAGAGCTGTGTGATATGGTCGGTCAAGGCTCCCCTCAATCCGGACTCCCCCCATGTCACACAGAACCCTCCTGATCGCATTCTCCCTGCTCGTTCTCGCAACTCCAGCTTGGGCGCAGCGCAAGCGTTGCGGCACGCCCGAACGCGCACCGATAACCGCCAGCACCATGGCCGCGCCCTCCGATTGCGGTTACTGGACCAACTCGCCACAGCCGGAGTATGACCCGAACTTCTTCTATGACATTCCGGTGGTCTTCCACGTCATTCAGAACACTTCGGGCGACGGCTACCTGAGCGCCGACATCATCAACGATCAGATCGATGTATTGAATGAAGACTTCCAAGCCATTGCCGGTTCGCCTGGTGCACCTGGCACCAACGGCAAGATTCGTTTTCACTTGGCCACTTCTGATCCGCAAGGCAACCCAACCACCGGCATCACTTACACCACCAACAACACTTGGTATATGGATTCCGGCAACTACTGGGATCCGCTGGCATGGGACACCAACCGTTATCTCAACATCTACACCAACGTGATTCCATGTTGTTATGGATACGTAGCGGACTTCCCACAAACTGGAATTGTGGGCACCACCGCCGACCGCGTGGTGTTGTGGTGGGAAGCCGTCGGCAAGAATCCTACTTCGGGTTGGCCTGGCAACATGGGGCGCACTGGCACCCATGAAGTCGGTCATTACCTCGGCCTTTATCACACCTTCGATTCCGGCTGTGGGTCGTCGTCGAACTGTTACGGCACCGGCGACTTGATCTGCGATACCAACGGTGAACAATCCGCAACTTTGGGTTGTCCAAGTTCGAAGAGTTCCTGCGGCAATTCGGATCCTTTCCATAACTACATGGATTACACCGACGACGCCTGCCTATGGGAGTTCACTCCGGAGCAGGTCAATCGCATGCGCTGTATCCTGGAGCATTGGCGCCCCGACTTGGCGCAACAGTTCCCCGCGCAAGAGAACGTGCGGCTTGGCTCCCCAGCCAATCCGGTTGCCTTACTGCCTGGCCAGACCAATGCGCCACTGGCTGGCGAGATCTGGGATCCAAAAGTGGATCACAGTAGTTTCGTCCCCGCCGCGGTGGTCGATGTGTTGCTGATCTCCTACTCGCCGGTGAACCTGCCGCAAGGCGCAGCAGGCACCTTGTTATGTCAGCGCCCGTTCGTGGCGACAATCTTCAACTACTCGCCAGGCACGCCATTCCAGGTGCCGATTCCGAACAACTTCAGCGTGATCAATGCCCCCTTCTATGCGCAAGCAGCTTCGAAGCAAGGCGGTGGCTCATGGCAACTGACCAATGGTCTGGACTGCGTAGTGGGCAATCAATAGGCGGAGCCTCCACCCACAACGCGTATCCCGCGTACACCCTCTGAAAAGGGCATTTAGCCCCAAGGTGGCAGCGTGGATGGTCGATAGATGGCTGGTGACTCCCACATCAGCCCCATCTGAGCCGGAATGACCATCAACGAGCAGACGCTACCCGCCGACAAATTCGTACGTGCATTGTGCATGGCGGAAATCGGCGTATTGAGCGCCAGTGTGGCTGGCCAGATCTCCAGATTCTTCCTTGGACATCCGGAGCTGAAGGGCTTGGTGCCATTGTTGTACGTTGATTACGAACGCAACATCCCGGCCTTCTTCTCGATGTGCTTGTTGTTCTTGGCATCGCTAATCCTGCTGGTTGTCACCGTGCAACAATAGAGGCATGGCATGCCGCATGTTTGGAACTTCACCATGCCGGTCCGTGAATTGATCGGCGGCGACGAGTTCGGCATCTTCTACTTCGCCTGGGTGATCACCGGCTTGATCGTAGTGGCATTGTTGCTGTTGTTCTTCTCGCGCTTCTTGATTTGGCCGCCTTCCATCACGCGCAATCGATTCCTGATCGCCGGAGCACTGTTCGTGGGTGGCTCCTGCTTCGTGGATATCGCCGGCGGCTATTACGCCGAAAACTGGGGCACCAGCAATTGGAACTACAGCCTGCTCGCCACCTTGGAAGAAGGCATGGAGATGGGCGGTATCATCACCTTCATCTGGGCGCTGCTGCATTACGCACGCGACAGTTTCGGTGACGTTCGCGTTCGTTTCTAGCGAACGGCCTTCGCGAATAGCCCGGCGCATTCGTTTCTAATGAGCCACAGCCAATAAAGAAACGACCCAGCCCGAAGGCTAGGTCGCTGGAGGTATGCGGGCCGACGTTGCTACAAGCATCGGCCGTGTTTCACATGGGTCTAGATCTGGTCTTTCTTCTTACGACGACGCGAGATCGATCCAGCTGCTGCAGCACCACCAAGTAGTGCGATCATCGTGACTGGTTCTGGGGAGTCGACTGGGACACTGCTGCCGCCACCGCGACGACCGTCATTACTTCCACCACCACGACTGGTCTTAGAGGCAGACTTACCACGACGCTCACCATCCTGGTCAAGATTGCTGTTTTCGAAGGTAATAGAAACTACGTTGGTTTCGACCTCAGCGGCCGAAACATTGGTGCTGCCGCCGACGAAACACAACAGAGCGAGAGAAGTGAGGAGTTGATTCATGGGGATGTCTTTGGAAAATGGCTGTCTGGCACCTTGACTGAGCAAAATCATCCCATGAAAGGCGCCATTTCATAGGAAAGTGCTTCTCGGCCATGAAAGGGAGTTTGCTTTAATTAAAAAACGCCGCTCAACCATGGTGAGCGGCGTTTTTCTTTAGAGATTTTCACCAAATAATGGCAAAAACATTTCTCAGGGTCGACGATTAGAAGGTGAAAGACAGGGCCAGGAGGGCGCCGTAGGAATCTGCCCCCATCGCACCAGCCAAATCCAGATGGAAGACCCCAAATGGCGATAGGCCGATACCGGCGGTGAACATGTCGTCGGCGGTGTCCTCGAGATCGGTGCGGTAACCCGCGCGTAACTGGCCCCAAGTCCAACCAGCTTCAGCACCAAGACGCACGAACTGCATGCCGTCGGTGTTGCTGAAACCATCGCGCTTGGTGATGTCGATATCCGTGGCCAGAGTCAGGAATCCTTCTTGATAAGCGAAACCGGCGGTCACCACTGGCGACAGCGTGTAGGTGTAGGTTCGACCGGCGGTGCTGGGCGTAAGGATGTCCTGCTCGAGCACATCGCGGACCGCAAGACCAGCGCTGAAGCTATCACCGAACTGCATATGCGCACCAAGATCGAAGTTCAGCGCGGTGTCATCGTTACGGTAGATCTCGTCGTCGTAATCATCATCGAGGTCGCCAGCGTCTTCGAGCGACACGGCGTAGTTGAATACTTCCACGCGTTGCATCTTCGGTGTGATACCCACGGCCAGATTATTGCCATCGATATCGAAGGTGGTGCCAATGGCCAGGCCGACTTCACTGACGCCAGCGGCAAGCATGATCGCTTCGGAGTTCAGGGTTGGCAGGCTGGTGCCGGAGAGTGCGCCTTCGATCGCGGTCACATCGGCGCCATCGACCAACATCATACCGGCAGCATCGACGTTGCCGCGGATCACCAAAGCAAGGCCCAGATCATTCGATGGGATTGCCAACACTGCGCCGCCGAAGGCTTGCAGTTGTAGCGCCTTGCCACTGAGCGCATTGAGGTTGGCGGCCAGCGTATCAAGCTGCCCTTGGGTTGGGGTGGAACCACCATTCCAAGCATCTTCGATGGCGTCGAAGCTCTCCTCGAAGCTGTCTAGATCATCGAGCACTTCATCGGGATCGGCGACAAAAATGCCGAAGGTAGGCAGCAATAAACCCCAGTCATCATCTTCCAGATGGCTGTAGCGCGTGACCAATGCCGGGTTGACGAAGGCCGCGCTTAGATAGTCGGAGGAAGCGACACCGGTTCCCCCCATCGCATCGTTGCGAGTGCCTGCATGTTGTGCAGCGAGAGGTGCGCTGCAAAGCAATAGCGCTGATACGGCAAGTGTAGATTTCAACATAGCCGCATGGTAGAAATCCAATACGACCAGGTCAACGCTTTGCTCTTACAACGATGGATTCGGCAGCAACTCCAGCACCGCGGTTACCGGGAAGTGATCCGATGGCCAGATTCCGTCGAAGCAGTCATCCAAGATCTGCGCCTCGTGGACCAGGAATGGCGGCGCAACCATGACATGATCGATGCGCCGCCCGCCGTCGGCCTCTTTGAAACCATTGAAAGTGCCCAAGGTGCTCAGCGGATCCCAAGTCGATATCGCTGACTGGTACGAAGCTGCGACGAAGGCTTGCATCGGCGCCGAGGATTCGGTGGCATTGAAATCGCCCATGAACACCGCCGGCGGCCCACCCTTGGCATGCTCGGCCAGCAATTTGGCGCTCTGCAGACGTGCCTCCTTGCCGCGGTGATCAAAGTGCGTTCCATAGATGCGCACCACATTGAAGCCATCCTGCGGTGGACGATTGCTGCCATCGTGCAGCTGCACATCGACCCAAACCGCCATGCGCGGCAAGGCAGCATCCCAGCCTTTGGAACCGAGTTGATCAGGAGTTGGCGACAACCAAAGCTCGCCCCACCCCAGTAGATTCACCCGATCCTCACGCACATAAACCCCGGAGAATTCACCCTTTAAGCCGCCATCACGATGTTGGCCGAACTTGGTGTAGCCTCCCAGTACATCGGCCAACTCCTCGAGCTGGAAGGCCAATCCCTCTTGGATGGCCAAGACATCGGGTTGCTCACGACGAATCACATCAGCCACATGCTGACGTCGGGCTGGCCAGGAGAAAAGGCCATCGTTGGCAGTGCCGTAGCGGATATTGAAGGTCATCAGCTCGACGATCGCGGGATCTCGAGGGTAGTCATCCTCAGCCTCAGGGCTGGCACAGGCCGAAAAGGTAAGGAGTAGAAACAGCGACTGCAGCAGCAGTGAAAGCTCGAAAAGGCGATTCTTCACAATCGCAGTCTACGCCGTCGGCGGCGCTGGCGAGTTTCTATAATCAGCCACTGTCTCATTTCGGAATTCCGATGGGCGGCCGCGATGATCTTCAACAGCCTCGTCTTCCTGGTGTTCTTCCCAGTCGTGTTCGTCGGGAACCTGGCACTGGCACGCACTGCGAATGCACGCAAGCTGTTCCTACTGGTCGCCTCGTATTTCTTCTACGCGCAGTGGGACTACCGCTTCCTGTTCCTGATTTGGTTGAGTACGGCGGTCGACTGGTTCGTGGGCGGCGCACTCGGCAAGGCTGAGGGCCTGACCAAACGAAGGCTGTTGTTGTGCATCAGCCTGGTCGTGAACATCGGTCTGCTTGCTACCTTCAAGTATCTTGACTTCTTCATCGAGAGTGCCAACTTCTTGATCGAGAGCATAGGACTGAACGGCAACATCCATACGTTGCGCTTGATTCTGCCGGTCGGTATCTCTTTCTATACCTTCCAAACGATGTCCTACACCTTGGACATCTACTTCCGCAAGCTGGAGCCGAAGAAGTCGGCGCTTGATTTCGCCTTGTTCGTGGCCTTCTTCCCGCAGCTGGTCGCTGGTCCGATCGTGCGCGCGCGCGATTTGCTGCCGCAGCTTGCCAAGAACCCACTGCCTTCGAAGGCGGACTTGTCAGCCGGTACCTATGACATTCTTTCCGGCTTGATGAAGAAGGTGTTGATCGCCGACATCCTCGGCGCGCAACTGGCCACGCCCTTCTACACCAACCCCGAGCAGTACGGAGTGTTCGGCGCGCTGACCGGCATCTATGCCTTCGCCTTCCAGATCTTCGGTGACTTCGCCGGTTACTCGCAGATCGCCATCGGTTGTTCGCGCTTGCTCGGCTATGAACTGCCGAAGAACTTCGACAACCCCTTCATGTCGCGCACCAACCTCGAGATTTGGCGGCGCTGGCACATCACCTTGCTGACCTGGATGCGCGATTACTTGTACATTCCATTGGGCGGCAGCAAGCTCGGCGAACGCAAGACCTACCGCAACATCATGATCACCAACCTGTTCGCCGGTGTATGGCACGGCGCAGGTATCAACTTCGTAATCTGGGGTATCGTCAACGGCGTCACCATCTGCGGTTCACGCCTCTATCAGATCGGGCGCAAGAAACGCGGTAAAGTCAACTCGCCCGATGACTCGTTGTTCAAGATCTGGTTCCAGCGTGCGCTGACTTTCCACATCTGGATCCTGGCCATGCCGCTGTTCCGCACCGAGACCTTGGCCGACGTCGCCGAGGTTGGTCGCGCAATCTTCCGCCTGGAAAGTCCACTCGGCAACACACCCGATGTACCACTGCGCGGCGTGTTGCTGCTGGTTCTGGCCGTTGCCATGACCACGCTCAGTGAATATCACGGGCGCGCAATTCGCAACACTTGGAACCGCCTGCTGCCTGAAGTGCAAGGCGCAGTCTTCCTCATCTTCATCGGCATGTTCGGCCTACTGTCGGTCGAAGCAACGCCCTTCATCTACTTCCAGTTCTAATGGCAAAGACCTCATTCGTCTTCTTCGTGCGCTTCATGATTGGCGCCTTGGTGACCTTGTTCGCTGCCAACGCCATCGCGAACATGGCGCACTTGCGCTGGGAACATGTGCCGAACCACTCCTACTTGAACGTGGCGGATGGCTTCCACGATTCGGAAAACAATGTCGATGTGGTGTTCTTCGGTACTTCCGCCACGCGTAACAGTGTGGTGCCAGAACTGATCAGCGCGCGCTTAGGTGAGGCGCTCGGACGTGAAGTGGAATGCTGGAACTTGGCCATGCCGAACTCCACGCCGGAGATCTTCTCGCGTTTGTCGGGCACGATTTTTAGCGAGAACAAACCGAAGCTGTTGATGATGGAAGCGGCACCCATGATGTGGGATGCCGATCGTAGAACGCACACGGCAACCGAAGTGTTCTGGCGTTGGTTCGCCGACCTTCCAGATCTTGCTCGTTATCCCAAGCAATTGAACGGCCGCAAGCTGCGCGAGAAGTTGCGTGGCATGGATTGGGGCATGGAAGCACTGTGGATCCGCTCCGGCATCTTGATGCAAGGTGAGCTGGCCGGCTCCCACCCCACCGGTCCTTTCGGTGGTGTCTATGAGTTGGATAAACTCGACATGCCAGTTCCTGATGAGCACTTGCTGTCGAAGACCTCGCACCAACGCGAGCAAGATCGCGTCAGCATGTATCGCACTTCCGTTGCGTGGCGCAAGGAACTGCACATGATCGCCGAGAACTGCAAGGCCAACAACGTGCAGCTCGTGCTGATCTATCAGCCGATCTACAAGGGCCTGCTGACTATGTTTGCGCCCGGCGCATATCAGGACTATGTCGACTGGATCACTGCCGCTGCCAAGGAAGAAGGCGTGCCGCTGGTCATGCTGCAAGATGACTGGGTGATGGAAGACGAGCAGTACTTCCGCGACTACATCCACTACTCGCCGCGCGGTGCCAAGTGGTACAGCACCAAGCTGGCCGATGAAGTCCTGCTGCCGCTGCTGCAGGATTAGATCGGAGCTCCTCTAATAGGAGCGGAAGGCGTCGGGCAATAGCAGCGCCAGGTTGGTCAGGCGCATCTGATCACGGCCACCAAGGATGACCTGCAGTTCGGCAAGATCATCAGGTGCAAACTCAAGCATGACTTGGCGGCAACCGCCACAAGGCGTGACCACTTGTTCCACATCTGCCCACACTGCGATCATGACCAATACGCGTTCACCGCGGCTGACACCATTGGCCACCGCAGTCCGTTCCGCACAGACTCCCAGCGGTGAGGCAGCGTTCTCGACATTCACGCCAAGATCAATGGTTCCATCGTCCCAAACGGCAGCCGCACCGACCGGGAACTTGCTGTAAGGACAGTGCGCGTTCTCCGCAACCGCCTTAGCCATATCCAGGAGTTCGCTGGCACTGATCATGAGGCGTGGAGCTGATCAGCCCTCATTTCCTGGTAGATCTCGGTGGCCCATTCGCGCAACACTTCCAGTTCGGCTGGGAAGGGTTCCGTTTTCGATTCAGGTGCACGGAAGCCGGTTGAGGTCAGCACCTTTGCATACCAGGCTGGTTCCCATGCGCCATAACAGGGGTGACTTCCTGGCTCCCACTGCAACATGCATGGATCGAACTCAATGCCGGCGGCATCACAAATCGAACGCAACATGCCTTCAGGGTTGGTGAGCAACTCGGTCGAATCCACCACCGCTGCACAACGCCCCTCTTCTTTGAGACGTCGGTACAACTCCAACTGACGACCGAAGCCAGTGTCGAACTGTTCCAGCGGGCCAATGTCCTGGAACAACGACGGCAGCATCTCGCGCGGATCGCGGATCAGGAAGAAGTTGACCATGTTCGGTGCCAAGGCGAAGGACGAGTCGACCCCGCCTTCGAGGTGATGCGCCATATGCTTGACGAACTGGATCGGCCTCTCGACCGGCGCCAGCAATACGCGCTCCACCACTTTCGACCAATCCTGCGATTGCGAGGCAAGCACATCTTCGAGCATTGGGTGCTGCTTCCCTGAAGTTGCCAAGTAGTGAGCGTACAGCGGCTCATCCACGCCGACCGTGTCGGGGCGTTCGGAAAAGCTGCGAAGCAATGCCGTGGAAACCGTGCGTGGGCACGACCACATGGCGATGCGGGTGGTGGTCATTTAGCCAGTTTACTGCTGGAAGGTCTACGAAGTGGTTTTCTTCTTGGTCACTTTCTTCTTTGCGACCTTCTTCTTCGTCACTTTTTTCTTGGTGGCCTTCTTCTTCGTCACCTTCTTCTTGGTGGTCTTCTTCTTCGCCCCACCTTCACGTGGTTTGAATTCGAAGCCATGGCGACCGTTCGGCTTGCGCACCAGGCGCGCAGTGAAGTTGCGGCCCTTGCGTGAGATGAAGTCCTCGATCCAATCGGTGTGACCGACTTCCGGGTCGAAGTAGGACAACATGTCGCTGCGACGCATCTCGCGTTTACACACAGTGCGCGGCATCTTGATACTGCCCTTGCCACCTTCGGAAGATTCGAAGTGGGTTGGAGTCTCGACGATCATGCCCTTGCCAAGTGGACACTTCACGTATGGAGATTCATCGACCGCGTAGGAAACCAGTTCCGGAGCGACGGCACCGGAATCATCGGAGCCCTTGAAGTCTTTGACCGGCTCGAATTCGAGCTTCAGTTCGTCATCGACCTTGATGCGACCAGCGTAGGTCTCACCGCGCATGCTAACGAAGCCATCCAAAGGACCGGAGTCTTTCTCTTTGAGCAGTTTCGAAGCGACCGGGCGGTTGATGTAACGACCGCGGAATTCCTTCCAGACGGTGTAGCCACAGGCATCGGGCTCGACAGCTTCGAGCTTCAGGTCTTCCTTCATGGAATCGGCTGGAGCGGCGGCGGTCAGCACCGGCAGCAACTCGGCGATGTACTCATCGACGAAACGCACATCGTTGATTGCAAACACCAAGTAAGCATTGGTTCGCTTCACATCAGGAAGTACATCCTGAACTTCGGAACGCGCTTCGAGTGCTTTCTGGAACACCACGGCTAAGTCCTTCAGTGGCACCTTGGCTTCCTTACCAAGGCTCTTCATGGTTAGCTTGTACTGCTTACCCTTGGCGCGGCGCACGCAGCGATAACCCTTCAGGCCTTCGCGCATGTCATGCCCATCCTTCGGGCAGGAACCGACCGACTCCTCTTCGGTGTAGAGATCCTCGTAGTTGAAGTTGCGTAGCTTCTCGACCAACTCCTTGACCGAAGTCTCGATCTCAGCCATGTAGTCCTCGCGCGAACGCTGCAAGTTCTCCACTTGATAGAGATGGAATTCCATCTCGGCAGTCAACTCGGCTTGCGCTAATCCATCGGCGTGCAAGCGCTCCAGGAAGTCGATCAAGGTGATGCCCTTGGCCGACGCCCGCAAAGTCTTGCCACTACGCAGCACATAACCTTTGGCGATCAAGGCTTCAATAATCTCCGCGCGCGTTGCCGGCGTGCCGAGTCCCTTATCCTTCATCAAGCGTAGGGCCTCGTCGTCTTCGACTTCATCGAAGGCATCCAAGTCCACGTCGGAAGCCGTTTCCATGGCTTTCAGCAGACCTGCCTCGGTGTAACGCTTAGGCGGGCGTGTGGCATCTTCATCCACCGTAACCTCACCGGACTTGCCGTCGGTCTTTTGACCTGGCTCAACACCAAGTTCATCCAACTGCTCGGACTTGGGCGGGCGGCGATCGACCAACTGGAATCCAGGCTCAGTCATACGACTGGATTCGGTGTAGAAGTTGTGATCCTTGTCACCCGCGGCAACCGAAGTGGTACGCACGACGCGTTGCCAACGACTTGGCGTGAGGAAGGAACCAAGGAAACGGCGCACCACCAACTCGAAAACCTTGGCATCGTCGCCGCCGAGTGGCGTATCAGGCACCTTGCCGGTTGGGATGATGGCAAAGTGATCACTGACACCGGCGTCGTTGAAGTTGCGCTTGGTGTTGTTCAGCCCTTGCTTCTGCAGCAACTGCGCTGCCTTATCCATGGCTTCGTGGCGCTCGCCTTCGGTGAAGGAATCGGCCAGGCCGCCGCCTGCGATCGTGCCAAGCACTTCATCGACGTGACCGCGATAATCATTCGGCAAACAGGAGGAATCGGTTCTTGGATAAGTGAGGACCTTATGACCCTCGTAAAGACGTTGTGCGGCCTGCAGGGTGCGGCGCGCCGATAAGCCATAGCGGCTGTTGCACTCCTTCTGCAAAGAAGTCAGCGAATGCAAAGGCGGCACGGCGCGTTTGGACTCGGTGACTTTTTCGACCACCGACGTTGCCTTTTTCTTGCAGGCGGCGGCAATCTCCTTGGCGAGTTTCTCATCCCAGACCTTTTCGACGTCTTTGCCGGAGCGGGCACTGCGATACTGACCTTCATAGTCATGGCCGTTCGCTACGAAGTCTCCCTTCAGGCGCCAGAATGGTTTAGGCACGTGGGCCAAAGCCTTCATCTCGCGGTGAACCAACAAGGCTAGGGTTGGCGTCTGCACGCGACCGGCAGACCAAACTCCTTTTTCGCGCCTACCCTTAAGGCGCCGGGTAATGCCGCGGGTGGCATTGATGCCGATCAGCCAGTCAGCCTCGGCGCGGCAATAGGCCGCGGCACTGAGGCCGGCGAAATCCGTGCCCGGACGCAATTGGTCGAAGGCTTCGCGAATGGCGGCTTGGGTCATCGACTGCAACCACAAGCGCTCGACCGGTTTGCCGCAATCGGCGAAGGCCTCGATCTCGCGGAAGATCAACTCACCCTCTCGCGCGGCATCACATGCATTGACGATGCTCTCTACCTCTGGGCGGTTGGCTAGCTTCTTCAGCAGCCGCAACTGGGTAGTCTGGCCACGCCGCGCCCGCCGTTTGAAGGGGCTCGGCAGCACTGGCAGATTGGCCAGCGACCAGTTCTTCAGCTCTGGATCGTAGTCTTCGGGCTCCGAGAGCTCCAGAAGGTGACCAATGGCCCAGGAAATAAGGTGGTCAGGTCCTTCCCAGTAGCCGTCGAGCTGCTTGAAGGTACCTGGCAAGGCGCGCGCCAGATCAGCGGCGACGCTGGGTTTCTCAGCGATGATGAGTTGCATTGTTTGGCTTTTGCCCTTTCCGGCTTACCCGGAGACATTTCGACGCTTTCGGCTCCCCAAGCGTGGGGGCCGCAGCGTGCTTGGCATGGAAGGTAAGGTCGCCCCCGCAGAAGAACAAGCGGCTGAAACCGCGCAGCTTGGGGATTTCCTCCTTCCACACAGCTTTCCTTCGGCAAGAAACTTGAGGAGTCTAGAAGAAATGCCGAAATATTGAGGCCGGGAAGTTTAGAAATCTCCGCGAGGGTTTATGTCCTTCCCCATACTTTCAGTGTCAAGTTGGAAATCGCAAAACGCCGATACAGCTTTGGAGTCAAAAAACATGAAGAACCGACACCCCTTGATCGAAACCCTGGTTGCCGTCGTCTGCGTAGGTGCAGTAGCCGTGCTGACCGCCCTGCCTTCCGCTGAGAAGGTCGGTGAGAAGAACGTGGAGCTCCACGACAGCCTGTCGGTCTTGCGCACGGCCATCTTCCGCTTCTCGATGGACCATGAGCTGGATGACATGCCGCTGATGCCTGGCGTTGTCCATGGTGACATCACCCATCAGCTGGTCGGAACCAGCCGTAGCAACGGTAGCACCGACGCTCCTGAGCGCACCGAAGATCGTTTCTTCGGCCCTTACCTGGATGTGGTGCCCCGCAACCCGGTCAACGGCCTACAGACCATCCGTTCCATGCCCGTGGAATACAACGCTCCAGTCTTGAATGGCAGCGCGGGATGGGTTTATGTGCCTTCCACTGGCAAGGTCTATGCGGACCTGCCCGGTGCCGATACCCGCGGCATCACTTACCTCGAGTACTAAGGCAACAACAACACTAGACTGCCGCTGGGACTAATCGTTTCGATAGTCTCGGTGGCAGTTTTTGCATGATGCTGCCAGGTCCAGGTAGCGCTCATCGAGCAGCTCTAGATCCAACTCAGCCTGACGGGCGGCCTGATGGAGCTCGTG
The DNA here is from genome assembly GCA_024229395.1 of Planctomycetota bacterium. Taxonomy (GTDB): domain Bacteria; phylum Planctomycetota; class UBA1135; order UBA1135; family UBA1135. The sequence continues at coordinate 125,359 of JAAESM010000042.1, read as the reverse complement.
GGCCAGCTCGGTGGACTCCTCCATCTGACGCTGGAACTCGCGATCCTCTTGGTGCTCAGCCGAAAGCAGGCTGGAACTCTCACGCAGCAACTGGGTGAGAATCAGGGTTTCCTGCCCCAGCGCCAGATCCGGGTGATCGGCAGGGATCTGCCACTTATTTTTGCGGATCAGCTTGACGCGATCCCATACGCGGTCGAGCTTGGCCATGCCGGCCGGGAAGTCCGCAACCTTTGCTACCGAAACGAGTTCGGGCAGCACCACGCCTTCTGCAGCGGGCTGCCAGGCGGCGACGTCGCGCCATAGGCCTTTGTAGTCCTCACTGGTTCCTGCAGCGCTCAGCACCTCTGCAGCGGCTTCTGCGCTGCAACCAGAGGCTGCTCGCAGGGCGATGGCGGCGGCGGCGGGTCCACGGTGCTTGCCATGGTGGCAATGGAAGTAAATCGGGCCCTCAGCATCGCGGATAACCCGTTCAAGGGCGAGGGCAGCCTCTTCCGGCACGCCGTCGTAGCCGATCGGGATGTGCACATAGGTCATTCCAGCGGCCTCTGCCAATTCCACAGCAGGGCTGGCACTATCCACGTTGACCACCATCTTCACTCCCATGGCGGCGATTTCCTCGAAGGACGCGGCCGTTGGAGGCATGCTTCCGGAGTAGAGGTCTGAACCTAAGTCCAGTAGGTGCGCCAAGTTATCGCTCTCCAGAGGGATTGGAGCATGGTTCTCAGCAGCGCCACCGGTGGTCTCAGTGGTGGCGGGATCGCTGGGACTGCAGGCGCACAGCAGCAGGATGGCAAGTAGGGATGGCTTGCGGTTCATGGGCAATACAGAGGCAAATCGTGTGCCAGCGGCTAGAAGCCCGGGCTGGGACAAAGGTTCCCCGGCGGGAACACGAAAAACGGCCGCTTAGTCTAGCGTTCAGCTGGATTTCAGGGCGCGCAACTTGGTGTCGGCGGCGCCGGACTCTACGGCCTCAATCGCCATGCTCAAGCAAGTGGCCAGATCCAAGTCGGTCTCGACCACGCTGATCAACAAGGCCGCAGTCAAGCAGGCGGCGCAAGTCTCACCACCGGTGCTGCCAAGCAAGGCCGCTTGGGTGGCCACGGCGGCAGCCTCGATTGGTTCCTCATGTTGCTGCTGCGGTTCGCAGCTCTCGAACATGGCAAAATCCGCCGGCCGCACCCGCAACGGTGCCTTGATGCCATTGACCAAACGCATGCCGCGTGTGGTCTCGACCACCGATGGATCGACCGAGCTCTCCACGCCTTGCACGATCAAGGCTTGGCGATGCCCAAGGCTGTGGAAGGCGTCGCCAGCGAGACCGAGCACCGGACCAGGTACAGCGGCAGTGACGACGCGACATTCGCCGGGCAGCAACAACTTGGTGACTACATCGGGGATTCCACGAATGCCTGTCTCATCTTCGATGCGTTGCAGACGTTGCCAACCTGGATCGGCGAGAGTTGGGCGCCAACAAGCCATGCCGAATTCATCAAGCATCTCTTGAGTGTGGGCAGTGTCGCCGATCAACGGACCGACCATCCTCTGCCACAAATCACCGGCGGTGACTCCCCCAGCGATCAAGCTTGGACCGGTCTGCAACAACACCGGTACACCGGCAGCAGATGCAGCAGCCGCGGCAGCCAACAACATTGGCGGACTACGACGTTTTCCTTTGCGGCTGGTGGCGACCACCACACAACGATCCGGCAACACCGGAAACTGGATGCGCGACCGTGCCGCGCTGGCTGCGCCGACCAGTTCATCGGCAGTGGCGCCTTTGACCCGCATCGCCGCCAAGCACATTGCGACTTGGGCATCCGTGCCTTGGCCGGCCAACATCATCTCGAAGAGATTGTGGGCACCCTCGGTTGTCAGATTGTGGATACGGCCGCCAGTGATGGCGCCAGAAATCCGATGCAACAGAGGGCCAAGATCGCCTTGCATACTTAGCTTTGTAGCTCCTCAGCGAAACGTTTCAGGACCCGATCGACATGGCCCTTAACGCGCAAGTTATCCCAGATGTGGACAATGCGCCCGGATGGGTCGATGAGGAATGTGGATCGCACGATGCCATGGTAGCGAAAACCACTGCGGCCTTTCTCGCGGTGCGCGCCATAACGGATGGCGAGCTTGGAATCGCGGTCGACCAACAGGTCGAAAGGCAGTTTCTCTTTCTTGATGAAGGCAGCATGGCTGTCGCGGCACTCCGCACCAACTCCAAAGATTACCGCGCCTAGCTTCTTGAACTCGGCGAAGGAATCGCGGAAATCGCGCGCCTGGGTGGCGCAACCGTTGGACTGATTCTTGGCATAGAAATACACCACCACCCAACGACCACGAAGGTCAGTCAAGCGGGTGCGCTCACCATGAGCGTTGGGCAACGTGAAAGCGGGGGCACGTTTGCCGACGTCGAGAACAGTGTTTGCCAAGTCGATGTAAAAGGGAAAGGGAGATGCGATTATGCACCTCCCTTCCAGTTCTGCCAAGCGACAGATTGATGTTCTGCAAAACTGTAGAGCTTACTCGCTATCGGCCACTTCTTCTGGTGCGTCGATGGCAGGTGCTTCGGCGACATCCGTCAGCCCTACCTCTTCATCGGTCTCGGTGATGGCGCGCTCAATCTCTTCCATCACTTCCTCGAAAGAAGCGACTTGACGTGGACGAATATGCGCGAAGTAAGGCGCAGCTTCCTTGTCATAGACCATCTTGCCGTTGACCACTGACCACTGCACGAAGGTGCGGTAGTGGAACAAGTCGCCATCGCAGATGATCAAGTCAGCATCCTTGCCAGGTTCGACCGAACCGACAAGATCCTCAACACCGAGGATCTTGGCTGCATCCAAAGTCAGTGCGCGCAAGGCAGCATCTTGAGGCAGACCACCGCGAATCGCGAAGGCCGCTTCCATAGGCAAGGTCAACATGTCGCGACCAGCCAGACCACCAGTGGTGATCCAACGCTCTTGCGGCAGAATCGAGAATGGCACGCCATGCTCCCAAAGGATCTTGGCGTTCTCGATCGACCAACCACTTGGCGCATTCAAGGTCTGGTCAGCCCAAGCCTTGGCACGTGGAGTGATCACCATCTGAGCACCGACACGGCCCAAACGACCGGCACATGCCCAAGCCTCTTGACCGCCGAAGATGACCGACTGCATTGGGTACTCCTCAAGGAAGTCACAGACCGACAGCAAATCCTTCAAGGAGTTGGCGTTGAAACGGGCCATCGCCTTGCCTTGCAGCAGGGCCAAGTGACCACCGTTGATGCCCTTCGAGGATGGCTCCTCGCCGACGTCTTCGCCCATTGCCTTATCGGTTTCCCAGCTGCGAACCTCGCGCATGTAGTCACGCACTTTGCGCATGCTTTCACGCAGCTGACGACGCCCACCAGGTGAGGTGCTCGAGTAACCCAAGTTGACCCAACCGGTCTGTCCGACCAGCACCCCATCCAGGGTGCCGCGCGCCAGCTTCGCCATGGCGTTGCCGGTCTGCACGATGGTCAAGCCACCAGCCAAACCCAGATCCAGGTTCAACGCATAAGGATCAAAGTCATCACGCAAGGAGGTACCGCGGCCCTTGACGATACCCGAAGTATCGACACCGACCAGACCGGGATAGACCTGCATGCCGTGGGCGTCGATACGACGAGCGCCTTTTGGAATGCGAATCTTCTTGCCGACCTTCAGGATGCGATCGTTCTTGCACAACACGATGCCGCGACGAATCACGCCATCGGTCACGGTGTGAATGTCACCACCGTAGATCGCCAAGTAAGGGCTGTTCGGATCGACGGCGTTGGGGTCTTCTTCTTCAACCTCTTCTTCGACGACCTCCTCGACAACCTCTTCTTCTGCGACTTCCTCATCGCCGGGCTCTTGATCGACAACGACCGGCTCCTCGATCACCTCTTCGATGATCTCTTCTTCCGGCTCCTCGACCTCCGGAACAGGCTCCGGCTCGGGCGGTGGATCCTGTGGAGCGAAGCTCGCTGCGGCCAGTGGAACTTGCAGCGCCCAAACAGCAGCTGCCATCAACAAGAAACGAGTTAGGTTTTTCATCGTTGTTCCTCCTTCTCGGCTTTGACACGATCGTAGAGGACTTCCCCTTCGGACAACACTTGCATGGCTTCCGTCATGGGGTCGAGTGGATCACCACTCCAAATCACGAAGGTCGCTGGTGCACCAACGGCCAACGGCGCGATGAGCTCTTCCTGGCCCATCGATGCGGCAGGCTCCAAGGTCATGCCACGTAGTGCGATGTCACGGTCAAGCCCTGCGGCGACGACTTGTGCGACCGACAAACGAAAGCTTTGGATGCCAGTCAGGTTCGTCGAACGTGGTGACAAGATCATCTTCTCGACGCCTGCGGCCTTCAGTTCGGCAGGCAGGTTCACGCGTGTGCGTGTGTAAGGCAAGTAGGAAATACCTGCTGCAACGTCGACGCGCAATCCAGTCGCGGCGATCTGGTCGACCACCTCGTGGAAGTTCTGACTGTTGCCGTGACGCAAGACGATCTGATAAGGCAACTCGCGCTCGCCCAACAGGTCTTGCCAGTGCAACCAATCCGCAGCCGAACCGAGCCAGATCTGCGCGACGCGTTCCTTGCGCACCCAGTCCACCAGAGGTTCGATGTTCGGATCCATCTTCGGAGCAGTGAACTCCTTCGGTGGCTCCTTGTCATCTTTGCCTTTGCCGTTGCCATCTTGGGCAGCTGCAGGCTTCTCGCCTTTCTTCTTGGCGGCCTCGGCCTCTTCGGCTTTCTTCTTCTGCGCAGCCTCCCAATCGGCACGCGCCTTTTCCCAGTCAGCCTTGGCCTTCTCCTCGTTCTTGATCGCCTTATCGGCAGCCTTCAGGCCATCACGCACCAAGCGCTTCGACGAAGAAGAACCCTTCACGTCGACCTTCAGATGAAGATCGGCAACCAACGGATTCGGCACTCCGACTTGATCGTCGGCGAGCAACACCGAAGTGCGCCCAGGCATGCCATTTCCGGGAGGGTCGATACCGACCATCAGGATGCCTTCTTCAAGCAGGTCATTGGCCCAGTCCTCGGCCAGCCACAGGGAATCAGCTGCGAGGAAACGAGCATTACGCCCGCCGCCGCGACGATCGCTGTGCAGGAAATCTGCATGCGTCAGCGCGAACGGTGGCATGGCGACCTTGCCGGTACCGCGATAGTCATGGACTTCGGCGTTATCCGGCACCACCACGGCTTGGCCCATCCGTTCGATGATTCCATCGCGGACCAGCATGGTGACGTTCTTGAGCGCCTCGCCATCGAGAGTCTCGATGGTGTCGAAGCGATAGACGGTTGCGCGTCCGACCGGATCACGCGTAGGTTCTTGCGCGACGGGCAGTGCCGTCGGCATGAGAAGAAGCATTGAGGCGAGCATCATCAAATTTGGGGATGACGGTTAGTAGATTTGGCCCTCATGAATGTCGTAGGTGACTTCACCTTCTACGATCACGAGTTCCACGGCGGACCGCGGGTCTAGCGGTTGTCCGGTGCTGACCACGATGTCGGCCTGCAATCCGGGGATGAGACGGCCGACCTGATCATCGATCAAGCCTTGCCGTGCGGGATTCACATTCAGTGATTCAAGTGCGAGCCACGTGGAGCAGCCGAGACGTTCGGCCAAGGTCGCCTGGTAGACGAACTCTTCCTGTGGAATCACACCAGCATCGGTCTGCACTGAAATATCAGTGTTGCCTGCGCTTTCGTAAGCCTCGACCAAGCCGCGGAAGCGCTGCTCGTTGTTGAAGCTGTAATCGAAGTTACGCGGACCGATGTTGAGCGGCGTTTTGAGCGCTGCGATCTCGGCGCCTGCCATGTAACCGTTGAAGCTACCGTGACTGACGATGACGGGCACCCCTGCTTCTACCTGAAACATGCGGACGGTGCCGAAGGTATCGCGCGCACCAGCGGTGTGCACGAGGAAAGGATGCTTGTGTTGGAAGATGCCGGCGATGCTGGCGATGCTGGGGTTCTCATCCAGCGTGTCGGCTTCGGCCACTTCCTTGGCGCGATCCAGATACCAACGCAACATCCACCACATGCCCATGCGCGTACCACCCAAGTCGCCACTGCGTTCCGGGTTGTAACCTTGAGCGACCTTGACCGAACCGGGGTACTTGAAGACCACTTCATCGGTGGTGTCGCGCGAGCGCAACTTGATGTAGGTGCCGGCACCAGAGATGTTGGTTCCCGAACCGGGAATGGCGTTGACCAAAGTCACGCCACCGGCACGACCGATGCGATGCAGATGGTTATCGGCAACGATCGTATCCAAGGTGCGCAACTCCGGGTTATCCGGATGCACCATGTCGTTGATGTCTCCCCAACCACCGGTGTGGGTGTGGGAATGCAGATCGATGCCGCCAGGCCATGCGTAAGAAGTTGGGTAGGAATAGAGCTGCCACCCTTTGGGGATCTGCAATTCACTTTGGCGCCCCACTTCTTCGATCATGCCATTGCCATCAATCAAGATCCGCGCATTGCGTACTACCTCACGCTCCTCCATCGTCAACGCGACCGCCACATCCAACACCATGCCGGGCTCGGCTGGTGTGGAAGTCTGCAGCAGTGCAGTGACGAGGAAAGCAGTGAGCATTAGTAGCGGCGTGCGTCCTCTTCGATGTCGTAGACCTTGTTGCCGTCGATCCAGACCTTCAATACCGACGAACGTGGATCGACCGGATCACCAGTCCACGCCACCAAGTCGGCATCCAAGCCAGGAATCAATCGACCGGTCTGGTCCTCGATCAACAGCGCCTTGGCTGCGTTGGCAGTCATGCCATGCAGCGCATCAAGACCATTGCCTGCACCCAAACGCACACCCATGGCGGCTTGGAAAGGCAGTTCTTCCTGTGGAATCACTGGAGCATCGGTGTTGTAACCAAGCGTGATGCCGTCGGCTTCCATCCAACCCGCTGCACAACCCATAATCTGCGAGGTGCTGCGGTCGAACCAGAACTGACGCGGGCCATTCATCACCGGCACGCCGATCTTGGCGACGTATTCGGCGTTCTTGAAGGCATCGAAAGTTCCGTGGTCGATGAAGGAACGCAAGCCGAGTTCCTCGACCTGCATGGTGACCGTCATCAAAGCGACCTGGAACATTTGTGTGTGCACACTGACGGGAACGGTGCCGTTTTGGAGGCCGACAAAGTCACCCCACTTGGGATCCCATTCGACCTTGCCATCTTGATAATCACGAGCCCACTGCAGCCCCTTCTGGAAGGTGTCGCGTGTGTTCCAGTTCATCAAGGCACGGCCAACGCCGAAGGAGTAACGCTCCGGGTTACCTGCTTGCGCCACCTTCAAGGAACCTGGCGAACGCATCACCATGTCCTCTACGGTTTCACCGGCAGTCTTGACCAGCATTCCGAAACCACCCATGTTCGAACCGGAACCAGGAATGAACAACGCACTGGTGACACCACCAGCGACTGCATCTTTCAGGTATGGGTTCTCAGGCTCCAACACTTCTTCGGTGTGGAGTTCCGGATTGGTCAGGAAGACCGTGTCGTTCAAGTCACGCAGCGAACCGGCGACGTGGTTGTGCGGCTCAATCAAGCCTGGAACCAACCAAGCATTACCGAGATCGACAACCTTGACGCCTTCACCAATCTTGGCGTCGGCCTCGCGACCGACCCAAACGATGTCGCCATCTTGAACGGCGACTAGGCCGTTGTTGATCATGCCGGCGTCATCGGCGGTGTAGACCTTGGCTGCAGTGAAGACCGTGAGCTCCGAAACGGGCTCCTGTGGCAAGGCAGCGAAGGCAAGCAGAGTGGTAAGAATCATTCTTGTGGGACCTCCCGGCCGTTCACGAATACGGTGGAGACGCTGGTGCGCAGGTCGAATGGATGGCCGTTGAAGACCACCAAGTCACCGTCAAGGCCTGCTTGCACGCGTCCGACGCGATCCGCAATGCCGAGCATGTCAGCAGCGTCGGAAGTCAGACCCGCAAGAGCCTGCTCACTACCGAGACCGTAACGAGTTGCCATGGTCAAGACGCTCGGCAGGAAGCGAGCACCGATCACGGCGTTGGATTGGAAAGCGACCGGGATTCCGGCAGCGCCGAGTTCGGCAGCTGGCACGTAATCGCGGTTGTCTTCACGTTGGGTGACCGTTGGCGAGACCAACACACCGGTGCCGTTTTCGCGCAACACCGATGCGACGTCGAGTGCTTCGTCGGCGTACATCAAGTGCATTGGGATTCCAGCTTCGGCGAACATGTGGATTGCTTCGGTGATCTCATCGCGACGCGAAGCCGCAACGACCGCCACTGCACGACCTTCGTACAAGGCGCGCATGCCTTCCAACTGCCAACTTGTGGTTGGTGGTTGTGGACCTGCATCGACCTTGACCTTCTTACGCGCAACTGGAGCTGCACCGGCTTCTTCGATCTCGGTACGAGCCATGGTGAACTCGACCGAACCCATGCCAGCCAACTCGATTTTCACCGACATGCTGTCTGGTGCATCGAGGATGCCATCGATCATCACGTTGCCGACCTCGGTCGGAATCTCGATGTGGATGGTATCGTTCTCCCAGGTGCCTTCGGTCTCGAAGGTCTCGCCACTTGGATCATCTGGGGAACTGAGGATCGCGGTGACGCGCTTGCCTTCGTGGTGCAGACGCACGTTGATGGCAACCGGCTCAGGAAGCATTTCGTGTTCGATGGTGCCTTCCCACAAGCCGTTGATCGGATCAACCGGCGTGGCTTCGACTTCCTCTTCTTCTACGACCTCTTCCTCTTCCTCTTCGACCACCTCTTCCTCAACGGCTGGGGCGGATCCTTGAGCAAGACGGATACGCAAGTCACGTTCACGGGAAGCGCGTTCATCCGATCCCTTGGCGGCTTGTTCGCCTTCCCACTTGGCGCGTTCCTCGCGGTACTTCGTCCACTTGTCGGCGTAGCCTTTGCCAGTCTTCAACTGACGCGCGAGACCACCCTTTGCAGCGAGATGATCACTGCTGCGGATATCGAAGAACACCACGTTGTGATCTGCGAGTGAGCCTGAAGTACCTTCCGCCACTGCAGTCTTCACGATTGAGGCGCGACTGCCTGCAGATGCAAAGGAGTTCTGACCGAGCACCATCGAAGTGATGCCGGCTTGTGCGACTGGACGCCACATCTCCGAGAAGTAAGAGCCATCCGAGATAGCGCCGAGATCGACACGGTCGTTGATGCGACGTGCACCACCCGATCCGAGGAAACCACGGCTATCGATGAAACCAGGAGTGATGTGTGCATCAGCACCGGCATCAACAACGCGAACGCCAGCTGGGTATGGCACCGAGCGACCTGCAGCAATGATGCGACCATCTTGCATGAGCACTTCGACTCCACCTTCCAGAGGTGCGCCTTCGCCGGTCCACAAGGTTCCAGCGCGCACGACCACAGCATTGGTCTCGAGGTTACTGACCGCACTGCGCGACCAGACTTGTGCACCTTCGATGTAAACCGTGCTCACTGAGCAAGCTGGATCCAACGGTGCGGAATCGAGTACCAAGAAGTCAGCGTCAAGGCCAGGCTTCAAGCTACCGACACGACGACCAACACCGAGTAAACGTGCAGGTACAGCAGTGATGCCGCGCAAGGCAGCTCTTTCACTGAGACCCGTGCCGACGGCTTTGCTTGCAGCTTCCATCAACCAAGTCCAGCGACCGTAACGACCTGGACGCAGAGCGACCATGGCGTCGTCGGTGAGGCCAGCCATTTGATCCGAAGCTGGTGCTTGCCAATCACGGTTCAACTCCGGCATGGAGCTGAACAGCGGTACTTCCATCAACACGATGGCACGTGAATCAGCGAGTACTTCCTTTAGCTCAGAGCGGTCGGCTTGACTCAAGCCATCGAGCACGACGCGGCGCCCCCAAGTAGCTGCCAACTGCAAAGCAGAAGCGGCTTCATCGGCAGTGTCCACGACAATGCGCAACGGAGCATCCGAGGCACGATAGGCCTGCAGACCTTGCAGGTGCAGGTCGGCTTCGATGCCCTCTTCTTCCAAAGCTGCCCACGTACTACGCAGAGCACGCATTGCGCCAGGGCGCGAGTTTGGAGCTTGGTCGATTGCCGGCAACAGCGGGTTTTCCGCGGTTGGTGGCATAGGTGGTCGGAAGTAATCCGGTGGGTTCCACGCCGACGGAGTCAGGTTGACACGAAGGTCACCCTGCTCCAACAACATGCGTTTCTCGCCGCCAGCCTTAACGACTGCGCCGCGACCACCGATCAGACGCGAACGGTCTGGTGACAAGTAGTAGGTGGTGATTCCACGCTCCAACAACTTGGCGGTGTTTGCCCATGGATCGAAAGAATCCACGGCCAACATGTGGGCGGCCATCGATCGGTCGCCCTCGCCGTAAGTACCAGCGACGGTACTGTCGGCGGCTACCAGGCCTGGCGCGAGGTGGGCACTCCCCAACTCGACGATCGGCAACATGGCTGGCAATGACTCGGCGCTGTCCAGCACGGCAGCGACTTTGCCATCTTGGATGACTAGATAGCCATCCTTTACCACGCCCTGTTTGGAAGCAGTGTGAATCTCCGCTGCATGATAGGCCGTTGCTGCACCTTCGCCCGTCAGGACGAGTGGTGCTGGGCCCTCTGGCCGCGGATCTGCATCGCCGTACAAGGTGGCTGCTGCAAGAAGTGCAACGCCCCCGATACCGGCGATCAACAAGCGAGCAGGTTTCACTTTAAGCGACCCTCCTCGAGGCGCTGCAGACGAATGTCCTCGCTGCGGTCGTAGCTCTTGACGCCACGGATCCAGACTTCCAGAACATGTGCGTCGGTGGCCAGTGGGTCCTTGTCGAAGACCACGAAGGTTCCATCGGCGTCGGCCTTGAACTCACCAAGGTCACTGTCCAATCCCCACAACGAAGCAGGTACCGAAGTGACGGCGGCGAGGGCGACGTTGCGTGGCAAACCTTCTCTGACACACATAGATGCTTGGTAAGCCAAGCGGTCAGGGCCCATGCGGTTTGAGACGCTGGAAATCGCGAAGGTCACGCCAGCTTCGTGAAGCTTGGTCGGCGCGAAGGTCTTGATCTCTTTCCAGCTGACTGGGTCGCGCTCGACGTGCCACAAGTCGCCATCGATGACGACTGGGCGGCCCATCTCAGCGAGCAGGTCAGCAGCCTTCCATGCGTTGGCAGTGATCACCAAGACCGAGTTGCCGAGCAAGTTGTAGTCGGTCAACCACTTGTTGGCGTGCATCACATCGGAAGCAGTTGGTGCCCAGATCCAAAGACGCTCTTCGCCGTTGAGGACACGAACCATGCCACGCTGGGCATCATCCAAGTCTTCTTCGGAGATCAGCTCCTTGCCTGGGAAGTCGTCGCCGTATTGGACGAAGCCACCGGCGCTATCCCAGTTGTAACCATCATCGCTGTCGTCTTCGTCTTCGGCGCCGGCCTTCTTGCGGTCGGCTGCGGCTGCATCACTTTCGATCAGCATGCCACCGAGGAAGCGAAGATCGCGATCCAACTTGGCGAAGGTCTCGCGCAACTCAGCAAGCTGAGCGCTACGACTCCAACCGCGCTTGGGACCAATAGCGACTTTCATGCCCATGCCTTCATCGAGCGTCATCTGCTCAATGGTCATGCCTGCAGGTGCGACGATGCGACCACGACCACCAATCACAGTGTTGTTGCCAGGCATTACGCCGATCGCAACAGTGCCGGCGCGCAGCGAGTCCTCGAAGAAGAACGAAACCGGGTCGATCGAATCCTTCACATTCAGGAAGGGTGCGATCGGTACGTTTTCGTTGGCACGGTCCATGCCGCGACTGGCATGTGCTTCGTAGAAGCCTGGGAAGACCACGGCATCTGGGTACTCGTTGAGCAGGACGTCGAAGGGGATTTCGAGGTCTGCGCCACCGAGTGCAGAGATGCGGCCATTCTCAATGACCATGGTGCCGTTTTCGAGGATGGAGCCATCGGCTTTCATGAGCTTGCCCGCACGGACAGCGACGTTGCCACCCTGCGCGAAGGCAGGAGCTGAAAGCAGAAGAGTAGTAAGAAGAAGTGCTGGAGTACGCATGCTCGGGACTATTCCTGAGGGCGGTTATCGACAACGATTGCGCCGTCGAGGATCACGAGAAGAGGTTTGGAGTCAGCGGCGAGGGGATCGCCGGACCAGAGAACTAAGTCGGCGTCATAGCCAACTGCGATTTGACCGAGTTGGTCACCCATGCCGCACAACTCTGCGGGGCGCGAAGTGATCGACGCGATTGCATCCGCCGGTGCCATGCCCCAGCGAACTGCGGAGCGGGCTTGATGGATGAGACTGGATTCGGTGAGCGCTTGATCGTGAGATTCGGCGCCACCTAGGCTGAGGTTGACCCCACCCGCCTGCAACAAAGCTGGCATCGCTGGCGTCGAGCCGCGACCTTCGGTGCGGCGACCGGCAGCAAAGCCGTAAGCGCTGGAGTAACGCGGTGCGAGTACGAACAACATGTCAAGGCTGAACTGGTTGAGCTGGAAAGCGCCAGTCTCCTCGGTGAAGTGGTTGTCGCCACCATCGTGGTCGTGCAACTCTTCACAGCAAACCTGTGCTGGCGACGCCAAGGCGTGCAACTCAGCAGAGGTTGGCCCGGTTGCGACCGAACGGCGCAAGGAGTCATAAGCTGGACCACAAACCACAGGGACCTTGGCTTCGACCAACTGCTTAGCCAACGCGTGACTTTCAGTGGCTTCTTCCAGGATCATGTTGGGCCACCCCAACTCCTTCTGCAGGCGCAGGGCGGTTTCGACATCGTGAGAACGACGTGCTTGCACGCGGATCGGGATCTCGCCGCGCAAGGCGGATGCGAGGACCTCCAAGTCGGCGTCGTAAACAGGTAGGCCTTGCTCAAGAGCCTTCATGTAATCATGAGCGCGATAGAAATCGCGACGTACGATCCAAACCGTTCCCATGCGCGTGTTCGGACGACGTGCATTGAAGCTAGTCGTGAACTGACCACCTGGGGTGTAGTTGCCGCGCGAAGGATCACCACCCAGGGTGACCTTCAAACCAGCGCGTGGGTTCAGCACGCGGGCGGCGTTGTCGGCGAACAAGTTGGCCGGAGTACCACCACTGGTCTTGACGAAAGCACCAATACCACCGATCACGTTCAAGCTATCGGGCGACAGGTAAGCGCTAGTCACCCCCATATCGAGAGCGTTCTGGAAAGATGGACTATCCAGATCGGCAAGGTGGGCAAGCTGCAAGGAAGCAGTGACCTCACGCGACTCTTCCAAGGTGGCGCCGCCTACTCCCATAAAGGAGAAGCCGTCGACCAGACCTGGAGTCAGCGTGGCGCCGGCGACGTGCGTTGCATCATCAGAGGCGATTCCAGGAGCGACCGAGACGATTTTGCCGTCGGCCAGAATGACCACAGCGTTTTCCATGACTTCGCCATCGCCGACGTACAGGCGATCGACTGCAAGGGTCATGGGTTCTTGCGCCGCTGGAGCAGCTGCGCAAAGCAGAGTTAGGGCTGAAACAAGGATCATTGCTTGTCCTCCGGCGCTGGAGCGCGGTAAACAGTGTTGCCGCCGATCAGGACCGATTGCACGGCCGCGGAGGCATCCAAAGGGTGGGCAGACCACAGCACCAAGTCGGCGCGTTGACCGGCCTTGAGGCTGCCGATCTGGTCATCCATGCCAAGCATCTTGGCTGGGTTCGAGGAGACCGCGGCCCAAGCAGCGCCGGGGTTGCCGATGAAGCGCGACAAGGTCATTGCCGAGATGCGCAGGGAGCTCCACTCGCCGGAGCCGCCGCGCGACCCAAAGGCGAAAGAAGTGCCGGCCTTCGCCATGCGCTTCCAGGTCTCGACATTCCGTGCTACCGCACCGTTGCCGAATGTTGGAATACCCACCAACTGACCGGCAGCGGCACCACCGTAGTCAGCCACATCACCCCACAGCACCATGCGGAACTGGTGAGTCTTGGCAGTACTCATGATTTCCTTGGCAGCCGAAACGCCTTCGGAGTTCTCGACGAAGAACCATGCCGAGTTATCCAGGCTTTCGATGCCGAGCTTGGCGATCGACTGGTTCAAGCGCTCGATGGCGCCCGCCATGGAGGTAGGGCCGATGCGGTTATCACTGACCGAAGACTGCAACAGCGAGGCGATCGGCAGACTGGTCTGCTTCAGTACGCGCTCTTTGCGGCTGTCACCGGCGACCGAAACCACAGTCCCCCAACCAGACAAGACGTTGGTTGGATCCGGCGTGATGTGCACGGTGGTCACACCGCGCTCGAGCATGGCTTGCCAAGCAGGGTGATCCAGGTCGAGTCCGTCGACAGCGAGCAGATCTGGCGTTGCGGCCTCGGATTGCTCGGTCAGGAAACGATCAGCGCCGCGCCCGGTGAAACTATCCACCATGCCCGGAGCCAAAACTCCGCTGAGTTGGACTTCAGTACCGGTGGCTTTCGGAGAAGCAGCAACCTCGACGATCTTGCCGTCTTTAATGACGACGGCCATGCCTTCTTGCAGGCTGCCGTCTTCAGCGACAATGGCGTCGGGGCGCAGAATGGTGGTTTGCTGGGCCGGCATTGCGGCCGGAGCACAACCAAGTAGCAAAGTTGCAGTGAGAAGCATGACTACTTCGGCTTGTGGGCTTTCATGGGTGCGGAAGCGTCGAAGGGGCTAGTGCCTTCAAACAGAACCATCGTGGCGCTCTTGCCACGATGCAGGCTGCCATAGCCATCTAGGCCAAGCAGGCGGGCGGGAACGATGGTTAACGAGTCCCACACCTTGTTTTTGTCGCATCCGGCGGCAACAAGCTCGCCGGCGCGGGTCAGCATAAGCATGTGCAATCCTTCTGCACCGCTGCTGGCGAGAGCCACATCGACTCCCCCGTCCACTAAGGTGGAGAAACGCTTCGCCAAGCTGCGCTCAGCATTCGGCGCGGCATGGAGATCACCGCCAAGAGGCAGGACGACTCCGATGCTGGCCTTGCGTAAGTCATCTGCGAGCAGATCAGCACTGCCTCCGCCAATGATGACCAAATCCAAGCCGTATTCCTTCTTCAAGGCGATGATTCGCCTGATATCGCCGACGCTATCGGCGTGAACGCGAACCAGGTACTTGCCGTCGATGGCTCCCAGGATCAGATCGCGCGCGGCGCTGGTCTGCGGCTCCATGGGAACTTTGGGGCGCTTCGGTGCTTTGGGCTCCTTCTTCTTATCACCCTCCTTCTGAGCGCCGGCTTTCTCAGCCTCTTCATCGAACTTCTTCTTCTCTTCGATGTACTCCTTCAGCTTCTCCTCATACTTCTCCAAGTCCTTGGCGTACTTTTCCTTGGCCTCATCGAAGTCATCCCAGGAATCGCGCCAGCCGTTTGCTTCGGAGAACACGGCCTCGACCTCATCGATTATGTAAGTTCGGTCTAGTCCGCCGTTGGCTTGCGCTCCTACCGCAAATTCCAACACACCCTCGCCGACAGCCTGTGGCAAATCCAACTTGGTGAACTCAGCTGCTGTGCCGACGCCACGCTGCCAGCCATTGCGGCCAGCTGACATGAACACTGCAGCAACCCCAGCTTGCCGTGCGGCCAACACTTGGCTGACCAGCGATTCGTCTTCGTTGGCCACTTGCATGGGCAGCGAATCCGACACAGCTCGTGTGGAGCGCGTATTACGGTCACCCGAGTAGCCGGTTGGCATCATGGTGGTCCAAGCATCGACCAAGCCAGGCGCGAGCGTTCCCTTGACCTTGATCAATGGATCCTTGCTCTTCTTGCCTAGCAAGCTGGTGCGCTCCTGGCGTTGATCGGTGGAACTTACCCAAACGATCTCGCCTGCGCTAACTTTGACGAAAGCAGGAGTGATGTGGACACCGGGAGCGACCCAAGCACCGTCGGCCTGGATTACGTAGGTGCGGGAATATCCTGAATCTTGGGCCTGAACGTGGCTAGAAAACAGGATGAACAAGCTGCAAACAGCAGCCAGCATTGCGCGGGGATTCACGATGTGCTTTTAGGAGAGCCTATGGGGATTCACGGGTTCGGCCATCCTACGATTCTGGTACTCATATGGCAGGCGATTATCTATACTATCTTTCATGGAGGGGCCCTCCACCTACGCTGCTATTCACCCCTCGGCCACGGTTATGCCCGGAGTCGAACTTGGCCAAGATGTTGAGATTGGACCCTACACGGTAATTGAAGCCGGAGCCGTAATTGGCGATGGTTGCCGCATCGGTCCTATGGTCCATATTCTTGGCCGCACCGAAATTGGCCCGCGTTGCAAAATTAGCGCAGGCACAGTGCTCGGAGGCGAACCGCAAGATGACAAGTTCCATGGCGAGCGGTCTCTACTGAAAATCGGTTCGGATTGTCATTTCCACGAACACGTAACCGTCAATCGGGCAACCGGTGAAGACGGTGTCACTTCGATTGGAAATCATGTCCGCATGATGGCCGGCGCACATGTCGGCCACAACTGCACCGTCGGCGATCACGCTGTGCTCGTCAATGGCATTGCCCTTGGTGGCTTTGCCTCAATCGGTGAACGCAGCATCTTGAGTGGCAATGCCATGATTCATCAGTTCACGCGTGTCGGTCGCTTGTGCATGGTCGCAGGTGGCAGCATGGTGACTTCTGATGTACCGCCGTTCTCTATCGTGACCGGAGCGCATCCAGTGCGCTGGCGTGGTGTCAATCGCGTCGGCCTCTCGCGTGCCGGAATCGATGCCGACGACAGCGCGGCTATCCGTCGTGCTATGCGTCGTATCTTTGGCCCCGGCGCCAATGCGCGTCTCGAGGCTGAAGCCCTCACTGGCAGCGAAATCGCTGCAGTACGCGAACTCTCTAAGTTCATTCTTGCATCCAAGCGCGGCGTATGCGCCGGCCTTTTGAAGCGATGACTGATTCCACAGCCAAAACAATCGATACCCTGCTTTCCGAACACCGCACCTTTACTCCACCTGAGGAGTTCGTAGCGCAGGCCAATGTCTCTGACCCATCCATCTATGAAAACGCTGATGCCGATTGGCAAGGATGGTGGGCTAGCTGGGCAGAACAACTCCAATGGGACCAGAAATGGGATACGGTCCTAAATTGGAATCCCCCTTATGCTGAGTGGTTTGGCGGTGGAAAGCTAAACGCCAGCGTGCAATGCCTTGACCGCCATGTCGCGGCAGGCAACGGCGATCGTGTCGCCTTCTACTTTGAGGGTGAGCCTGGCGACGCCCGCGCGCTGACCTACTCCGAGGTCCTCCGCGATGTATGCCGCATCGCCAACGGTTTGAAGAGTCTCGGTGTCGAGAAAGGCGACCGCGTCGCCATCTACATGCCGATGGTTCCTGAACTCGCCATGACACTTCTGGCTTGTTCGCGCATCGGTGCGATCTTCTCGGTCGTATTCGCAGGCTTCTCGCCTACCTCGTTGAAGGATCGTATCCAAGACCAAGAAGCCAAGTTGGTGATCTGCGCCGACGCCTGCTGGCGTCGTGGCAAGATTCTCGACCTGAAGAAGGTCGTCAACGAAGCCGTTGAGAATTGCCCAAGTGTCGAGAACGTCGTCGTATGGCGTCGTGGTGGCGATTGCGTTTCCAACGCACCTTCGAGCTCTCGCGATGTCGAATGGGGCGAAGTCTTCGTCAAGCAAGCCGATGAATGCGCTCCCGTGTCGATGGACGCAGAGGATCCGTTGTTCATCCTTTACACCAGTGGTACTACCGGTAAGCCGAAGGGAATCCTTCACACCACCGGCGGATACATGACCGGCGCCTTGGCAACCACCAAGTTGGTCTTCGACATGAAGCCCGAAAAAGATGTGTACTGGTGCACCGCCGATATCGGTTGGATCACAGGTCACACTTACATCGTGTTCGGTCCTATGGCGAACGGTGCAACCCAAGTGATTTACGAAGGCGCACCTGACTTCCCACAACAGGATCGTTTCTGGGCACTGATCGAGAAGTACAAGGTGTCGTTGTTCTACACAGCGCCAACTGCGATTCGTGCATTCATGAAGTGGGGCGATGAGCACCCAGCGAAACACGACCTGTCTTCGTTGCGTCTGCTTGGTTCCGTTGGTGAGCCGATCAACCCTGAAGCGTGGGTTTGGTACCTGCACCACATCGGCGGCGGCAAGTGCCCAATCGTTGATACTTGGTGGCAGACCGAAACCGGTTCCATCATGATCACGCCTCTGCCTGGCATTACCACCACCGTTCCTGGTTCGGCAACCACACCATTCCCTGGCGTGGAAGCAAAACTGATCAACGAAGACGGCTCCGAAGTTGTTGGCGCTGGTGGCGGATACCTCGCTTTGACTCGCCCATGGCCAAGCATGTTGCGCGGCCTTTGGCGTGACAACAAGCGTTACGAAGAGACCTACTGGTCACGCTTCCCAGGCAAGTACTTCGCCGGCGATGGCGCTAAGCGCGATGAGAACGATTTCTTGTGGGTACTTGGTCGCGTCGACGACGTGATGAACGTCTCCGGTCACCGCTTGAGCACCATGGAGATCGAATCTTCGCTGGTCGCTCACGAGGCCGTTGCAGAAGCTGCAGTGGTCGGTGTGGCTCACGAACTGAAAGGTCAAGCACCGATCGGTTTCGTGATCTTGCGCGGTGGTTACGAAGCTTCGCCGGAACTCGAACAGGAGTTGCGTGCCTTTGTTGGCAAGGAGATTGGTGGCCTGGCTCGCCCAGACCGCATCACCTTCACGCCGGAACTACCGAAAACGCGAAGCGGCAAGATCATGCGCCGCTTGCTGCGCGACGTAGCAGAAGGCAAGGAGATCGGCGATGTAACCACACTCGCGGATCCAACCGTACTGAAAGGCCTACAAGCCGAGTTCGTGAAGCAAGGATAGGAGTCTTTGACTTCTTGAGTCTTCTCGAGATCTGTACGGAAACCTTGAGCGGCGTCCGCGCCGCTTCCACCGGTGGAGCACAACGCATCGAGTTGTGCTCCGCCTTGGACTTGGATGGCCTCACACCAAGCGAGGAACTGATCGCTGCCGCACGTGCGGACAGCGATCTAGAGTTGTTGGTCATGGTGCGTCCGCAACCGGGCATCTTTGAGGTTGATACGGAACTGCTGAAGACCATGTGCGCGCAGATCGAACGCGTCACGGCGATGGGCGCCGACGGCGTGGTGTGTGGTTGCTTATTGGCCGATGGCCAAATCGACGTGCCGACTCTGCAAGAGTTGGTCAAGGCCGCCTGCGGTCTGCCCCTGACTTTCCACCGCGCCTTCGATCAAACACCTGACCTGCTCGCTGCATGCGAAGTCTTGATTGACAACGGTGTATCACGTGTGCTCACTTCCGGTGGAGCAGCAACCGCCATGGAAGGAAGTGCCATGCTCAAGCAGTTGGTGTCCTTGGCGGGCGACCGCTTCGATGTGGTCGTCGGTGGCTCGGTACGCGAGGCAAATATCGCTGAACTGAAAAAGCTCACGGGCGCCAAGCAATTCCACTCGGCATTAGATCGCTTGCCAACCACCGAATCGGTGCGCGCGCTGCTCAACGCTTGCTGATTACATAGCTTGCATGCAGAGCGGCCCGGTTGCTTTGCCGCAGAGTCCCCTCGCGCAAGGTCTGCTATACTTCAGGTTCGGCATCGCGCCGAAGTTCACTTTAAATTCGCTTTCCCTTCAGGATTCGGGGAAGGAGGTGCAAATCCTCCACGGGTCCGCCACCGTAATAGCCACACCATGTGTCGCTTAAGTCGGAGCACCATTCTTGAAGGCAGCTTCCCACCAAGATCCGGGCGAGACCCCCGGAAGGAGAATCCCCATGCGAAAAGCATGCACCCTAGTGGCCTTAACGGCCGTCTTGTGCGCAACGCCTGTTGCTGCACAATCCTTTAAGCAGGAAATCGATCTCGTCGGCCTCGGCGACCCACTGAATTCTGCCAAGCCATTCGGCATTAGCTACGAACCGGTAAGCGACCGGATTTACGTTGCCATCGCTGGTGATTTCGCCGGCGCCAATCATGCGGTTGCGGTGATCGATCCGGCCACCGATACGATCCTGAGCAGCATCAATGTCGGGCTCTATCCGGAAGACATCGCCTTCCATTACGACAGTAATGGTGCGCTTGTTTATGGCGCAGTCACCAACTCCACCAGCGGCAGCGTGACCATCTGGGATGCCAACCACACCATCGTGGCCACCATTCCGCTGCCGGACCCGTTCGGTTTCGGCACTTGCTATCCCTTTGGCATCCTCGCCCACGATGGCAACTTTCTGATCAGTACTGCCGACGGCAGTGGCGACATTCACGCGATCGATATCGCAACCCTCAGTTACGACCCGCTCGCCGGCTTCAACACGCTATTCCGTTCCAACGGCCGCATGATCGCCGTCGGCGATGAGGTTTGGGTGCCTACCTCTGAGTACACGCCCAGCTTTGATGGTTCCATGGGTGGTTTGTTCCGCCACAATCGTTCCAGCACCAACCCCGACGACAGCTGGTATGTCGAAAGCATGGATAACTACGCCGGCTACCCTGGTGGTCAGGATGTGGTGCGTTTGAGCAACGGGCGCGGCTACTTGTCGGGCCTGGATTTCCTCGGCCGCATCTACCGTCTGGATGCACAAGGCAATCTCGATCGCGGCATCGACCTGATGGGTATCGATGGTTATGGCTTGGCGCTCGAGCCCGTGCATGAAGAGCTGCTAGCCGTTTGTGGCTTCACCACCAATGAGTTGGTATTGGTCGATCTGCTCAACGATGTGTTGCTCACCACCACCTCCCTGGGTGGCCTTGGCTACACCATGCCCAACGACGCAGTTTTCGCGCATGACAAGCTGTACGTGACCATGCAAGGCAATGAAGCCGTGGTGGTGTTCGACAACTTGCCTGGCGTCAGCACCAACCATACCCACGAGAGTGAGTTGGTCATCAGCGACACCACGCCGAATCTTGGCGACAGCATTCACATTGATTTCGTGGGTTACCCGGGGCATCGCGTTGCGATCTTCACCGGTTTTGAAGCCGTGCCAAGTAACTACACCGGCTTGGATCTCGAGATCGGCCCTACCCCTGTCAAGCACAGCAACGGCTTGGGCAGCTTGAGTTTGGATATCAACATCCCGACCACCGCCAGCCTGGCGAACCGCCACATTTTCCTGCAGGGTTATCTGACCGATGGCGTGAATCACTTCATGACCGAACCAAAGGTCGTCGTGATTCAGTAGAAGCAGCGCCGAGCGCTAGGTAGCAGGCCGTCACCGCGGTCTGCTATCCTCTGCCCCATGCGGAACAGTCTTGCGCTCGGCCTTCTTACTCTCGCCATTGGTTTTGGCGGATCATGCAGCTTCATCCCGCCGTATTCGAGCATCAAGGAGCAAGATGTTTCCGGCTTCCACACGGTCAAGTTCCGCTCCGGTGTCTATAGCAGCATCGATGCAGAGGCCGATGATGTGGTCAACGATCCACCGCTTCTGAACTCCAGCCTCGAGCTGGATCGTTTCAGTTCCTACGGTATCGAGCTGGAACGCTTGATCGGTAATCAGTTCTCGGCCACGGTCAGTATCGATGCGCGCGAGTACCACCCAGAGACCCTCGGTCCGCCGATCAAGGGCAATCAGATCCACGCTGGTTTGCGTAGATACTTCGGTGACCGCGCATTGACCGCGTTCCTTTCCACGCAGTTGATCTACAACTTCGGCCTGGAGTTCCAGCAAGAGCGTTTCGAATCCGATGGCTTCTTGGCTTGGGCCGTTGGTGCTGGCGTCAACATGGCGGTCAGTGAGAACTTCTCGATGGAAGCCGCCTTCATGTACGAAGGCATGCCCGACGTGAAATCACACCACGTCAACGCCAACGAGACCAGCTCCGGTTTCGAACATAACCTCAGCGGCATGGTCGGTTATGTCGCCGTGGGTTATCACTTCTAGTCTGCCAAGCAGGCGACGATGATGATTCGCCAGTGGCACCGCGATTAAAGTGCCAACTTGCGCAAGAACACAGCCTTGGTTTCAGCCATGGAATCTGGCAGTTGCCCCAAGCCCGCCTCGAGTGCCTCCAGAATCTCAACAATTCTGCGTTTCTGTTCCAGGTTTCCGCGCAAACGCGCCTCGGCCACCAGCGCATCGTATTCCTTGCGTAGCTCCGCCAGCTCCCGCTTGGTGGCTCGGCAACGCTTGCACCTGAGCGGCTGCGAACCGATCTAGAAGTCGTAGTCTTCGAACCAAGCCTTTTGCTCATTGGCGGTCCAAGTGAACTCATGACTGCAATCCACGCATTGGAAGTCGGCATCGACATACCAATAACGCGGGCAGACGGTGAAATTCTGCTTTTCAGGATTGCCTCAAATCGCGCTATCGTGATCGAGACTCAGTGCACCGTGGAATAGGTGCTCCGGCATCTTGCGCGAGCTTGATTCGCCAAAGTAATCCACCAGCTAGACCGCTACTGCAGAAACAGCCTCGACGATCATCGTGCCGATCTCGTCGGTGCCATGCTCGCCCACTTCCAGGCTGCGGATCTGGCCGGAGATGAGCAGTTGCGCAATGGCGCCTTCGACGGCGGCCGCAGCTTCCTTCTCACCGAGGTAATCCAGCATCATGCTGATGGCGTTGATCGTTGCGATCGGGTTGGCAATGTTCTTGCCCGCGGCTTGCGGGAAGCTGCCGTGCACCGATTCGAATAACGACACTTCGCCGGGACGCAAGTTGGCGCTTGCAGCCACCCCCATGCCGCCTTGCAACATGGCACCAAGGTCGGTGACGATGTCGCCGAACAGGTTCGTGGTCACCGCCACATCGATGCTTTCTGGACTCTCGACCATGCGCATGCATGCGGCGTCCACGTAAAGATGCGCTGTTTCCACTTCCGGGAACTCCTTCGACATCTCGGCGAAGATGCGCGTGTACAAGGATTGCGCGCGCACGGCGTTGGCCTTGTCGATCAAGGTCAAATGCTTGCGCGGGCGGCCCATCGCGGTCTCGAATGCATAACGAATGATGCGCTCGGTACCCTTGTAGGTGTAGAGCATCGGTTGCGACGCGATCTCATCCGTAGTGCCTTCATTCTCGAAGGTCGGCTTTTGTACATAGGCGTCTTCGGTATTCTCGCGCACGACCACCATGTCGATGTCGGCGGGAGTCTTATCCTTCAGCGGGCAGAAGCGCTCATCCAACAACTTGATTGGGCGCAGGTTCACCCACAGGTCCAGATCCCAACGCAAGCGACCGATGATGCCGCGTTCGATCAGGCCGACGGGAGCGCGCGGATCGCCAATCGCGCCGAGCAGGATTGCATCCATGCTTTTGAGTGCCTCGAAGGCATCATCGGGGAAGACCTCTTCGGTCTTGAGCCAGTGCTCGGTGCCAAATGGGTGCTCAATCAAGTCGACTTGAAAGCCAAAACGATCGGCGGCGGCGTGGAGTACACGCAAACCTTGGGTGACGACTTCAGGACCGATCCCGTCACCGGCGATCACAGCGATGCGATGCGTTTTCATTGCGCCATATTCTAGCTTCCCCGCGCCAGGCGCAGGGTGACGTTGGTCGGCGATGCTTCGATGGCGGCGGTGGCGGCATCAATCTGCTCAATGCTTGCCTTCATGCACAGGGCAAAAAGGACAAGGCCGAAGTCAACGCAAGGACCAACAACATCTCTTGAGGGGAAAAAGAAAGGGGGCGCAGCCGTATTGGATGCGCCCCCCCCCTCAAGACTAAGACTAGTTCAGCTCCTTATTTTCGCCAACCAGCTTCTTAGCGACCTTGGTCGCCTCGTGGCCATCATGACCGCGGTAAACGATCTCACCGTCTTGATCGATCACGATCAAGGTAGGCCAGCCCGTCACACCCCAGTCCTTAGCGATGGTGCCACCGCCCTCTTTCTTGTTCTGGAAGCTGCGCCAGTTCAACTCGTTCTCCTTCACGGCCTTGTTGGCGCGCTCCAGGTCATCGCTGTTGATACCGATCAGGGAAAAGTTCTTGCCTTCCATTTCCGTCACGAACGACCGTTCGTGATCATATAAGGCACGGCAAGGGCCTCACCAATCGCCCCAGAAGTCCAGCATGATGACCTGACCATCGTAGTCGGCCAAGCTGAATGACTTACCATCGAGGTCGATGCCAGTAATGTTCGGAGCAGTCTGACCTTTCTCGGTGCCGATGTTTTCCTCAATCACTTCTTCGACGGTCTCCGCGACGACGACCTCTTCGATCACCTCTTCCGCGATCTCGTCTTCACCCTTCTCGAGCTTGGTCACCAACTTGGCGGCCATCTCGGTTGCTGCGTGACCATCGTGACCGCGGTACCTGATGATGCCCTTGGCATCCATCACCACGATCGTTGGCCAACCGGCTACCTTCCAATCATCAGCGATCGCAGGCATATCCTTGCGCTCGTTCTGGAAACTACGCCAGTTCAACTCATTCTTCTTGACTGCTTCCTGTGCCTTCTTGAGGGAGTCGCTGTTCACGCCTACCAAGGCGAATGGACGACCTTCCATCTCTGTCACGAACGACCGTTCGTGTGCGTATAACGCACGGCAAGGACCTCACCAATCACCCCAGAAATCGAGCATCACGATCTTGCCGCGATAATCCGATAGCTTGAAGTCGACCCCATCGAGGTCGGTTCCGGTGATCTCCATGGCGCGATCATTGACCTCGACACCGTCGACGACTTCACCGCGTGCGATCGCGGCGGCGCGCTCTGCAGCGGCCTTAGTCTTAGCGACGTTCATCTTGGCAGTGATCGGCTCGTTCAGAGGCTCTTCGTCTTCGTTCTGCTCGTTCATCTTTTCACTTGCAGTCATGTTGC
The DNA here is from genome assembly GCA_024229395.1 of Planctomycetota bacterium. GTDB lineage: Bacteria > Planctomycetota > UBA1135 > UBA1135 > UBA1135. Next base: position 100,622 of record JAAESM010000042.1, on the reverse strand, counting down.
CAACCAAACGGTTGCCATCACGCTTCATGTTGAAGACCAACGCTAAGCCAGGGCCAAATTCTGCTTGAGCAGAAAGTGTGCCGTCGGCCTTGTTCCAGACGAGGTCCTTCAAATCCACTGGGCCGCCAAGGCCGACATTGCCGGACAAGGTGCCATCTTCGTGGACTAGGACCATTTCGCAGTTGAAAGCATCGGGACCTTCTTCACCGATGGTGAAGTCCCAAATGCCAGCCATGTCGGCAAGAGACCACTGAGCGGGCTCCTTGACTGGGTCCTGGAAGGCCCCGTCAGGCTGGGCAGGTGGCGTGGCCGCCTGCAGTGGCGCTGCTGCAACAATTAGGCAGCCAGCAAGGAAAGCGGAGAGTTTTCGCATTTTCAAATAGTAACGGCAAAGGGCAAATTTTGCACTGGCCAGATTGGCCATTTGGCCGCATTTTTAGCGATGTTTTGGGGAATATGGCCTAACCGTGGTTGGCTGATTTGCAGCCAAGGTGCGCTATGGCCGCTCTACAGAGAAAGTTCGATACCGATGGTCAGCGAGACCACGTCCTGCGCATCTTCCGCAACACCTGCTGTCAATCCGCCAAGTGTTGTTGTGGAACTATCGTCAAGGTAATCGGCAGAACCGCTGCGGCAGTTCAGGAACAACTGCGCTTCTTCTTTCCACTGCCAGCGCAAGCCAACATGAAAACTACTTTGCAGTAGGCCCGGAGCGAGCGCGTTGAAGGCATGATCCAGCGGACGCACTTGATTACGGTTCCATGTGAAGCCGCTGCTCAAGCTCAGGTCATCGCTGATTGCGACCACACCACCAAGGTTGACCACGGGCGAACTGCGCCATTGGATCGCCATCGCGTTGAGGTCTGTCGAGTGTCCTTCGCTATCGAGTCCGCCGGTGTCGACCATCTCGATCAGGTGTACGTCGGCACCGAGGCGCCAACCGTTGTCATGAGCATATCCAATACCGGCTGTGAACAAGGATGGATGTTCCAAGTCGCTGGAGAAACTGGTCTGCGTGGACGATGCCTTATGCAATCCGAATGCAGTCTGGTCGCGAGCGGCGGGATTGAAGACCGAGCCGCCGGCGCGCCAACCGGAACGATCTTCCCAAGTCGCATTGAGGCCGGAGGTGATCAACGAGCTTTCTGCTTCTGCTAGTTCCGGCAGTTCCCAAGCCAAGTCGGCGCTGGGATCAAAATCGAAGGATAGGTCTCGGTTCAGGTTGGCAAAAAGGGAGACATATTCTGCTGCTGTCGTTGCCGGCACGGAATAAACGCCGGAGTTGACTTCATTGAGCACGGCAAACGACGGTGTGATCGCGTCAAAGCCGGCCAATGTCTGCGCCGATGTTGTCGATGCAAAACCAAGATGCAACAACGCAGCCGCGGCGGCGATGGTGCGAAATCCTGGATTGGCATGACGGGAACCCATAGGCTCTCATCGGTCCCCAAATGGGCCGACTGTAGCTCGGGACCGCCGCAAAATGTCATCCACGCCTCCAACCCGCACCGACGTCGTGCTAATCCATGGCATGTGGGGCTGCGGAAACACGCTAGATCCGGTGTCAAAACCGCTACAGGAGGCCGGTTATCGCACTTTTCAGCCCACCCTGCCCCATCACGCACCCGGGCTGTCCAAGGAGCTGCGGCGCGAGCTCGGGAAATTCGGCATTCCAGCCTATGTGGCTTGGCTGCGCGACTACCTCAAGGGCCTAGACCTGGCGCAGCCGCCGATCCTGATTGGGCATTCCATGGGTGGTCTGTTGGCGCAACATTTGGCGGCGGAAGTGGAGTTAGCCGGCTTGGTGCTGCTGGCGCCGGCCAACCCCGCCGGCATCAACTGCATCACACCATGGGGTATCGTAGCCACATCAAATGCCTTGCTGCACATCGTGACGCGCAACCCGGTGCAACGCCCTTGGCGGCCGATCTTGAACCTGTGTTTGTTGAATGACTTGCCCGCGGAACAACGCGCGCAATGGCACAGCAGCTTCCTCCTAGAGTCCACGCAAAGTTACAAAGACATTGTGTTCTGGTTCCTGCAGCCGCAGCGCCCCAGTGCGGTGCCGCGTGATCAATGCCAATGTCCGGTGTTGGTTCTGGGTGCTGCCAAGGATCACTTGATCCGCCCCGGGGTGGTGCGTCGCGTGGCCAAGCGTTATCCGCAAGCTACCTTGGAGTTCATGCAAAAACGCGGACACATGATGTTCCTTGATCAGGATGCTCATGAAGTTGGCGCGCGCATCTTGGCATGGTTCGCCGAGCAGCAACTTTGAACGAGATGCGTTGGGGCGGTTGCGTCTAAGCGTTGCCGTTGCGCATTCTTAACTTGCGCCACTTCTCGCCACAAAAAACAAAGCCGACGCATACGATCCAGAACTCGATCAACTCTGGAGACTTGCGACCGATGCCGCGTGCAGACCAATCGAGTTCGAACATATTGTGGATGAACTCCAAACTGGTGAGCATGACGATCACCAATAGCACCGGCACGATAACGCGTGGTACACGCAGATCGCGCAAGCCATACCAAGGTAGATATGCGCCGAACAAACCACCAAGGCCGAAGATCATGTACAGATAATGCGACTTGCCATGAGCGCCACTTAGATTGTGCAAGGTGATCTCTTGCTGCAGGTTATTGCTGGCGAACTAATCCGGTGTTTAGAAGTCGAAGAAGGCGGTCTTCCACCACGGGTTCACTCTGCTACTGAGCTTGGCAGCCCACAATCCCAAGATGCCGGCGGCTAGGCAGACAAAGAATGTGGCCAGTTCCAACGGACCGTTCTCGCGCAGATGCGGCAACATATGGCGACGCAACCGGCACTGACCAGGAACGCCCCCCCCTTCGTGCGCGGGTCGTACCAACGACGGTGACTGGAGTTGCGGGGGTTGTTCAGCATTGGGGGATGCCGAGTCTAGCGCTGTATTGCTTCATGGGAATCGCGTTGCGCATGCCAGACTGCGCGCACGAACAGGACCACCATGACGTCGACGGCGATGCTTAACGCGAAGGGCCAAAGAGATGGCATGCTTATCGAATCACCGTAAAGAAAGACCACGCCCTGAGAGGTCTCGACGCCGCCAGTCGGATAAAGATTATCCCAGTCACTGGTGGCGAAAATCCATGCCAACCACATGAAGGTCAGCATTGGCGTGATGGCTTGCTTGGCCCACTGGCGAGGAGCGAAACTTGCCTGCCACAGTTTGCGTAGTGCAAGGTACGGGACGAAGATATTCAGGAATGGAATCAAGAAACTGACGACCACCCATCCAGCACTCAGGTCCAGCGAACGCGCACCGATGCGCGGCAGGTTTGAGATGGCGCGATAGACCCAAACCAGGAAGGCTAGTCCCGCGACGGTGGATACCAATCCGAGGATTTTCAGCAGCGGCCTTGCGTCGGAAAGAGACCAAGTGTGCAGTTGATGCGAGCCGCTGCCATGGCGCACATAGTTGAACAGGATGAAGGCCGAAAGCAAGGCCGACAGGGCGAACATGAAAGTCACCACGAAGGTGACACTGGACAAGTTCTCGAAGTGCCCGCTTGCCTCAACCGGTTTCTGCCTGTGCTTAGCCTTATTCGCCTTCGGCGCACCCCGTGCTTGAGACTCTCCTTCAGCCTCCTCTTCTGCCCACTCCTGTTCGGATGGTGCTGGGCGTCCAGCCTGCGGTTTCTCGTAACCGCTCTGCTCGTAATCCTGCAGCGACGATCGGCGTGACCGCCGTTGTTGAGTTCCTTGAGGCCTTTGTTGAGCGCCCGCTTCGTCGCTTGCTTGCGAGCCCCACGCTCTCGGCGGCGGCTGTGGCGGTTCCGAAGGCTGTTTTTGCCATGGGGCTTGCTCGGTAATCAGGCTGAGCAACTCCGTCTGTTCCAACGGCAGCCATTCCTTCATGCCGTCGCGCCATACCAAGGTCTTCTTGGTGATGACGCCGGCGCGCAACTTGCGCCCGAGATAGGCCTCCTGGAAGGGGCCCTCATAGTCTCCGGCGCTGGCGTAATACCACATCAAGGAAGAGTCTATCAGGCGCGTTGGCCGACGAACTTGGCACTCCAGACTTTGCCTTCGACCGATGCCAAAGCGCTACGCAGTTCCTGCACGCTGGCCTCATCCAAACCGAAATCCAAGGTCAAGATGCCTTCGATCTGCTCCTTGGTGTAGACCATGCGTTCAGTCACTTCGACCTTTTCCAATCCGGCCTGTTGCAGCCCGGTAATGTAATCCGCTTCGGAGATCGCACCACCGATGCATGCGGAATAGGCGACCGCTTGCTGGCGCAAGATGTCTGGCAGTTCCTCGACCACGATATCCGAGACCGAGAAGCGCCCGCCGGGCTTCAATACGCGCGCGACTTCACCGAACACCGCTGGCTTATCGGTCGACAAGTTGATCACGCAGTTCGAGATTACCCAATCCACGCTGCTGTCATCGACTGGCAACTGCTCGATCACGCCCTTGCGTACTTCTACTTGTTCGACACCAGCTTTGGCAGCGTTGGCGCGTGCGGCCTCGATCATTTCATCGGTCATGTCGACGCCAATGACCTTGCCCGACTCCCCTACCTTACCAGCAGCGATCAACAGGTCGAAGCCCGCGCCGGAACCCAGGTCCAAAACGGTCTGTCCTTCCTTCACTTCCGAGAAGGCCAGTGGATTGCCGCAACCGAAGGAACTACGCGCAGCATCCGCTACGCCTTCTTGGTCGACGTCGTCGTAACCGGCCAGTTGAGCAACGGTGCTTTCAGGACTGTTGGAACAACACTTCGGTTTGCAGCAACTGCCGGAGTCTTCCGTTGCGGTGGTTTCGTTCGCGACTGCGGTGCGCTTGAGGGCTTCGGCGTAGGTTGCAGAAACATGTTCGCGAACATGTTCGCGAACTTGATCGGCGCCTTTAGGAGTGGATTGGGTCATGGTCTGTTTGGAGTACGAGGGCTCGGTAAATTCGTTCGGGGATTGTTAGATCTCAATGGCGTCGGCGATTAGGCGCAAGGTGTTGGCAAGCTCTTCACGACGCAACTCATAGCGAACCTCGCGGCCGCTTTTCTGTGCGTCGAGGATGCCGGCATCACGCAGCATGGCCAGATGACGCGACACGCCGGATAGGTGCACGCCGCAACAATCCGCCAGCTCACTGACGGTCTGCGGCTGCTCGATCACCACCAAGCGCATCAGCAACACCAGGCGGCTCTGATCCGCCAAGGCGTGGAAAAGCTTGGGATCCAGCGCTTCTTGCAGCTCTGGACAGCATTGGGGGGCTAAGTCTTCCGACGTCATGACGGAATACTATTACACTTGCGCAATCGTGCAAGTGTTTATTCCCTACTTGAAAAATCCAGCGTTCCGGTACTGCATGTAGATCCTGACGAAATCATGCATCTGGTTGCGCCAGCGCGAACCGAAAGACAAGGTCAGGATGTGCTCGGCAATCTCGACGCTGGCGGCGTCGGCACCACCACCAGCAGTGAGGACCTCGGAATAGGCGCCATCACCGGCTTCGGCGATCTTCACGAAGGTGTTGCGCGTGGTGGCTTCTACGCCTGCCCCGCCAACCCCAATCGTAGAGGTCACGAAAGGCCGCACGCCGCGCTTGCTGCCGGAGCTGCCTTTGCTGTTGCGCTCAATAATCGAACTGGGATCCTCACCAAAGGGCGATTGGTTGGCCTCGCGCACCAAGTCGAGCAGGTCGTCCATCGTGCCCTGGTGCGGTGGCGCATCCCCCACCACCACCAGCAACTTATTGGTTTCGCGCTTCCAGCCCATCTTCTTCTCGAAGGCGGCAAGCAGACCTGACAAAACCGCCTCGGGATAATCGCCACCACCACTGGCGGTGACCTTGCCCAAGCGCTTGCGAATCTTGTCGACCTTATTGCTCAACGGTTCCACGATCTTGGCGCCATTCTTCATGTCGCCGTGGTCGCGATACTCGACCAATCCCATGCGGAACTTCGGTGAGATGCCTTCCATGATGGCGGAGAAATCCTTCAGCGCTTCCACCGATGCATCGATGGCGCCCTGCATGGAGCCGGTTGCGTCGATCACGATCACCAACTCCATGCCCGCGCCATAGAGGTCGAAGGCGCGCTCCACAAAACCCTGCGCCACACTCTCCTCGGATGACTCTGCGCCCAACGGCAACGGCGGCAAGGTCCACTCACTCGGCAGATAACCCTCTTCATTGAGCTTCCACCAACGCTTCCAACCACTGGCCTTGGTGACTTGCGCCTCAGGCAAACCACGCTGCAATAAAGTCAGCGCACGGCCGGTGAAGTAATCATCCTTATTCTTCAACGACTTGCTGATCAGCACATCGACCAGTTCCTTACTCATCAACGACGGCAGTATCTTCTCATCGGTTGCGAGCAATCCCTCAATGGCATAACCATTCAGGTATGCATCTTTGCTGTCCAAGGCTGCGATGAAACTATCCAGGCCGACGGGATGCCATCGCTTGCCATAAGCGGTCAGCACGATGCCACTCAAGGCCCAGTCTGGTGCATCGCGGAACCAAGTGTTGAGGGCTTCAGCACGACGTTTCTCCATCTTCGGTGAACGCAGCAGTTGCCCATCGAGCATCATCTCGCGCTTGGGCGCGCGATCCATCTGCCCTTCAATCTCCCACCCCAACATGTCGATGGTGACGAGGTCGAGCTTCTCGATCGATGCCGCGATGCCACGGAATGGCTCGGGGCTCATGATCCCCAAATAGCTGCCAGCGGACTTCTCATCCTGCCAGTGGCCGGCTTCATACTCCTCGCCATTGGACAATCCGCCGAGTGGCACGCGCCCGTCTTCGAGCGCCAGAACCGGATTCCCACCGCGCCCAAGATCCCAACGTGGTTTGCCTTCGTCTTCTTCAGCGCCGTCGTTGAAACGGTAAAGATCCAACACGCTGAATGCTTTGTCTGGCTGCATCAAGTACATGGGTGAATCGATGCCGGAGAAGAAACCAAGCCCATGTCCGATCTCATGCACGATGGTGCCGACTAGGTCGAAATAGCCACTCTCTATGCCGTCGCTGGGATCCATATCCCAACGGATGTCGGAGTTCATCTTGATCGTGATGTCAAAACCTTCTTCATCATGCGGCACCATGTACAGAGCCTTGGCCTGCGCCGGGGTCACGCTCAAGGTGTTGATGCGCTTTTGCTTGTACTCGCCTGTGCGCGACGAAATCCATGCATTCAAGGAGAACACACGTCGGCCTTTGCCATCGTGGCCAGTCACTACCTGAGCATCGCCCGGAATCGGCATCACGCGTAAGGCGCGTCGGTCGTTCGGACTGGAAGAATCCTCGCGCAGGGCTTCGTAGATATCCTCGGCAGGGAACTCCAGGAACTCGCGCTTCCAACCACCAAGCCCCTTCTCCGAGTCCATCTCCTGGAAGGTCACTTGCACGTAGATCGTGACGTCGTCGAGCAGCACGGCTTGCCATTGCTTGGCCGCCAACTCGAAAGCCTTCTCCACTTCTGCAGTGTGCTTGAAGGCATTGCGGTGCTTGTCTAAAAAGACAAACTCGGTGCCCCCTGGTTTTTGCGGTAGGGCTCCGAGTAGTGGTGCGAGTAGTGAGATGCTGAGTAACATGGTAGGCCTGTTAGGAAGGCGGCTTTCGCGTGTAGATTAACACGTAGCTCTTGCACACCTCGCTGGCGCAATCTTGACAATCCGGGCCGAAGTCGGCTGGTCCGAGCGGTTCGGCACGAATCTCCAGGCCGAGCGAACGGTAGATCTCTACCGCTTCCTCAACGCGATCCGGCTCGGCCAGGAACCTTCGTTCCCAGCCGGCCGCGATGAGGTCCATATCCGCCTTCAGCGGCATTGGCTCCATCAGACCGCCCCAGCCTCCTGGGCGAGTTTCTCAAGACGACGCTGACCGAGTACCGCAGCACCAAGTGCCGTGACAAACTGTGCAATCGCCAAGTCGTTATCTTCCTCGCCGGGCAAGTTAACCACAGCTTCCACGCGTTCCCGTACTGCAGCCGGCATCGTGTTGAAGCGCATGATGCCACCGATCAGGGTGAACTCGCTTTCTGCCTTGGCGCGTTTCATCAACTGCACGGCGCGGCCGGTCAGTGACTCAATTGCTCCCTGCATGATGTCGGCAGGCGGCGTGCCGAGTGATAGCTGGTTGATCACTTCCGATTCGGCGAACACCGCACACACGCCGGAGATCTCCACCGGACTACGCGAAGTGCTCAGCAACGGCCCGATGTCCTCGGTCTCGTAACCCATGTAACGCGCGGTCTTCTCCAAGAAGGCGCCGGTACCTGCTGCACACTTATCGTTGAGGCGGAAGGATTTCACCATTCCCTTGGTATCCTCCAAGCGAATCGCCTTCATGGTCTGGCCACCCACATCCAAGATCGAGCGCGTGCCCGGGAACAACATATGTGCTCCGCGTGCCGACGCCGTCAGGTCCGTCACATGCAGATCCTTGAACGAAACCTGGTGACGACCGAAGCCCGTCGCGATGACGTATTCCACGTCACTGCGCTGCACGCCAGCCTTCTCCATGATTTCGTTGAAGCAGCGCTCGGCGACTTCTGCCAGCTTGAAGCCGGTCTGTTGCACATGCCGCGCAACGATTTGGCCTTCGCCATTCAGCAAGATGGCCTTGGTGTAGGTTGAACCTACGTCGATTCCTGCAGTAATGCTCATTGGGCTACCTCCTCCTCGTTGCCGATCGGATTACGACTCGACATGATGTGATCCATTGCGAACAGGGCGGCACCAAGTGCGCCCATGTAGTGGCAGTCTTCACTGACGTTCATCTTGCACTCGAGAACATCCTCAAGTGCTTTGACCATGGCTTGGTTTCGCGACACGCCACCGGTGAAGGTGATCTCATCGATGATGCCAACGCGGCGCAGCAGACCTTTGGAACGTGTTGCGATCGATTCGTGCACACCCCAAAGGATGTCTTCGACGCGCTTGCCCTTACCGAGCCACGCGAGCACTTCCGATTCAGCGAACACAGTGCAGGTGGTCGAGATGCGCACACCCTTATCCGACTTCAACGAAACCGTACCGAGGTCGTTGAGTGGGATATCCAGCGCGGCCGATGCCGCACCAAGGAAACGACCGGTACCTGCTGCACATTTATCGTTCATGCAGAAGTCATCGATCTCACCTTTCTCATTGACGCGAATCGCCTTCGTATCCTGACCGCCCATATCCACCACGGTGCGGGTGCCCGGGAAGATATGTTGCGCGCCACGACCGTGACAGGAGATCTCGGTGACTTGGTCGTTGCCGAAGGTCACACGGTAGCGGCCATAGCCGGTACCGATTACCCATTCGACTTCCTCTTCGAGGATGCCCTTGCTTTCGATCGCCGTCTTGAAGGCGTTCTCGGCAGCTTGCACGACGTTCGCACCGGTATCGATCAAAGCACGTGCCACGATCTTGCGATCCTCATCGATCACGACGGCTTTGGTTTGTGTCGAACCGACATCCACTCCAGCTGAGTAACTCATTGTTCTTTCCTGATTGCTTGGTTATTCCGCTGCAGCGGCGGCTTGTTTACGACGGGAAGCGAGTCCCTCGAAGAATGCGTCGGCGCGGTTCTTCAACTGCGCTTCAGCGACCACTCGTTTGTCCATCATGTCGGATTCGATGAACAGACTCGGCATATCAAAACGCTCGCTGAGCGCGCGACGGCCGTCGGCAAGCCCAGTGGACACCGTGCGGCAACTCTTGATCGGGTGATAGACGATGCCATCCAGATCGAAGTCTTTGCACATGTTCTCGATCACCACATCCTGGTGGAACATGCTGTCCATGGCATCACGCACGCTGACGAGGGTTCCTTCCGCCAAGCTGGCGATCGGATCCTGCAGGTCGTACTCGAAACCGCGGTTGGAACCGCCGGATGCGAACCACAAGTACGTGGAGTGCACGAAGGTTCCCTTCCACTCGCTGAACATCTCGTTGAAGCGACGGAAGATTGGGTAACAAGGCACACCGACAAAGCACAAGCGGTACTCCTCTTCGGTGAGAGTGCCGATGTTGTGATCGACCTTGTACTGCATTTCCTCCACCAGGTCGGCGAAGTAATCCGCACCAGCCTTCTCGCCGCGGAAACCGTTGGCCACACCCAAGTAGATGGTGCCATCTGTCAGTGCGTTGAATACCGATGGGCGATGCGCGTTGAGCTCGAGCAACTGTTTCCAGCTGCGGCTCATACCGTTGGCGTTGTTCATGACATCGCGCAGCTTGTCGATGTCGAGCTTCTTGCCGGTGACCTGCTCACAAATCGAGATCAGCTCCTCGATTTGCTTCTGCACGTAGAGGCGGTCGTTCTCGAAATCGCTGCACCCCTTCCAGGTCTGGCCGCCAGCAGTACGCGTGCCTGGCACATCCAATGTGACCATCGGCATCTGGTACATGCGCTCCCATGCTTCCGCCCACTTCAAGTAGGTGTTGCAGGCGTTGGTCAGTACAGCCATCTTCGGCTTAGGAATCTGCCCCATAGGGTGCTCGCCGCCGCGCAGTTGGGTGGCGATATCGGCCTTCACGTAGCCGCAGATATCCGGCGAGTAGCCGTAGTCCTCGGCCTCTTCGAGGTACTCGTGTGCAACACGGCGCACAGCCGTCTGCAGCGAGTTGATCTCAGGGAAGACCACCGGCAGGTCGAAAGCCTTGAGCACTTCATTGAAGCTGCCCATCACGAACACGTATGCCGCGCCTTCGCCTTTCTCGGCACTTTCGTTCAGTTCGGCAAACCATTCGCGGAACAGGCGCGCGCCATCATTGTTGCCGCGGCCGACGATTTCTTGAGTAAGTTGATCTGACATCTTGATGACCGCCTATGCGAAAAGGATGTTCTCCATGAAGGTCTCGAGCTGTAGCTCGAGGTCAGCGAAACTAGTCATTCGTTCCTCGAACTCGCTGACGAAATGTGGAATGCCCTTGGCTTCCAACTCGTGAATGTAAGCCACCTGCTCTTCCAAACCTGGCTCACACATCTTGGCGGCCGTGACGATCACGGCTTCCCCTTTGGCTTCTTCATAACGATCCACCAACATGCGCTCCTTCGGCTTGCGCAAGTCATGTTGCACAGGGCTGTAGGAGGATTGCTCGATGTAAGCATGCGCAAGATCCTGTAATGGATCTTCAGCGACCGGCACATCCTCAAGGATGTAACGCAAACCGATCAGCAGGTCGTCGTCGACCAAGTAAGCCGAACGACCGATCAAACGCACCAGGTCGAGCGGTGGCTGCTCGCAGAAACCGCCTTCGTAGACCACGCGCAGGCGGTCATCCTTCTGGTTCTCCGAAGCCTCGATCAACGGCAGCACATACTTCATCAAGTCGTTGTGCTCTTCGCGCGGGATCATGCCAGCGACGGCGACCAAGGAGTAGGCATCTTCCGCAGCGATTTTCCAAGGGGTCTCGCGCTTGATGCGGTAAAGCTCACGCAGCAGACGACGGTTCTCGTTGAAGACCGCAATCGAGTTGCGCAGTGCCTCTTCGGTGACCTCATGACCGACCACACCTTCAATGGTGCGCTTCACGCGATCGTACTCATGACGTAGATAGCTGATACTGGCCGCCGAATTGGGGTTTTGCGGCAGATACAGGATCTCACAGGGGTAGTCGTGGTTGCGTCCCCAGATGGCGGCGAGGTTACGCGCGGCGTCGCAGATCGGGTGCGACACGAACATATCCAACTCGACCTTGCCACCGAGCGAAAGCTCCAAGGAGGTCTTCAGGATGGAGCACAAGTAGGAACCGAATCGCGAATCGGATTGGTCCGGTGCCATCGTCGAACCGCGCATCTTGACCGGCAACATGCCAGCGGCGTGGGCGATTTCCTCGGGAAAGTAGACTTGGAAGTGGCCGAGTACCTTGCCACCGTTGTCGCGCCAGCGCTGAACGGTTTCGTATTCGGTGTCTTCAGTCAAGTCACGGCACTGCATCAACACCTCATTGAGGGGTTGGCCTTGCCAGCTGTCAAAGACGGGTTTGGTCATGAGAGATTTTTGGAGTTGGGAGCCACTGCTCCCTGGAAGAACACATCCAGTACGTGATTGAGTTTGGACTCAACCGTAGGAAGCACTTGCTCGGCGTAGGGACTCAAGGTCACCTCGACCAGAGCGACGAACTCCCAAGACAGGAGTCGTGAATCAGTGCGCACGATCTCGCCGGCTGCCATGCCATCTTCAAGGATGGCTTGCACCTGTTCCGGCAGTGCGCTTTGGTAAAGGCGTACCAATTCGGCACGCACTTCCTGTGGGAAGATGTTGATGTCGCGACGCACCAGAGTGATGAGTCCGCGATTCACCGATGGCAGACTCAAGAAGTCGTCGGTCAACTTGTGCAAGCGTTGCTTACAACTACCTTCCAACGCGACCGCCTGGGCAAAGAGTTCGCGTTTGGCGGCCAAGTCCTGATGGAGCATGGCTAGGTACAAATCCTCCTTACCAGAGAAGTGGTGGTACAAAGCACCCTTGGTGACATCGGTGGCAGCACAGATCTGATCCATGGTCACATCTGCATAGTTACGCTCCAAAAACAACTCCTGAGCTGCAAGAAGCAGGCGCTTCGAGGTGGATTGTGTTGTGGGAGGAGGCGTCATGGTTTCCATACCGACTGGTCGGTTTCCCCACAATAAGGCACGAAATCGTGTGCGTCAAGGACCATTGTATTTCCCCGAATTCCCTCTAAATATCAGGGGTTAAGCCGAATCGCCTTATGAAGCAGATGGCGAAATCCGCTATTAAGGGGCAATCGGAACTCCCACTGAAATAACTCTCCCCTCTCTGAAATCCACGAACGGAAAATCCAATTTGACGGCATATTTAGCGCTGTAGGTCTATGCAGCGGGCGTGTTGAAAGGACGATCTTGGTTTGGGATCGAAATGCGTAAATCGCGCCAGGACAACATTTTACAAAGGTTCGGGCCATGGGCGTGGTCTATGAAGACTACGCCCATGGTTTTTTCGCATGCCTAGGCCCCTCTATGATTAGCGCCGCTCTCGACGCCCTCCCCCGTCGTCAGCCGCCTGCGCATGGCCCTCATCACCCTCTCCGACGTCGCCAAGGCTTACGACGAAAAACGCCCACTGTTCAAGGACGTGTCCTTGGTGGTTGGCTCCGAAGACCGTATCGGCCTGATTGGTCCCAATGGCGCCGGCAAGTCGACCTTGCTGCGCATGCTGGCTGGAATCGAGGTCGCCGATGAAGGCACGCGCGTGATGCGCCGCGGTTTGCGCGTGGGCTTCCTGGAGCAGGAGCCGCAACTCCCCCACGACATGAGCATTCACGATGCGGTTCGTGCGGGCCTTGGCGGGCGCGAGGGTCTGCTTAAGGAACTCGATGAGCTCTACGTGGAGTTGGCCGATCCGGAGCTGACTGAAAAGCGTTTGGACACCTTGTCCACGCGCCAAGCCGACCTGCAACATAAGCTCGATGAGATGGGCGGCCACGATATCGATTATCAAATCGATGCCGCGATCGATGGTGTTGGCCTACCCGACCCACATGTGCTGTGCGGTCAACTTTCCGGTGGCGAAGCCCGACGTGTTGCCTTGGCGCGCTTGTTGGTCGACCAGCCCGATGTGATGTTGTTGGATGAACCGACTAACCACCTCGATGCCTTTGTGGTTGCGTGGCTGGAGAAACGCTTGGCAAGTTTGCGCGTGCCTTTGGTGTTAGTCACGCACGACCGTTTCCTGTTGGATCGCGTGGCCAACCGCATTGTCGAGATCGATCGCGGGCGCACCTTCGAATACGAAGGCAACTACGTGAAGTATGTCGAGCAACGCGCTGAACGTATGGCCGGTGAAGCCAAGAGCGAGCATTCGCGTTTGCGCTTGTTGAAGCGTGAAACTGCGTGGATGCGCGCTGGAGTTCTGGCCCGCGCCACCAAAGCGAAGGCACGCATCGATCGTTTCCATGAACTTTCTGATGCACCAGCACTGGTGCTACCAAGTGAGTTAGAGATGAAGATCCCGCCTGGGCCACGCTTGGGCACCAAGGTGGTCAACGTTACTGACGTGAGCTTCTCCTACGGCGATCAATCGATCATCGAGGGTCTTGAAGTAGAACTGCAACCAGGCATGCGCTTGGGTGTGGTCGGTCCCAATGGTGCCGGCAAAACCACCTTGCTGAAGTTATTGCTTGGACAGTTGGACCCCGACGCTGGCGAGATCGTCATCGGCGAGACCGTCAAGTTCGGTTCGATCGAACAAAAACGCGAGGACCTTGACCCGGAAGCGACTGTCGCCGAAGAGGTGGCCGGTAAATCAGAGACCGTCTTGGTCGGTGACCGCAAGTTACATGTGGTCAGTTTCCTGGATAGCTTCCTGTTCCCTGGCAACAAGAAGTTCGTCAAAGTCGGTTCGCTTTCTGGCGGAGAACGTGGTCGCGTATTGTTGGCCAAGTTGCTGCTGCAGGATTGCAACGTGCTGATCCTCGACGAACCGACCAACGACTTGGACTTGGCAACTTTGCGCGCCTTGGAAGAGGCCTTGTGCGCATTCCCTGGCGTGTCGATCACCGTCAGTCACGACCGCTGGTTCCTCGATCGCGTGGCCACGCACATCCTTTATCTGGATGGCAGCGGCAAGGTCTTCCTGCACACCGGCAATATCAGCTCCTTGCTGGAACGTGCCGCCAAGCTGGAATCCGAAAGCGGCAAGGCCACCGCCGAGACCTTGAATATGGCACCAAAGGCAGCGACGTCGGAAAGCAAACGGCCGGTCATTGCAAAAAGTAGTACTGCTGGAGCCCCCGCCAAGACGAAGGCGCGCAAGCTGACTTTCAAGGAGAAGAATGAGTTCGAAGAGTTGGAGGTGCGGATCGCCGAGAGCGAAGAGCACTTAGCGACCTTGGATGCCGAGTTGGTCGCGCCTGAGACCTATCAAGGGGATTCCGAAATCGCGCGCAAGTTGCAGACCGAGCGCGATGCACTAGCGACCGCATTGGATGCCGATATGGAACGCTGGGCCGAGCTCGGCGAGTTCGCTTAGGACAGTAAGCTCGCGGGTTGGCAATGAGGAACCAGCGCCTCAAAGCCAACCGAGGGAATCGATTACTGCTGAATCAGCAGATGCACCACCGCAAGAGCGCCGACTGCTGCAGAGGTGCCTGCCCCATGCCCGGCCAGCGGCTGCCCAAGAGCATCGGCAAGTTGCACCTTCATCGCGTCGTCATTCGCATCGAGGATCTGCAGCTCACTGCTCACGCCTGCGGTCTCGCGTAGTTGCAGCAACAGCTGATTTTCATCGACCAAACGCGCGCTGACCAGGATGACGTCGGCGCCGGTGAGGGAAAGTAAGGAACTTGGCACAGGCAAAGGCCTATTCGTGCGGCTCGGTGGCAAGACACGTGTGAGCATGGGCATTTGATGATTCCAGCCGAACTGTGATGCCGTAGATGCAACATTCTTAGCCTGGTCGCGCGGCCCCGACGTAATCGCTTGGCTCCATGCAAGTTCGCCTTCCTGACTAGCCAGGAAATTGGTGACCCAATAGTTGTTCAACAACCACGAATAGACATGTGGCTTGTCGATGACCGGGCGCTCCTGAAATTTGCCCATATTGAAGTCACCCAAATGGTGTATCAGGATCTCGGAACTACTGAGTGTGACTTGCGCTTTATCGTTGGCGATGGTGATGAAGCGCTGTGCGGCTTGCCAATCCGAAGAGGTGCGCGGCAGCAGATCCGATTCCGGGTTCGCAATACCGCCGGTCGTCTCATAAGCCATGTGCGATTGCGGCAGATCAAAAGGGAAAGCGGCATACAGATTCTCGGGTTCGACCTCGCGACGCTTGCGCAAGCGATAGCGAAACTCGACCTTCTTCTCGGCGTGATAAAGGCGAATCTCGATCTCGGTGCCGTGCACTCCAGGCCCCATTTCGGATGCGCCACGCACGACGATGTTGCTCCACAAGGGGCCGTTGTAGCTTGAAATGAACTTGAGCGACTCCACGCCACTGCTCGCATCGACCGTCAAGGAATAGAACTCGTTCCCCAAACCCCGCTGCTCCTGATTGGGGGTAGCAGGCTTGTCTTGCTCCAACAACTCCAAACGGTAACTACGCCAACAGAAAGCGGGCACCGGCGCCGTCTTCCAGGCGATGGAATGCTTGGCATCCATCGAGCGCACCAAGAGTGCGGTGGTGGCCTCCGGCAAAGCCGATGCGTAACTGATGACGTCGCCGAAATTGTCGGCGGCATAACCGCTATACCAATCGCTGGAGTCTTCCTGCTGCGGAAGCGCTCCCGGAGCAAGCAAAGCAAGGGGCAGGGAGATTGCCAGCATGGGTTCTCAGTATGACGTCGGCTTTCATCGGCCTATGTCGCTTTGAGGAGTGACTCTGTGAAGAAATAAATCGAATTTAGATTTAATGCTGCTCACGCCAAAGCCAAAGTAAACCGTTCATAAAGTACTCTAGAGAACTCATGACACGCGTGCCCTCCCCTCCCGATATGGTTGCTATTGTCGCTAAGTTAAGCGACATTTCGCACCGTGGAGAGAAGATTGCCAATGGTCGACTAGCCTGGCCCAGTCGCCTTGATTTCACCAAAGACTGCGTTTGGTCTGATGATTTGGATTCGCTCAAAGACACGCCGGTCATCGCTTCGTTGGATTTGAAGACCCTGCAACAATTGCGCCTGCAGGAACTGCGCAACCTGTTCTCAATCTCCTATCACAGTGAACAGAAGTTGATTCAAGGGCTTGGTGGCGTACGTGAGTCTTTCGAAGGCACTCCAATCGCCGACTACCTCGATGTCTTCACCCACGAGGAGCATCGTCATAGTTTCTGGTTCAAGAGTTTCTGCGATCGCTATTGCGCTGGCATGCTGGAAGACTACTTGCCGCAGTTCAGCGACATGTCTAATAAACGCACCGCGCGACTGGTCTTCTTGTCTATGGCCTTCCTGGTCGAGAGCGTCTTGGATATCTACAACCGTCGCCTTGCGCGCGACATGAGCCTGCACCCGATTGTGCGCAGGATCAACCACTTGCATTCGGTGGAAGAGGCGCGCCATATGTCTTTCGATCGTGCCGCACTGCTGAACTGCGTGGCGGAACTCGAAGAAGAACTCGGCCCTGAAGAGGCTGAACTGGAGCTCGCGCGCTTGGCGGAATTCCTCAACCAGATTCCAGACCTTTTGATGCGCAGCTTCTGCTCACCAAGCCTATACGAAGCCGCTGGCATTGAGAACGCGGAAGAGGTCAGTCGCCAAGCATTGGAGCACGGCCCCACCGCCGGCATTCACAAGATGGCCTTGGCCAGCAGCCGCAAATTTCTCAGTAGCGTCGGCCTACTGCCGCAAACCTTGGTCTAATACCGCAAAGGCTACTCAGCTTCAGGCTCTTCTACTTCTTCCGGCTCCGGTGCCGCAGCAAGCCAATCGGAATGGAGCAGGCCGTAGAACACCGAGTCCTGGCGTTCACCACCGACGAGCCAACGCTCGCGCATGAAGCCTTCGCGTTGGAATCCGACCTTCTCCAAGGTGGCGATGCAACGTTCGTTGCGTGGATCCACGTCGGCCTCAATGCGGTGCATACCAAGCGGCTCGAAGGCGAAGGCGAATAAGGCCTCGAGGGTCTCGTGCATGTAGCCCTTGCCCCAATAGGAGCGAGCTAACGCGAATCCGACTTCGGCACGCAGGTTCTTCTTATCCAAGGCGAACAAGGTGCAAGTGCCGATAATCTTGTCGTCTTCGGCGTTGGCGATCCCCCACTGGAAGAACTCGCGATTCTCAAAGCCCTTTTCGCATTGAGTGATCAGCTCAGCGGCCTGCGCCTTGTCGGTGTAGGGCTCGCAACTCCAGAAACGCATGACATCGGGATCGCTGAAGACGCGATAGACGCTGTCCCGGTCATCCGCGGTCAGCATGCGCAGGACCAAGCGGGAAGTGGTGATGGCGGGCAGGGTTTGGGCTTCAGACATTGCCCGCCTATTCTAGCGGTGCGCCACTCACAAAAGGCAGCGGCACAAGTTCACCTTGAGCGGCGAACTCAGTACACCTACACGGTTGGCAGGCTTGCAGCGCTTGGCCACATCCACGCGAAGGCGAGCGCCGTCATGCAACCGTAGACCAGACCGTCAAACAGGAAGTTCTTGCAGGAACTCCACGGTTGTCCCATCCAGATCGAGTCCTGAATGGTGCCGACGCAATAAGCCAAGGTGGCAATGGTGCCGGTCACGCGGAAGACCATCATGAAATCGGCGCCAGGGTCCAACGCCAGATTGGCGATATAGCCAACGAAGATGCCGATCACCAAAGTGAGCGCGAACCATTGTCCGAGTGCCTTCCCCATCGACGGCATGCCATTAGGCAACACCGTGAGATAAGCCACTGGGCCCTCGTCGTATTTCTTCTGCATTTCCGGCGACGCCATATCCTTCATCTCGCAATATGGGATCGGGTAGAAACCGGGCGAAGGCTTGCTGGTCTGCAGGGCACTGCGCACACCATCCTCGGACTGCAATTCGTTGCAACCCTTCTGATGGTATTTGAACACCATGTGCAGGACCGAACTTGCAAGGAAAACGAAAACTGCCGACAACAGGATCGGCAACCAGAGGGCTGAGAGGAATTCCATTATGATTGCGGACCCGAATTAACTCGAATCTGCTTTTATTCCATTCAGTCTACAGGAAAGCCTTCAAAGCTGCATGAAATGGCTTGTAGTAGCTGATGTCGTTGTGGCCTGCCCCCGGAACTATCACCACTTCTAGTTGTTCCTTTTTGAACGCCGACGCCAACCGGTCGCTGTTCTTGCGCGGCACAATCTGGTCCTTCTCGGCCATCACGATGAGCGTCTTCTCATCGATTTCGGGGACGCGACCGAGGGAATCGTAGCGATCGAGCAACAGATACTTCACTGGCAGAATCGGATACTGCTGCTGAGCAATCGCAGTGATGCTGTCGAAAGGAGTGATCAAGATCAACTTATGTGCCTTGCGATTCGCTGCTACATAAGTGGCCACTCCGCTGCCAAGGCTACGCCCGACCAGACTGACCTTGTCGAACTTCTCGTTGGCCTTATCGAAGATGGCAAGTGCATCTTCATACAAGCCTTCTTCGCTGGGCGAACCTTCGCTGCCACCGTAACCGCGATAGGCGAACAGGAAGATCGCATGGTTGGGCCATAGGTTTTGGAAGCTAGATAGATTGCCTTCGATGGCCTCGCCGTTGCCGCCGTAATAAAGGATTGCGTTCTTGGCTGCAGGGTTCAGCACCCAACCACGCAAGGTGTGATCCTCCAATTCACTGAAGGCACTTGCACCCGGTGCCGCACCACTATCTTCCACCGGAAAGTAGATCAACTTGCGTTGGAAAATGAACAGCAACACGCAAATGGCCACATAGCCGATGGCCAGCATCTTCAAGAGTCTTAACATACGTTGCTTGGGGCTGAACGGTATCGTCATACAGGGATTGAGACGCCTTCACATAGGCGTTCCTGCGGGTAAATATCCACGCAATCACCACAGCGGGTACATTCTGGATCAAGAATGGCTTTGTGGTCATCGTGAACGAATTGTTCCATCACTTGGATTCCCATACTACACTCGCGAGTACATCTGCCACACATCATTGGCGTGTCACTGACCGCGCCGATCTTGGATGCGCCACAGATGGTCGGGCTCATTAGCCCACGTGGCAGCCGACATGACTGCCGAGACCGCTGCGGCTTTCAGGAATAAGCGGCGGTCAACGGTCGGAAGGAGATCCGTTTCCATGATGTGTTTCTCAGACAGAGAACTCTTCGCCAAAGTGAGAATAAACAGTCCAGGCGGCGAGTATTCCGGCCATCTACTCAATTTCATCCTTGAGGATGTGGTGGGCGGCTTCGGTAGATTCGGCTTCCAGCAGAAGCCCAAGCTTTCCGGAGTCGCCCACTTCAAATGTGCTTACACCTTCTATCTGGCCGAGATCTCGACACAGGTCTGGATTAGAGTCGTAATCGACTCGCGCCAAGATCTCTACCAAGGTGTCATCCATCCTTCTTATCTCTACTTATCGAAGTCGAACTTCTGACCAGCTTTGATTTTGTTCTTCTCGACATCTGCCCACTGATGTTCTGGGCGTGCCTTGATGTCGGCGATGAGCTCGCGAACAGCATCGGCGCCTTCTTTGTTGCCGTGATGCTCTGCCTCATCACACATTTCCAGTGCGAGCGGCATGAACTCGTTGTACCAGCGGTCAGCAACTTCATACATGCCGTGCCAGTGTGAGTAGTCCGGAGCCATCATCGATGCACCGTGACGGCCGCGACGACCCTCGTGGTGCCAGATGTAGAACCAGATCCATTCGATCTCTTCATCGAACATTGGGCCAGTACGCACCTTGTGAGTCTTCAATGCACCCATCAGCTTCAAGCCAGGCTTGGCAAACTTCTGGTTGTAGTTGTTGATGAACTCGTCGTACTGGGTGTAGAAACCGTTCACGTAGCCAGGCGAGTGGCAGTTGTGACAGGCGTCCTTCATGCGGTTTCGCTTGGCTTGCCAGGAATCAAAATCGTCACCAGCAGCCTCAATGATTTGACGGCGCTTGGCAGGATCTGCTTCCTTAATGACAGCACCCTTAACCGTGTCCATCACGATCGAGGCAGGTGGGCGGTTGTTCCAGGAGATACGGCGACCTGGGTCGTGCGTGATGGTGCCACCGTTGTTCTTGTTACCTGACATGTGGCAGGATGCACAAGTTGGAGCAGCGTTGTAGTCCACACCAAGAACCCATTCGACTGCGTCGAGGTTCATGTGCTCTTTCATATCGCGGTAAGCGATACCGTGCTTAGACTCCTCGTAGACCTCCTTTTGGGGGTGGTCAGGACCGAGGTGACACTTACCACAGTTCTCAGGCTGACGAGAACGACGTGCTGAGAAGTCGTGGCGGCTGTGACATGCGGTGCAAGAGCCATCGGTGCCGTCGAAGTTCTTTCGGCCGATACCGGTGTTTGGCCAAGTACCTGCAACGAACACAGGCTTACCAGCGGCATCATGCTTGATGTTCGCTACGGCAGCTGCGTTGGTTGGGGTGCCGTCTGCATCTGGAGCCAGTTGGTCGACCGTGACGTGGGTGCCGTCGATGCCTTCGAGGGCAACTTTGGAACCGTGGCACTGCCAGCAACCGCTTTGCGCGGAAGCAAGACCGTTGACCATACCGAAATCTTCACGGCCTGGAGTGATGCCGTGAGGGTTGAAAGGCACGCGGTTACCTTCGGCAACCTCGGCGAGACGGTTATCCAGCGAGTGCAGGATGCGGCCAGCCTTAGCGTGGTGAGAGTGGAGGAACTCATCGGCTTCGTCTTCGTGGCACTCCGCGCAATCGCGAGGGGTCACAATCGTGGCAATGAGGCTACCTTCGTGGTCCCAAGCATCTGCATCGGTTTTCTTTGCCTGGTGGCAATCGATACAGGTGACGTCTTGGGTGGAGTGGGTACTACCACGCCAATGGTCAACGATGCCCGGAGTCTCCTTTTCATGACACTCGACGCAGCGATCTGCTGCGGGAGTCGTCACTACAGGTGCTTCGCTTTGCGCGAAATTAGAAGAAACCAAGAAGGCGGCGCCGAACAAGGTTGCGGCAATTTTCTTAGTAGTGGGATTCATGGTTTTATGTGATGTTTGACCAACGATTGAGGGCTAATCCGACGCGAAACATCGGAGTGCTTGTGGCCAGCGGCTGGAAGTGGACTTGCGCAAAAAATGACGCCGTCCCCCGTCGTCTCTGTGTTTCAGAGGCGGTCCTTCCTGAAAGCGTGAGTAGCTTCGCTGGCATGGAATCTAGGAACAAATGGGAGGCTTCACTGCCCCACATGCGCTTAGATTAGCACCATTAAAGACTTTACGCTCTGGATTTCCGTTAAATTTTATACCCGGACGTATGGAATCCTAAGGTGCTATAGAAAAACACCTTAGGATGACTACGTTGACTGGTCGCCGTACTGCAAGCGCACCAGAGCCGCATATTTACCGCCCTTGGCGAGCAGCTCGGCGTGGTTGCCTTGTTCTTCCAACTCACCCTTATGGAATAGTAGGATTCGATCGGCATCGCGCACGGTCGAAAGCCGGTGCGCAATCGCGATTGAGGTTCGCCCTTCCATGATGTCATGAACCGCTTCCTGCAGCAGGTGTTCGGTATGCGAGTCGACATTGCTGGTCGCTTCATCCAACACCAACACGCGCGGCGACGCAGCCAGCACGCGAGCGAAAGACAACAGCTGCTTCTCCCCCGCCGAGAGGTTGCGGCCGCGTTCTCGCACCGGCTCACGCCAACCACCCGGGAAGCGTTCGACGATTTCATCCAAGTGCAAGCGCGACGCCGCTTCGATGGCGCGTTCATCACTGACTTCGGGGTGACCGAGTCGAATGTTCTCAAGAATATCGCCCTCGAACAGGAAGACATCTTGCGGCACCAAACCAATGCGCTTGCGCAAGTCGCGCAAGGCATATTCGCGAATGTCGACACCATCCAAAAGGATGCGACCTGAGGTTGGATCGTAAAGCCTTGTCAGTAACTTCAACACTGTGGTCTTGCCGGCGCCAGTCGCTCCCACCAAGGCAACCTTCTCGCCTGGCGCTACCTTGAAACTGAGATCCTTCAGCACTGGAACTTCGGGGTCATAGCCGAAACTGACCCTGTCGAATTCGATCTCGCCGACGACCTGACCAGGATCCACCGTGGTCTTGTTCTCCTCTAAGCGCTCTTCGACATCAAGCAGATCAAAGATGCGACGGCTGGCGGTCATGGCGTTTTGCATGACGGTGTACTTCAAGCTCAGCTCGTTCAACGGATGGAAGAACTTCTGCATGTAGTCGATGAAGGCGAACAACACACCCAAAGTGAGGCCGCCGGTCACGCCGTCGGTGCGCCAATTCTCTGCCACCAAGCCACCTCCGTACCACAGGATCAAGGCGCCGGTGAGTGAGGACAGCAACTCGACCGAGGTCGACAGGGAAGTTTCCCACCACACCGTCTTCAGCTGGGCGTCACGCACACCACCGCTGATTTCTCCGTATTCGCTTTGCGTAGCAGTCTCGCGGTTGAACATCTGCACCACGCTCATGCCACTGATGCGTTCATGCAGGAAGCCGTTCATCTCCGATAGCTTGGCGCGCATGCTGACGTAAGCAGTGCGCACCTTCATGCGAATGAACAAGGTCAAGATCAGCAGCAGCGGCACCACGATCAGTGAAACCAAGGCCAGCTTCACATGCAATGCGAAAAGAATCGCCAAGGTGGCGAACAGGAAGATCAAGTCGCCGACGATGGTGACCACGCCACTCGCGAACATTTCCTGGAGTGCTTCGACATCGGTCGTTACCCGGCCGACCAAACGCCCGGTCGAGTTCTTGTCGAAGAAGGATGCGGGCAGTTGTTGCAGATGTCGGAAGATGGCCAGGCGCAGATCCAACAGCGCGTTTTGCCCAGCGGTCTCCATGGCAATGTGCTGGGATCGACGCAACAGGCCATTGAGTACACCGACTACCAGGAAGGCCACCAGCAATGGGTAGTAGCCTTCCAAGTCTCCCAATGCCAAGTAATCATCAATCGCGACCTTGACCAACCATGGCATGGCCAAGCGGCAGGCCGACAGCAGCAACAGGAAGATCAGGCCATAGAGCAACAAGTGCGCATGCGGCTTGACGAAGGGCCACAAGCGCTTCAACAGGTTTGGGTCGAGTGCGGCTCCGGGGCGATCGCCCGGCTCCAAACCGTGGTGAGAAGGATGGACCATTAGCCTTCCTCCTCTTGGTTGAAGTCATCGAGGTCTACGTCGCCGAGCTCTTCGCGCAAGTGCTCGCGCTGCTGCTGACGTTGATGCAGCGATGCATACAGACCATTTGCTACAAGCAGTTGTTCATGCGTGCCACTTTCGATGACACGACCTTCATCCAACACCAAAATATGGTCGGCGGCTTGCACGGTGGCCACGCGGTGCGCCACCAAAACCGTGGTGCGCTGTTTCATGAAGGGTTGCAGGTCGCTGAGGATGTCATCTGTAGTGCTGGCATCTACCGCACTGAATGGATCATCCAACAACAGCACTTGCGGCTCGATCAGCATGGCGCGGGCCAATGCAGTGCGCTGACGTTGGCCACCAGAAAGGTTCAAACCACGCTCACCAACAACGGTGTCGTAGCCCTGCGGTAGTTGATCCAGATCCTGCGCCAAATGACTGGCAGCGACCGCCTGCTCCACTTCTGCGCGACTGGCCTCGGGGCGCCCCAGCGCAATATTGTCGGCCAAGGAAGCACTGAACAAGAAGGCTTCTTGCGGCACATAACCGACATCGCGGCGGATATCGGCAACACCACGATCATGGACATCGATGTCGTCGTAAGCAATCTTCCCGCGCTCCACTTCCAACTGACGCGCCAGCGCACCAAGCAACACGCTCTTGCCAGAACCGGTCGGTCCGACCACGCCGAGCAGGGTGCCGCCGGGAACCGTGAAGCCGACTTCATCGAGTACTTTGCGCGGCTCACCCTTCTCGTTCTTCAGCACCACCGTGAGGTCTGTCACCTTAATCGATGGCGCTTGCATCGACGTGGCTTGCGGCTCTTCGGCACTGACCAGAGTCGGTTTCACGTCGAGCATTTGACCGACGCGCGCCAAGGCTGCGGTGCCGCGCTGCAGGGAGCTGATCACGAAGCCGAGCACGCCGGTCGGTGCTGCGAGCATATGCAGGTAGAACACCATTGCCACGAAATCACCCAAGCTGATCGAGCCATTCGCGGCCATGGGGCCGCCGAAGATCAGCACCACGAGAGTGCTTATCGAGGCCAGCAGATTCATGCCGAAACCGAGCATGGCACGCTCGCGGCTGACCTTGATGTTCAGATCACGGTATGACGAACAACGCTTCTCGAAGCGTGCCATGTCGAAATCCTCCAGCGCCAGCGAACGAATCACCATGCTGCCGGAAAGGCTCTCTTCGACTTTCGAACTGACCTCGGCGAGTGCTTCCTGCGCGGCGCGGGAATCCTTCTGGATCCGCGTGGCCATACGTCGGGCGCGCCAAAGGAAGAATGGGAACGGAATGATCGACAGCAGCGTCAGGCTAACACTGATCTTCATCATGAAGACCAGGCTCACCACATAGAGCGTGCCGGTTTCAGCCAGATACATGAACACCGGACCGAGCAGGCTTTGCACGAACTGCACATCGTTCACACAACGCGACATCAAGTTGCCGGTGGCGTTGCGGCCGTAATAAGACGGCGACAACTTCAGCAAGTGCGCCATAATCTGATTGCGCAGGTCACGCACGGCGCGTCGGCTGTTGCCCAATACGAGCAATCGACTGCCGGTGCGCAAGATCGCGCCTCCGAAGGCAACCGCCGCGATCGAAAGACCACCAAGCAAGGCCAAGCGCGTCAACTCGGTTGCATTCACTCCGGCGCCATTCGGATCGGCGGCGGCTTGGCGCAGGACATCTACCGTTTGGCCCAAGATGTACGGCACCGCAATGCGCAACACCACTGCGCCGACCAGCGCGATCACTCCAAAGATGTAACGCCCCCGATAGCGCTGGAACAGCGGCATGATGCGCCGCAATTCGCGCAGGCTAGTCAAAGGTGGAGACGCTGATGGAGCAGACATGGGCTTCAGGGAAGCGGCGCGCGGCAGGGGCCTTTCTCGCGCTCTTAGCCCAACAGGGTAAGGCAGCCGTTGAGCGCAGGACATAAACAGAAAGCCCCATTTCCGAGGCGAAATGGAAAACGTACTGTGTGCAGATGCCCATCGACGGTCAAGCCCCCTCTTCCACTGCCCTTTCGAGTTCACGACCTTTGCGTCTTAGAATCCTCGAAACCCCGCACCTGCTTGGCCTAGCCTTAGTGCTGATCCTAGCCCCAGCCTTAGCTAGCTGTACCGCCGGTCCGTTGAGCAGTGATCAGGCCTATGGCCCCGATTGGCAATTGAGCTACGATCAGAACTTCTCGTCGCCGCAGGCGATGGCGGACTTTTCCTATTCCGACACCCGTATCTGGGATTGGACGCGCTGGGATGGCGGCGCATTGGGGTTCAGCGAAGGCTCCTCCTATCAACCAGCCTTCCGCTCGCCCACCACTTACGCATTGGTGAAGGACTTGACGGTCGATAACTTCATCATGGAAGCCGAGGTCATGCAGACCGGCAAGGAATATGGCCACCGCGACTTGTGCTTCTTCTTCGCCTTCGAGTCACCGAGCAAGTTCGGCTATGTGCACTTGGCCACCAGTCCCGACCAGAATGCGCACAACATCTTCACCGTGAATGAAGCTGCGCGTGCGCCATTGGCGCCCGTTGCCGAGCAGGGCATCGATTGGGGCGAGACTTGGCATGTGGTCAAGATCCAGAAGCTCGGCCGTAATGAACCAATCGAAGTCTTCTTTGATAGCGAGCCTATCTTGAATGCCGACGGAAGCGTGTTCGGCCAAGGCCAAGTTGGCTTCGGTTCCTTCGATGACTCCGGTCGGGTTCGTGCACTTAAGGTCTGGACGCGGAACTGAAGCCTTCGAGCTGCACTTCAATCTGATCCGTGCTTGGATGCTCGGCAAAAATCAAGATGCGGTAACGCAGTTGCAAAGGCTGAGCGGCCTTCAACTGAAAGGCCCCCGATTCACCTGCCCCAAAGGCGTTCAAGCCAAACGGATTGGCGGCGAGTAGACCGTAATTGCGCGCATGCCACGTACTTGGGTGGCGTAGATTGTCCTTATGGCCGGCCAGCACCACAGCGGCAGCTTTGCCATCAAGCATGCCGCTGGCTTGAATCCACCGTGCAGCTTTGCCCCATACGGATTTGCCTTGTTGCCCCAAATCATTGCTCAGTTTACCGCCCAAGTCAGCGACCAGGCCGTTTGCAACGCGCAAGGCGAAAGTGCCTTCCTTGGTATCGCCGAAAACAAGATCTTGTTCGGCAGTCAAGTTGAGTTCGTAATCCAAACCACGCACGCGGCCATCCACGAAAGCGGTGATCTTGCGACGGTCCTGCAGCACCGTTTCGCCCTTCGCATTGAGCCAATGATTAGAGGTCTCCACCCAACCACGACCTTCTCCTGAAGCACTCGCAACGAGTTGCCTCTGCCGCACACTCATTAATGGCAGATGCCAGAAATCCATCCCGGCCACACTGCCATGGGCGAACCAAAGCGATTGATGATGCGGATGATCCTGCTTCTCGCCATCCACTTCCGCGCGTGGCCAAGTACGCGTGACATTGATGCTGTCGGCATTGAAGATCGGCCATAGGTCTGGGTGACGTCGGTCGAGGCGCAATGTGGTGAAAGCCTTGCCGCCGATCAGGAACTGAGCTTCGCCGTTGGCGTGTGGCTCCACGGTGACATAGTTCGAACCACGATGGAGCGGAAGTTGTTCATCAGGTTCAAAATCTAAGGAGTGGTTGATGGCCTCTATTTGCTGATCCAAGCTGATTTCGGCATTGGGCACGAAACCCGGAACGGTGATGACTTGAACCACCGCTCCCCCCACTCCACGATGCACCACGCCACGCGGCAGGTAGATCAAATCACCGACATGCAATGGAATCTCACGCAATAAGGTCTTGGCCACACCTGGACTGACCTTGGCGGGTTCGAGAATGCGATGCAGTTGATCACTGACAATCAAGCGCGCACCTGGCGGCGCTTCCTGCACCAGATAGAACTCATCGAAGCCGCCATCCAATGGATGGTAATGGGTGAAGGAATCATGGATACGCACACGATGGGCATTGATCTGCTCTGAAAGGTACGGTCCGTTCTTGCCTAACCAAGTCAGGCAGATGCGTCGGTAGGCATCGCCTTCGGTCGCGCAACCGCCAGGCATATCGGTGATCTGGTCATCCCAATCGGGGCGGATCACTGCCGGGAGTTCTTGGTTCAGGGTTCGCGGCAAGCTGAAGATCAGAAGCCCGACGGGCTCCTCGAACTTCCACTCCTGTCCAGCTCGCATGATCAGCAGATCACCCACGCCAACCGCACCGCTGCCATTAGGGAAGTGCGCCTGCGTCTCGCCTGTTTGCACGAAGGCCACTTGATTGCCGGTGGCCAAACAGGCCAGGACACTTGACTCCCAATCCAATCGATGCCTTGGGTTGGCTTGTTCAAAGCCCTGCTTCAACGCAGCGAATCCGGGCGCAATAGCTTTGGTCGACGGCTCCCCGAGCTTTGCCACCAATTCTCGATCAGGAGCATGTGAGGCCACATAACTGCTCTGGCATGCGGCCAGGGTCAAGGGAATCATGAGGACTGCGAAAAGCGGTTTCAACACAGCCCTATGATAGCCAGCGTGTCTACTTCGCCCCCTAGTCGCCGTACATTTCTGAAAGCCACCGGTGGTTCGCTGTTGAGCCTGTCGGCCTTGTCTTGCGCGGCGCCACAGAAGCGCCGCCCCTTCGCCTCCGAGGATGAGATTCGCATTGCCGTCGTTGGGGTCAACAGTCGCGGCCGTGCGCATATCAATGGCTTCAAGAACTTAGCGAACGTGCGCGTGGTTGCCATATGCGATGCCGATTCTGAGGTCTTGGCAAGAGAGGTCAAACGATTGACCGATGCGGGAGAAAGCGTCGACGGCGTGCACGATTACCGTGAACTCTTGCAGCGCAAGGATCTGCACGCGGTTTCACTGGCAACCCCAAACCACTTGCATGCCTTGCAGACCGTGTGGGCTTGTGAAGCCGGCCTTGATGTCTATGTCGAGAAACCTGTTTCGCATAACTTCGGCGAAGGCGAACGCATGGTATCGGCGGCTCGGGAACATGGTTGCATCGTGCAGACCGGCACACAGAGTCGTTCCAGTCACGCCATTCGCAATGCCATCGCGTGGATGCATGCTGGCAATCTCGGCAAGATCCAACTCGCACGCGGCTTCTGCTACAAACCGCGCAAGAGCATTGGCAAAGTCACTGGACCCCAAGCGATTCCGACGCAGATCGATCATGACCTGTGGACCGGCCCCGCACCGTTGGTGCCTTTGATGCGCAAGAAACTGCACTACGACTGGCACTGGGATTCCACCACTGGTAATGGTGACCTTGGCAACCAAGGTGTGCACCAAGTCGATCTGTGCCGTTGGGCTTTGGGCGCAGAAAGCATGCCACTGACTTCCCTTTCGGTCGGCGGTCGCCTCGGTTACGACGACGACGGCGATACCCCAAACACTCAAGTCCTATGGGCTGAATACCCCGAGGGCGCCATGCTCTTTGAGGTACGCGGTCTGCCCCGTGATGCTGAAGCACAACAGACCAACTGGGCAATGGGTTCTTACCATGGCATTCGCATCGGCGTGGTCATCGAATGTGAAAAAGGCACTTTGCGGATCCCCAATTACACCTCCGCTACTGCTGTCGATGTTGATGGCAACACCATCCAGGAATGGAAAGGCGCCGAGAATCACTTTGGCAACTTCATCGATGCCATGCGCAGCCGCAAGTCCAGCGATCTTGCCGCGGACATACTCGAAGGACATCGCTCTGCCACGCCTTGTCACTTCGGCGTGATCTCGCATTCGCTCGGCCAACCTGCCAGCAAGGAAGCAATTCTCAAGGTTGCCAAGAATAATCATGATCTGCACGACGCCGTCGAGCGCATGATCCAGCACCTTCAAGACAACGCCGTGGATTTGGATAAAACTCCACTGACCCTCGGCAAACGTCTTTACGCCAAGGATGGATTGTCGCTCGCCGATACCCTCGCGGCCGATCCACGTACACAAGCATGGCTGTACCGCGCCGGCCGTCCGCCGTTCACGATCTAAGCCTTCAACAACTCGATCTCGCCATTCAGTTTGGCGTACAGCGCAATCACTTCCATGCTCGGGAACTTCTTGCGCATGCGCTCGGCGGTGTTCAGCGCCATTGGGATTTGTTCCTCGCGCGGCAACGGCACCGCAGCACATCCTTCATGTGCGATCACGCCGATGCCAGCGGAATCATGCTTCTCTACTGAGATGCTGACGCGATCACAGACCGAACGCGTGGTCTGCGGATTGCCTTCTGACAAGGCGCCGACTGGCCCGGCTTCGGTGACCGTGTCGACCCACTGCGCCTTGTAGTAGCCACGCAGGAAATCGGCGACCGAGTCTTGAATGCGGCCATCCATGCAAGTGATGGCGGTGCAGAACTGGTTTGGGGCTTTAGTCATGGTCCTATCCACACTTAGTTGGAGCTAGCGGCAGTCGCGAACATGCCTTCATGGAAGGGCACGATATTGCCGATGAATGCCGAAGCCGCAACCGTTAGTGGGCTAGCCAAGTAGAGTTGACCAGGGCCGGAACGCCCGGCGAAGTTGCGGTTAATCGCGCTGACCGTGACCTGCTCCGCTGTATCGGAAACACCTGGACCACAACCAATGCAAGCACCACAACCTGGCTCGATCAAAGTCACGCCAGCCTTCTCGAACAAGTCCAACCAACCTTGGCTGCGCGCATAATCTTGCACCGCAGTGGAGCCGAACTGGATGAAGAAGGAAACGCCGTCAGCGACCTTCAGTCCAGCATTTACGGCCTCTTGGCAGACACGGGCGTAGAACTCGAAGTCGTCGATCTTGCCAGCGGTACAAGAACCACCGTAAGCGATCTGGATCGCAGTGTTGTCCAACTCCGCAATATTGGCGCCGTAAGTAGGGTCACCTGGAGTGGCCACCATGGGCTGGATTGCACTGAGATTGATCTCGTGCGTTCCACCTACATAGACCGCATCTTCATCGGGGAAGATGAAGCTTGCGGCAATCTCTTCGGCACTGGAACCAGGACGACGCTCCGCCAACCATTCGGCCAACAAGGCATCTCCTTCACAGATTCCGGTACGCGCGGTGCATTCCGTGGCCATGTTGCACAAAGTGGCGCGCTCATCGACCGACATGCTGGTCAGACCAGGGCCGCCGAACTCCATCGAACGGTTCAGCGTGTCTTCGCGCTTGGCGAAGGTATCGAGAATATGCAGGATGACATCTTTGGCGGTGCAGCCGGATGCCAGCTCACCGGTCAACTCAAAGCGAATCGTTTCCGGCACCTTCACGAAAGTAAAGCCGGAGTGGATCAAAGCCGCGTACTCGGTTGCACCGACACCATAGGTCAAGGCATTGGATCCACCACCCATGCAGGTGTGTGAATCGGTGGCCTGGATGAAGTCGCCGGGGTCGACGAACTCTTCACGAGCGATCTGGTGACAGATGCCCGGACTCACACCATCTTTGGCCTGGTAATCCCGCACACCAGTGTGCTGCTGGAACTCGTTCTGCAAGTCACGCAACGTTTGGATTTGGCTAATGAAGGGTGCAAAGCGCGCCACACCATCGGCATAAAGCAGGTGGTCTTCGAAGACCGCGAGCTTCTCGGGGTTCTGCACCTTGTAATCGGCACCGTATTCCTCGGCGAGGAAATCGTGCACTTGGGCCGTGGTGAACTCGTGACTGTAACCGCCATCGACCTTGGCCAACACGGGGTCATCGGGTGCAACATAAGCGCCCTCTGCTCCAGGGTTCAACATCTTGGCGGCGACCATCTTCTCAGCCATAGTCATGCCACGCTTACCGGTTGCGTTGGCGGGCAACTCGATCTGGCCGCCAGTGACCTTCTTGGAGAATGGAAACAAGCCACCCTGCTCAAGAATGGTGCGAGTGACCGGGTCGTAGCGATCGGTGAAATCGTCGAGCGGAATCGACTCGCCTTGCTGCAAGCGCTCCAACTGCGCGTGGTCACCCATCAGCTGACCAAGGTTGATGTTGTTGCGCTCGTGGATCGGCGCAAAGCTGGCGGCAAAGACATAACGAATGCCACTCCAACGCTCACACTGCGCTGCGGTCTCGCGACTGGATCCGGTGCCTTTGCGCAGACCGGAAACGATGGCCTCGAAGCCACCATCCATCAAGGCGCGCGTTGTGAAGACGCGCTCGCCCTTTTCATCCAACAAGCCCGCGTATGCATCGAGTGCGATGTCGGCCGGACGATGGCGGAAGCAGACCCACGCCGGTGTCATGACATCGGTGTTGATGTCATCCAACAAGTCATCCACAGTCAGATCTGCCATCTGCAGATCGAGCCCGTGGTAGAGCTGCTGCTTGATCAGTTCGAGGTCCTTGGTGAGAAAAAGGACGCGCTTGTCCGGGTTCAGGCGGACAGCTTCAGGTGGCCAGGAATCGGTCATTTTCTTGCCTCAACAGCCGCCAAACATGCGGCTATGAAAAGCAGATTGTAACACCGAGTTGAGCTCTTTGAGGGAGTCGGTCGTGACGGACAAGGAAATGAACTCCAGCCAGCGAAATGCGCTCATGCCGGCGAAAATTGCAGCATCAATACCTGAGCAGCCAAGATGCCCAGATTCCCCACACCATGCCACAACACCGTCAGCCACAGGCTGCTACTCATCAAATAAGCCCATGAAAGCAAGTAGCCTGCGAGCAGGTTGGTCGGCGCGAAATTGCCGTAAGCGACGTGCAGCAACGCAAATAGGGTGCCGCTGATGAAGATCACGTGGCGGTGACGAAAACGCGTGGCTAATGCGGTGCAAAGCAGGAAGCGATAGACCCCCTCTTCAAGCAGGGGTGCGATTACACACACCGGCCACAGCAGACTGACGGCGTAGTCATATTCAATGCCCGGGAAATGCGGCCCCCAAACAAAGAGCGAACCGATGCCGAACAGCAGCAACCACAACAGCAAGGCCCACCCCGTCACAATCAGGCTGACCTTCATCCACAAGCGCCAGCCGCCATTGGGATGACGACTTGGCCAACCTTCACCACCATGTTTACGTCGGCGGGTGTCGACCCAAAGCCACATCAGCACCGGCATGATGGCGCGCGTCCACGAATAGGGATAAGCGCTCCAGGAATACGACAAACCGATATCGATCGCCACCGCCAGCAGGCCAACGACCACCCAAAGGGTAGATTGTTGCGGCGAGTAGATATGGCGCAGGTCAATGCCAACGCGCGGCGGAGTCAGTTTGCCCTGCACGCCCCCACTGTAACGCGCAGCTTCATGCAGCGACTTCAGATCCGCACCAAACGATAGATTGCTTCGTCTGCGCGCGTCAGACCTTGCTCGACAAGCCGCGGTTCCAAACTCAAGCGATCCATGCGGTCGAGTAGTTCGACCGAGAAGCGACCATGGCACAAGCGTTGGATCTCGTCTTCCTCCACCGAGAATGGCGGACCGGATTTCTGTTCCTGCGGATACTCGAAGGACAAGCTCAAGCCAATCGCTCCGACCGGCAACAACTCCGCCAGTTGGTCGTAATAAGCTTCACGCATTTCTGGAGGAAGTGCCACCTGTGCTGCGCGGTCATACCAAGCCGTGGCGCCATCGAGATCCTCTTCTGTCAGGGCGAAGTAGTCACCGCATAGGATGCGGATGTCACCATGCGAGAAGCCTTGATAACGCTCGCTCTTTTCACGCTTGGCTTCTAGTTCGGCATCGCGAAAGAAATCTTCCACCGCCTGCTCGGCCACTTCATTGCCAATCACTGCATGGCCCTGCTCCGCCAGCCAGTTCAAGTCGAGCGACTTACCGCATAAAGGCACGAAGACCTTGGCCGACGCGTCAACGCCGATCTGCGACCAGAACTGCTGCAGATACTCGTTGTAGTCAGGCCGGTGAAAGCCGATGTTGCCGGCCGCCCAGCGATCGATCCAGAATTGTGCTTCCATCGTTTCGCTTTATCCGAGCACCATCACGCCAGCAAACAAGCTACTGATCAACAGATGAACCAGTATGAAGATCGCCGTGAGGATGATCGCTGCGGGAATCGACGCGATGCTCAGCTTGACCATGATGGCCACCATCCGCCAGAAAGGGATGCGAAAGTCGACGACGATGGTTTGGGTGGGTTTGCGGGCGGTCATGGTGAATCCTCCACGCACATCGTAATCATTGGACGTGTTAGATTCATGCTCTAATGACTGCCACCGGCCAACGACTTCTGCTCGCGCTCAGCCCGCTGATCGCCCTGCTCGGGTCGTGCGCCAAGGCTGAACCTGGAGCACTGGTGGAGTACGACCTCAAAGTTCTCGACACCAGCATTCATGTGCGTGAAGCAGGCCCCGCCGACGGCAAGGTGGTGTTGCTGTTGCATGGCAATGCATTCACGTCGGCCACTTGGCAAGAATTGGGCACCATCGAGCAGCTCGCTAGTGCCGGCTTCCACGCGATTGCCATTGACCTGCCGGAGAAAGGCGAATCCGGCAAATGGCCGCATGTTTTGGAAGGCTTCCTGCTCGAGCTCTTGGACGAGATGAAGATCGAGACTTGTGCGCTGGTGTCGCCATCGATGAGCGGCGCTTATGCATTCCCGTTGGTCACCATCCATCAACATCGCGTGTCCGCCTTCGTGCCAATCGCGCCGGTGCGCATCAAGCAGTTCCTGACGGCGCTGCCCGAATGCACCATGCCAACCCTGGTCTTGTGGGGCGTGAATGATTCCCTATTCCCTGTTGACCTTGGGCGCGATTTGGCCAATGCCATGCCGAATGCGCGATTGCATGTACTCCCTAACGCGGAACATGCCTGTTACATGCAAGCCACAGAGCCCTTTCATCAAGAGCTCTTGGCTTTCCTCAGCACCTCTTCCTGACAGGCGGTCGCTGACGCACGATTAGGAGGTTACGGGCGGTCGATCATCATGGCGATTCCCTGACCGCCACCGATGCAAGCTGAGGCCATGCCGGTGCTCTTGCCGCTAAGCTCCAACTGGTGCATCAAGGTCAGCAACAGGCGCGTTCCGGTTGCACCCAGTGGGTGGCCGATTGCGACTGCACCGCCGTTAACGTTGCACTTGTCGCGATCCAGTTCCAAAGCCTTTTCACAAGCCAGGTACTGAGCCGAGAAGGCCTCGTTGATCTCGATGTAATCGATGTCGCCAACCGCAACACCACCGCGCTCGGCGGCTTGCTTGATCGAAGGTACTGGACCGAAGCCCATGACAGTTGGATCCACACCGGAGATGCCCCAGGAGCGAATGTTTGCGCGCACCGTCCATCCCTCGGCA
The DNA here is from genome assembly GCA_024229395.1 of Planctomycetota bacterium. GTDB lineage: Bacteria > Planctomycetota > UBA1135 > UBA1135 > UBA1135. Next base: position 65,683 of record JAAESM010000042.1, on the reverse strand, counting down.
GCTGCGCGATCAGCGGTGGTGATGACTAAGGCCGCACCACCATCAACGATTCCGGATGCGTTACCTGCGGTCACAGTGCCTTCCTTACCGAAAGCTGCACGCAACTTGGTCAATCCTTCCAGGGTGGTCTCTGGACGGATGTGATCATCGGTATCGACCACAAACTCTTTGCGACCGACCTTGACGGTCATCGGCGCGATTTCGTCGGCGAAGACACCGTTCTGCACGGCAGCGGCACCAAGCTGGTGACTGCGCAAGGCGTACTCATCTTGAGCTTCGCGACTGATGCCATATTCGGCAGCCAGCTTCTCGGCGGTTTGCGCCATGAACAGACCTGCGTATGGATCCATCAGCGATTCGAACAGCATGTCCTCGACCTTAGGAGGAGCGCCGAAGCGGAAGCCGTCGCGACCGCCGCGCATCACGTGCGGAGCCTGCGACATGTTTTCCATACCACCAGCGACCACGACCGAGGCCTCGCCGGCCATAATCATGTGCGCAGCGCTGACTACCGACTGGATTCCGGAACCACATAGGCGATTCACGGTCAGAGCAGGCACTTCATTGGCCAAGCCAGCCTTCAAGCTGGCATGACGTGCGCCATAGATGGCACAGGCGGAAGTCTGCAGGGCATTGCCCATCACCACGTGATCGACCTGCTCTGGGCTCACATTCGAACGCTCGAGCGCGGCCTTGATGGCGTGTGCGCCTAAGTCGTTTGCAGTGACTGTCTTAAATAGGCCGTAGCCTGGCGTGCCAGAGAATTCGGCCATGGCAGTGCGCGCACCGCCGACGATTACTAATTGCTTGCTCATGGGCATTAAACGTGGTTTTTCACGGGGGAATGGCCGTGATTTAGCCAGCGATTGTAGCAGCACCTAGGCGCCAGCGACCCTATTTCAAGGTCAGTGTGCCAAGGTCCTCAAAGCTCGAAAGAACCCCGCTCAGCTCAATGCGGGTGCTGCGCAGACCGCGGGTTCGACCGCCGGCTCCAGTGGGAGCGTTCAAGTAGCCATCGAGAATCTCAACGGAATCAATGGGTTGGTCTGCCAGGTTGGCGGGCACGAAGGCTTCGATGCGCCCATCCTCATCGGTGTTACAGTCCAGTTCTTCGCGACGGCGATCGCTAAAAAAGGCCAACTTGACCACACCATTGGCGATCGCGTCACCGTTGGCATCGACCAGGATCGCACCCACCCGCGCGACGTCATCGGTGATGAAATCAGCATGCACCACTTCACCACTGCTGACCGGGCCAATGATGGTGCGTTCCATGGTTCCACCGATTCCTTGCACGCGGATCTCTAGTTCATAAGACTTGCCCACCGCGATCGATGCCAGTTTGGCCCGCCCCTCTGGCATGTTGAATGCATAGGGCTTCACAGGGCCACGGCGCGATTGGCGCCCATTGCGTCGCCGCGGCTGTCCCGCCAAACGAATCTCGGCACCGCCCTGCAACAGGCTGCCGTCGGCACTTTGGATGCGGATATCCAGAGCACCCGCACTCTCCAAGATGATCTCTGCCGGTTGCAAGAAATCATAAGGCGAAGGCAATGGCGCAACCACACGCTCGCCGGCATAGACCGGCACCACCACCGACAACTGATTGTTCAGCAAGGTATCGAACTCACTCGCGGCATAACCCAGCGCGGCCGCAAGCTCAGCAACCTCAGGATCAACCTTGCCGGAAGCGCCCAATAGACGTCGCGCTGGAGCAGCCAATGCGAAATCGGTCGTACCCTGGTTGGTGGTTCGCCGACGTCGGTCTTCGCCGAGCAACATGCTGTTGTTGCCGACATCTTCACTGCCCAAATAGACCGGCACTCCAGGCACAGGATCGCCATTTGCATAACGCACTTGAATCTGCAACGGAGGTGCGGTGGCCAACTGCAGCTTGACCACTTCTTGGTCCCACTGTTGCGGCAACAGAGTGAGCATGGCCGACGCCTTGCCCTGCATTGCCGCGACATAGGTAGGGCCTTCACTCTCCCCCACATGAACCACGCCACTGCTATCGGCGGTGACTGCTTCGCCGAAACGCAACACCATCTCTTCGGTAATCACGAACGGCCATAGATCATGATCGACCAAGACTTCCGGCAATTTCGAGAATGGCAGCAATGCTGCCTTGGCACCTGGGATTGGAAACTCGCCGCCCCATACTTGCACTGGGATAAATCCGACGCGCGGTTCAACCGGCGGCACCGCAGTAGCGCCACGACTGAAACCGGCATCCTCTGCAGCTTGCTCGCCCTCCTGGTCGGTTTCAAACTCGGCTTGTGCTAACTCCAACTCGGGGCCATCAAGGCCAGTCTGAACCGGAAGCTCTTCCCGCGGCGGTTCCATCATCATCCACAACAGCAATCCGAGGATCGCCACCAGCAGGATGAGAAGACTGGAACGCATGGATTCGATTCTACTGGATGGTCCAAAGGAAAAGCCCGCACTGTCCAAAGAACAGTGCGGGCTTTATGGAAGACTCTTCAGAAAGGACCTAACGTCCTTGGAATTCCGGAGCGCGCTTGGCCAAGAAAGCCGCGGCACCCTCCTTCTGGTCTTCCGTCGAGAACAAGAAACCGAAGCAGTCTGCCTCGATGTTCTCGCCTTCGGTCTGACCGACTTCCAAGCCACGGCGGATCACTTCCAATGCGGTAGCGACCGCGACCGGTCCACGCTTGATGATGGTCTTGGCCAGCTTGGCGGTGGACTCACGCAACTCCTCAGGAGCAACCACGCGATTCACCACGCCGACAGCCATGGCCTGCTCGGCCGAGTACATGTCGCCAGTTAGGATCCATTCACGTGCCACACCTGGCGAGGCCAGACGAGCCAAACGCTGCGTGCCGGCGAAACCAGGAATCAACGCGAGGCTGACTTCCGGCAATCCGAGCTTGGCATTGGTCGAAGCTACGCGCAGATGACAAGCCATTGCGAGTTCCAGTCCCCCACCCAAAGCAAAACCATTGATCATGGCGATGACTGGGATCGGGCTGGCTTCGATGGTGGCCATCACATCCTGACCGTTCTGACTCATGGCGCGCGCTTCCGCAGGCTCCATGTCGACGAATTGGGTGATGTCGGCGCCGGCCACGAAAGCCTTATCGCCTGCACCCGTGATCACGATGGCGAGTACGTCTTCATAGGAGACCAACTCGACCATGGCATCACGCAACTCATCGAGCACATCGGCGTTCAGCGCGTTGAGCGCCTTGGGCCGATTGATCTCCAACCAAGCGATTCCCTGGTCATCGACCTCCACCTGCAGGAACTGATATTCCTCGGTGGTGGTCTCTTCGACAGTATCTGTTTCGCTCATGATTACACCCGGCTGCGCAGAGTCATAGCTTGAATCAAGCATGGCTCCATCGGGGTGCTGTTCTCGCCGCCGCCGCCAGTGGCAACGCCTGCAAGCTTATCGAGAGCCGAATCACCTTCGATCATGCGACCGAATGCAGCGTATTGACCATCGAGGAAATCAGCAGCGCCGTGGCAGATGAAGAACTGGCAGCTTGCCGAGTTCGGATCCGCGGAACGGGCCATCGAGATCACGCCACGCACGTGGGTGTACTGCTTATCGCCAGAGAACTCTCCAGGAATGTTGCCGTAGGAACCACTGCCGGTGCCGCGGCCGATCGGGCAACCGCCCTGGACCATGAAACCGGAAATCACGCGGTGGAAAGTCTTGCCGTTGTAGAAACCCTCAGCGGCGTAACGCAAGAAGTTGCGCACGGTTGCTGGAGCGGTTTCAGGCCAAAACTCGAGGGTAATGGTGCCGACGTCTTCGCCGCCGACGCTGACCTTCACATCGAGCAGCACATCTTTGAGCGCTGCGTCGTCGAGGTCGTGGGGTTTGTTTAGATCTGTCATCTTTCTTACTCGTAACGCTTGATGATGTGCCAGCCGAACTTGGATGCGGCTGGATCGAAGTTGGAGATGCCGACTTCGCCGACTTCCAGCGAGAAGGCGGTATCGCCGAAGCCGGAGACCATCTGGGCACGTGGCATCCAGGAGTAGGTCGACAGCTTGGTCATGGTTTCCGACGCGAAGAACTCGGCCTTGGCTTCGTCCATGGTCTTGGTTTTGGCTTGTACTTGGGCAAGCAGCTCGGTCTGCAAGGCTTGTGCAGCTTTCTCAAGCTCGGCCTTCTCGGCAAGCTGTTCCTCGCTGTATTCAGGAGCCTTCTGACGCGTGTTCAACAAGGAGTAGGAACCAGGAGGAGTGTTGGCCACACTGCCCGGATCATCGGTGTTTGCACGAACCAACTCAGCAAAGTCGGCACCCTCTTGGGCCTGTTTAAGCAGGTCCATGGCGAGCGCCTCGGCCTCTTCCTTGGTGCGGGTGGCGGTGGTGCCGGTACCTGCAAAGGAAATCAAGATGTGCTGAATGCGCACGCGCTCGTCTTCACCCTTCAGGTCGAACGGTGGACGCTCGATCTTCTCGGTCACGGTTGGAGTGCCACGCACGACGCGCATCTCATCCACCACGACAGTCTGCAGTGGCACCGAAGGCTCACCGTTCATTGGGTTCATCTTGGTCTTGACCTCGGCGATGGATTCCAGCGTGGAAACACCATGCACCATGATGCCGAAGGAGGCGTACTTGCCATCCAAGTTCTTGACTGAAGGAGCGACCGAATCGGTAATCACGAAGTACTGACCAGAAGCGGAGTCAGGACTGCCGCCACGAGCCATCGACAACACGCCGTAGCGGTGTGCCCATTCCGGCTCGTTGGAGAACTCACCCTTGATCATGCCGTGAGGACCTTTGCCACTGGCTTTGTTGTCCGACGAACCACCCTGGATCATGAAGTCACGCAGGATGCGGTGGTAGACCTTGTTGTCGTAGAAACCCTCATCGGCGTAGCGCAGGAAGTTACGCACCGTAATCGGCGCCTTCTCTGGCCAGAGCACGAAGGTCATGGTGCCGACGGGCTGCTTGTCGATGGAGACATCTGCTTCGATGTAGAACTCACCAAGCTGAGCGTCGGTGATTTCAGTGCCTTCGAAGTGGAACTGTGGGTCGCGCTTAGGCTTGTAGTTCTGGGTGATGCGTGGCGCGAGCGGATCTTTGGGCTTCTGCTCGGGCATCGTGAACTCAGGCACATCTTCACCACCGAGGTCGGTCGTGTTGGCGGTGTTCGCATCATTGGCTGTACCACCAGTATCGGTGGTGTTCGCGGTATTGTTCGCGGTATTGTTCGCGTTGACGTCCGTGTTGACGTCGGTGTCGCTGACGACGGCATCGCCGCATGCAGCGAACGCAAGCAAAGGAAGGATGAGTAGTTTCTTCATGTTCAGACTAGTTTGAAGGCGGAGGTAATGCCAAGCCCACCGCTCACACAAAGTGTGGCGAGCCCGCGCTCTACCTTCCTACGCCGCATTTCATGCAGCAGAGTGACGACGATGCGAGCACCGGTACATCCGATCGGATGTCCCAAGGAAATCGCTCCGCCATTGACGTTGAGAAGCTCACTAGGAATAGGAAGCTCCTGGAGGCAGGCCAGCACTTGTGCGGCGAAGGCCTCATTGAGTTCGAATAGGCCAAAGTCATCAAGACTCCAGTTGTTGCGTTCGAACAAGGTGTTGGTTGCCGGAACCGGGCCGAGGCCCATGCGCTTGGGATCGGTGCCCGCCTGCTCGTAATCGAGCAGTTCGGCGAGTGGCTCGACGCCGCGCTTCTCGGCTTCATCGGCGCTCATCACGACCAAGGCCGCGGCGCCATCGGTGATGCCGGAAGCATTGCCCGGCGACACGGTGCCATTCTCCTTGGCGAATACGCCTGGCAGCTTGGCCAGCCCTTCCATGGTGGTGGAAGCGCGGATGTGCTCATCGCGATCCATCACGGTCTCGCCTTTGCGCGTCCTCAAGGTCACTGGCACAATTTCACTGTCAAAGCGACCCGCATCCCAAGCGGCGTTGGCCTTGTCCTGTGACTCGATCGCGAAGGCATCTTGCTGCTCACGGGTAATGCCGCGCTCCTGCGCCAACAACTCGGCAGTCTCGCCCATGATCATGTTGGACAGCGGGCACTTGAAACCATCGTGGTACATGCCATCAATGATGGGCGCATCGCCAAGACGATAACCATCACGCATTCGGTCCAACATAAAAGGCACACGGCTCATGTTCTCCATGCCGCCTGTCACCACGACTTTGGCGCGACCAAGACGGATTTCGTCGGCGGCCAGGGCGATGGTCTTCATGCCCGACGCGCAAGCCATATTGACGGTCCAGGCGGTGGCCTCTTGAGGAATTCCTGCGCCGAACTGCACCTGACGTGCTGGGTTTGGCTTGGCTCCAGCTTGACGCCCCATGCCGAAGATCACCTGGTTGACCGCACTTGGGTCAAGACCGGCCTGAGCAAGTGCTGCGGAAACGGCGGTGGCACCAAGGTCGGTAGCAGGAGTCTGCGAAAAGGAGCCGTTGAAGCGGCCAATAGGCGTGCGGACCGCTGAGGCGATCACAATCGGACTGGAAGCCATGAAAAGGAGGTTCTCGGTCTAAAGCTAAACGCTGGCCGCCGGCCAACAGGGGTTGGGCGCGGCACGATGACCCGCCAATATAACGCGGCCGGCCGGATGGCCCCAACTTGTAGACAGGCTGAGTTAGAGAGCTGGATTTAGCGAATCAGATCAGCCCTGCCCTCAAGAGCCGTTGCCCGGAATTGGAAGCGCTCCCCGGGCCGAGGGGCCTGAGGAGCGCTAGAAAGAGTCAATGCCTACAGCTCTTCGTGCTTGTGGGGCTTGGCTGGACTTGGAGGCGTTGGTGGCACGGGAGGCAACGGAGTGTTACCGGCCTTGCCGACGCGCACGCGCACCTGCTTCTCCATATCGCCGAGGCCGAGCTCTTCAAGCTTGCGCTTGGCTTCTTCGCCTTCGTAGGTCTTACCGTTGATGATGACTTTCATCTCGGTGTGGATTTCAGCGTTGCCGTGGTCCCCTTTCTCGACGTTCCACTTGATGTCGGTGTCATGACCGTTGCCATCGCCGTGACCGTGACCATCGTTGTTGTGGCCATGCTCTTCGCCATGAACCTCGTGTAGCTCAAAGCTGCCTTCATGAAGGTTGTCGAACTCAAACTCGAAGTCCATGTCGGCACCCATGTCGCCGAGGTAACCCAGCTCGCTGAGGTCCATCATTTCGCCATTGATGACGAACTGGTGTTCACCGTCGATCACCAACTGCTGGAGATCATTGCCTTGCAACAAGCCATGAAGCTGGCTGTCCTCCATCAAGCCGTGAAGCTGTCCCATATTCGGAGACATCATTCCGTGCACCTGACCCTGTGGCAGGCGCATCGAGCGCATGCGCATTTGAGGCATACGGACATCACGCATCTGAGGCATGCGCCTGTTCTGCATCAGTGTCATCATCATGCCACCCATACCGCCGTGACCCATTTGGCTGTGACCGAAGCTGTTCTGGCCGTGGCCCATCTGCCCCATGTTGCCATGTGCCATTCCCATGCTCATGCTCATGCGCAAAGCTTGAAGCTCCATACGCAAAGCTTGTAGTTCCATGTGCAGTGCCTGCAGTTCGCGGTGAAGTTCATCGCCATGCTGAGCATGTGGTGCCTGTGGACCAGCCATCCAAGCGCCGACCTGTTCGTGCTGCATGTTTGGGGCAAGCATGACGTACTCGCCGTTGTCGCCACCCTCGACTGCCCACTGAAGTGCAATCTCGCCACCCTCGCAGGAAGCGCTTTCTTCGCAGACGATCTCTTCGCACTCAGCGCTTTCTTCGCACTCTGCAAAGGTGATCTCGCATTCGACTTCAGCTTCACAGCTGCTTTCGCTTTCGCAATCGTTGCAATCATCACCGCAGTCGCCGCAGCAGCCGGAAGCCTGGGCACCAGAGACTAATGCACCTGTAACCGGTGCACCTGATTCATCGATCACGTGCAACTCGACCAAGCGGCCAGTGCCGCCTTCCTCCTGAATCATGACCAGACCATCACGCGTGATCTCGACCTGTGGGTTCTCACCGGTAAGGACCAGCTGATGACGCTCGCCTTCCAAGGTGGTCTCAAGCTCAACGAGCTGGTCACGCACCAACTCAAGCTCGACACGCTCAATATCGCGCTTCTGCTTTTGGACGTCTTGCGACTCCTGGAGCAGGATTTGCGCTTTGGCCGCTAGTTCAGCGGCGGCTTCCAGGTTTCCTGCTGCGGCCTCGACTCGGCTCTTCTCCAGGAGATTCATAGCACTCTTGACCGGGTCATGCCCGGACTGCGCCGTTAGAGGAGCTGCCATCAACAACGCGATGGAACAAACTAAGGAGATTTTCATGATTCGGTATTCGCGGGAAGTTCCCGGCTGATTTCGAAGGTAATCTGCTCCAGCAAGCTCAGCTGCTGACGCAAGCGATCCAGGGTTTGGCGAAGTTCGCTGGCATCGCCGACGCTTGGATCGACGAACAGCAAGTCACGCTCGATCGAGGCGACTTCTATCTGTAGGTAACGAAGGCGAGCTTGGGCTAGGTCCAAATCCGCATTCAGTAAGTCCACGCTGACGGTCACCGTGTTCGGCGATTCTGCAGGCGTGAAGTGAGAGGCAACACCAGGCGCAGCGAAAGCCATGCCTAGGAGAAGGATCACCAAGATGACGGCGGCGCGACCGGCGCGGGTTTTATCTAGCTTGGCGGATTTACTGTCCAACAAGCGCTCGACGCGACGCTGCAACGGCGAGGCTGCTTGCGCCATACACGCCACAGGTAGATCGCGTTTCTCTGGGCGCAGCCAATCAGCCACTTGGGTCAAACATTCGGCCATTGCGAAGCGATTGCCGGTGCCACTGCAAGCCCAAGAATCACACAGCTCTTCGGCTGCATGCATGGCTTCGCGGCGCGCCACGATTAACAACGGCTGCATGAACAGAACACGCTGCACGATGTTGTAGAAGGTAATCCACATCGGATCACGTCGGCGAAGGTGGGCGAGTTCGTGGCCGACCATGCTGCGCTGATGACTTGCATCCAAGTCGTTCAGGGCGCGCATTGGCAGGCAGACTTCGCCACGCAAGCAACCGAAAGCGACGGGCACGTGAATGCGATCGGAAACCGACAAGCGCACGTTACGTCGGCCGCTGCCGTAGCGGGCTAAATCGCCTTGGACGTTGCGCACCAACGATCCCGAAGTCAGTGGCATGCGATTGCGCAGGGCGCGCTTCAAGCTGAACAGGCGCCAGCCCCACATGCCAACACCAATCACCGCGCCAGCAAGCCACAGTCCCATGACGACTTGCAGCCATAAAGGCATCGACGCGATCACTGGTTGATTGAATGCAGCACTCAGGGTGATGTCGGTCGGATCCGGTGGTGCGGTGCCTTCCGGCCACGAACCGGGAGCCATGGGCAGCAAGCCGTTGCCACCTGTGGTCGGAAGCTGCTCGGCGACCAGGATTAACTTGCCTGAGCCATCGGGGGTGCCGATCAGCTGCGCCTGAGTCAGGCTCATGGCCGGTGCATTCAAATCTTGCTGTTGCAGGAACTCATTCAGAGTGAAATCAGCGTTCGGCAGTAGGTGGCCGGCTTCATCGATCGTTCCGAGAGCAACGGCCAGCTCGGCATTCGGGCCGTTGGCGACGACCACTTCGTTGTGGTCAGCATTGGATAAATCGGCGTTGGTTGGCCTTTGGGGGTTGGCAGTGGTTGCCGCTGTGGTGCCGAGTTCGAAACGACCACCCAAGCCATCGATGGTGAACCACTGTGGTGCGGTCAGCTGCAGGGTTGGAGAGAGTAGGGCGCCGATGGTGGCCCCTTTCCAAATCCACTCGCGCGCAGCCGGGCTGGCGGAAAAAAGCCAACGGAGCAGTAGCCAAGCCCCACCCAACCACACTGTGCTGTGTAATAGGAATGTCAGTAGCCAGCTACCAGCGAAGAGAACCGTATCAGACACTGCTGCCTCCCTCCTCGCGGCGAGCCCCCTCGATTCGGGCTCGAAGCACTGCGAGCTCATCCGGGTCGAAATCGCCCTCCGTCAGCAAATGGTTGACCAGCGCAGCATGATCGCCGCGGAAAACATTGCCGACCAGCTCTGAAACCATGGTCTGGCGGACGTCTTCCTCAGCCACAGCAGGCTGGTAGATGAACTGGCGACCCTCTGCACGGTGCTCGATGACCCCCTTGTCCTCCATTTTCTTCAGCATGGTGGCAATGGTGGTAGGTGCTAGCCCGTGCTCGTCGACCAGCGCAGCATGGACCTGCGCACTAGAGGCCTCTCCGCACGCCCAAAGGACATGCATGATGGCTAATTGAAGATCTCCGAGGCGGTGAAGTCGGCTCATGTTGACTAACGTACCCACGAAGAACTACCCGGGTAGTCCTTTTCTTGAAATTTTTTTCCAGAAACCTAGAATTAGCGATATTGATTGTCGCGATTTCACCGGAATATTAACCAATCCCAAGGGCTAGAATATTGCCCTTCATACCTTCCCCACCCCCTCGTGAGGACATTGAAATGACCGACTCCACTGCAACTACCAGCCATGCTGCGGAACTTGAGGCCCAATTCGGCCTTCGCGGCGTTGAACTTCGCATCAACCTCTCTAAAGGTGAGCTATTCGAGGAAGCCATTGCCAACGACCGCGGTCGCACGCGCGAAGGCGGTCCAGATACGGATCGGAAGGCTTTCCGTACCAAGCTAGGCGTCAACGGCCCGCTGGTCTACTACACGGACCCAACTTGCACCGGTCGCCCTGTCAAAGACACCTTTGGCGTTGCCACTCCAGAGTTGGAAGACAAGATCTGGTGGAAGCCTGATTTCCAGAAGTTCGATCCAGATAAGTTTGACGCACTGTTCGATCGCGTCGTTGCGCACTTGAACGAGAACGCCAGCCATCTTTATGTCAAAGATGTCTACTGCGGCTCGGACCCAAGCTACGCCCGCCCCTACCGTTTGGTGTCGGAATACGCCACGCACAACTTCTTCTGCCACAACATGTTCAACCATGGTATTGAAGGCGTAGAAGATGAAGCCGGCAAGCGTTGGACCATGATCAACGCACCTAGCTTCCACTGCGATCCAGAGCGCGACGGCACTCTGACCAACCGCATCGCCTGCTTGGACTTCAAGAACCGTCGTGTTCTTGTTGCTGGCCGCGCGGATTACTGCGGTGTGGTGAAGAAATCCATGTTCACCGTCATGAACTACTTGCTGCCAGAGATGGGCGAGATGAGCATGCACTGCTCTGCCAACGTCGGCGAAGATGGCGACGGCGCGATCCTGTTCGGTCTATCCGGTACTGGTAAGACCACCTTGTCAGCCGATGAGAAGCGCAAGCTGATCGGCGACGACGAGCACGCATGGACCGGCAACGGCGTCTCCAACCTGGAAGGTGGTTGCTACGCCAAGCTGATCGACCTGGATAAGCAAGACGAGCCAGTCATCGCGGCTGCCATGTCTATGCCAGGCACCATCATCGAGAACGTGCCTCCACTTCCCGGCAAGAAGATGGAAGAGCTGGATCCACAGGAGTTGGATCTGTTCGACGGTTCGGTCACTGAGAACACCCGTTTCAGCTACCCACTGTCGGCCAACCCGAACGTCATGCCTGGCGCCAAGGGTGGTCACCCAGAAACCATCGTGTTGCTGACGGCAGATGCATTCGGCGTCCTGCCTCCAGTCTCGATCCTGGATAAGGAAGCGGTCATGTACCACTTCGTTTCCGGTTTCACCGCCAAGCTGGCTGGTACCGAGGTCGGTATCACCGAGCCAAAGGCTGCTTTCTCAGCTTGTTTCGGCGCACCTTTCATGGCGCAGTTCCCAAGCAAGTATGCAGAGCTGCTGGCTGAGAAGATGGAGAAGCATGACACCCGCTGCATCCTGCTGAACACTGGTTGGGGCGGTGGCCCTTACGGTATCGGCAAGCGTATCTCGATCGGTCACACCCGCGCCTTGCTCGATGCTTCGCTTAACGGCGACCTCGATGGCGTCGAGACCGAAATGCACCCGGTTCTGAACCTGCGCATGCCTACTTCTTGCCCAGGCGTTCCAAGCGAGATCCTTAACCCACGCAACACTTGGGAAGACAAGGCCGCTTACGACGCTGCAGCAGAGAAGCTCAAGGGTATGTTCCAGAAGAACTTCGAGGACAAGGGTTTTGCTGAGCTGGGCATTAAGCCTGTGATGTAAGTCTTCATCCTTGGTTGCTTGCCTTCGGGACCAGCCTTGCGGCTGCGCTCCACGAAGGTGGCTCCGCCACTTCTAAGTCGCGAGCCAGCAAGCTGGCCCCTAACGGCAACGCCCCCGGCAGTGAAAACTGCCGGGGGTTTCGTGCTTCACGGCGCGATTTCGTATTCCCGGTCGGCTTCGGCGTTCAAGATGAATTGGTGCTTGCCGTAGAGCAAAGTCACGATGCCATCTTTGCTCGTCCGCACGGTGCAGTTGGTCAGCTTTCCCTCCGCCCAGCTCAAATCAAACTCCACCCCGCCGCGGGCGCGCACCCCAGACACAGAGCCTGTCGCGCAGATGAGATTGCACGAGCATCTCGAGAATGCCATTCGCGGCACCGAAGTTGCCGTCGATCTGGAATGGTGGATGGGCATCCAACATATTGGGGTACAGGCCGCCGCGGTATTCGGTTTTGGAGGATCCGGTCAGGCGGATCAGCTCCTCAATCATCTTGTAGGCGTGCTCGCCATGCTGCTTGCAAGTGGCATGGCGCTCCTTCCCCTTCACCAGACGGGTCGGGCCCTCCAGCTTCGCTGCTATCATCTGCACATGCTCGGCCTGTCCGTAATCGCTCTGGCCCTCTCCCCGTGGCTTCAGGATGCCGCACGCGATCCTGAGACCGTGCTGCAAGCGATCCGCGCCGCCGGCAATGACGCCCCGGCCAAACTTTTCGAGGAGCTCGGTAAGCAAAAATCCGCTGATGCCTTGGATGCCCTCATCGAGGGATTGGGCTCGATCTCCAAAGTGGACAAGCAATGCAAAGGATTCGAAAGCTTCCTTCACTTTGCTGGCGTGGAAGAAGTGCAAGAAGATGCTGTTGAGTATCTCGCCGACCGCGCCACTTCCTCGCAAGAGAAGATCGCCCTACATGCCACCCTTCGCTTAGGAGAACTTTGGCCAGCTTCCAAGGATGTGCTGGCGGAACTTGCGCTGGAACACGCTGCCGCCGACGGCCGCTCCATTGCCATCATGTGGCTGGTCGAGAAGGACATGCCATTGACCGCCAAGCAAATCAGCAAGCTGGCGCGTTCCAAGGATGCAGGGGTGCGTTACGAAGGCCTTCTTGCACAGACGGCTCGCTTGGAAAACAAAGGCAAGCGCTTCAAGTCCATCCTCAAATTGGCCCGCGACCGCGATGCCATCGCCCGCTTGGCCGCGGTGGAGTTACTGCGCGAAGAGGAACCACCGCAACGATTTGCCTTGCTGTTCGCTGCTCTCGGCGACGCGGACCCGCGCGTGAACCGCAAGGCCTTGGATTGCTTGGAAACGATCCGCCTGCCGCAATCCTTGGAGACCATGATCCTCCGCTTGCCCGATGCCGACGTCGGCGAGACCGTGCGTATTGCCAATGCCCTGCGCCGTTTGACTGGCTTATCGCTTGGGACGAATCCCAAGGCTTGGCAGAAATGGTGGGAGCAGGAAGGAGCGACCTTCAAGATTCCAGTAGATAATTCTTCCGACGCGAGAGATCCTGGGACTTCCGAGGGCGCAAAGGATGAGCACCAATCCACCGCGAGCTTCTACGGTCTACCGATTTTCGCGCAGCACCTGGTCTTTGCCGTGGATTCCAGCGATTCAATGAAACAGCCTGCCGGCAGCGATCGGTACTCCACGCGAATGGACATTGCCAAGGGTGAATTGCGCAAGGCTATCGAAGGATTCCCGAAGTCGTCGACCTTCGATATCGTGAACTTCGGCAAGAGCGCATGGAGTTGGCAAGAGGAGCTGGTCAGTGCCACTTCGAAAACCAAGAAGCAAGCGCTCGCTCATATCGACGACTTGCCGCTGAGCTGGGGAACCGAGGTCTATGTGGCTTTGCGCGAGGCCTTTCGTGATCCACGCGCCGACACCATTCTGCTGATGACCGACGGCGATCCACAACTCAGCCTGCTGCAGGATCGTGACGCCATGCGGCGCATCGTGGTGCAATGGAATCGCACGCGCCACACCACCATCGATTGCATTACCATCGGCACCAATCGGGCGTGGCTGCGCAAGATTGCGGAAGCGACCGGTGGGCGTTATCAGCGGATCGAGTAAACACGGGATTGCGCAAAAACGGTCAAGCAGAGTGAGGTCGTCGGCCTATTCTTGGGTGTATGAGCAGCTCTCGCAGCACCACCGAAATGGATTACTCCGAGCGAGTGATGCGCGTGCTGAACTTCATCCAGAAGAATCTCGACCGCCCTCTTCCGCTCGAGGACTTAGCAGCGGTGGCTTGCTTCTCGCCTTACCATTTTCATCGCGTGTTCCGCGGCATGGTTGGCGAATCAGTCAAGCAACATGTAAGGCGCCTGCGCCTTGAGCGCGCCGCCCAACACTTGAAGGTCAGTGAGCGTCCGGTGCTGATGACTGCGTTGGTGGCGTCGCTTAGTTTCTTGCCGATGGCTATGGCAACCAGTGCTGGCGCCGAAGTCCAACGTCCGCTCGCCACTGTGGTGATCGGCGGACTTTGCACCTGCACCTGCACCTTGCTGACCTTGCTGGTGCTGCCAGCAATCTATGCACGCTTCGGAGGCCATGCCAAAGAAAGCGCCTAAGGCCTGGCGTTGGCTGCTGCTCGCGGGAGCGGCCGGATTCGCGATTTTCGCGATGATGGCTGCAAGTTGGAGCAGCAGCGAGCCGGCCAATGCGGAACAGGACACAGCCGCCCTATCTCGACGTCGACGAGCACGGCAAGACCTTCTTGCGCGCTGAACTGGAGCCAGTGGGAGGCTCTGAAGAGCTCTCCACGCTGCACGCCATGGTGTGGTTCTCCAGCTCCGACAAACGGCTGCAAACCCATATACCTATGTGGTTTGTGCGCGTTAATGATGTGGGTGGCAACACCCTAAACCTGCTCCTTTCCGCAGCCGAATGGGACCTGGACACCCTGCAGCTGGAACTCGACGTTTGCGCCCTAGAAAGGCGTGGACCAGGGCTTCTGCTCGACCGTGAACAGCCCAATGGCAGCCGTTTGCTGGTTTGGAGCTCTGCTTCGCCGACGTCGGCCAAGGAGCGCTGATCTTCCCGCGTATTCAGGAAATGGCCGATTTTGGGGGATTAAAGACCCGTCAGGTCCTTTTATGGGTATCCTGTTGATTCGTTGGACCGTCCTCCCCTGCTGGGATTGCGGTCTGCAACTGTACTCATAGAAGAAGATTAGACCCGTGACGATGAACATCTACGTTGGAAATCTGTCCTACCAGACCGATGACCGCGAACTCGAAGACCTCTTTGCTCCATTTGGTGATATCACCAGCGCAAGGGTTATTACTGACCGCGAAACCGGTCGCTCCAAGGGCTTTGGTTTTGTAGAAATGCCAGACCGCGCTCAGGCAGAAGCTGCAATCGAAGCTCTCAACGGAAACGACGTTGATGGTCGCGAGTTGCGGATCAATGAAGCACGCCCACGTGAGGAACGTCCTCGCGGTGGTGGTGGCGGCGGCTACGGTGGCGGCGGCGGTGGAGGCCGCGGCGGTTACGGTGGTGGCGGCGGCGGCAACCGCGGCGGCGGTGGTGGCTACGGTGGCGGCGGCGGTGGAAACCGCGGCGGCGGCGGTGGCGGCTACGGTGGTGGCGGCGGCGGCGGCGGCGACCGCTGGTAAGCTCAACTGGTTCGCCTGCGATCCCTGATCGCTAGCACCCCCCCCGACGACCCGCATCCAGAAATGGATGCGGGTCGTCTCTTTTTATAGACACGAATCAGCCTACCCCCCCTTATGCCGAGCGCCACTTTCCAGCCTCTCATCGTTCGCCTCCTTGCATTCGCCGCGGTCTTGCTGCCCCTGTCCAGTTCGCTGACCGCGCAGACCGGTGCGTTATTGCCGAATGCCCCAGACTTGGAATCCGGCACGGAGTTCACCGCCGCACCTACAGCGGATCAGATTGATGGCGTGGATTTGCGTCGCTACTTCCCGCCCATTGGCGAGCAGACCATGAACGATTGTGCGACATGGGCGATTTTCGCGACCAAGAGTTGCATGGAGGCTTTCGACCAGGGTTGGGAGCCGAACCGCCCGGCCACGATGTTCTCCCATCCCCAGCTGGGGTTTCATGGCCTTATTGTAGGAGATTGCCGTTCGGTCAGTCCTTCTTTGGCAACTGCCACCAGCCATCCATCTTGCTGGCCACGTCCGGCAGCGCTTGCAACAGTTCGCCACGCACAAAGGGGTACATATCGTTGGTACTCCACCAGGCCTCGCTCATCTCAGCGAAGAACTCCATCTGGTTGTTCAGCCCGTAAGCCCGCTGCGTACCACCGCTGACGTAGATCACTTCTTCCAAGGTGCCTGCATCCGCCACTGTCTGGAAGACCTGCTTGATTTCGGCATGATCCCATCCGAGCACCCGATCATGCCAAGCATGGGCCAACTCATGCAGCACCATGGCCGGCTGCTGCTGTGACCAGGCCAAGAAGTTCTTGGCGTTGCCGAACTCGATGCCGCGCGCCCAATCTTCCGGCATGTCGTTATCGCGCAACCAAGCTGCCGACGGGTGATACGCGGCGCCCTCGTTCTTGTCATGAGCAAGATGCATACGCAACTCCACGGTCTGCAGATGCTCTACCGCATCCTTTGGCAAGCGTGTGGCGATTTCCCACAACTTGATTTTCAGTAGGTCCAAGACTTGAGTCCGCAACTCCTCCTTGGAATACAGTTCCTTCTGCACGAAGACGGTCCAGCCTTCGACTTCGATCTTCTTGTACTTCCAACCCGCATTGACTGAATCCAATGCATTCAGCGCATGCGGCATGTTGACCGGAACAGCATCTAAGAGCATTGGCGCCGACGTCGGGATCAGCGCGGCGAACAAGGTCAGGGGCACGAAAGCAAGACAACGCATGGATATAGTCTAGCCACATGAAAAAGCCACGGGCACCGCGCTTACCCTTCGAGTTCGCCTTCGCTTATCTATTGCCACTGCCGGCCATCTTGAGTGGCCTTATCTGGGCAGCAATCCTGCTGGCGATCTCGTGGGGCGTGTTAAAACTCGACGACTTCGTCATGCTCAAAGAGGTCGGTGGCGAGTCCGTGCCCACCAACTTGGTAATTCTGCTGTTCGCATCTTCATTAATGGTCGGGCTGCTGCCGCACATCGTGCGCATTTCTTCTGCTTTGGAAGAATGGGACCTTGGCAAGAAACTTGCCCCCGCGAACAGTCGCGAACGCTGGCGCGAAGAAAAAACCATGTTGGCCAAGAGCTTGCCGTCAGGACGCATATTGGCACCAGCCAGCATGCTCGCATTGATCATTGGCGCGGCGGTATGCATCTACGTCATCGAGATCGACTTGGACAATCTGCGCCACCCAACCATGATGTGGACTGGCTTGCTGATGCTCAGCCTGTTCCAACTGCTGTTCCGCGGCATGGCGTACACCCACTTCGCCAAGGTGCTGGAACTCGCCCGCCTGCAACGCGATGTTCATGCCGCGCGCGACGTCGTCTTGAATCGTACGCCGAATGCCAACTGCCAATCGATTCCACCCGGTCGCCTAGCGGACCTATTGAGCTACGTGGAGCATGTGGAGAATCTTCCGGAACTGCCGTTCCATAAGGCTAAACTGGCGATCAGTTCCCTCTACTTTGCGGTACCGTTGGGCTCGTGGCTCATCATCAGCGGCGTGCAGAATCTGTTCAACTTGACCTTCTCTTGATCCCGCTCAGGGGACAATCTCAATGGCAACTGGATTCGAAACGAAAGCCATAACGCCAGTGACGGTGTTGCCCAACACGAAGGCGAAGTTCAGCGTGGTGCCTACTGCGGAGCTTGGTAGTGGTCCGAAGGTCTTGAGGGTAGCCGTTGCACCACCGCCGGCATCCAGCTGCCCCGCGAAGTAATTCAGGCTCGGCGTATTCAAGTTGCGGAAGACCCGTTGCAGTAATTTATCTTGATTGAGTGGAAGACGAAGACCGCCAGGCAGACCCATGCCGACGTCGATCCCGGTCTTGTTGCCAAGCAGGATGTAATCCTCGAAAGCATGCTCTTCCCCCGCAACAAGGTGGAACTCCACTTGATTGGCAGCGCTTGCCGTCAGGCTTTCTTCACCTGGCCACAGCCAGCGCTGATAACGACGCACCTTAAACAATCCATTGCTGGCAAGGGAAGGCAGTGAGTTGGTCCAATCCCAGACGATGTTCCCTGCTGGATCAACTTCAACGACTTGGCCCGCAGGCCCATTACAGATCAGGGTGTTGCCATTGGGCTGGCGCCCCACACCCGACAAACGAGCAGCAAAGAAGGGGTTGCCTGGTTGGCCGGCGTAAGTCCAGCTCAGAGTGCTTGGGCCGAAAGGCTGCCCAGGCGTCAATGTGTAGTTCCCTGCCAAATCCACAGGCATGGTGATCTCATCTGCGGAGGACCAGTAGTTTCCTCCCGTTCGATTGACACCATTATTGAACACCAACATGTTGCCAGCGCCTGGATGGCCTTCAGGAACCCATTGGGCGTCGTGCTGCTCAAACAACATCTGATCAGCCGCGACCCCACGGTCATAGTTCTGTGTGTTACCCCATCGATAAAGAAGGCCACCGCCCATGTTGTAATTGCCGCCGCTTTCCGTGCTAGCCTCGAGAGTGTTGGTGGAGTGATCGATGATCCAAACCTCACTCAGATTACGCACACTCAACATGATCTGATCGAACTCAGGGTGGTAGTCGACCGAGTTCATATGAGTCCAATCGCCACTCACCAACGGCAGCAAGCCCGCGTTGATATTGACCCTCTGCGGATGATCAGCAACCACTCCAAAGTTCGGCTTGCCAGCATCAAAGTCCTGGATCAAGTGATCCCAAAGGCGCCATTCCCAAACGATGGTGCCGGTTGCTGGGTTCAGTTCGATCACTCTCTCGGACCAAAACGGGCCAGGCGCCACACTCGCTGGATCGCGCCCTTCGGCAACGGCCACAATACTGGACATGTCCTCCCAAACTAGCAGCAAGACATTGCCATTAGGCAACACCGTGAAGTCGTGGTGCAGCTGTTCCGTCGGTGAGGCCAACTGATAATCCCAAAGGACTTGGCCGTTCCAATCCAGTTCATGGATGCCACCACCACCGCCACCTAAGCGTGGCAGGTTCGGTCTATTGATCGCATAGCTTCTTAATAGGTTGCCGTTGGGCAGGATCTCGGCTGCAAGCCCTGGAGTTGCTGAGTCATTCCAGGTGTGCACGATGTTCTGCTCCCCATCCAACAGATGGCAGTCTGTCGAGAATATGGGCGAGAATAGGGTCACCCCTTCCTGCGGCGTGGACTGGGCGAGAGGCAGGCTGAGTGCCAGGGTGCAGGCGAAGGAAAGCATCATGGGTGGAGGCCCTGGACGAGACTCCGAGATAAATATTATCTCATGAATCTGCGGCTAGTTCGGCTTTTCTGACCGCTAGCTGCTGCGAATCCAACGATTATTGACCTAATAACTGAAGCCGTTAGTGTTCACGCTCATCCCCATCATGATGTTGGAGAAAGCCAGGAACATGATCCAACCGGTAATCCACTTGGCCGACTTCATGGCCTTCGGGTCCCCAGCGCGTAGACGGGGCACCGTGTTCCTGCGTGTGCGCAGTACCAAGATGACGATGATGAACAAGAAGATAATCTTGCTCGCGATGTGATCCTGGTGAGGAGTTTGGAACTTGAACCAATCGATTGGATTGGAATAGAAATGCATGGCCAGGATCGGACCGGTGACGAACTGGGTCAGCAAAGCTGGAAAGCCGATCTTCTGGAAGGACTGCTCGAACTCGATGAAAAACTCAGGGTTCTTATCGCGCTTGGCCTTAGGCAAGACGATAAAGAACAACACCACGTAACCACCAAACCAAATGCTGGCGCTCATCACGTGGAGAAAAAGCAGGGTAGTGTGCGGTCCCATGGAACGGTCCTCCGTCGAAACGGAAGAGCAAATCTTAACCGCGCGGCCCCTTTAAGGGATAATCTCGATCGCGACGGGGTTCGAGGAGAAATCCGCCATGCCCGTGGTGCCGTCGATCAGCATGTAGGCGAAGTAGATCGTGCGCCCAATCAATGAGACCGAAATCGGGCCGCCGGTATTGAGCTTTGCCGTGGCGTTACCGTTTCCATCCAGCACACCAGAGAAGTTCTGGAAATGCCCTGAGCCAGCATTGCGGCGCGTATTGATGGTGAAGGAGTCGAAAACCAGCGGCACTTCTAGGCCACCGTTGACGACACTGCTAGGCGTACTGCCACTGCGCGAACCGAGTAAGACGTATTGATCACCAGCGCGAGCGCTACCACCCACGATGTCGAAATCAATCGTGTCGCCGAACAGGGCAGTCAAGTCGGTCTTTTCAGACCACAACCAACGTTGATAACGACGAGCCTTGAAGATCTTGTTCGTGCTTGGGTTGGGGTAGATGTTGGTCCAATCCCAGACCACCGTGCCGAGCGGGTCGACCTCGAAGAGACGACCGGATGGGCCATCGCAGATCAAGGTGTTGCCGTTGGGCATACGCTCCGCACCGGAGATATGGTTGGCGTAGAAGGTGGCCGGCGTATCGGAGTAACTCCAGACCGAAGCTGCTGGGCCATAAGCCGCACTCGGGACCAAACTGTAGTTGCCTAGGGCATCGACCGGAGGAGTGAACTCCTCAACGGAAGACCAAGGGCTGCCCGAACGACCTAGGCCGTTGTTGAAGACCAGAAAGTTGCCCTCACCTGGGTAACCATCCGGAATCCATTGGATGTCGTGTTGGCCGAATAGAAGCTGATCGCCGGAGGTTCCGCGATCGTAAGCCTGTGGGTTACCCCAGCGATAAAGCAAGTCTCCACCCTTGCCGAAGGTTCCGCCGGTATGGCCAGCAGCCTCTGCAGTGGACGTGGAATGATCGATAATCCAGATCTCGCTCAAGTTACGCGAACTCAAAACGATCTGGTCGAACTCTGCGTTGTACTTGACCGTGTTGACGTGCGCCCAGTCGCCGTTTGGATCAGGCGAAGCTGGGAAGTTGATATTCACCAACTGCGGGCTGTCAGCGACGACCCCGAAGTTCGCTTCATAGGAATCGAAATCCTGCACCAAGTGATCCCACAGGTGCCATTCCCAAACGATAGTTCCCGTGGTCGGGTCCAACTCGAGGACCTTCTCGGTCCAAAAGTAACTGCTGCTAAGAGTGCCTGGATCATGACCGGCACTGATCGCACCTGCATCGGTCTTGTTCTCCCAAGCCAGCATCAAGATGTTGCCATTGGGCAAGACTTCGACGTCGTGGTGCAACAATTCATTACTGTTGGCCAGTTGGAAGTTCCATACTTCACTTCCACCCCATCGCAAAACGTGCACTCCACCACCATCGCCATCGAGCAAACTTGCTGGCTGACCACCCACGCGATAAGTGCGCAGCAGGTTGCCGTTATCCATCAAGTAAACCGCCTTTCCTGGCTGTAAATTATCGGCCCAAGTATGGACGATGTTGTAATCAACATCGATCAGATAAGTTTCCGTCGAGTCGAGTGGCGAGAATAGCGTGTACCCCTCTTGCGGCGTGGATTGCGGCAAGGCTAACGCGAGGGACGCGAGAAAGGGAATCACAATGGAACTTGAGCGCAAACAGAGGGGAAGGCGCGGGACGATGCGCTAAACACCAACTTAACAGGGAATGCGCATTCGTGAAAATGTGAATATCTTCCTTTTTGGGGTTTATTGCTGGCTTTTGGGCCGTTCAGCCCGTCAAAACCCACAATTTTCCACATTACGGCCTAAACGCAGTCGGCGAGGGCTTGATCGAGCTTGCTTTGTCCCGCTGCGTCTAGAGTGGCTCTGTATTCTGCTGTCAGGACCTTGAGCTCCGAAGCAGGGCATCAAGGGCGGCGTCGGCGGTAACGGTGTAGCACTTGGAGTTCTTGGCATCTTTGAATTTCACGCATGCATCCTTGACCGTGTCGAGCCCTTTATCGAGGGTTGCCCCGCCATCGCGGACCGCTTTCATCTTGTCAATTGCCTTGCGCAACGACTTCTTGAGTTCGGAGATCTTCTTCACGCACTGCGCAGCTTTGCGCGCGCCCGCAGTTGCCCCCATCAATGCAGCTGCCAGAATCGCGATGATGGCGATGACCACCAGAAGCTCGAGCAGAGTGAATCCCGCTTGGCGATGATCCGCCGGGCGCATGAGATGACGACGTTGTGGGAGTAGTTTCATTTTGGTTTTCTAGTACCCATCCCCTTTGGTGTACAGAATCATTCCGATTGGCGAAATCGGAATCCGTGCATCAGGATCACGTTCCAAGATGGCGATGGAGCGACGAATCACACTGAAGTAATGAGCTTGTTGCTGGTCGACCGGTTCCCGATCTAACCACGGCAACGCTTCCTTCCCTAAGAAGGCCAAACTTTCTGCAGCCAGAGTTGCGTCGCAAGCCAAGCCATTGTTGGCTAAGTGCTCAAGCAAGATTGGCACGTAGCGTTCGGTTTGCCAATCACGCATCCGTGCAAGGATTCCGGCGCAACGGAGCCGCACGGCATAACTCTTATCACTCAATCCAGCCATCAGGAATGGACGCCCCTCGTCTGGATGCTGCAGGAAGAAGTCTTTCGCTTGCCGGGCATTTGTAAAGGGCACGCCCCGCCTCGCCCACCCATGAAAGTCATCCAACTTCAGGGATTCCATTGCGACCCTGAACAAGGCGGTGGACGGTGGGCGATTGCTCTGCATCAAGGAGTAGCCCGCCATCAATCGACGCTGGCGGTCGCTATCCAACAAGGCATTCTCCAGCAGCGATATGAGCTCATCATCCACCTTCGGACTACTCTTCTGGGAATACGACCTCCGCCATGGAGTCAACACCCCGTAACCACGCAACGCATTACCGCGTCGGCGATCACTTGCTAAATCGATGAAGGCTTGCTGCCGGCGCTGCGATTCGCTCGGGATTGGAGCCGAAAGAGCCGGCGCGGTTGGCACCCCATCCCCCAACCACTTCAATGAGACCGTGTAATTCGCCAGGGCAACGATGGCGCGCTCGCGCTTCTCATCAGTCGATTTGCCCACACCGATCGCCCTCTTCAGAAGTTTGCACTGCGCGGCGAGCTGCCCATCTGCATGCCAAGAAGCGGCATGGAGATAACCAAAGCACTTAGGGCCAAGAGCGATCAAGGCATGCCCCACTAATAGCGCGTCGCCGCGGATTTGGTTATCTGGAAGATGGCCGATCAAGATTCGGCAGACTTGGTCGAATTCGGCTTCTTCCAACTTCAGGGGCGACAGCAACGCGGCCGACAGAAATCGCTGCTGCCAATCCTCGCTATCCAATCCAGAAAGCAAGGTCTGCTTGGCTGCAGATCCGCGGTCGAAAAGCTGAGCGAATGCCGTAGCGCAGTTGCCCCGGATGTCGTCATCTTGAAGGGCATTCAAGGCAAGCTGGTCATCCTCGGTCAGCGGACGTCGTTGTAAGTCTTGGGCGAAGCCAGCGGAAATGCAAGATAGGGCCAATAGGGCTGCGAATAGAGGGCGGCCCGCGTTTTGAAGAACTGCAAAAATCATTGCAGGCAAGCTAACAAGAGTGAAGCTGGAATTCCAAGATAAACTAGCTCCATGAAAAATGTCGTCGTGATCGGTGCCAACCGCGGCCTTGGGCTTGGCTTCACCGAGGCCCTGTTGAAGCGCGATTGCCATGTGATTGCCACAGTGCGTTCGGCGCTGCATGGCGCATCCCTTGAGAAGTTGGCCGTGGAGTCGACCCTGGATGTGATGCAACTCGATGTGGCCGATCCGATCTCGCGGCAACGCTTCCATCGTGATTTAGCTACACGCAAAATCGATACGGTGATTCACAATGCCGGCATTTATGGGCCGCGCGGCTTGGTGCCAGGTAAGATTCCCGAAGACGATTGGATGAAGGTGCTGCATGTCGACACGGTGGCGCCGTTGATGGTCACGCAGGGTTTGTTGCCGCAACTTCGGCTCAGCGCCGCATCAGGCAATCCCACCGCAATCCACTTCATGACCAGCCGCATGGGCAGCATTGCGGATAACGGTTCGGGCGGCAACTACATCTACCGTTCGGCAAAGGCTGGCCTCAATGCCGCGGTTCGTAGCCTTGCCCTTGACCTCAGTTCCGACGGCATCCGCGTTCAACTACTCCATCCTGGTTGGGTAAAGACCGGCATGAGAGGTGAGCAAGCGCCACTGAGTGTTGAGGAATCTGTTGCCGGCTTGCTGGAACGATGCGCCGAGCTGGAGATGGTTGATACCGGTCGTTTCGTCGATTGGTTCGGCGAAGAGATCCCATGGTAGCCGGCGGTGCTTTCTGCTCCTGGACCTCTGGATTCGCACAGCCGCTCAAGCTCGCCAACAACATCAAACAGCCCCAAGGATTGCAGCGCATGGTCAAAGGATAGCAAGCAACCCGCTTGGCACCGCTGATTGGCTTACGCCGATTCATGAACTTGGCTACACTCGCACTACATGAGACAAGCCGCTTTGTTGATGTTGCTGTTGTTCTTCGCCGCCGGATGCGCCGCTCCAGGCCAGGAGCAACGCGCCAAGACCGCCATCGAGACCTTCGAATGGAATCTTGATTTCTCTGAGCGTGAATTGACAGGCATGGAACTCGAGGCCGGGCGCCTTCCCGCCGGCAGCGACCGTGTGCAACTGCTCGACCAGATCGCCAACGCCCAAGAGAGCATAAAGGAATCGCGCGAGGTCTTGACCTTGCTCGAAGAGAACAACGGAGTCATCAGTGATAAGGATCGCGCAGCCACACTCGATGAAGAGAGTGACCGCCTTGAAGTTATTCGCCGAAGCACCTCCACGATCTGCCGAGAGTTGATCAAGGCGCAACCCAGGTAAACCGCAACAACCGTGAAGTCTTTGCCCTGCTTCGGTAGCCTGCTGCTCCTTTCGCTAATCGGCTGCACCCAAGAAGTCGCGCCCGCCAAGGCACCGAACATCCTTCTGGTGCTCGCCGACGACCTCGGCTACGGCGACCCTGGTTGCTACAACTCCGCTTCCCACATTGCCACGCCAGCGATCGACCGCTTGGCTGCAGAAGGAATGCGATTGACCGATATGCACACGCCGTCGGCAGTGTGTACGCCAACGCGTTATGGCCTGTTGACCGGTCGTTATGCGTGGCGCAGTTCGTTGAAGTCGGGAGTTCTTGGGGGCAACTCCCCCGCCTTGATTGAGCCCGAGCGCGACACCATTGCTTCCATGTTGGGGCGCGCTGGTTATCGCACCGCTTGCGTTGGCAAATGGCATTTGGGCTTTGGTGCAGTCGATCCGGTGGATTACTCCGCACCGCTTCGTCCGGGCCCGCTAGATATCGGCTTCGATCGCTTCTTCGGAATCCCCGCATCGCTCGATATCCCGCCTTATCTGTACATTGAAGGCGATCAATCGGTGCAGCCTTTAAGCACTGAAATCGCCGGTTCACAGCTCGCCCGGCATGGCGGCGGCGGTTTCTGGCGCAAAGGCGAGATCTCCGAAGACTTCGTGCATGAAGAGGTGCTCGACCGCATCTTGACCGAATCCCAGGACTTCCTGCGCGCCCACGTTGCCGCCGAAGATATTGCTCCGTTCTTCTTGTACGTGCCACTCACGGCACCACACACGCCATGGCTTCCGAAGGAAGGATTCCGCGGCAGCACGCAAGCTGGGGTTTATGGTGATTTCGTCGCGCAAGTCGATGACACTTTCGGCCAGCTACTCGCAACCTTGGAGGAGTTGGAGTTGGATGAAGACACTTTGGTGATCTTCACCAGCGATAACGGTGCGCACTGGAAGAAGTCTGATATCGAGCGCTATGCGCACTTGGCGAACGGTGAGTGGCGCGGACAGAAAGCAGATATTCATGAAGGCGGGCATCGCGTTCCCTTCGTGGTGCGCTGGCCCGGCAAGATTCCGCAAGGCTCAACTCGGTCGGAGCTTTTCGTGCTGACGGATATGTACGCCACTCTCGCCAAGGTCAGTGGAGCTACCCCGCAAGTTAATGGCGGCGAAGACAGTGTCAACGCCTTGCCAGTCTTGCTCAATGAACAGCTTGACGCGCCACCACGAGATACCGCGGTTCATCATTCGCTGAATGGTTTGTTCGCAATTCGCCACGGCAACTGGAAGTACATCGAAGGCGTGGGGTCCGGTGGCTTCACACAGATCAAGAGTCCAGGGGGTGGCCCCGGCGGCCAGCTCTATGACCTAGCTAAAGACCCAGGCGAGAAGAACAACTTGTGGGCCAGTGAGCCGGAACGTGTTGCCGATCTGCAAGCGCGGCTCAATGCCTTGCGCGGCCAATAAGCCTGCTGCGATGCCGACCGTAAGGGCCCGTGCGCCGCAGATGACGCGCTTCTGCAGACCTTGCCAAGCATAGAATCACTTGTGCTTGGCGACCGCCTTCAGAAGCAATGGGATGGCTGCACCGTAACGATTTGGACAGTGATTTGAAGGTCAAAATATTCCTTCTTTTCCGGGAAATAAGAACCCCGAATTCCGTTCTATAGCTTCACGGAGATCTTGGCGACGGGCAGGAATTTTCGGTCCAACCGTTCGACAAAATCACTGAGCAGAACCTTCTTCGACGCAGTCGCTTTCAGGGGTTTGCTCTTGCCGCTATATCTCAGAGCCACCTTACCCTTGGTCGAAATCCATTCCAGCGGAATCAACAGATCGACCTTGGCGACAGTATTGCTGCTGAGGACCAGAGTGCCATCGGGCTTGCGTTCTGCGCTAATTTCGGCGGTGCGGTCATCGGCCTCGGATTGAATGAAATCGGACTTCTGCTGGTCGTCCCATTTGTCCCACTTCTTACCGTCGACGCGAATGGGGAAGACCTCTTCCTTACCCTTCTCCAACTGTGTGACTTTCATCCAGTAAACGCGGGGATTGTCCTTGCGGGCAGTGCGGTACTTCAAGGTGTGCGGCAGAGGGTCTCGACTGCGGTTGTTGAAGAACTCAACCCAATCGACCGAATCAATGCGATAACTATGGCCAAGATCCTCGAACTCGATCAACTCTGCATCTTCATTGCCGGCGGCACGAATGCGCTCGAGACTACTGCGCAGGTTTCGTACCAGGCGGGCGTCGTCTTGACTGCCTTGCAAGTCGCGAATCGGCGTGTCCCAGAGGTTCTCGACCAAGCGCATATTGTTGCGTCCGCCGTTGATGACCCAAGTCGGTCCACCGATTGCCGGGACCATGGTGGCGAAATGATCTGGATAGCGCGTGCCTAGATCCCAAGCCATGTGGCCGCCTCGACTGGATCCATGCATATGCACGCGGCTGCTATCCACGAAGAAATGACTGCGCATCCAGCGCAATGCCCCCATGCCTGAATCACGTTCCTTGGCAGTGAAGGCATAGCCGCCACCGGAGTCCGGGTCGGTCGGCGCACAAAGCAAATAGCCATTGCTTTCTGCGAAACTGCGCCAGCGCGAGATCATGGCTTGGCCATCCCCGCCCGAACCATGCAAAAGCAAGAGCAACGGCGTGGCCTTCTCTCCGTGATAGGTCGTTGGAATGAACACGACCAACTCGGTCGCAATCAATTGGCCATCGAGCTCTAACTCGGGGTTGTAGCGATGCACACCGGACTCCACCTCAGTGGCGGTGTTCAGGGACTGCATGGCTTGTTGCCAATCTTCCAGGCTGATGTCTCTGCGTTTGACCAACTGGGTCACGGCCTTGAAACGCAGCTTTTGTGTTGGCTGGCGCACCGCTTCAAGCAAAGCCGCCTCAGCAGCTGGTAGCTCCTTGGCGAGTGGTTCTTCAACCGCTTCCTGCGCCCAGATTGGCGCAAGGCAAGAGAGCAGGCAGGCTAGCGGCAAGAACAATCGCATGGGCTGGCTTCAGTCTAGCCTCCAACTAGGGGCTTGCATTTTCTGGAATTGATTTAATGTTTAAACAGTCATTTTCCTGGTGAGGCCCACGCGGTCCCGCCACAAATGAAAGTTAATTGGTTTCATTGACTGGTCAGCGTCGAAATGATTTGATGATGGCTTTTTTCAATCCGTCGGAAAATTTTCTCACGCAAGGGCTTCTGCGCGTACATGCTATTCTGCGCGCCCGCGTTGCCCACTATGTTTGCCGCCCTTCTCCTTGCCCTAGCTCAGCAGCCAATCCCAGCTCAGCTCACCAGCTGGCAAGAGGTGCGCCAGGCTTTTCCGCAAAGGTGGGAGTTCCCCGAGGTCGATGCCAACGGCAAACTTTTGCAATCGAAGGCCTTTGAGACCACCATCCAACGGTTGGTGACTCTGCCGCTGGCCAACCACGGTGCCTCGCAATCGGCGCCGCTACTGGGTGATCTGATTCACACTTGCCGGGCCCTGCAATGGAACCCGGAGATCCTCAGTCTGCTGCTGAGCGGCTGGACCGAACAACTCACGGAGGCGGATGCAAACTTGGTCAAGAGCCTAGTCCTGTGCAATGGCGTTTCCGACAAGGATTGGAATCCGACCAAGGACAAGAACGACGGCATCACTTTCGGCCCTACCTGGAAGTTCCCAAAGGACTACTGGTTGGAGCATGATGGCTCACGTTCGGTGGAGCAGGCCGCGACCCTGATCTTGGCAGACCTTTCCACGATCAAGCAGGCGGAACATGACTTCCCCAGTTACTTCACCTATCCCGGCAACTCCTACATTGAAGTCGCACCGCAAGGTGGAAGTTATTTGCGCGTGGCCGCTTCAGCAGATCAAAGCTGCAGTGCCGCAAGCCTAAGCGTTGATTTCTGCACCGACTTACCTTTCCCCTTCCGCGATTACTCGGTAGACATTGAGGTTCTTCATCGCAAGCGCGACAGCGAAGACCTGATCTCCTACCTCTATGGTCAAGGGGAAGATATCCATTGGTTAGCCGGCTATGACCGCTACTGGACGATTCGCGATAGCAATGGAGCGCCAGTCGCGACATTAATCGTGCGTCAACTGGCATTCGACATTGATGGTGTACCGGAAGAGAGTTCGCACCGCCGCGAAGGCATGCGTTCCTCACTCGGCAGCTTGCGACGCACCGCTGAAGCACGCTTCAATGGCGAATGGAAGGCGTCGGAAACTGCGCCGGCGAGCGTGCCCGAGTTCGAGGTCATTGCGCCGCAGGATTGAACCGGTTTTCTGCATAACTGGTACAACGGAAGCCATGTGGATCCCCGCACTCCTGCTTCTGGCCGCCCCGCAAGCCGTCGATCTTGAGCCTACTTAGGAACCGGCACCGGTCAAGCAATGGACCATCGGCGAGAAGGGCACACCACGACTTGGTCCATGGCAGGTATGGTTGGATAGCCCTGGCGGCGAACTGCCTTTCGGCTTGGATGTCCACATGAGGGTGCGCAACGGCGATTTCCGATGGATCGCGGAGTTTGTCAACGGCGTGGTGAAGATTGAGCCGTTGAACTTGATGCAGCAAAGGAAGGATGTTGAAGGGAGCCTTGTTGGCATCCTGTTCCTTGGCCAAGCCCTTCAGCTGTTCATCCGTTGCCTTCAATGGCCAAATATCAGTGCGCCCGAACTCACCCTGGAACTGATTCTGCCCTCCTTGATCCTCGCCGATCAGCACTGGATGTTCATTCTGAGGCATCGAGAAAGTGGCCCGAGTCTGCGTGATGTCGATCCAACTCCGCTTCCAGAAGTAGTTCCACCACATCCGGTGGGGGTTCCGCCACGGCATGAATTCCTTCTGGCTGAGTTCAATGGCTCCCTCTCCGATATTGGCTAGCCAAACATCCGGCGAACTTGGGTGCTCGGTGGATACCCAAATCGTGAATCGGTGATAACCACTGCTGGGTGACAGCAAGTGATGATCATCGATACGCACACCATGATCGTTCACGATCAACGCGCCGAAGATGCGGTGCAGCAGTGGGTCATCCTTGTCTTCCAGGAATTCCGTAAGACCTTGGAGCTCGGCCGTAAAGGCTGGGCCGACGGACTTGCTGTTGAAGTGATACCAGCCGATGCGATTCGGGCGCCCCTCGAGAACAGTATCCGGCCCACGAAGACCTCTTGATACAAGCGATCCAGCTGGCTGCGGTCCTCCATCAGGCCGCTGACTTCGGCAAGTGGATAAGGCGTGCGTTCGGTTCGCCACAAATCGATCTCCGCGGTTGCGCTGCGGTTGGAAGCGCTCTCGATCTCGACATGAATCGCTTCCTGATGGGCATCAACCCATAACGCCACCTGTACCTTGCTTTGCTCACTGCCAGCACTCACCAGCATGATGCCATCGTTTAGGACAAGACGCTGTGAAAACGCATCGCTTGGGTCCAGTGGTGGATCCAAGGTGATGTGCATGCGCCCCACCTTCAACAGCCGGCCGTTGTCACTCCAACAATCGGTCTTGCTGATATAGAAACTCAGCTTTGCGTCCGGCGTGATCCAAGCATTAACGCCGACGTCGCCGTTACCAAGCGGCATGGATTCGCTGGCATCCTTGCTAGGTGTGGTCCACACCACATCATAATTCAGAGCACTGGGCTCTTGAGCACCTAAACCTGCGATCGGCAACGCAAGCCAAAGCGATAGAAGAAGGAGACGATGCAGATGGACCATGGGAGTCGTTTGACTCTACCAAGGACAACTGCCAATAGGACGGCCGAATGCTAGCTTTGAGCGATGACCTAGAAGGCCACCATCAGCAAGAGGCCGAATAACAGAAGTAGGGCCAACAAGACGCCGATGCTGATTCCATTGTCGATTTCCATAGGGTCATTATAGCGACTACGATGCGTGCCCATGCTGCGCGCCGCACTCCTCACGCTCTCCGCCCTGTTGCTCTCGTGTCAGACTCAGCAACAGGATCCTGAAATCGACTGGGACAACCAACCACCGGAAGTCAGCGATGTTGGCCAAGAAACCGTGCTTGGTGAAGCCGAGCGCCTCGATTGGTGGCGCGAAGCACGCTTCGGTATGTTTCTACACTGGGGACTGTATTCAGTTCCCGCTGGTGAATGGGGCAGTGGCACCGGCCACGCCGAGTGGATTCTGACCACGGCGCAAATTCCGGTCGACACTTACGTCGACTTCGTACCGCAGTTCAACCCAGTCGACTTCGATGCCGAAGCTTGGGTGCTGATGGCCAAGGCCGCCGGCATGAAATACATCGTGATCACTTCCAAGCATCATGATGGCTTTGCGTTATTTGATTCCGCCGTGAGCGATTACGACATCATGGCCACACCGTTCAAGCGCGACATCATGAAGGAGTTGGCCGACGCCTGCGCCAAGCATGACCTGAAGATGTGTTGGTATCACTCGATCATGGATTGGAACCATCCGGATTACCTCCCCCGCCGCGGCTGGGAAGATCGCTCGGCAGAGGGCGCGGACTTCGATCGCTATGTGGAGTACATGCGCGGGCAGGTCACCGAGCTACTCACCAACTACGGACCGATCGGCGTGATGTGGTTCGATGGAGAATGGGAGAGCACTTGGAATCATGATTATGGCCAAGAGCTTTATGACCTATGCCGCAGCTTGCAGCCGAACGTAATCGTCAACAACCGCGTCGACGTGGGGCGCAGCGGCATGGCTGGCATGACCAAGGGTGCTGGATTCGCCGGCGACTTTGGCACGCCGGAGCAAGAGATCCCAGCGACTGGCATGCCCGGAGTTGACTGGGAATCGTGCATGACGATGAATAACCATTGGGGCTACAACAAGAACGACTTCAACTACAAATCGAGCACCGACTTGATTCAGAAGCTGTGCGACATCGCATCGAAGGGCGGCAACTTCCTGCTCAACATTGGACCAACCGCACGCGGTACCTTCCCGCAGGAGAGCATCGACCGTTTGGCCGAGATGGGCCAATGGATGGATATGCATGGGGAGTCGATTCATGGCACTTCGGCGAGCCCTTTCCGGTCTTTGCCTTGGGGACGCTGCACGATGAAAGCCGAGGGCGACAACACCGCGCTTTATCTTCATGTGTTCGATTGGCCGCAGAATGAACGCTTGGTGCTACAAGGGATTGGCAATAAGGTCATCAAGGCAGAGTTGCTGTCCTCTCCGCAACAAAGCATCGCTGCCGTGCCGAGCAACTCCGAGATCACCGTGCGCATGTTGCCGAGCCAAGCGCCGAACGCACATGTCAGCGTGGTGAAAGTCACGATCGAAGGTGCGCCGCTGATCTTTGAGGCGCCACAGATCGAGGCCGAGTCCGCGCAACTGCTGCATGAACTCCAGGTGCAAATTAAGCCGGCATCCAGTGAAATGGAAACGCGCTACACCATCGATGGCAGCAAACCGCGAGTGGATTCGCCGTTGTACACCAAGCCGATTCGCTTGACCGGATCCGCTCAAGTCCGCACGCGCAGTTTCTATCAAGGCGAAGCAGTCACGCCAATCGCACAACGTTGCTTTCAAAAAGTGGCGCCGCGCGCCAGCGTGCAGATCTTGCGCCGCAATCCGGGGCTGAGTCAGCAAGTCTATTGGGGTGGTTTTGAGGGTGGTTGGCAAGAGAATGCCGAACTCTACAAACCGGATTGGGAAACCATGCCGGACTTCAGCAAGTCCAAGCCTATCCGCGAAGGCCAAGTCGAGACCATCGGCTTGCCGAAGGGTGCGGCAACTGAATACGAAGCTCGCGTGTTGGAAGGATTCCTCGAAGTGCCTGAAGACGGGCTCTACACCTTCGAACTCACCAGCGATGATGGTTCCCTGCTGTGGCTGCACCGCGAGTTGCTGATCGACAATGATGGCCTGCACGGCAGCGCGACCGTGGTTGGACACATGGCCTTGGAACAGGGCTTCCATCCGATTCGCGTGGAGTGGTTCAACAAGACCGGTGGAGCAAGCCTTGACCTGAAGGTTGGGTATAAGGGCAACGCCCCCGTCAGTGTTCCGGCAAATTGGCTCGCACACTAGAAGATCATGACCAAAGTCGACTACAAGATTTACCCGATCGAACGGCTTGAGGAATTCAGCCGCCGCGTCTTCGAGCATTACGAAGTTCCTGCTGAAGATGCCGCACTAGCGGCGGAAGTGCTGGCCATGAGTGATCTGCGCGGCATTGATTCGCATGGCGTCGGCAGGCTCTATTCCTACTCTGAGATGCTCGAGAACGGGCGCATCAACCCGCGTCCCGAGATCAAGATCTTACGCCAGAGTCCTTCGACTGCGACTGTCGATGGCGATAACGGTTTGGGTCTGGTGGTCGGGCCACGCGCCAATGAGATCGCGATGGATAAGGCCGAACAAGTCGGTACCGGCTGGGTTTCGGTTTCGCATACCAACCACTACGGTATTGCCGGTTACTATCCGATCCGCGCCTTGGAGCGCGACATGATCGGCTGGTCAATGACCAACACCACCAAGCTTGTGCAACCGCTTTGGGGTGGTGAACGCATGTTGGGCACCAACCCGATCGCAATTGCATTCCCCGGCCTGGAAGAGCCCGACGTCATCATTGACTTGGCTACCAGTGCTGTGGCTTATGGAAAGGTCGAGATCGCGCGGCGCAAGAGTGAGGGCATTCCCGATGGCTGGGCAATCGACGCGAATGGCGTAAATACCAATGATCCACAGACCATGATCGATGGCGGCGCGCTCACTCCGCTTGGCAGCTTCCGCGAGCTCGGTGGCCATAAGGGTTATTGCTTGGCGGCAATGGTTGATGTTTTGTGTTGCGTTTTGTCGGGCGCCAACTGGGGCCCCTTCGCTCCGCCTTTCACGCTGCGCCAACAGATCCCGGAACGCAGCGTGGGCAAGGGCATTGGACACTTCTTCGGCGCCATGAGCATCGATGCCTTCATTGAGGTCGAGGAGTTCAAGCGTCAGATCGATGACTGGGTGCGCACCATGCGTGCGACCAAACCGCAACCAGGTTCCCCCGGCGTATTAATCCCTGGTGATCCTGAACGTGAAGCCGAAGTGATCCGATCGAAAGAAGGCATTCCAGTGGTAATGACTTTGGTCGAGGAACTACGCGAGATCTCCAAGCGGACTGGCGTTGCCTTTGATTAACCCGGAATGCTATCAGTCCAACACGACTTCCATGAAGCCGTTGTCTAGGTCCTGCATGCGGATTGCTTGACGGTGCATTCCCTGGCTGGCGCCGGCACCGAACAGGACTAGCTCTATGCCACCCTGCACGGGAACGGAACCCAGAACGATTGATTTCATGTTTGCTCCTCCAAAAGCTGCCAGCAGTACCACTGCATACGTGGGAGATGGAATGGGCCTTTCCAGTGACCGCCTTTCATTTCACTGGCCACACTGCCATTACGATGCAGATAGCCAAACCACTCACCGAACTCTGGATCCGGGAAATGCTCATGCGCCCAATCGTGGACCAAGGCGTGACGCTGGGCATGCCGCTCGTCACCGGTCAGCTTGTAGGCAAGCAAGGTGGCGATGATGGCTTCGTTCTGCGGCCACCAGAATTTCATGTCGTGCCAATACTCTTGAATCGGTTTGTCGTGTAGGTCGCGGAAGTAAAGAATGCCACCGAAATCTTGGTCCCATCCTCGCTCCCACATCCAATCGAGCATCTGCACACCGAGTTGAGTCAATCGCGCATCGCCACCGCGGTGAAGTGATTCATGCAGGATGAAGCCCGCTGCCTCGATTGCGTGGCCTGGATTCAGCAAGCGCGAGTCCAAGTGGTCGATAATCCCACCACTGGGAGAGACCGTTTCCATCACCACCTTGTGTGCAGGTTGACAGAAGTCGCGTTCGATTTCATCGACGCAACGATCGATCCACCGCTGGGCGTCGGGAAAATCGATGTTGTCGCGCAAGGTCTGCGCCATATTGATGCAGATCATCAGCGGGCCAATGCCTTTACTGGGCCGGGTTTCCTGATCGGTCTTCGGAGGAATGTTGCCAGGCTTGAAGTTGAGCGTAGTGAACTGCGTGAACAGCTCCGTTGCGCGTTGCGCAAAATCCTCACGCCCGGTGGCCTTGGAACATGCCGCATAAGCCAAACACGCAAATGCCTCGCTGTAGGCATACCGACGCTTGCGCACCGGTTGGCCTTCACGGGTAAGCAAGAAGAACATGCGGCCATCGCTGTCGAAGCCATGGCGCTCCAGAAAACCAAGGCACGACAGTGCGGCCTCACGCCATTCTGCGCGCGGTTCCACCGTGTTGAACATGGTCGCGAGCATCCAAGCGAATCGCCCCTGCGGCCAGACCGCCTTGTCGCTGTCGAGCAGTGAGCCGTCGCGCCCAAGGCTGGTGAACACGCCGCCATGCTCGGCGTCCATGCCATGCTTCAACCAAAAAGGAATCGTGTCGTGTAGAAGCCCATGGCGGTAGATGGAACTGTAGTTCGCTTTATCATTCATCGTGCGACACCTTTCGAGTCCATAAGGTCAAGCCGGCCAACTCGGTGCGCTGTCCACCGCTAAGCAAGCTCACCGAATAGCCAACCACCACGCAAAGTACTGAACCGATCGCCGCGTAAAGCAGGAAATTGATTTCGGTGAAGAACGCCACATACAGCGTGGCCGCACCACCTGCAAGCAAACCCGCCCACGCTCCAGTGGCATTGGCGCGTTTGGTAAACACTGCCAAGATGAAGACCCCAGCGACACCCCCACCGAACAGGCCGACGACTTTCTGGAAGAAGTCAAAGAGGTATTTGATCTCGTAGGTTGCCAGGATCATCGCGGCGGCTGTGCCGATGATGCCGAGTAACACCGTGAGCTTACGGGCTAGGCCAAGATGTTGACCTTGCGGAGAATCGGCATTGGCAGCGCTTGCCGAGGTAGATCCGCGTGGGTCGATGAAGTCACTGACCACCGAAGTGGTGATGCTGTTCATCGAACTATCCAAGGAGCTCATGGCTGCAGCAAAGATGCCTGCCACGATTAGTCCAGCAATGCCTGCCGGTAGGTGCGTCACCACGAACCACGGCACCAGTTGATCGACCTTGTCGGGAATCAACGCGGCTTCCATCGGATGCAGTTGGTAGTAAGCGAACAGTGCGGTGCCTAAGCCATAGAACAAGAGCCCCGTTGGGATCGTCACCGCCAAGTTCAACCATAGGCTGTTGGCTGCGGCTTTTTCATCACGCGTAGTCAAGTAGCGTTGGATTACCGTTTGGTCGGTGGTGTATGGCACCAGGTTGGTGAAAAAGAAACCCACGATCAGAACCCAAGCGACCATATCGCTAGCATTCCATTGCCAATCCAGCATGTGGAACTTATGTGCATCGACCGCGATCTCGACCGATTGCTGTACGCCACCGGCGTCGGAAATCGCCACGATCAAGCACAGCAATGCACCACCGATCAAGACGACAACCTGCAGGACGTCGGTCCAGATCACTGCTGAAATTCCGCCGAGTGCCGTATAGATGGTGGCCAGCACGCCCATCATGGCGATGCACAAATAGGTGTCCATTCCGGTGACCGCCGAGAGTGCGATGGCAGGCAGCAACAGCACAATGCCCATGCGTCCAAACTGGAACAAGATGAACAAGCTGCTGGCGATCAGGCGGATTGAACGCGAGAAGCGTGCTTGCAGGTATTCATAGGCGGTGGTGATGTGCAAGCGCCTGAAGAACGGCAGGAAGCAATAGATCACGATAATCAAGACCGGCAGCAACATGATGCTGCCCATGAAGCGACGCCAATCGGAACCATAAGCGGTGGCGGGGATCGCCATGAAAGTGATCGCTGAGAGTTGTGTGCCGAAGATGGACAGGCCTGCCGCCCACCATGGGATCTTGCGTCCGCCAAGGAAGAAGTCTTCGGTGGTCTTATCACGGCGTGCGAAGTAGATGCCGATCGCAACCATCAACGCTAGGTAGATGCCGAGTACCGCGTAATCCAGTTTGGCGAATACCGCGCCCTGATTGGGCAATGCAATCGATTGGACCATTGGTGTGCGGATGCCTGGTTTCACTTCGCCCGACGGAATCACGATGCTGCGCCCCCACAGGAAGGCCTGTGTGGTCACGACCCCCATGGGCATATCACCGGCAATACTCCATTGATCGAGCACCGTGTCGTATTGAAGGACTCGATTCAGGAAGTGAGGCCGGTCGGCCGCTGGCACCAGGTCGCCATGGTCATCGAGGATGTAACGTCCGGTGGATCCACTAAAGGCCAGGATCTGGTTCTTGCCAAAGGCGTGTGCGGATCCCGCATTGATCGGCCAAGCTTGCTCGGCGAATTTTTCCTTGCCGACAATATCACGTGGATCATCTAGGGCTGGCAGGTCCGCCAGCGGAGTCCATTTCTTGCTGTGCGGTGAGAAGCGAAAGGCGTCGGTGTAGAGCTGGAAGGAAAGCTTGCCTTGCGCATTGGTGGTGGTGTGCGACCCTGAAAACAGGAAGAGACAAGGTTCGCCATCCGGACCAGTCTGGACAGCAGTCACCATCTTCGTGCGGATTGGTCCAGGGAAGTTCGGCAAGATCTCCCAACCGGCTTCACAATCCTCCAGGTCTAGCTTCCAGAAGGTGGCGGACAAATCGGCTTCGTTCTTGGATTGCTTGCCGCCGAAGGCATAGAGCGTGCTGCCGATGAACTCCACTGCGCCGAAGGCACTGGCAGCCGGCAAAGGTGGTAGGTCTTGGAACTGCAAACTCTCGGTCCCTTCATCCCAGACCATCAAGAAGCAATCGCTGTAGACCGCTTGCTCATCGCTGCCGCCAAGGACCGCGACACCGTAGTTGGTGTTCACGCATGCGGCATATGCCAATGCCCTTGGCAACGGCGTGGACGTGCGCCAATGATCTTCATCGCGGAGCAGAACATAGCTTTGGTCATGCCAAACTTTGCTGCCTCCTTCCGTCAGGGGCGTGGGGAAGTTTGCGCCGCCGGCAACGATCAGAGCACCGTTACTAGATCCGGCGATTGGCCCACCAAGGCCAACGGGGTTAGGCAGTTCCGGCAGCTGGGTGAATTCGACTTGCCCGCTCGCTGCTGCACACAGAGCGAGAAAAGAAAGGAATCCAACGATCAGTCGCGACATGGCAATCCAACAAGTTTCAATGATTCTTGCAGTGCTTTAACTTCTCGGCCAGCCAAATTAACCAGTGGCAATCGAGTCGGGCCGCAATCCACACCGACTAGGTTCATGGTTGCCTTGATGGCATTGAGTCCACCATGAGCAAGGATCGCGTGGATTATGCGCGTGGCTTTCAGTTGATGGCTTCGAGCTGCCTCCACATCCCCCTCCGCCAGGGCACTCATCATCTTCTGAAAGAACGGTCCAAGGAAGTTATAGGTACTACCGACTGCGCCTGCAGCACCCATTGCCAAACCAGCCAGACACATCTCGTCGGAACCGAACAAGATGTTGTACTTACCTTGTTCGTGATTCACGCAACGGATCAAATCATCCATCATGAAGTGACTGAACTTGATGCCGACGAAGCTGGGCAGTTTCTGGTCGGCGCGTTCAAGCAACTCCAAAGCCGAGATCGAAACGCCGGTCAATGCTGGTATGTGGTAGTAATAAAGCGGGGTATCCGGCGCGGCGTCGGCGATCTCCGACAAGCAGTCCACCACTTCATTCACACCAGCGGGTTTGAAGTACGACGGTGGCGCCACCGCGATCGCATGGACATTAGCTTTGGCAGCATGAGCGGCAAGGGTGCGGGCGTCGGCAAGGCTGTTATGCCCAACGTGAACCGCGATCGGAGCGCGCGCTCCAGTTGCCTCGACATAGGCATCGGTGATGGCCATACGTTCTTCGGTGGTCAACGAGGAGCTCTCTCCGGTGCTGCCATTCAGGAAGATACCATCTGCGCCTTGGCTCAAAACGAAGTCCACCAATTGCGGTACGGCCGCCAAGTTAAGACTGCCATCGACGTGCATCGGCGAGAACGTGGCAGCGACCAATCCAGTCAGCGAGTTAGTCATTCGACTGCCCCTCCATCAACCATTGCCAAGGCAGTGCAGCGAAGGAGATGCCCTCATAGGCGCCCTTGATGCCACGTTCATAGAGCACGCCGAGCCCGCCTTGAGGCAGGATCGTCAAAGAGGAGTAGGCGGTTGGACCAGCATGAAGCACACGCGCGATTGGCCAAGTGTTGCCGCCGTCGAAGCTGACCTTGACGGTCAGGTTCTCACGCTTGGTACTGTTGGGATTACAGAAGACCAACCACTCGCGACCGTCAGGAGACTGGTCCGCGGGTACAGTCAGCAAGCTTGCTTGGCATACAGGTTCAGTCAGACCAGCATCGTGCTTCATCGGACTCCAATGATCACCGTTATCGCGCGAGAAGCAAACCCCGCGTTGATTCTTGCCATGCCTGGAGCGTAGATTGCAGATCAAGGTGCCGTCGGCAAGTTGGGCGATCATGTTCTCGTTGGTCTTGGCACCAATCGGCCCGACGCGACTCCAATTCTTGCCATGATCATCACTGATTGCAGCCCATGAGGAATCGTTTCCTTCCGCGTCGGCGGCCGAGAATGGCAGGAATAGACGGCCTGAGGCAGACTGAATCCCGGATCCAGGACTGAACCAAACGCTGCGCCACTCGGGGTCCTTGAGGCTCTCGGTGATGTCCTTGGGCTCAGACCAGGTCTCGCCGTCATTGTCGGAATAGATCAACAAGTTGTGGAAAGTATCGCGACCAAAACCTGGTTTTGAATTGCGCCAATGCGTGGTTTCCGACCACGTCACTGCACACCAGATGCGCCCTGTCTCACGATCCACTAGCAGGCTTGGGTCGGCGGTGCCTTCCTTGCCGGACCAATCGATGACATTCTGAATCGGGCGCCAAGTCTCGCCCCCGTCGGTGCTGCGGCGAAGCACGGTATCAATGTTGTTCGGCAAGTCACGACTACTGTTGATGCGCGCATCGCACGCGGCAATCATCACGCCGTTGTTAGTGGTGACCAAGGCTGGAGTGCGATAGGTATGGACCCCACCTTGACCGCGTTCGAACAAGGTGGTCTTGATTGGCAGCAGAGCGGCGCGTTGATCGAGATCCTCCAAAGTGAAGCGCGCACTCAAGACGTACGGCTCCTCCCCCTCCTGCCAATGTCCGTAAGTGGTGGTGACGATGGTGCCATCGGCAAGCACTTCCAAACCAGGATAGGTGGTATCCCAGCGATGCTTGTTGTCCTTGATGCGCACACGGTATTGCCCTGGCCAACCATTCAGCAGGTCCTCCCAAGTGCCAACCCACGCCACCCAATCACCTTGAGTTGGACTGTCATGAGCAGTATCGCGGAAGGTCAAGAACAGGCGACCATCGGGAGTGTACTTTCCGGTGTGACGATCACCAGTCAAGCTCGCTGGCAACTCACGCGGAGCTGACCAAGTCTGGCCTTCGTCTTCCGAAAAGATGATGTAACTGTTACGCGTGCGACTATTCTCTCGCAGCAACACCGCCAGGGTTTTGCCATCCGGAGAACGCACGCAGCCAGGCTCGCAAAGATGAATGTCATTGCCCGCCCAAACGGTTTCCGGGTAAGTCCAAGTCAGGCCACCATCATGGCTGAAGGTCTTGTACAGCGTGAATCCAGGTGGCTGATCGCCGCGCCCTTCCTTGGTGAAGAAACGTCCGTCGTCGTGGAACATCGCCATGTAATCGCCATTCTTCAGTTGCTCCACAAAGCCCATGACGACAATGCCGCCCCACTCACCGACAGGCTGCAACTGGCTCCAGACTTGACCTTCGTCTTCACTGACCGCAAGCCGCGCCGGATAAAGCCCAGACCACATGATCAATCGCTTCTTGCCGGTCTTAGGATCGACTACCGGATGGATGGTGGGCACTTCCTTACTGGTTGCCCAGTTCTCTGGAGTCGGCAAACGCTCCGACCAAGTCAGGCCGGCATCGAGCGAACGCTTGTAGACGATCGGGCCGCGACCATGGCCCTTGGGATAGACCGCAAGGATGGTCTTGCCATCCTCTAGCAAGGTGGTCGTGACATGACCGAGGTACTGCCCCTCTTCACGATCCACCACGACATGGCGGCTGACGTCGGCATCAAGATCTATGATTGGAATGTCAAAGCCGCGCTTGGGTAGCGCCCTGCTGACCGATGCCAAGAAGGCATCATCAACGTTGACGATCGGGCCAAGTGCATTCGGCCCCGGCTTTTGGTCATAGTGATGGAGGCGCACGGTGAAATCACCTTCGCCGGCGTGCATTAGATCCTCGAAGTTGCCAACCCATCCGACAAAATCCCCGTTGGTTGGACTGTCGGGATGCGTGTCCAGCATCGTGATCATGAGGCTGCCATCAGGTAGATAGGTATAGCTGTGATGCCGACCGCTAAGGCTGACCGCAACTGGGCGATAATCCTTTGAGCGCTCCCCTTTTTCAGGTGGGGCATAGATCATCGAATGATTCTGGAATCCTTTCAGCGGCAAGAGTTCCACTTGCTGGCTCCCGTCCGGCGAATCGATCAGCAGCGAACTGCCGAACTTCTCCCAACCCTCTGGCGAGAATCGATGGGACAGGTCAATCCACGGAATTTGCACGCTGCGGGCCTCTAGCTGTGGCTCTTGATGCTCGATGATGTTGCCACGCACGGCCCAAGACTTGATTTGCATCTGACTGCGATTCGGGTCGAATGAAATCTTGTCGATTTGCCCAGGCAGATGCGCCATGTCGAGGATGAAACCATTGACCATCCACCAGACCATTTCGCCGTTACGGACGACGTCGAAATCAATCCATGAATCACGCTCCCACATGGTCTCGGCGGCAAACAGCAGGCGCAATCGCCCAAAGGTGCCACCATTTCGGAATACCCGGCCGGTGTTTCCTTCGAAGCCGAAGAAGTTGTCATCCAGAACAAAGCCGGCAGCAGAGTTCTTCTGCCCTTTCATGCGCAAGCGCGCGCGGATGTGAAAATCGCCTTCACCCAAGCCAACCCTGGCGACCAGATTTTTGGTCGCGCCCGTTCCTTCCACCCAACTTTCGGATTGCTGCCATGTTCCCAGATAGACTTCTGAAGCACGACCGCCAAGGAGCATGGGGAAAGTCCAACCTGAAACAGCTTTGGGACGAATACTGTTGTCGATCTTCGGCAGTTGGCCAGTCAGGGCTTTCGCTGCAGCGCGCGCCATCTGCTCGTTGCCACCAGTGTTCGGGTGCAGACCATCAGTCAGTAACCAACTCTTATGCATCAATGACTGCTTGAAGTCGATGATCTCCAGGCCATATTCATCTGCTAACGCGCAGATGATGGACTCAATCTCGGCGCGATGTGGTTCGCACTCCTGCACACGCGGGTGCGGGTAAGTCATCGGCGTGAGGTTGCTGAGATAGACCTGCGGTTGAGATGCCAGCCCAAGGTAAATCTCAATCAAGGCGCGATAATCCTTCTCGAAATCACTTCCACGCTCTAACCAGTTGGCATTGACGGCGTCGTTCGTGCCCAAATTGATGATGACGATGTTCGGTTGATAGTCCTTACTCTTGGCGAACACATCTTGATCCCAATATGGCTTGCGACCTTTGCGCAACATGGTGGCGCCGGAGCGACCAAAGTTACGACTTTCATATACGCCTGGCTTTAATTCCTCGAGAAAACGATCCAGGATCAGCGGCCAAGCATTCACCAGATAATCCAGGTTGGCATTGCCCTCGGTAATCGAATCGCCGACGCAAGCGATCCTGATGACTTGCTCCTGCTGTGCGGCGGCGGCATTGGGAGCAAGCACTCCCAGCCACAGGAGACCTGTCAGAAAAGTGGTAATCAAAGCGCTTAAAGGCTTGATTTCTGCCACTGGATGACTCAGAATGGAAGCATGAACCCTCATGATGGTTCAAGTGTAGCAGACCGAGCGTATCAGCACATTCGCTCGCGGGTCCTCAATGGCCAATACCCCTCTGGGCAGCAACTTGTCACGCGACAAATTGCCTCAGAGCTGGGAGCTAGCCTCAATCCGGTGCGCGAAGCCATTGGGCGTCTGGCCGCGGAAGGTCTGCTGAATCACGTCAAAGGTGCGGGTGCGTTCGTCCCCACTCCGGACCCCGAGTCGATTCTCGAGCTCTACGAATTCCGCCAAGCCATCGAACCCTTCGCGGTGCGCAAGGCTGCGCAGATGATCAGCGATGCCGAGTTGGGCAACCTACGCAACCTGTGTGAACAACAACGTGAGCTGGCGGAGTCATTGGAACTGTCCGGTGATTTCTTGAAGGATGGAGCCTTGGAAAAATGGTTCGCGATCGAGGAGCAATTTCACCGCACCTTGATTCGCGCGGCACGTAATCGCCACATCGAAAGCACCATCGGTCATTCGCGCGTCTTGATCCAGATGTTCCATGGTCACCATGCCGTCGGCCTGCAAGTGAATCAAGAGATTG
Source organism: Planctomycetota bacterium (assembly GCA_024229395.1). GTDB lineage: Bacteria > Planctomycetota > UBA1135 > UBA1135 > UBA1135. The sequence continues at coordinate 22,364 of JAAESM010000042.1, read as the reverse complement.
CTACTTCCACATGGAAGATCCACTTGCGGATCATCGATTCACTGGCCGAACGCGATGGCAATGCAGCAGCGACCTTGATGCTCGAGGCCTTGGACCAAGGTGCACGCTCCACCCTGGCCGCCGCGCAAAAGAACGAGCTCGCCTCGCCTTGATTACTGCTCCACCCACACGACTTCGCCATTGAAGATCGTGAGGACCGGCTTGCAGTCTGCCAATTGATCGAGCGGTAAAGTCATCAAGTCGGCAGAGAAGATCACCATGTCGGCGCGAAAACCTTGCTCCAAACGACCAAGGTCATGTTCACGGAAAGCGGCGTACGCCGGCCATGTGGTCAACATGTTGAGGGCTTCCTGGCGCGTGAGGTTTTGCTCGGGATACCAACCACCTTCGGGCTCTCCCTCCGGAGTTGCGCGGGTAACCGCGGCAATGAATTGAGCAACGGTATCTAAGCGTTCCACTGGTGCGTCGGAACCACCCGGAATTACACAACCAACATTCAAAAAACTGCGCCACGCATAGGCCCCAAGAATCCGCTCCGGCCCAACACGATCCTCGGCCCAGGGCATATCACTGGTCTGGTGCTGCGCCTGCATGGCAGGGATTACTCCCAAGTCGGCGAAGCGCTTAAAGTCTTCTGGGTGTATGACCTGGGCATGCTCGATTCGCCAGCGTCGATCTTGATCCGCCTCATCTTGCGCATCTGCTTCGGCGAATGCCTGCTCGTATACATCCAAGGTTTGGCGGTTGCCTCGGTCACCAATCGCGTGCGTGGCCACTTGGAAGTCCGCGGCCAATGCGTCCATGACAATCGCTTTGCGTTTGGCATCGGAGGTAATCAGCAAACCATGGTTGCCATGGTCGTCGGAATACTCCTCCAACAAGGCTGCGCCACGCGAACCGAGAGCACCATCGGTGTAGATCTTGACCGCACGAATGGCCAGCGTGCCCTTGCCACCGAAGTCAGCGACGGGACCAGCAGCAAAGCGACGCTTCAGCAGTTCCGGATCGGAACCATGCAGCATCTCGTGAAGGCGCAGCTGCAAGCGGCCTTCGGTTGCCATCGATTCCAGATAAGCCAAGGTCGCTTCGCCAGCGCCGGCATCGTGAACGGCAGTGATCCCTTGAGCGTGGAAGGCGGCGGTGGCTGCACCAACCGCGCGTTTCACGGCATCGATCGTCGTGCCTGGAGCTGCAGCTTGAATCAGCATCTCGGCGTTGTCGACGAACACTCCGGTCGGGTGACCTTCAACGTCGCGCTCCAAGCGCCCACCCTCGGGGTCGGCGGTTGCCCTCGTGATTCCGGCAGCATCCATCGCAGCTTGATTCGCCAACAGTGCATGCCCATCCACGCGGACTAGGACTACAGGTCGATCCGGGATCGCCTTGCTCAATGCATGGTGCGTTGGAAAGGACTTCTCTCGCCAATCGTTTTGATCCCATCCGCGGCCGAACAGCCATTCTCCTTTTGGCAGTTCTTGATGCTTTGCAACCGCTCGCTCAATGACTTGCTGATAGGAAGTCGTACCCATCAAATCCAAATTCTCAAGACTGGTGCCGACACCAACTAAATGCGCGTGGCCGTCGGCAAATCCTGGATAGACCGCGCGCCCTTCAAGATTGAAACGCTGGGTGTTGCTGTTGGCTAGAGCAAGGATGTCACTGTCATCACCAATCGCCAGTACACGCCCATCTTGAATCGCGATGGCCTCTACAATGCGCTGAGGCTCAGCTTGTGTGTAGACCAGGCCGTTAAACAGAATCATCTGCGGGTGCGGCCCCGGCGGCGGCGGATCTTGACAGGAAGCCAACGTTAAGGAGGCAACAAGCAAAAGAAGGGTGCACTTGGGCATGGGGTATGATGGCAGGATGCCTCTATCCGCTCAACACTGGTGCGGTTTGGTCCTCGCCCTTGCCCCCATTAGTTTGGCTCACGGCCAGGAACCGGCACAGCCGCCCCCCCCCGCCAAAGAAGCTAAACCAGCTGTCGCAGCCGTTCCGTTGGTCCGTCCAGCGCAGGAACCTGCGAAGCCTGGCAAGGCCGCCAAACCCGGCAAAAAGGCTGAGCCTGGCGTTGCAGCTGTGCCATTGGTACGCCCAGGACGAGAGCCTGCCCCGGATAGCATTCCAGCTATCCCAACCATGAAACCAGCAAGCGGCATGGCCGCAACCCCACAGGTTCGCCCCGGACAAGAAGCGGCACCGAGCTCCGCCTTGGTTGGCTTCACCAGCCTAGAGCAGGAATACAACGCCGAGTACGCCGCCTGGGTCAACGAGATCACCACGCTGAGTTCGCAAGAGAACTTCCGCGGGCCGTACCCGGAAGAACCTACTGCCAGCTACTACGCGCGCTTCCGCGACCACGCAGACTTGGGTAACATCTCGGCACGCCTTTGGTGCTTGAGGAATTTCCAGCATGACAGTGTGCTTCAGGACTACCGCAAGTTGCGCTGGCAAGGCGAGGCCTTCAGCTTGGCAACTGCCGTACGCAACGATGTACAACTAAGCGCTCAGTTGCGCCGCTCTGTTGGCTCCGGCTGGCAGTTCAGTGGCAAGACTACCGACAAGGTCCTGCAATACCTGCAAGATGTGACTGTTGTCGAAGAAATCGAACGCGCCACCATGACTGCGCGCTCGCGCAACATGCTGGATTCCAGCGGCGAGACCTTTGAGAAGGGGCGCAGCCTTGCGGAAAGGGTCATCAAGACCTGGCCTGACAGCGATGAAGCCGCGCGCTTGGATGGCATGCTGAACGCCCGTGATACTCTGGTCATTGGCGGCACACCTGCCAACTTCACCGGCACCGACGTCGACGGCAACGAGATCAACCTCTACGACTATCGCGGGAAGGTGGTCCTGATTGACTTCTGGGGCTTTTGGTGAGGCCCTTGCAAAGGTGAGTTCCCTCACCTCAAGGCGCTGGTCGAGCGTCACTCTGCAGAAGACTTCGTCATCCTCGGCATTAACACCGATCGTGACAAGGATAAGTATCGTGCCGACATGGAGAAGTTCGGCATTACTTGGAATAGCATTTGGAATGGCTCCACCAGCGGCGGAATTCCTGCCCAATGGGGAGTCACGGGTTACCCCACCTCCTACGTTCTTGACCGCGACGGCGTGATCCGCGCCCTAAGCCCACGCGGCCGAGGCGTTGAGAAAATCGTTGATGAACTCGTCGCCGAAAAATAAAGGTTCCTTCCTGATTAACGGCGCGCTCGCATGCGGCGTGCTTTTCTACGTGCTTCGATTGAGCGACGTGGATCGGACGGCCATTGACTGGACCGTCATTGCCCTAGTTTGCGCAGCCATCCTTTGGAATGTCGTCAAGCTAGGGCACATCTTGTATTGCGCCGGTGGAGGCAAGTATGTCTGGTACCTGACTCGCACGCTGACCTTCTGGATTGTTGGATGGTTCAACACTGCCATGATCCAACCTGAAGATGCAGGCGGCTGGAAGAACTGGCTAGGCTGGCTGCTGCTGGCGATGGCTTTGTGCGACAGCGTGTCGATTTGGCACAAGGAGCGAAATGCTCCAAACGGCCCCAAATCGGCTGATTCAGCAGGAACTCCATAACCCTCGGAGTTGCTCCGATTCACTCGCAGTGATGCTGCAGATTGACATGGCGTTGTGCCAGATGGGCACATACCTTGTCGAATAGGCCGGGTACACGCCCAACGATCTCGCCAGGAGAAACCCCTGGCGTTACCCAATCGCCATCGAGCAGTAGCTCCACGGCTGCGGTACATGTGTAGCCAGTCGTGCGTGCCATCGACGATGTGCCAGTGACCGGGTCGGTGCGATCATCAAGATGCCAAACATGCTTGATCGGCTTGCCATCTTGTGTGCCCTCTACGGTCACGCGCATCACCGTCAGCTCGGCTTCGCCTGGATGCAACTTCCACTGATCGAAAAGAATCGCTGAAGTGAATTCGCGCGGCGTGGCCTGCACTCCCCCAACCGTAATCGGTTCATCGGAAAGGAAGCCTGCCTCGCGCATCGACCACATCAACTCGCGGTGACCGGGATAACGCAAGGTGCGTTCGCACATGTCCGGAATGTGAGGGCAGGTGCGAATCAAGCTACGGAGGCCATCCGTGTTGAATGCCTCCAATGTGCCGACGCCATCGAAGTCAATGTACTCAGGCTCGGACAATGCTGGCTTCACGACCTCAACACCGTTTTCGACCAAACGCGCCGGACGCAGGTATTCCTCGACCACATCGGCTGGCGAAAACGGTGCCTTGTACTGGAATGGCATGGCGCGCTGCACAGGCAGGCCGCCGACCAGGCACTCGAAGGACTGCACCTGCATTTGTGCATCGTGGTGACCGAGGATCAGGTTGTCCAATCCGGGAGCCACACCGATGTCGGTGATGACGACGGCACCGGTCTGCTTGGCGAGTTCATTAAGGTCGAGCGATTCCTCCGGGAAGAAGGAAATATCCGCGACCTTTGTGCCAGTCTCGATCAAGCACTGCAAGGTGCTGAAACCGATTGCACCTGGCACGGCGCAGACCACAAGATCGACCTTGGCAGTAGCAGCCTTGATCGCCGCGTGATCGGTGCAATCTAGGGTTTGGACCGTGATATTGGCCTTTCCATGGAATTGCTCAAAGGCCGCAGCGTTGAAATCCGTGGCCACAACCTGGTGACGATTCGCTAGGTCGAGGATCATGGCGCTGCCGACCATGCCGGCGCCGAGAACGAGGATGGAAGCCATGAAGAGGGAAGTGTACCGACGCCGCCCGGCCCTACTGCCAGATTAACTTGATGAAACGTGGACGATAGATATCCGCGAATCGGAAATGGTCCCAGAAATCCCAAGCGTTGACGTTGTAGCTGATCAGCAATTCCCCCGGCTCCGAAAGGTGCGGATGCGCCTTGGCGTTGTAGGTGTAAACACTCGGCGAATCCGGCACTGGAATATTCCACAGGATCTCGGTGTTGGTGAACGGCCCCCATGGATTCTGCGAGGTCTTCATGGCCACTTTATTCGACATCGTGTCGAGCGAGAAGATCAAGGCGTAGCGCCCATCCGGAATCGGCGTGACTGACAACTCATTGGAGATCCGCCCACTCATCTCAGCACAACTGTTGATGTCGGTATTCCAAGTACTACCGTCCCAATAGCGGTATTCGCTGAAGTTCTCAAAATGCTGAGGAAGCACCCGCGCCACAAGCAGTTTCTTGTTCAACGGATCCTCTTGAGATCCATAGACATAGACATAACCGTCGGGGTTCAGTGCACCAGCTTCGACGGTGTTGGCCATGATGCCTGCACCAAAGAATGCACCGCTGTAGTTTGCCGACGGCGCGATGGCCAGCGGCGTGTCGACCTCGGTGACGGACGCACGTGTGTACGGACCTTGCTTCGGGATCGTGAACAAGGTCATGCCAGCACGCTGAAAGTTCCAACCCGGTGCACCATCGTTATGTTCCATGCGCAAGGCAAGCAAGTGGAACTTGTCGCCGATAATCACGCCATCGGAGAACCAATACCAATCATCAGGTTGCGAAAGCGGCGTACCGGGGGTGAATATCGCGGCAGGCTCCGAACCGGTGTCATCCCAGAAGAACTTCACGCCTTGCGCCATGCCATTCTTCGGCATGAAGCCCATAGTGTTGTTGATCATCTTGGTGTTTGTGCGCACACCTGCACCATCGACGTCGCCGATGAATGAGTCGCTGAATACGAACAGGCTGCCGGCGCGGCTCACGCCACCGGGACTGTCATTGCCATCCAGTGGGAAGGAAAAGATGCCATCGGCGCCAGTCCAACCGGAAGTAGTATCGAACTTGCTGGTCCACTCCGGCGCAGCCTCAACGGTGTATCCGGTTTGAGCGGGAACGGGCGCAGCGCAGGCAGCAAGCGCGAGCAGTGGGAGGAGCTTAGAAACGCACGACATCACCCTTGCATACTACCTGTGAAACTGGATTCTCGCCAAATGCGTATCCGAAGTGAAACAGGTCAGGAAGGGCAAGGACGACGAGGTCGGCGTCGGCGCCGGGGCGCAGGTGGCCTTTGCGGTTGTCGATGCCGAGGCTTGAAGCAGCACCCAAAGTGACCCCATGCATGACCTCGGCGGCGGTCAGGTTCAGGCGAATGCGACCGAAGTGCGCAGCCTCGGGCAAGCTTGGCGTATAGCTCGAGCCAGGATTGAAATCCGTGGCGATGAAGTACGGCACACCAGCCTGCAATAACTTGCGCGCTGGAGCGTCTTCCTTTTGGCGCAGGAAGTGTGGCACCGACGGCAATAGACCGGCATAGGTCTTGCCACTCAAGGCCATTGCTTCGAGACCGCTGTCGGACAACACCTCCAAGTGATCGACGCACTCAGCACCAAGTTCCACCGCCAGCTCCACGCCGCCAATCTGATGAAACTGATCGGCATGAATGCGCAACTTGAATCCGAGCTCTATGGCGCGCTCGCAATAACGGCGCGCTTGCTCGACATTGAATGCCCCCTGCTCGATGAAGATGTCGGCCGCGCGCGCAATGCCTTGCTCCTTGACTGCGGGCAACATCTCCTTGCACAACAAATCCATATAGGCTTCTTGGTTGTCGCGGTATTCCTCCGGGAACATATGCGCGCCAAGGAAAGTCGGGAAGACTTCCATGCCAACCGCATCACCGGCGCGTGCCAGGATCTGCAGCGACTTCAACTCATCTTCTGTCGACAAGCCATAACCGGACTTGCCTTCCATGCTGGTAGTGCCATGGTGCCGCATGCGACGCAGGTGCGCGCAAACAGTATCGAACAGGTCTTCCGGATTGGCCTCACGCACATTGCGCACGCTTGAAAGAATGCCACCACCCCGCGCTGCGATCTCCAAGTAATCCACGCCTTGCGCGCGCCAATCGAATTCTTCGGCGCGACCAACGGCGAACACCGGATGCACATGGCCATCCACGAAACCTGGAGCGATCACACCACCAAAGGCGTTGATCTCACCGAAAGGTTGCCACGTCTTGCGCAACTCCTGCTCCACGCCGACCGCGGCGATCTTGCCATCGTGAACCACGACAGAATCGGCATTGGTTGGTGCTTGCGGATCCCAGGAAACGACCTCGGCGGCACCATGAATCAGCAACTGGCAGTGCTTGGTGGACATCCGCTAGATTGTACGCGTTAGACCTATCTAAGGCATTGGCGAGATCTGCAGCTCCAAGGTGGCGTATCCATCCATCTCGAAATGCTCGACCACGATCTCCTTGGCCTCGCTGCCGACGACCTCCAAGACCGCCTCATTGATCGTCGGCCCATGCCAAGTCCAGTTCTCCAGCAGGACCTTGCCGTCGACGGTGACGCGCACGCCATCATCGCTGCGCATCTTGAATAACCACATGCCTGGGTACAGTCTGGCGCTGGTAGTTGCGATGGTGCCAAATCCTTCGTTGCCAAGATCCACCGTCTGGCCTTGAAGCTCCGGCAGGCTTGCAGGTCCCTGCATTCCATAGACCAGGTTCAGCTGCTTGGTGTTGTCAGCAGAGACTTCGACCACAGGCAAGATGTTGGAAGTGACTTCAAGCCCCGGCTGATCGGGGGCGGCAGATTTTTGCCAAGGCGAAGCGGCCAGGGCCGTATCAAGGAGGCTCGCCGAGGCCAGACCAAAACACAAACACGCGAAAAGCATGCGCGCAGAGTACCAGAGCTCGTAAATGTGTATTATTAGGTCTGGTCACCAACGCGACCGCCCATTTTGATACCTACCGCCCTCCTTGGCGCCATCGAAGCGGCCAACGCCGCGCCAGCCGACCTACCGTTCGTGTTGCCGTCCCTCCTATTGGTGCTCGGTGCAACATTGGGTGGGTTGCGCACATTGTTGCAGGACCAAGGCCGCCAACGCCTGCTCGAAGGGCTTGGGGAAGACACCGTCGAGCGCGTCGAGGTCCAGCTCGAGAAACACCCATCGTTGCCTTCGGCAGCCGGCCTGGCGCGACTTTTCCTGCTCGCCGCCGCCATCATGATGTTGGTGCGCGCGGTCGACTCCTTGGATTCCTTGCAGCGCTGGCCAGTGGGCCTTGGCATTGGTCTTTTCGGTGGCTTGGCCCTGGAAGCATTCCCGGCTTTGGTCCTTCGTCAACGTGCGCGCCGCTTGGTGTTGTCGACCATGCCGCTAGCGATCGTACTGACGATCCTGCTGCGCCCGTTGACCATCCTGTTCGAACGCGCGCTGCACTTGCTCGGCGCCGGCGCAACGGAGAACAATGGCGAGACTCTCACCGCCGAGCTGATCGATGTGGCCGCCGACCACGATCGTGATGAGGAACTTGGCGAAAGTGAACGACGCATGATCGGTCGCGTGATCGACCTTTCCGACGCAGATGCGGCCAGCACCATGACGCCGCGTACCGAATTGACCGCGGCACCGGTCGGCACCACCTTGCACGGCTTCCTCCAATTAGCCCTAGACGAAGGCCATTCGCGGATCCCGGTCTATGCCAAGGATCTCGATGACGTCCGCGGCGTGCTCTATCTGAAGGATCTGATGCAGGTGCAACTTGCTGGTGGCGCGCTGACCGATGAAAAGGTCGAGGACTACATGCGCGAGCCTTACTTCGTGCCGGAGACTAAGGAAGTGCCGGACCTGCTCGAGGAAATGCGTCAAAAGCGCATCCACTTGGCCGTGGTGGTCGACGAATACGGCGGCACCGCAGGGGTGGTCACGATCGAAGACTTGCTCGAGGAAATCGTTGGCGAGATTCAAGATGAACACGATGATTCGGAAGAGACCGCGCGCATCGTGCAGGTCAACGACAACGTGCTCGAGGTTGAAGGTCGCGTGAGTATCTATGACCTCAACGAGACATTCGATTCGGACCTACCCGAAGACGAAGACTACGACACCATCGCCGGTTTGCTGTTCGATCGCTTTGGCCACATTCCCACCGCCGGCGAACATCTCGATATCGATGGCATTCACATCGAGGTCCTCGAGGCCGACGACCGCCGCATCCACAATGTTCGTCTGGAACGCCGCGCTCATCTCGACGGCGGCACCGCAGCGTGAGAAGACGTCGCTGTCCCGCCATCGTGCTGAGACGCTGGCCCTACTCCGAGAATTCCATGGTGGTGCGTGCGTTGACCCCGGATGTGGGCACCGTTTCGCTACTGGCCAAAGGGGTGAACAAGCTCAAGAGCGGTTCGCTAGGCATCTTGGATACCTGGGCCCTGGTCGAGCTGGAGTTTGGTGGCCGCGAAGGCGCTGAAATGCAGAATCTCTATAAATGCCGTCTGCTCGACCGCATGTCCGGCCTTTCCTGTGATCAGCAGCGCCTAGCCGCAGCTGGAGTGCTGGCAGAACTGGCCGAATTGGGCTCTCCGCCGGGGCAATCCGCTGCCGCCTTGTTCCTTTGGCTGCAAAGCAATCTGGAACAGCTCGCCAATGGTGCTAGAACCCCCTCTCTGCTCCTGGCATCCCTACTTAAAGGCCTTGCAGAGCTAGGCTTACAGCCAGACCTAGAACTCCAGTCAGGCACCTCAGGCGGTGCTCAAATGTGGTTCTCACCAGCTTCTGGCGGCCTAGTCGTGCCCCCCGATGGCAACCGCCCGGATGTGCATGCGCGGCGCCTCAGCCCCACCACCTTGGCCGTCCTCCGCCACCTGCGCGACCAGCCGCAAAAGCACGCCGCCGCAAACCTTGGGGAAGTCGAACAATGCCTTACAATCTTGGGCGAATTCCTGCACTACCACCTGGAACGCCCGCCCAAGGCGTGGCACTTGCTGCACCGCCGCGCCGCACGCACCACCCGTCGTCCGTGAAGAAAATCCACACTAGCCTTCTTGTTGTTACTGCTCTTGCTTGCTCCTGCGCTAGCGAGCCGCAACAACTATCCATCCACGACATCGCTGCAGCCCAAGAACTGGCCGCCCAAGGCGATTTCGACGGCGCCGACGATCTACTCGGTAACCTTGAAGTCGAAGACTTCGACCTCGCTACTCAGCGTGACTTCAACCTGCTGCGCGCCCACATCGCCGATGCCGATGGCGATTGGAGCAGTGCGATCCGCTACTACGAGGCCTACATGACCCAGATCGGTCCGGCCGACAACGCGCGCGCCGCCGAGCAGTCGCTGCTCGATTACGGCACCCAGTTGTTGGATGGCGACCTCCGCTTCATGTGGATCTTCACCGACCGCAGTCGCGGAATCCTGACCCTGGAGAACTTGGCACTGCTGGGAACCACTACCAGCCTGCGCGCCGAATCGATGGCACGCGTCGCCGAGCACCACTACTCCGACGGTGACTACCGCGAGGCCAGGGTCTTCTACGCCGGTCTACTGCAGCCGCAGTTCGCTGGCCTCGGCTGGGAAGATAGCGCTTCCTTCCGCTTGGCCATGTCTCACTTCCGCTTGGTCGATGAAGACAAGCTGAATGGCTCTGGCGTGGTGTTCGCAATCGATCAACTCGGTGCCTACCTCAACAATTACCCGGAAGGCCTGCATCGCGCGGAAGCTGAGCAACATCTGCTCACCTCGCGTGACCTACTGGCTAAATTTCACTTGCAGGTTGGCGATTACTACCGTCAGATCGGCGACTTGGATGGTGCCCACCACCATTACTCGCTGGGCTCCGGCCTGACCTCTTGGGGCGATTCCTCGATCGTGGAACTCGTCTCCGGCACCCCAACTGCCACCATCAACGCTGCCCGCCTCACGGAACTACCGCAGCGTCCTACTGGTTCCTGATGACTGTCGGATTGCCACGCATCCAAGCCTTGCTGCTGATCGCCCTCCTGGGCTCATGCGGCTACAGGATGGTGCGTCCCGACATCGGCGAAGGCCGCAACATTGCCGTGCCTACCGCCATCAATAACAGCAGTTGGTTGGGCCTCGAAGCCCCACTGACTCGCGGCGTCCGCGCCGACCTCCAACGTCTTTTGGATGTACGACTCGGCTCTGGGAGTCGCTCCGACCTTGTCCTAAAGACCGACATTGCCGACGTCGGGCGCAGTTCGCGCTTGGCACTGCGTTCTGGTGGCGCAGCGGTTGGTATCTCCACTTTGGGTGTGCATTGGCAACTCGAGGATTCGCAAGGCAACCTGCTCGGCGAAGGAAATATCCGGCGTTCCTTGGAGTTCCTAACGTCACTCGATGAAGACGCGTATTTTGCCTTCGACGAGTTGATCTCTGAGATCGCCCAACAGATCGCCTTAGAAGTCGGTGCTCAAATGGAGCAACCGCTCATCCCCCAGGAAAAAGAATGAATCCTGAAAATAAAGAACCGACCCCCGAACAGGGTCCACAGAAGCGCGGCGGCGGAATGCTCGTCGGGCTTGTGGTAGTCATGCTGCTCGCACTTGCCTATTACGGCAGCGACTCGCCTACCGCACCCATGAGCATGGACCAGTTGTGGGTCGACCTCTACACCGGCGAAGTCGACACCTTCAGCGCCAATGACTCGCACACTTCGTTCTCGATCCGATTGAAGAACGAGGAGACCCACTCGGTCACTGTGCCTGACACGCGCTTGATGTGGGAAGACGTCGGCAAGATCCACGCCAAGAGTCGACGCATGAGCCGGTCGATTCCATATGCCTCCTTCATGGAGCGTATGTACACGCCGCCAGCCGCTGCCAACGCAGATGTTGAAGTGGAAGTGGAAGGTGAGGATCCAGTCGTTGAAGAACGACCTGCGAACGCGATCCTGCCCATCAAGGGTTATCCGCTGCACATCATGACGCTCAGCGACCCCAAGGATCCACTGAGCAAGGTGTTGCACCGTCAGCGTTTCTTCGTGGAATACGCCGACGCAACTGGCAAGCATTACGCCGAGATCGAGTCCGCATCAAGCGATGATTCCGAGATCGACATGCTCAGCTTGGTAGAGGCCTTCAAGCAGGCCGATGTTGAGATAGCGCCGGACCTAACTTTCGACACCGCCACTGGCTTGACCACCGAGTCCACCAGCGCATTCACCACCATCCTGGTGAGTTTCGGCCCGATCCTGCTGTTCTTGGTGCTGTTCTGGTTCCTGTTCATGCGCCAGATGAAAGGCCAAGGTCAAGGCATGCTTGGTTTCGGTAAGTCGCGCGCCACGGTCTACAACAAGGAGAACCGTACTGGCGTGACCTTTGATGATGTCGCTGGCATTGAAGAAGCCAAAGACGAGGTGTCTGAGATCACCGAGTTCTTGCGCAACCCGGATAAGTTCACCCGCTTGGGTGGTCGCATCCCCCGCGGCGTGATGTTGGTGGGCCCTCCCGGAACCGGTAAGACCTTGCTCGCCAAGGCCATCGCTGGTGAAGCGGATGTACCGTTCATCTCAATCAGCGGTTCGGACTTCGTGGAGATGTTCGTCGGTGTGGGTGCAAGCCGTGTCCGTGACCTATTCGAAGGCGCGCGCAAAGAAGCTCCCTGCATCATCTTCCTCGATGAAATCGATGCCGTCGGCCGCAAGCGTGGCTCCGGCATGGGTGGAGGCAACGATGAGCGCGAACAGACCTTGAACGCGATCCTGGTCGAGATGGATGGCTTCAGCAGCGATGATCGTGTGATCGTGATCGCTGCGACCAACCGCCCTGATGTACTAGATAGTGCTTTGCTGCGCCCTGGTCGTTTCGACCGCGAGATCGTCATTGACCTACCTGATGTCAAGGGCCGTGAGAAGATCCTGCTCGTACACACCAAGGCCGTGAAACTTGATCCAAGCGTTGATCTGGCCGTGATCGCGCGCGGCACGCCTGGCTTCTCCGGTGCGGAACTTGCTGCTTTGACCAACGAAGCTGCCATTCTTGCCGCCATGCGTGGACACACTTGGGTAACTCAAGGCGACCTGGAAGAAGCGCGCGACAAGGTGCGTTTCGGTCGCCAGAAGAAATCTCACGTGATGGAGGAGGAAGACAAGACCATCACGGCTTATCACGAGGCTGGCCACGCGGTGGTCAACGCCTTCATGAAGCACACCGACCCGGTCCACAAGATCACCATCATTCCACGCGGCATGGCGCTGGGTGCAACGATGTTCTTGCCCGAGAAGGATCGCATGCACTGGTCGCGCAATCGTTTGCTGGATGAGATTTGTTGTCTCTACGGTGGTCGTCTCGCCGAGGAGCTGTTCTGCGAGGACATCACCACCGGTGCGTCCAGCGACATCCAACGCGCCTCCAGCCTGGCACGTCAAATGATTACCCACTGGGGTATGAGTGAGAAGCTCGGCGCCATCAACTATGGCGAACGCCAAGGCAACGACTTCCTCGGCAATGAATACGGCATGGGCAAGGAGCACTCGCCTGCCACTGCCAAGATCATCGATGAAGAGGTCAGTGCGTTGCTTGATGAGCAGTATCAGCGAGCACGTCGGACCTTGGAAGAGAACCGCGATCTGATGGAGCGCGTGACTGCAGCCTTGATGCGTTATGAAAACGTAACCAAGGCCGAGTTCGAGATGCTCGTCGCCGGTTCCAGCGTGGAGGATATGCGTGCTGCGAGCCCGCCGACTGGCAATGAAGAACGCAAATCGCCCCCACCTATGCCTATGCCGGAAGCTCCAGTGGCAGCACCACCATCAGAGCCAGCTGAAGGCACAGAATCGCAGCCTGAGGAGTGATAGACTGCTTCCATGGTGAAGCCGTGGGAGCTGCCTTGGGCTGAAGTGCCCCACCACGCCGTGCCGCTTGCCGGTGGCACGTGGCGTGGACCTTCGCCATTGAGTTCGGCTTGCCAAGGCGCGCTTGCCGCCATGGGCGTGATCGATATGGGTCGCCTGCCCGATGGCTCCAGCCGCTATGGCTTGGTGCGCGCAGCTGATATTCCTGTCGGCCTCGAGTACGGCGATCTTGAGAACCCCGCCTACCGTGCCCATTGGATCGCCGCGCGCCTGGCCGCTGGCGGCAAAATGATGGCGCTGGAGCCGGCCGCGCCGCAACTGCTCGGCATCTTGAATCTGACCAACGACTCCTTTTCCGACGGCGGCAAGGTGGGTCCAGGGGGGGTGGACTTGTCCTACCGCGCGCAATGCCTGGCAATCGAACAGGTAGACATCTTCGATCTTGGTGCAGAAAGCACGCGCCCCGGCGCACAAGCCGTACCCGACCAAGTGCAGGTCGAACGCCTGCTACCGGCAATCGAACAACTACTGCCCTTGGGTAAGCCCTTGTCAATCGATACTCGTAGTGCTGCCGTCGCCGCCGCCTGTCTCGAAGCTGGCGCCAGCATGATCAACGATGTCAGTGGCCTTGCCGATCCGAAAATGGCGCCGTTAATCGCCAGGCATGGCTGCAAAGTCTTCGCCATGCATATGCGCGGCACCCCGGCCACCATGCAGGAGCACTGCGATTATGATTTCCTGATGGGTGAACTCGCCGATGAACTGATGCAGATTGCCCAAGTCGCCTTTGATGCTGGCATCGAAAGTGACCAACTGGTGCTCGACCCCGGCATCGGCTTCGCCAAGACCGCTGCTCAGAGTCGCGAGATCGTCGCTGATTTCGGAGCACTGCGCGCCCTCGGCCTGCCATTGCTGGCGGGGCCGTCGCGCAAATCCTTTATGGCTGACCTACTTCCTCACTGCCGCCCCGATCAACGGGATGGTGGCTCCTTTGGTGCTGCCGCCCTTTGCGCTGCCCAAGGCGCCAGCTTTATTCGCCTGCATCGCGGTGGCCGCGGCTGGGATGCCGTGCGCGTCGCTGCTGCCTGCGCCTTCCCGAATCAGAACAAGGTGGTCCTGCAACCATGAGCACGTTTCGCCTCACAGATGCCCTCGAGATCATCATCTTGGCGGCCGCAATCTACGGCATCTTGCGCTTTATCCGCAGCACGCGTGGATTCGGTGTGCTACGCGGATTGTTCACCTTCACCGCTGCGGTGGTCATCATCATCGCCTTGCTGGATAGGTACGCCCCCGGCGGTATCGACGCCATCCGCTACATCCTCGATGCGATCATCCCGTTCTTCGCGTTGATTATCGTGATCCTGTTCCAAGAGGAACTACGACATGGCATCAGCCGCTTCGGACATAGCGGGCTGCTGCGCTTCGGCGGCAACACTGCCGAATCCCCCACCGAGTTGGCCAAGGTCGCCACGTCGGTGAAGCGCCTTGCGAACCAACGCGTGGGCGCACTGATCGCCTTCCAACGCGATGTCTCCTTGAAGCCTTTCAGTGAAGGCGCGGTTGCGTTAGACCTGCCGATTACTTCCATCATGATGGAAACAATCTTCTTCCCTGGTGGCCCGCTGCACGACGGCGGCGTGGTGGTCAAAGGCAAACGCATCACCGCTGCGAGCTGCGTCTTCCCGCTCACCGCGAACCCCGAGATCGCGCGACGCCTAGGAACGCGGCACCGCGCTGCGCTTGGCCTATCGGAGCGCACCGATTCAGTGGTTTTGGTCGTCAGCGAAGAGACCGGCGAGATCGCTCTTGCCGCCGATGGCGAACTGCACAAACCAGTCGCACAAGACATGCTTGAGAAGACCCTAAGCGAGTTGCTGAAGACCGAATCGAAATTCGTCGAGGACCCTGATGCGCATGCCGCGGAGGCCAAAGCATGAAGTCCTTCTTCGGATTCTTGATCAATGATTGGCGCCGCAAGTTGGTGGCCATCGCCATCGCCTTGGCCTTGTGGTCGTGGATCGAAGGTCGCATCGCCAACGACAACGACGTCACCCTGACCATCGCCTTCACGACCGAAGACATCGGCACGCCCGAAGACTTCCAGCTGCTGGTCCAGGCCCCTCCAGGCTGGGTGTTGACCAGCCCTTCGATTGGCGACACGGTCAAGATCGTCATTCATGGCTCCAAGTCGCAGGTGCAGAGCTTCAAATCGCAGCAATGCGCCGCCAACTTCGTGGCCAGCTTCATCGCTGACGAGGATTCCAATCTTGAGACGGTCAAGGTCCTTCCTGAGCAGCTCAACTGGATGCGCCCCAACGATGCCAAGCTGCTGTTGGACAACATCTCCGAAGGCAAGAAGGAGCTGCGGCAACTGGTCTTTGAGCGCGTCAAGACAGCCACAGTCACGCTGACTCCAAAAGAAATCTCCGTGACTGGCACTCCATCCGAGGCCCATGAGGTCCGAACGGAGGAGCTCGTGTTCAGCCCGAATAGTGTCACCATTTCTGGCGCCCAAACGGCTGTCGATGAACTGCTTGCCGAAATAGACTCCGCACACAGCGCCGATGGAAGCTTGCAGAGCTCCAATCTATTGAGCAATCTGCAGATCGCCGATGGCACCCGCAACGACACCACCCAAATGGCCCAACTGAACGGACGTTGGAGCCCGAAAGGAATCGAGATGTTTCCCAATGAGGTTCTGGTCGAAGCCAAGGTCCGCCTCAAGCAACCGCTCAGCATGACCTTCAATCCCAGCTTTGAATCTATCCAGGTCATCCCTCCGAGCAATCCGGACGCCGTGGGCAAGTGGGAGCTGTCTTCCTGGGAACCACAACCTTGGCTGGTCACCTCACCTCACTTCAAGGACGGCGACGCAATCAATACAGCGTGGATTAGCGAGCATGTGCGGCTTTTTGTCCTGCTTCCGAACCTCATTCCCGATGAGAACGTTACCACCTTGAAAGTACGACTTGAAGCCCATATCGTCGGAATCGAAGACCCGGCAGAACAGAGTTTTTATGAACAACATATCGTTGTCGCGCCGACCACCGGCAGCGATAACGACATGATCACCGTGAAACGGAAGCAATGAGTACTCCCCGACTCTTCGGCACTGATGGCATGCGCGGCAAGGCCGGCGAATACCCTCTTGTGCCCGACCTCCTCGAACGCCTCGGCTTGGTCCTGGCCTCGCGGATTCATAGCGATGATCCGGATAACCTAGGCGAACGCCACCGCGTCTTGATCGGCCACGATGGCCGCGAGAGTGGTGAGACTTTGGTCGCTGCCGTCGCTGCTGGTTTGACCCGCGGTGGCATCGATGTCGATGTGGTGGGCCTAGCCCCCACGCCGTGCATCGCTTACTTAACCTTCTCCGGCCCCTACCAAGCCGGCGTGGTGGTCTCCGCTTCGCACAACCCGGCGGATGACAATGGCATCAAGCTGCTCGGACGCAACGGCACCAAGCTTGCCGATGCACTCGAAGAGGAACTCGAAACGGCACTGCTGCACCACGAAGAGATCGCCGAATCGCCCGCCCATGGCGAGATCTCGCGGCGCAAAAACCTGATCGCCGATTACATCGGCTGGCTGCGCGGCCAAGCCTTCCCGGACCTCGACCTCAATGGCATACGCGTCCTGGTGGATTGCGCCAACGGAGCCGCATCGGAACTGGCACCACGTGTCTTGAAGGCCTTCGGTGCCGAGGCAGTCACCATCAACGACCACCCCGACGGCCGCAACATCAATGAGAACTGCGGTGCGCTTCACCCGGAAATCGCTGCCCAAGCCATCGCTGGCACCGGCTGCGACCTTGGCCTTAGCCTCGATGGCGACGCCGACCGCGGCATGTTGTGCGATCGCAATGGTCGCATCCTCGATGGCGACGGCATCCTGGCAGGTCTAGGTGTGTCGATGTGCCTGAACGGCGAGCTCAAGGACAACACCGTAGTAGCCACCGTCATGAGCAATTTGGCACTAGAACGCTGTATTCAAGCTGCTGGAGGCACCTTGTTACGCGCCGCCGTTGGTGACCGCTATGTCGCGGCGATGATGCGTGAGGGCGATTACAACCTCGGTGGTGAGAAGTCTGGCCACATCCTGTTCGGCGAGGACCACGGCTTCCGTGGCGACGGCATCTATACCTTGCTGCGTGTGCTGCAGGTGATTCGACGCGATCAATTACGGCCTGAGAATTTCGCCGGTGACTATGCCGATTTGCCACAACGCTTGGTGAATTTGCCGGTCACGGCCCGCAAACTGCTCGGGGATATGCCGTTCTTGACTGCCGCTTGTGAACAAGTCGAAGAGGATCTTGGCGATTGTGGACGCACCGTGGTGCGCTTTTCCGGCACCGAACTTCGCTTGCGCTTGATGGTAGAGGCCACCGAGACGGCGTTGGTCGACAGCGCCTTGGAGCGTCTTCAAGAAGCCGTGCAAAAGGAAAACATCCTAGCCTGAGCATGTCGAGATTCGTGCTTGCGTTCGAGCTGTCAGGCAAGGTCACGACAGCGGCCCTGGGCAATGGCTCGGAGATCTTCAGTCATGATTTCAGTGGTTCGCGTGGACGCGCATTGCTCACCGCGACCGACACATTGCTGCAACAACAGCAAGCCACACGGGAAGATGTCGGCGTCATCCTTGTTGGTGTTGGACCTGGTTCCTATACAGGCTTGCGCATTGCTTGCAGCGCTGCACTTACGCTCTCGATGGCGTTGGAAATCCCAGCACATGGCGTGAATTCCTTCGAGGCTGCGGCCTATGTCCGCGATCACGATGGCCCACTGCATATGCTGTTGGATGCGTATCGCAAGCAGGTCTATCACGCTTGCTATCAACGCGAGGCCAACACCTTGAAGACCTTGCAGGAAGCTCAAGTCATTGAAAAAGAAGAAGCCCTAGAACGGGTTGGCAATGGCCAAGACTATTTGGGCGATTCACGGTTTGCAGGCCACGGAAGCACTCTAATCGGCAATTCCGACGCGACGGCCAGCACTCTATTGGAGCTCGCTTTCGCACGTGGCCTACAACTTGATGGCAGCGGTCTGGAACAGGCTTTGCCCCCTACGCCGCTGTACTTGCGCCCCGCCGCGTTCCGTTCCTAAACTCCACAGGTGCTGCGGGTGAACGTGTAGGTATGCCCCTATAAAAACAAAGAAGGCACGTCTGCCGAAGCAGCCATGCCTTCTTGTGCTCGTAGGAACGAGCGAACCTTTTTACAGATCCTGTGGACGCAAAGTCTTGCGGCCGTTCTCGGTTGCGCGGTTCTCAGCAGCCTTGATTGCATCGCGTACGAATGCATCCAGTGCGCCGTAGAAATCTCCGGAAACGTTGCACTGTGCAACGGCGTTCTTGGTGCGGCTCTTGGAGATGATCAACTCAGTGACCTTAGCCTTCTTAGCGCCACGCTTAGCAGCCTTCTTCTTAGAAGCGGCTTTCTTTGGAGCAGCCTTACGGGCGGCTTTCTTCTTAGGAGCAGCCTTCTTAACGGCCTTCTTAGTTACCTTCTTCGCAGCTTTCTTTCTGGCAGCCATGATGATTTTTTGTGGTTTGTGGTTTGCGTTCCGCAGTAGGCGGAAACGGAGGAAAGTGGTGAAAGAACGGCGTATTCGCTATTCCCTGCGCGGATTGTGTAATAACAACAAGGTCTAAGTCAACGCGGAAATGCCGAATTTGGCCAGGAAATCCAAATTCTGGCACGTATGCTCTTAACGTGCTTACTCAGTTGACCCTCCTCATTGTCTTATTTCAGGGCAGTGCATCACCGCCCCCCGACAACTCCGCACTGGTCTTGTCGGAGCAAGATCAGAACATCATGCGTCGTTTCGACTCGCTACCCAGCGAAGAGAAGCAACGCATTGCCGAGGAGTTGCAGCAAGAGATCCTGAAGATCGAACATCCACTGTGCGATGCCGCGCAGTCGCTCCTCGATGACCGCAAATTGCGTAACGTCGTCCAAGTCGAAAAGGGTGCTCTGCAGGTCTACGATGCCACCGAATATGCCCCTAAGCTGAAGCTGAAGACCAAAATTCTGACCGAAAAGAGCAAGACTTGGCAGACTTTCCAGAAGAAGTATTTCCCTATCGGGCTGCCTCAGCGTGGCCACCTGTGGGATTGGGATTATGGCCAGAATCAGCTATTGAAACCGCCTACTCGTGCTCCGCGCGACGTAGTGCTTGACCTGTTGTACGGCCGCTGGGCGCAGGATGGCAAGCTTGCCGCATACGCCGAGGGCGCTTTGGATCGCAACAAAAGCCTGGATACCAGCGCCGATTATTTTGCCCATGCCTATCGCGATCGCAACGGCAAGGTCTTTCAAGGAATCCCCTTGTTCGAGATCTGGAATGCGCAAACCACTTTCGGGATCTCCGATGTGGAATCGATCGCATTCCTGCGCTTGGTGGTCAACGACACACGTCTGAAATCGCCAATCCCGGGTAAGGAACATGCTGGCATCTACACCCAAATCGAGGAGCACTTCGAGATCTATCGTGAGTATCGCAGCCTGCGTTCCGCACTCGCGCAACGCTTTCTGGATCCCAACGGTGTCTTGCCCACGCAGTTCCAAGGGATCGCCACCAACCTCGATAAGGCTTGGGTGTTGATGGAGCATAAGCCTCGCCGCATGGCGAAAATGCTCGAACGCCACCCAACCCGTAAGAGTTTCTTGACCGCTCTGAGCAAGGAATTGGAGGCCCTCGGCACCGACAAAGAGGTGCCGTATTGGGCCGAACATTGGCAAGCGCGCAATACCCTGCCTGGCTTAATCCGCGCCACTACGCTGGACTTCCTGGCCGACGAAGGTCTGCTTGGCTTCCGTCGTCGATAGGACTACTCTGGGTGCTTGGATTCACAGCACCGCGCCTGGGCTGAGATTAATCTCGGAGCCTTTCGCCGCAACCTGCGTCGCACCCGCACGCAGGCCGGCAAAGCTGCGGTGTGGCCAGTACTCAAAGCCAATGCTTATGGGCATGGCGCGGTCGCGATTGCGCGTACTTGCGCCGAGGAAGGCGTCGAGCGTTTAGGTGTTGGCGATAGCAGTGAAGCAATGCAGCTGCGTTACAGCGGCGTGGAGTTGCCACTGTTGGTGCTTGGCACCGTGATCGACGCCGAAGTCCCCTACCTGTTGGAACACGGGGTCGAAGTCGGCGTGCATTCCGAAAGCCGTGTGCATGCTCTTGGCAATGTGGCTCGCGAACATGGCAAGGTGCTTGGTGTACACCTCAAGGTTGATACCGGTATGGGCAGGTTGGGCATGCGCCCCGAAGCAGTCCTGCGCGTGGCGCGCGCCATTTCGGCGGAGCCAGCGCTGCAGCTACGCGGGTTGATGACGCATTTCGCCAGTAGCCAAGGCACACGCGATGAGTTCACCGATGGTCAGCATGCCCTATTCCTGGCCGCAGCGGCCGAGGTCAGCAACGAGCTGGGTTCGCGGCCAACCCTACATTCGGCTAACTCCGCAGCGCTTTTCACTGGACTTGACCCCGTCGGCGATGCTGTTCGCCCAGGAATTACCCTGTTCGGCATCCAGCCGGATAATCTTGGCGCCGAAGTTGGACTAGAAACGGTGCTTTCGCTGCGTACGCAAATTGTGTTCATCAAGGATATCCCGGCAGGCACACCGGTCGGCTACGAAGGCCGTTGGACCTCGCATTTGCCTAAGACTCGTATCGCCACCTTGCCGATCGGCTACAACGACGGCGTGCCGTACCGCTTCGGTTTGAGCGGAAATGGCCAGGTTCTCGTGCGCGGACAGCGCTGCCCCTTGATCGGTTCCGTATCCATGGACTACTGCAGCATCGACATCTCGCATGTCACAGATGCCAGCACCGGTGATGTGGTCACTTTCATCGGCCAAGATGGTCGTGAAAGCATCAGTGCCTGCGATGTCGCGCGCGTCGCTGGCACCATTCCTTATGAGATCACTTGCCGCTTGGGTTCGCGAGTGAAGCGCTGCTATCACGAGGACCAAGTCACCATAGATGCCCCCGACAATCTGCTGAAGCCATGAGATTGCCCCTTCCCAAGAGTCGCTCGGGGCGATTGTCGGTCCTCATTTCGCTGTTGCTGGGAGTCAGCGCCTTCGTACCGTTGCCGCTGCCGATGACTCTCGTGAATAAGGCCATCGCCATGCGTGCTCCGGAGTTGAGCCTGGAAGCCTCTGGCGGGGAGCTGGTTTGGGGCTTGGGCGAAGTCCGCCTGCTCGACCTACGCTTGCTGCAGCAAGAAGAAACCCGCGTGCGCGTCGACCGCCTCGATGTGGCGCTCGACCTGTGGCCAGGAAGTGCGGCTTTCGGCAAACCAATTCGCCTGCACATCAAAGAAGCCGACGGCCAACTCGATCAATCGGTGGTCACTTCGCTGAGCAAGTTGGCTTCTGATGATTTCGAGCCCTTCCCAATGGTGATCCAGGTCAGAGATTCGGCTCTGCGTTGGACCGATGCCCAACTGCAGGACTATTGGGTGAACGAGGTCACTGTTTTCGGCCATATGTCGCAAGAAGGTGCGCGCTTCGAAGTCGAGGGGCAGTGCTTGTTGCCGGCTGTCGGCAGTTTTGAGGTCAAGCTCAGCGCCGGCCCTGGCCTCCATGAGTGGCAAGTCGGCCTGCAAGCCAATGCCGCCATGGTGCGTGACTGGCCGAGCTTCAGCATGGAGGGCACCGATTGGAGTGAAGCCTCTTTTGATTTGCACGCCTTTGCATCCGGACGCGACCTGGAGCTGCTGGATATTGTCGTCGATGGCCGTGCCGCCGTTGATGAATGCAGTGCCGTGAATCCGCGCCTGCTGGTCACCGACACCAAGGTTCGTTTCAACGG
>JAAESM010000041.1 GCA_024229395.1 Planctomycetota bacterium | reverse complement strand
CGAAACGAATGATGGCGGCGCCAATTGGAATGAACGCAGCCTTGATCTACCCGAAGAAGAAAATTTCCGCTTGATCAGCATCGCCTTTGACGGCGACGACGGCTGGATTGCCGGTCAGCCTGGTTTGCTCATGCACACCACGGATGGCGGCAACAACTGGACTCGGCTTTTCCTCGACACCAAGCTTCCAGGAGAGCCTTATCTGATTACCGCTCTTGGTCCCAACACAGCCGAACTCGCGACCAACGTTGGCGCGGTCTATCGCACCAGTGACGGAGGCGGTAGCTGGGAAGCTGAAGTGAGTGACGCAGCAGGTGCCATTCGCGATTTGCGCCGTGGACCTGAAGGGGGATACGTGAGCGTGAGCAGCCTCGGCAACTTCTATGCCGGATGGGCTCCTGGGCAAGACGTCTGGCAAGTGCACCAGCGCGTAAGCAGTCAGCGCCTGCAAAGCATCGGCTATCAACCTGATGGGAAGTTGTGGATGGTGGCTCGAGGAGCTCAGATTCGTTTCAACGAAGACGACGTTGACAATGAGAACTGGGGCAAGCCGATCATTCCGATTACCAACGGGTATGGCTACATGGACATGGCCTGGTCCGAT
>JAAESM010000040.1 GCA_024229395.1 Planctomycetota bacterium | reverse complement strand
TGCGCTTGCGTCCGAAGATGAAAAGGAAGCTGCCTTCGCCCCCGGAAAAACAACTCCAGAAATGAGACAAACAATCAGAATTATCGCCATTCATATTGCGGCCCTATGCCTTGCCCCATGGTGCACAGCTGGCGCGCAGTCATTCTATAAGGAGCCACATGGACTATTCTCCACCCGGCCAGGGGAAACCAAGTCGCTGCAGACCATCAAGCGCTTCGGTCCCGTCGGCATGGGGATTGACCTGCTCCAGCCGGCCTTTGTCATGCGGATCAGCAGCATCGAGGAAGGTTCGCCGGCTGCGGAGACAGGTAAACTGGCCAAGGGGCAAATCATCGAGTCGATCAACGGGCAGGTGCTCAAGGAGATTGACCCCCGCATCCAACTGGGCCGAATCCTCGCCGCCGCAGAAGCAAGCGATGGGATTCTCAAGTTCGCCATCAAGGGCGATCCCGGGCCTGTCACGGTGAAGGTTCCGGTGCTCGGGTCCTACAGCAAGACCTGGCCTCTCAACTGCCCGAAGTCGGATAAGATCGTGCGCCAGGTTGCCGATTATCTCTCCAAGCCGGACGC
>JAAESM010000039.1 GCA_024229395.1 Planctomycetota bacterium | reverse complement strand
TCCACACCGAGTTCAACGGTGCGTTCTCGTCAAAGTTCTTCTTGACCGCATCCACCAGACGCTCATTGGTCTCGGTCCAGGTGTCGATCACCTTGGTGTGGCGCTCCACTTCGGTGATTTCCCCAAGCCGGTAGCGCTCTTCAGTCGCGGTGATCTGTTCCTCGGCCTGGCCCAGCAGATCCTTTTTCGCCTCAGGAACCTTGAGGTCATCCACCGAAATCGACACCGCAGCCTGGGTGGCGTATTTGAAGCCGAGATCCTTGAGGTTGTCGGCCATGGAGGACGTCACCGCCGTGCCGTGGTTTTTGTAAGACCAAGCAACGAGCTGTTTGAGGGCTCGCTTATCAATGATCTGATTGCGGAACGGTGGCGGGGTCTTGGAGAGAGGACGGGATGCGCTCACAGGAGCTTCCTTGGCGGCCTTGGAAGCTTTGCTGGATTTGGACTTGCGGGATTTCGAGGAAGAGGTCATGGCTGCGCGCGGATCAGGAATGGAAGAAAAGGGCGTCTGGCTCGATTCAGGCGGCGGCCACCGCGTCGATGATCGTGTAATTCATCACCACGCGGCCCACGGTGGTGAGGATGTAGCGGCTGATCAAGGCACCGTCTTCATCGAAGCGATCGCGGCGGAAGCTCCACTGCTCAATACGCGTGCCATCACTCAGTGACTCGCTCTTGATGGGCTCCTC
>JAAESM010000038.1 GCA_024229395.1 Planctomycetota bacterium | reverse complement strand
GCCGTCCTCTGCTTCGCCATCGACGCTCTCTCCCAACGCAATGGACAAGCGAAATCCTGACGGCGCCTCTGCAGCCCAACTGATCATTCATCAGCCAGGTCAAGCAGATCGAACCATTGCATTGCATGGCGATGGCTATCGGATTGGACGCGATGGTCCTCTGGAAGTCAGCATCGATCATCCGGCCGTCAGTCGCCAACACGCTTTGCTGCAACGCCAAGGCCGGCGGTGGATCCTTCAAGATTTGGACTCCACCAATGGCTTGTGGTGGAAGGGTCGCCGGGTGAAGCAGCTGGAACTGCGCGATGGAGACAACGTTCAGTTTGCGCCGGCCTTAGACGCAACGGCTCCCTTTCTGCACTTCGACGATGCAACAGGGAAACGACGCCATCGAATTGAACGCTGGTTGGGCCTGTGCTTATTGGGATGCCTTGGTGGTGGTGGTGCGCTGTTATTGCTGTCCAACCTCACCATGCCAATCCGCGGGCAATTGGCACGCGTGCGCGGTCCGTTGGCCATCTACGACGGCAATAACCAACCGCTGGCCTCCGTTGACTCCAGTCGTCATCGTGAGCTCAAGTCG
>JAAESM010000037.1 GCA_024229395.1 Planctomycetota bacterium | reverse complement strand
GGAGAAGGCTCTGGTCAAGATCGGCAAGCTGGAGATGTTCAAGCGCCCAAGCTCGAGCATTCGTCTGCTGCGAAAAGGCACCCCATGGTGGAAGACGCTTGGCGACAAGAAAATCTTCTCCAACATCATCCGCGTTCCGATTACCTTCCCACCGGAGGAATTCCACGGTGTGAGCTTGAGCGGCATGTGCGTACCTGACCTCAAGGGTACCCAAGGTAGTTTCACTTTCTGGACTACCGACCAGTCTCTTGCCGGTCCTGAAGCTGGCGGCGACGTCCTCCTGGTTGGCAAGTCCGGCAACACCGTGCGCTGCCCAATCACCGGTCCTCCAGACCCTAGTCAGGCCACCGCCACGCCGATGCGTATCCCGATGAAGGTCGAGATGATCGGTGAAAACGACAAGTTGCGTTTGACCATCGGTGCCAAGGGCGATGAACAGGTCGTTACAGTTGGGGTCAAGGAGTACTCCGACTGGATTACCTTGGAGTTCAAGGCCGCGAAGGGGCGCGCCAAGGTCACTGGTCTCGCGCGTTTCTACTGCATGGGTACGGATCCAGAGTTCGGTCTCTACATGACGCCGATCCAGATCGACCCGGCCAACCCGGCCATGCCGATCTCGCACCCAACGGTGTACTCCATCTATCTCGCCAAGAAGCATGGTCCATTCGCGACCTTGGGGCTGGCGGAAGATACTTGGGCACTGAACGAACGCGTGATCGATGAAGAGGCTTTCTGGAAGCAGTCGCTGAACATCTGGCAAGAGCGTCGTAAGCAGTTGTTCGACGCACTCGCCCACACGCCGAAAGGCTCGGTGGTTTGTGTCTTTGATGGCACCGACCGCGTGTCGCACATGTTCCATCGATACTTGGATCCAACTCACCCAGCCAACGAAGGCAAGGACACCGAGTGGGGCAAGGACAAGGTCGCTGAGATCTACGGCATTGCCGATGACCTGGTCGCCGAGGTTCGCAAGAAGCTGAACCCCAAGCGCGACCGCTTGATGATCATCTCCGACCATGGCTTCTGTCAGTTCAAGCGCGGCGTCAACCTCAACGCTTGGTTGCGTGATCACGGTTACTTGGTGCTGAAGGAAGATGCGCCGATTGATGAAGCCAGTGGCAAGCAAATCTCGCGCGATTGGTTGCAAGATGTGGATTGGTCCAAGACCAAAGCGTTCTCGCTTGGCTTGACCGGCATGTTCATCAACCGCACCGCACGCGAGCGTGATGGCATCGTCGCCGAGGGCGAAGAACTGCAGAACTTGAAGGCGGAGATCGTCGGCAAGCTCTCGCAACTCGAGGATCCAAAGACTGGCGAGAAGATCTTCATCGAAGTCTTCGACGCCGAGCAGGTCTTCACCGGACCTTATGTCTTCCAGGCCCCTGACTTGTTCATGGGTTATAAGCGTGATTACCGCAACTCGTGGGACTGCGCTACTGGGTCTTGCCCACCGGAGATCTTCTCGGACAACACCAAGTCGTGGTCGGGTGACCACTGCATCGACCCACGTGAAGTCCCTGGCGTGATCTTCTCCGATACGCCGATTAACACCGACACGCCCGACATCATGGACCTCGGCCCAACCGCCTTGAACATGTTCGGTGTCGATATCCCGCAGTACATGCAAGGACAACCGCTATTCGGCGCTCGCAAAGAGGAGGCCAAGTCATGAAGCTCTCGCTCAAACTCGCAGCTGTAGTCGCTACCGCTTTGCTGTTGCCAGCATGTAGCGGTGGAGCCAAGGATTCGGAAACCCGCGTGGTGGTCTTTGGTGTCGATGGCCTCGATCCAGAGATGCTCCAGGAGCGCATCGATCGTGGCATCATGCCCAACTTCAAGAAGTTGGTCGAAGGTGGCGCGAACTTCCAAGCGCTGCAGACTTCGTGGCCGCCGCAATCGCCGGTGGCATGGTCGAACTTCATCAGTGGTACCAACCCTGGCAAGCACGGCCTCTACGACTTCATTCACGTCAACCGTGAGACCTACGGCATCGGTTCTTCGATGGTGGAGAGCGATCCGGTGGGCATGGAGATGACTTTGTTCGGTTACGACATTCCACTGACCGGTGGCGATGTCCGTTCCAGCCGCAAGTCCCCAGCTTTCTGGGAGTCGATGGCGGATCAAGGCGTGCCGGTCTATGTGCACCGCATGCCTGCTGCTTACCCGCTGACTGAAACCAGCGCGGTGGTCTTCCCCGACATGGGCACGCCAGACCTGACCGGTGCTGCATCGGGTGTCTCTTACTTGTGGACCGAAGACCCGGACAAGAGTTCCAAAGTCACCGATTCCACCCGCATGGAGAAGGTCAAGCTGAACCGTCGTCGTAATGAGCTGTGGAAGCTGTCCACCAAGATGTATGGCCCGGCAGATACCGCGGTCAACGTCGACGATCTGAAGTCCGCCCAGAAGGAAGCGGAAGAGGCAGGGGATAACACCAAGGCCAACCAGATCGCGGTCGAGATCAAGAAGGCGCAAGAGGTCAGCACTCCTGTGACTTTCATGATCGATGATCCACAAGGCACGCCGCAATTGGCCGTGGATATTGAAGGTGTCTATGCCGTCGCTGGTCTAGGCGAGTGGTCGAACTGGGTGAAGATCGAGTTCGGCATGTTGGGTGGTTTGGTCCCGATTCCGGGCTACACCCGATTCCGCTTCATGTCGGCCGAGCCTTTCGAGGTCTACGCCGTGCCGGTTCAATACGATCCCTACGCACCTGCGTCGCCGATTTCGATGCCCGAAGAAGCTGCCGCCGAGTTGGCAGATGCGATCGGTCCTTACATGGTGCAGGGCTTCCCGGATGCCTACAAGTCGTACAAGAGTGAGGTGCTGGATACTTCCGGTTTCATCAACGAGTCCGACATGGTGTTCGATGAACGCACCAAGATGATGCACTACGGTCTTGATCAAATCGATGAGACTGGTGGCCTGTTGTTCCTCTACACCGGTTCCTTGGACATGCGTTGTCACATGCTTTGGCATGCCGCCGACGATGCTCACCCGCACCAAGAGGAGAAGGGCGAGTACGACGGCATGGCTTATGAAGAGCAGATCGATCGCGTTTATACGCAGGTCGATTCGATGCTTGGCGAGATGGTCGCGCGCTTGGATGCAATGGAGAAGGAGCATGGTTCCCCGATCGAATTGATCGTGATGTCGGACCACGGCTTCGCTCCTTTCTACCGCAAGATGCATGTCAACGATTGGCTCATCAAGGAGGGCTACTTGGTCCTGAAAGATGGAGTCACCAAAACCGGAGCGCATGGCCTCGGTTACGAGAGTGATGAAGACGACCATCCGATCCCAGGTTCTGGCGATGTCGATTGGTCCAAGTCGAAGGCTTACTGCATTGGCTTCAACGGCATCATCCTCAACCGCGTCGGGCGCGAACCAGAAGGCATCGTCACCGATGCGGAAATCGCTCCGCTGCTGGCGGAAATGACCGCCAAGCTGATCGCACTGCAAGATGGTGGCGAGCCGGTCCTCACGACCGTAGTTCCTGCCACTGAGGTCTTCCACGGCGATCAAGTGGTGAACGCGCCTGACCTGCAGTTAGGCTTCAACGTCGGCTTCGGTGCTTCCGATGAATGCGCAGCCGGCGGCGTGACTGGAGATTGGGAACAGGGAATCTTTATCGTCGATAACGATTCGCGCTGGTCCGGATCCCACCTCATGGACCCGGAACTCGTCCGGGGCACGATTATTGCAGAGTCTGCGAAGTCCTTTTCGAAGGACCCAGCTCTGGAAGACATCACTGCAACCCTCTACAGTCTGTTCGGTCTCTCGATTCCCGAGAACATGGATGGCAAGTCTCTTTACTAACCCCACAGAAATAGAAAAATGTTTGGCGGACCAAAACTGAAGATCAACAAGGATCTACTCGAGCGCTGCAAGAAGTGCGCTGAGGTTGCTGGCTACTCCTCCGTAGAGGAATTTGTCGAGCACATCGTTGAGAAGGAGCTGAAGAGCATTGAAAGCGCTGGCACTTCCGACGAAGCGATTACCGAAAGCCTCCGCGGCCTCGGTTACATCAGCTAAGAGAAAACAACACACCCGATTCACCGATGCAAAAACGTCTCCTTGTCATCGGCATCTGTGCCGTTCTGGTCGCCGTGGCTTACTTCGCCCCGGGGATCATGAATGTGCTGTTTGATGCCTTCGACCTAGCCTTTGGCTGGGCCGGGCCTTTTGTCGTGGTCACGCTCGTGTCGGCCTTAGTCGGAATGTTGTTCATCATGGCTTTCCCGCATGTGTCGTCGCAAGATGGCATTAAGGCGGTGAAGGACCGCATCAAGTTCAACTTGCTTGCGATTCGCCTGTTCCAGGATGACCTCGGCACCGTATTTCGTTCCACTGGCAAGACCTTGTCTTGGAACTTTGGTTACCTGGGTTTGAACATGCTGCCGATGGTGGTGCTCGCTGCACCATTCATGATCGTGTGGTTCCAGCTGAACGCTCTCTATGCTTATCAGTCACTGGAAGTGGGCGATGAGCAGATGGTGGTGGTGGAGCTGAATGAAGGCGTGTCACCAAGTGCTGTGGAGATCGTCATGCCAGAGGGCGTGGCCATGTCGCACCGCGTCAACTTGGCCGATTCTGACGATCCACGCATCCTGCTGCGCCTGATCCCAACCGCGGATGGCGCGCATGAGCTGCTGTTGAAGAATGGCGGTGAAGAGGTCATCAAGACCATTGAAGTGGGCACCGATCCACGGCGCCTGGCGCGTTTGACCACAGCCACGCCGCTGTCCAAGTTCGCTGCAGCTAAGGATCCGATTGTCTACTTCGGCGACCCAGTCCTGCCCGGTAATTCTTTTCTTCAGACCATCACCGTGGATTACCCGGTGCGGCCGCTGGGCTTCATGGGTGGGGGTGAAATCTCCATCATGTTGTGGTTCGTCATCGTTTCGATGGCCGTCGGCTTTGGCTTGAAGGGCTTCTTCGGAGTCGAAATCTAGTCATCAGGGGCAGCCGAACACGGCACCCACGATTGCAATAGCGGTCGTGGGTGCCGTTGCAATTTGGGCCTGCCCGAAAGGGGCGAAGCATCCCCGCAGCGTCAGGGCTTCCTGAGCAGGCGGCGTCGCTACGATGGGGTGGTGAAAATGCACACCAAGATTGGTCTGGCGATGCTGCTCGGCGTTGTCGGCGGTTGGGCTCTCCAGCAGTTCACTGATGCCAGCTACGTCACCCAAACGGTGATGAAGGCTGGGCATGAGGTCACGCTAGACGTGCTGTCGCCTGATTCGCAGCGTGCGCAATGGTTGGCGCCCTTCGTGATGGCGGCCAATATGTTCATGAGCTTGCTGAAGATGCTGATCGTGCCGTTGGTGTTGAGCAGTATCGTCACGGGTGTGTCGGGGATCTCTGGCGGCAAGGAATTCGGTCGCTTAGGCGTGAAGACCCTTGGTTATTACATGACCACCAGCTTCTTGGCGATCGTCACTGGTTTGCTGGTCATCAACCTGACTAGCCCAGGCGTTGGTGCGCCACTGAACCTGGCGATCCCCGAGAACTTCGCGCCCGGCGAAGGTTCCAGCTTTATCGACATCCTGCTGCGCATGATCCCGCAGAACGTCTTCGGTGCCCTGTCCGACAACGGCGCCATGCTGCAGATCATCGTCTTCGCGCTGCTGCTCGGTTACTTCATTGGGCACACCGAAGAGCCTCATGGCAGTCGCATCCGCGGCTTGTTCGAGTCCTTCTTCGAGGTCATGATGAAGCTCGCCACCGGCGTGCTCAAGCTGATCCCATATGGTGTCTTCGCTTTGGTCATCAAGGTGGTCGGAGAAACTGGCTTCGAGACCTTTAAGCCGTTGCTCTACTACATGGGCATCGTGGCATTCGCACTGTTGTTCCACGCCTGTGTTGTGTTGCCACTGCTGCTGAAGTTCGTCGGTGGCATTTCACCGATCGCATGGTTCCGCGCCATGTCGCCGGCTCTCATGACGGCATTCTC
The DNA here is from genome assembly GCA_024229395.1 of Planctomycetota bacterium. Classification (GTDB taxonomy): domain Bacteria; phylum Planctomycetota; class UBA1135; order UBA1135; family UBA1135. The sequence goes on along the minus strand of JAAESM010000037.1, from coordinate 88,986 downwards.
CACCTCCAGCAGCTCGATCACGCTGCCGGTCACCATGGAGACCGCGGAGCACAATGGCAAGGTGTCGAATAAGCACACCAGTTTCGTGCTGCCGCTCGGCGCCACCGTCAACATGGACGGCACCGCCTTGTACGAATGCGTCGGGGTAATCTTCCTGTCGCAGTACTACGCATCGACTGGCGATTTCGACCTGACCCTGAGCAAGCAGATTTTTATCGTGATTACCGCCTTGTTCGCGTCAATCGGCGCGGCCGGAATCCCGTCGGCGGGCTTGATCATGATGACCGCCATCCTGTCTGCGCTTGGTCTGCCGATCGAAGGCGCCATGTTGCTGCTGGCGATTGACCGCCCGCTCGACATGTTGCGCACGGTGGTGAATGTCTGGTCCGATTCCTGTGGTGCCGCGCTTATCGCAAAATCCGAAGGGGATGCGATACTGGGTGAGCGATGAGTCCAAAGGACCCCATATCAGACCCCGTCGATGTCATCATGCCTGGCGATGAGGAGCGTGCGGTTGAAGAAGCCGCCAAGGAAATCCTCTCTCTGCCGGTGGTGAAAGATGACACGCCGCCGCCGCTGCTGGTGATTTTCCCGCTGCGACGTTCGGTGCCGTTTCCTGGTCTGATCATGCCTGTGCATGCTCAGGATGGTTATGAGCATGGCATCATGGAGAAGGCGGTTGCTCAGGGTGATCGCGTTGGGCTGCTGCTGGCGCCTGGCATGGACGAGCATGGGCGCATCCACAAGGCCAAGGATATGGTCCAGATGGGCGTGCTGGTCGAGATCCACAAGCGCATCAAGTTGCCCGATGGCAATACCAACTACCTGTGCCGCGGTATCCGCCGCTTCAAGGTGGAGCGTTTCGTGCGCACCGGTGAAGTACCAATCGCGCGCGTGGAGTACCCGGAAGACATCTATCCAGGTGGCAATGAGTTCGATGCTCTGGCGCGCAATGTGCTGCAGCTCGCGCAACAGGTTTCGGCTCACAACCCCGGCTTAGGCGAAGGCTTCAGCTTGGCGGCTTTGAACATCGATCCTGCCGGCAATCTGGCGGATTTTGCGGCTGCATATCTGCTCAAAGACACCGAGGAAAAACAGAAGGTTCTCGAGCTGCTTGATGTCAAGGAGCGCTTGATCGCCGTCGACGAAGGCCTGACCAAGGAATTGGTCACCCTGGAGTTGGGTGATCGCATCCAGAAAGAGATTCGCGAACGCATCGAGGCGCAGCAGAAGGAATACTTCCTGCGCGAGCAGATCAGCATCATTCGCCGTGAGCTCGGCGAGGAGAAAGATCCCGAAGAGCAGGATCGTGAACTATTCTTAGGCCGCTTGGCCGAAGGTGAGTTTCCCGAAGAGGTGCGTGCCAAGGTCCAGGATGAAGTGGACCGCCTTGGCACCATTCCGCAGGCGTCGCCAGAGTATTCGGTGGTGCGTAACTACTTGGAGTGGTTGACCGAGCTGCCGTGGTGCGTGTCTTCTGAAGATCGCATCGACATCGACCAGGCCGAGAAGGTGCTCGAACGCGATCACTTCGGCTTGAAAGATGCCAAGGAGCGCATCCTCGAGTTCTTGGGAGTACGCAAGTTACGCCCAGGTCACAGTGGCGCAATCCTCTGTTTTGTTGGTCCTCCCGGAGTGGGCAAGACCTCTTTGGCCATGGCCATCGCCGAATCGATGGGCCGTTCCTTAGAGCGCATGAGTCTTGGCGGCATGCGTGATGAAGCCGAGATCAAGGGCCACCGACGCACTTACATCGGCGCCATGCCTGGACGTGTGCTGCAGATGATTCGCAGAGCTGGCACCAACAACCCGGTCATCGTGCTTGATGAGCTGGATAAGCTCGGCAAGGACTTCCGCGGAGACCCATCCAGCGCCTTGCTTGAGGTGCTCGACCCGGCGCAGAACAATGCCTTCTTGGACCTGTTCCTGGATGTGCCCTTTGACCTATCGAAGGTCATGTTCGTGGCCACGGCCAACAACCTTTATGAGATTCCTGGTCCGTTGCGCGACCGCATGGAGATCATTCAGCTGCCCGGTTACTTGCGTGGCGAGAAGGTCAAGATCGCGCAAAAGCACTTGCTGCCGCGTCAGTTGAAGGAGCATGGCCTTGATGCCAAGCGTTTGAAGTTGCCAGTGGCCACCGTGCGTGCAGTCGTGGATGGCTATACCCGTGAAGCTGGCGTGCGCGGCTTGGAGAAGAGCATTGCTTCCCTTTGTCGTAAACGCACTTTGGAAGTGGCGCGCCGCAAACGTCCTAAGCCGATTATCGAACCAGCCGGTTTGGAGAAGTACTTGGGACCGCCGAAGTACACCGAGGATCCCGTACGTTTGCGCCCCGGAGTTGGCGTTGCGCTTGGTTTGGCCTACACCACTTACGGCGGCGACGTACTCGAGATTGAGTGCGCTGCTTTCAAGGGCAGTGGCCGCGTGCAGGCCACCGGTCGTCTTGGCGAAGTCATGACCGAATCCTGTCGCATTGCGCATAGTTTCTTGCGCGATCGCTGCGAAGACTTCGGCCTCACCGCCGAGCAAATCGCCAAGCATGATCTGCACTTGCACTTCCCAGCAGGCGCAATTCCGAAGGATGGCCCCAGCGCTGGTTTAGCAATTGCTTGCACCATGTTGTCACGTCTCAGCGGCAAACGATTGAAGGCACGTCTTGCCATGACCGGCGAGATCACCCTCACGGGCGAGGCCATGCCGATTGGTGGTGTGCGTGAAAAGGTCTTAGCCGCCAAGCGTCTTGGTATTCGCACGGTGCTGTTGCCACGCGCCAATAAACGCGATGTCGACATCCTCGAAGAAGAATGGACGCGTGGCTTGAAGATCCTCTTCGTGGATCACTTCAGCGACGTGGTGAAACTTGCTTTCGGTCGCTAGGTCGTGAAGTCATGATGCGTGTGCGGCTGCGAGCCAACGCACGTATTCGCCATCAGTCGACCAGTTTGCGCGCGGCGGCGTGGACATCGGCCATGCTGTCGACCACCTGATCGGCAAAGCTCACATCTTTGGGCGGAAAGCTGGCGTTCGGCACGCAGAACACATAACACCCGGCATCTTTGGCCGAGCGCATGCCGGTGGTGGAGTCTTCCACCGCCAGACATTGGCGCGCATCAATGCCCAGGGCTTTGGCGGCGGCCAGATAGACGTCGCCATGCGGCTTGCCGCGCCCAACACCTACATCTTCGTGACCGGAGCGCCGTACGGGAATCAACTCAGCCAGCCCTGCAGCGGTCAACGAGCCGTGAATTTGGTCGCGCGGCGAGGAAGATGCAACCGCGATTGGTAGTTGCCGGTCCAAAGCCCAATGCACAAGGTCGAGAACTCCGGACAATGGCTCTATGCTGGCCGTGTGGAGCAACTTCAGATACTCCTCGGTGCGCGCCGTCAGCAACTCGTCGATCGCGGCGGGCAGCTCCAGCATGCGCTGCAAGTCCTCCCAGAAGGGGACTTCGGCGGTGCCGATGTAAGGCTTGAAGGCCTCTTTGCTGAGCGTCTTGCCGTAGCGCGCCAGCACCGCCATGGCGCTGTCGTAGTGCATGCCCTCGGTGTCGACCAGGGTGCCATCGAGATCGAACAAGATGCCAGCCAGCGGGCTTGGCAGAGGGCGTGGGGGAGTCGTTGGCACAGCTTCAGTCACAGGTGGGTGGCGAGTTGCGCCGCCCTTATTGTGCTACTGCTGGCGGCATGTGCCAACCCAACGCCGCGTGATGCGCCAATGGCGGCAACTCCCGAAGCTGTCGAGCCGCAAAAGCCCAGCCGCGCGGCGATGGAAGTCCACCTGCCCGAGCGTTACGCACATTGGAAGAAGCAGCTGCAGGCCGAGTTGCTGCAGATGGAGCGCCAGTTTCAAGACCACGCCGCGCGTTGGCAGCGTGAGGAGCAAGAGTTCGTCGATCCACGGCGTATGGTCGTGCCCGCCAATTCCGACGCTGCCGCAGCCTTCTACTTATCTGCCGGTCTGTTCGGCAATGCCGCTGTGCCGCGCACCTTCCCAGGCCACGCTTTGGCCGTGGTGCCGTTGCCGCGCGATGACTCCTTAATCGCCGCCTTGGATGGTCCACCTACCACTTGGCTGCATTCCTTCCGCCACGAGGCAGCACACCTGTTCAGCTTGGACTATCCGCAACTGCGCGAAGCGCCGCAGTGGTTTCAGGAAGGCTATGCCGAGTTGTGGTGCGAAGGCCCGCCGCCACCGACTTTGATGGGGCTGGAGGCTTGGCCATTCTGGCGCACCCTCGCTTTTCGCTACGGCCCCGGTGCGCAACTGCCGGAAGCTCCTGGCGAGATCCGCTACTCCGCCTTCGCGATGCGTGCTGCCGAAGCGCTGCAATATGACAAGAGTTCCACGCCGTGGCTGTCGAAGCTCGCGCAAAGTTGGTCCTTGCCGGCGGATGTCGTCTTTTACACGCCTTACCTTGGATTGCGCGGCCGCGATGCCGATTGGGATACCGAACAACGGCGCTTCCTGCTCGCGAGTCGCCCCGGGCAACAAGTCGAGCTGGACCTTGTCTGGTCCTGGGATGGCGAACAGCCGTTGAAACTCGAAATGCAACATGGCCGCGCGCCGTCCGAACCGGAAGCAGGCTTGATCCTGTCGGTCAAAGATTCCGAACCAGCCACCAGCCCACGCTTGCGCATTCGACTCGGGCAAAACGGCGGATGGGCGGCCTATCCAGAATCCGGCACCGAAGTGCGCTTTGAAGCGCTCAGCCGTGCCCCGCGACCTGCCGTACCTGGCATGCCGCATCAACTTGTACTGCGCAAAGACGGCAGTGCACTGGTCCTCGACGGCGAGGGATTCCGACGCCGCTTCGACCTTCAAGAACTACAACTGCAGTTCCCCTTGCAGTTGCGTATGTATGTGCGCGATGGCGCCTTTGCCCTCCGATACCGATGAAAGAATTCCTTCGCTCCACTCTCGCATCCATTGTCGGCACCCTTTGTGCGGTGTTCGTTTTGATGTTTGTCGTTTCCACTTACTTCGTGCAAGAGCTACCGCCAGATGTGCCGGTGGGTTGCGTGCTGGTGATCGACGACACCGTCTTCGCCACCGAGCGCGGCAGTCATGGTGATCTTGGCGCCTTGGTCGGGCGCGGTGACTACCCTTCGTTGCCGTTGCGCCGTGTCGTTGATGCAATCGACAGCGCCGCCGAAGATGGGCGCATCGATGCCATCTTGTTGTTAAATGGCAGCAGCTTGGGTGGCCCTGCCGCCGCGCGCGAAGTCCAGCAGGCGCTGATGCGTTTCCGTGCCATGGACAAGAAGGTCATCGCCTATGCGCCGGATTACGACATGCGCACCTACTACTTGGCTTCCGTTGCCGACGACATCTTCATGCCACCGCTCGGCATCTTCGACATGAAGGGCTTCGCCGCCGAGATGATGTTCTACGCCACCGCCATGGAGAAGCTTGGAGTCGAGATGCAGGTCACCCGCGTCGGCAAGTACAAGTCCGCGGTCGAGCCATTCATCCTGCCGCAAGCAAGTGAGGCCAACCTTGATCAGGTCGACCAACTGCTGACCATGGTGCAGAACAGTTGGACCGAGGATGTCGGCGCAGCGCTTCAAATAGAAGCAGGCACGCTGCAATCAATGATCCGCGAAGGCGGCATCTATTCGGCCCAACAGGCCTTCGATAATGGGTTGATCAATCACCTCGGTTATTACGATCAGATGATCAGTCACCTGATCAAGATGGTCGGGACCGATGAGCACAACTACGACACCTTCGCCCAGGTGAGCCTCAATCGTTATCTGGAGGACACCTACGACGACAGTGAGGGGAATGGATATCGCACGCGTATCGCGGTGATCTACGCCGAGGGGCAGATCTACGACGGCTTCCATGACACCGCCATCGGTGGTGATAGCTTGGCCCTGGACTTGCGCAATGCGCGTTTGGATCCTGATCTTGATGCCGTGGTTTTGCGCGTTAACAGTCCAGGAGGCAGCGCCACCGCCAGCGAAGTCATCTTGCGTGAGATGCAGCTACTGCGCGATGCGGACAAACCGGTCATCGTGTCGATGGGCGATGTCGCAGCCTCTGGTGGCTATTGGATTTCATGCCATGCCGACAAGATCGTGGCTCAGCCGTCGACCATCACCGGATCGATTGGCGTATTCGGCATGTTCCCCAACATCAAGAAATTGATGGATGAAGTGGGCGTGCATGTCGATACCGTGGCAACCGGTCCTTACGCCAGTTGGATGTCGCTCTATCATCAGAAGACTCCTGAGGAGTTGGCGATGATGCAGACCCATGTCGATGTGATCTACGATGGCTTTCTCGATCGCGTTGCGAGTGGTCGCAATCTTGATCGTGAGGTGGTGCATGAGATGGCGCAAGGTCGTGTGTGGTCTGGAACGGCGGCACTGGAGCTTGGTTTGGTCGATCAACTCGGCGGTCTGCAAGACGCCATCACCTTGGCGGCCGAGGCCTGCAACGCACCGCATTACTTCGTGGAATACTGGGAGCCGGAAGCCGATCCGATCGAGGAGTTCACCGCGCAGATGTTGAGCTATGAGAGTGATCCGGTGGCAAAGTTGCCACCGTTACAAGCTTTGGCCGTACCAGATGCGCTGCAACCACTTTGGACAGAAATGCAGCGGATGGGCGGTATCCTGCAAAACCCAGGCGTTTACGCCACTTTGCCTTATCGCTTAGAGATTCGCTAAGGCCTCTTCACTGGCGGCAAGAACTTTCGCCACACCAATCTTCTCCATCCATGGCGATCGCTTGCTGCGGTCGCGGGGTGGAGGGGCTTCGCCATCTTTGCCTGCATAGACAATCTGCACCTTTGTTCCTGGAGGTGCATAGACTTGCGGATCCGTCGGGCCGAACAAGGCAACTACCGGAGTGCCCCGATAAGCGGCTAAATGCACCGGCCCGCTGTCTGTGCCGATCAGCAAACGCGCTTGGTCGGTCAAGGCCATTAAGTGGTTTATTGAAGGTGTGGCAGGGGCAAGTTCCACGCCGTTACCGGCAGCGTGTGCGATCGCCTCAGCGGCCTCCTTCTCTGGAGGTGTCCAAAGTAAACGCGGCTGATGGCCTTCCTTCAGAAGCGCACGTGCTAATTCGATCCATTGTTCCGCTGGCCACTCCTTATCCTTGCCATAAGCGGTCACGCCGGTGTGGAGCAGAGTGAAATCTTGTGCCGCAGCGGGAATCGCATTCACCACATCTGAAGGCAAAGGCCACTGCAGTTGCAGTTGCACACTTCCTTGCCAACCGACGGCATGCAGCAAGGCGGCATCGCGCTCACTACGATGCGCACATTCGGTCACTTCGGCGTGCACATGATGGAAGCGCTGGGCACCTTCGCGCGCTAGGGGAGCGGCCAAACCCACACGCTGTTTGCTGCGAACGAACAACAACTGCAGCGCACTCTTCAAGTTGCTCTGGAAATCCAGCACCAGTGCATAATCACGTTGCTTGCGCAGCTTGCGCAAGTGCTGCCACATTGGGCCGATGCCACGGCCGCTGCGCCAACCCTTGCGTGGGAAGATCAGCACCTCATCGATTAAAGGGTGATGCTCGAGCACCGCGGCGAAGCGATCTTCTACCAACCAATCGACGCGCAAATCCGGTCGCGCCTGCTTCAGCGCCGCCAAGGCAGGCAGAGCGAAGACGATGTCGCCCATTGCAGAGAGGCGAATCGCCAGCACGCGGGCCCCTTGCGGAAGGTCGGCTAGCTGTGGTCGTGACATGCGGCGCAAAGATACCATGCGCCCATGCCCGATTCAGCGGCATCCCCCCAGACCTATTCCGACGACCAATCTTGGTTGTCCGTTTCACCCGCCTTGGCCCAAGGCGGTGATTGGGCAGCATGGTTGCAGGATGGCGAAACCCAGCTGGAAGCCATGGCTCAGCAAGCCGATCGTGTATTGGGGACTGGGCGAGGTGCGGCCCGAGCGGTGACCTTTGGTTTAAACGGTGATTCAAAGGATTCGACAGCCACAGAATCCAGTCCGAATGCGCTCCACGGTGCATGGCGCATCAACCGCCACGGCGGCATGCTTGGTGGAATCCGCGGCGATCGTTATCGAGATGCTTATCGCCTGCAACAAGAGGTCAATCTTTCCGGTGCCTTGCGTTTTATGGGGGTGAAGACTCCTGAAGTGTTGCTGGCCTATTCCAAGCGTCATGGGTCGTGGTGGCGTCAACATCTGGTGACTGAAGAGATCCGCGATGCCGTCACCGTATTCGACGCCCGCGAATCCGCCCAAGCCATGCAAGCCGCCGGCGCCTTGCTGGAACAGATATTCAGCGTTGGATTGTGGGCCACGGACCTGCATCCAGCCAACTTGCTGTGGCAACAGGATCAGCAGCAGTGTTGGTTAATCGATCTGGCAGGCGCTGAGTTACGTCCACAGGGATTGAGTAGCTCGGAACGTCGCTCCAGGGTCGAGCGATTCGCCCGTTACTTCAAGAAGCACGCTGGCAGTGAGCCTGCAGCCATGGCCGATATGCGCCGTGACTTGCTCGGGTAGGGGATTGCGGCACTGCTAAAATCTGCCGCCGTGGAACTGCATCTCTACAACACGCTGACTCGCCAGAAGGAGCTCTTTCGCCCGATCCGAGATGGGGAGGTGCGCATGTACCACTGTGGACCCACGGTCTATCAGCGCCCGCACATCGGTAACTACCGTGCGTTCCTATTCGCGGATTTGCTGCGTCGCGTGCTGGAGTTGGCGGATCTGAAGGTCACCCAGATCATGAACCTCACGGATGTCGGCCACTTGGTCGATGATGCCGAAGAGGGCGACGACAAGCTTGAGGCGCAAGCGCGTAAAGATAAGCTTGACCCTTGGCAGATCGTCGAGAAGGTCAGCGCACAGTTTTTCGAGGACATGAATGCCTTGGGTGTTCAACCTGCGCATGCTTATCCACGCGCCACCGACCACATCGAAGAGATGGTCGAGATGGTCGAGAAGTTGATCGAGATGAAGCACGCTTATCGCGTCGGTGACAACGTCTACTTCGACGTGCATAGCTTTCCTTCCTACGGTCGCTTGTCGGGCAACCGCATTGAAGACCTGGAAGCCGGCGCACGCTTGGAGGTGAATGATGAGAAGAAGCATCCGGCCGACTTCGCCTTGTGGAAATCCGATGAACATCACTTAATGAAGTGGGATACGGTCTTCGGCCCGCATGGGTTTCCGGGTTGGCACATCGAATGTTCGGCGATGGCACGCAAGTTCTTGGGCGATCACTTTGACATTCATACCGGCGGCGAGGACAACGTCTTCCCGCACCACGAATGCGAGATCGCGCAGAGTGAGTCGGCACTTAATGGCCCCTTCGTAAACCTGTGGATGCACACCAAGTTCCTGCAAGTCGATGGCGGCAAGATGGGCAAATCGCTCGGCAATGCCTACACCCTCGATGACCTAGCAGAACGCGGCTTCAGCGCCTTGGATTACCGATTCCTGATGATGCGCGGCAGTTATCGCAACTCGCTGAACTTCACCTGGGAGGCATTGAAGGGGGCGGCGGAGGCACGTCGGAACCTGAATGACTTCCGCAGTCGTTTGCTCGGCGAAGGTGGCGAACCGGAGGAAATGAATCTTGAATCCTTGGGCGCCGAGAGTGCAGTGGCCAAGGCACGAGTAGCTTTCCGCAAGGCCTTGGCCGATGACTTGAATACATCGGAATCGTTGGCTGCCCTGTTCGTGTTACGCAACGCTTATGTGCATGGTGAGCTGGATGCTGCAGAGTATCCAGTAGCGTTGGCATTGCTCGCTGAGGCCGACAGCGTGTTCGGCTTCTTCGACAGCATCGAAAGCGGTGGCCTGTCTGATCAGGAAATCGATCAGTTAATCCAGGAACGTGGCGAGGCTCGTGCCGCCAAGGATTTTGCCCGTGCCGACGCCATCCGCGATGAACTTACCGCTGCCAAGATCACGCTCGAAGACACGCCCGACGGCGTGAAGTGGTTCCGTGGATAGCATGTAGAAGGAATGAAATGATAAAATATTATTCGCTTGGCATATTGATCTTGACCTTCTTCTCCTGCGCTGGCGAGATCCAACTTGAAGATGTTGTTCTTGAAGGCGATCAGGCTCACGAAGCCTTCCTTGATTGGCAATAATCGGTTCCAGCAAGTTTGGAGTACCCAACTTCTTTCCACTCTGAACTTGTCGTGGAGGCTGAATTCGGTATGCCCGATGGAATCAAAGTGGTTGTCGATTACAAGGTTGATAGCGACACCGTTCTTCATGATGCGAATTCTTTCGACGCGGGTTGGGATCTCACGATGAGCATCCTGGGAATCGAGTACGGCGGGCATCTTGATTGGAGTGTGCAGCAGGATCAAATTTCCATTCGCATGCAAGATTCCGTGTTCATGGGGCCGTTCACCATGACCTTGCCAACGGGTTACAGTCTGTCCGCGAGACATGTTCAAGATGCTCTTCGTCTTCTTCAGATCGAGGTCGATGAACAAATCGGCACCAATTTCCTGGCTTTCCCAGAGGACGACACGCGCAATCGGTAACTTCTGCACGGATTGACAGGTTTGGGTGCATTTCTTCACCCTAACCTTGTTGCTTCTTTAATGGTGAGTGTCCCAGGAACGGTGGCCACCCGTTGGGAGGTGAAGGATGGGGTTCCTGCGGTGGCTTTGAAGATGAACCCTCCGCCAGACGTGAGTCAAGGCAATGGCATGGAGGACTTGGGCTTGTCGCCTCTGGATATCATCTTCTACTGCACCTTCGATCCTAAAACTGGCGATACTCGATCGATCCAAGTGAAAGTGGCACCGCCATCAGAGTCCGACGTGATCGTGGAATTTACCTATGACTTGCGATTCTCTGAGCTCCAAACCAAGCCGGAAGAGTTCGACCTGATGGAGGAAGAGTATGTCCTGGACTTGGATCCCTACTACCTTCTGATGCAAGCAGGGCAGCCTGAGCAGATTCCCGAGCGTTTCTTCCAAGACCTGGAAGACCTCGATCAAGACTACTCCTTTTGAGTTAGATCAAGGATCTCTGATTTGCTCAGGTTGCTATGATGGCCTGCGTTGACTCTTCATGTGCAAACAGGTTCCTCAGCCTGGTCGCACGGAATCCCCTCAATCCAATCCATCCCCCAATGCATCTATTGCTGCTGCTGGTGTTGGCGCTGTGCGCTTGTGGGGAAGTCGTGTCCAAGCCGGCCAGGAGCTTGCAGGGGGCAGATGCCAAGTTGGCTTTCATGCAATGGCGGCAGGGCCTGAATCTTGATTGGGGATACCCGGTGGACTTTCGCTTCGAGTTCGTCGGTGAGTACGGAAGTGAGGCCCCTGACTACGAAGGTTTCCACGGCAACGCCGAGTTCACTGCCGACGTCAGCGTGCGTGCTCCCTGGTTGTTCGACCTGGCCTTTGGTCTCCTGATCGCGCAGGAAGATGGCAATCGCATCGAAGCCCATGCACAGATTGCTTGTGATGAGGGCCGCTTACGAATGGATTTTCCGCTGGTCGAAGGGATCAAGATGGACCGTAAGCGCCCAATCTCAGTTTCGGTCTCTACTGAGCGCTTGGAGCTGGCATTTGGGGTGGTGCTGGAGCAGCTATTCAAAGCCGCAAAGGATCCCGACATCCGCAAAGTTTTGAATGATTACTTTGTCTTTGAAGACCTTTCTCTGGTCCAAGGCATGGGTGATATCTTTCATCCTCGCGTGGGCCTCAATGGTTTGACTACGGCGCCTTTCGTGGTGCGTGGCTGGCATGAGCATGGCGAGGCCGTCACCCTGGAGCTGGGATTCGACTTTCACTCCATGCAGAAGATGGATGGCGAGATGAAACGCATGCGTGAGAAAGATCCGGATATCTACGAGACCATGCAGCGTTTTGCCGAGGACTTCACTTTCAAGGCAACTTATCGCTTGGCAGATGGTTACCCGATTACGGCTGCAGGGGAATACGCCTTGGATGAGACCTGCGCCGAGCATGGCAGCCACCCGGTGCACTTCAACTTCAAGTTGGAATACCTGCCGTTGGAGGCGCCTATCCCGTCATTTGCGTTTTCGGAACCCGACCAACAAGAGGATTTGGATGAATCCTTCGATGCCTACTGGCCGATGATGCGCGCATCTTTGCCCGAAGTCTTCCGCGCCATGGCCAGGCAGATCGAAAGCAAGGAAGCCGAAGAAGACTTCTCCTTCTAGGAATCCAAACTCAGCGCAGTCACGAAGGCGCGAATCTCATCGCGCACACGTCGGTAGTGGGGCAGTGCTTCCTCATCATCGCGCGCATCCTTGGACAGGAAGGGCGGGTCGTCAAAACCTACATGGATCACCTTGGTCTTGCCGGTGAAGTTCGGGCAGCTCTCACGGGCATGGCTGCAGACTGTGACCACCAGATCAAACGCGACGCCCAGTTCGCTAAGCAGTTGCGATTGATGGCCGCTGATATCCACACCAGCTTCTTGCATGGCCATGACGGCACGCGGATTTAATCCATGCTTCTCGATGCCTGCGGAGTAGGCGACGAAATCTTGCCCTCGCAGATGCCGCGCCCAGCCTTCTGCCATCTGGCTGCGACAGGAGTTGCCGGTGCAAAGGAAAAGTACGCTGGGCTTGGAGGACATCAGAGTCATTCTACTCCGCCAAAGCCCAGTACTGCAGCCTTCTCAGCAGCAGCTACTCTTTGGAGGGCAGCTGCCGCCGTCGGAATCACTATCCATCTTGCGGGCGTTCTTGCCTTTGTATGCGGCCACGGTCACCGAGCGGAAGTCGATGTCATCGACTACGCGCCACGGTTCCTGTTGGCGCACCAACACTTCTACATTGCTAAAACCGGCATCGCGGAAGGCTTGGGCGAAGGCTTGTTCTTCGAAGGCACCTGAGATGCAGCCAGACCACAGCTCAGGGTCTTGTTGCATGGCAAGTGGAACTTCACGATCGGAAACGATGTCACTGATGACCGCGCGTCCGCCATCTTTGGTCACGCGGAAGATCTCGTCGAAGAGTTGCACCTTCAGTTCTGGAGCGACCAGGTTCAAGACGCAGTTCGAAACCACCACGTCGACCGAATCGCTGGCGACCATCGGTTCATCGCGGCACAGACGCTCGCGTTCGGCCTCCATGGCTTCGTAGCTGGCAACATCGGTGACTGGGTTGGCACGCAACCATTGATCCAAGCGGTCGTAGTCCAACTCCAGGTCTTCGATGCGTCCGCGGTAGAAAGACACATTATCCCAACCGATATTCTCGGCGACCTGCTCGCGGTAGCGGCGCGCTAGGTCCAGCATGTCGGGCGTCATGTCGACTCCGATTACCGCGCCTTCTTTGCCTACGACCTGACTGGCGATGTAACAGATCTTGCCTCCACCGCTGCCGAGGTCGAGCACGGTCTCGCCTTGATTGAGGAACTTGGATGGGTCGCCACAGCCGTAATCGCGCTCGAGGATTTCCGTCGGCAGCACCTTCAGATACTGATCGTCGTAAGAGACCGGGCAGCACAACTCAGCTTCCACGGCTTGGGCACCAGCGGCATAACGCTCGCCGACGGCGCGGGTGACTTCGTCTTGATCAAGGTTCATCTTGTCTTGTTTGGAGGGGCTTGCCATTCGTTCTTGCCCAATCATAGTGGGCGGCTTCGGGACTTAGAGGGTCTTCGGATCGATGCCGAGTTTCTTTGCCAGCTTCTTCGGCATGCGCGGCCGACGTAGCTCTGGATCAGGGCGCAGAGTATCTGCCGGCTCCGGCGGACTCTCCAACCACTGGGCATACTCCGATTCCCAACCGGTGCCGCCAAGTCTGGAGTACCACGAAGTGCGGATCGTGTTGCGCTCTTCCTCGGTCAAGTCGCCATGGGCCTCGGGGCAGATGTCGAACAAACGCTGCAGGAGCATGCCAGTGGCTACCGACAGGTTGAAGGACTCAGTGAAGCCATACATGGGCAGGAAGATGCGCTTGTCGGCTTCTTGCAGCATTTCTTCACTGACGCCATCGGATTCGCGGCCCATCACGATCGCTACCTTGTCGGGCAGCGGTGACAGGTTGTCGTTATTGGCAGCGACCGCACCGGCGGATAGGTCCGTGGCCCAAATCGACCAGCCTTCGGTGCGCAAAGCCTGGATGCACTCCGTGGTGTCTTCAAAGGTGCGGATCTCCAGCCAGCCATGAGCACCTTTGGTCACGGACTTTTTCAACAGCGGTAGTTGGTCCTGCACCGCGTCATCGACAAGCCAGACATGGACCAAGCCCATGGCTTCGGCAGTGCGCAACACTGCCATCTGGTTATGCAAATCGGTGTGACGTTCCAACACCAAGAGGACTCGCCCGGTACGTTGACGCAATACCGCTTCGGCACGACGTAACCGCCTAGGCGCTTCCGGCTTAGTCATCGAGCTCGTCTTTACGCACAGGCCAAGGGCTCCGTGACTCAGCACCGTCGTCCGCATTCTCTGCGGAGTCGCTATCGCTTAGCTTCACAGGCGGCAGCTCACTTGCTGCGCAATCACGCTGCGCTGGCAGCTCGCCAATCGTGCGTTCTTCTGGCGGCAAGACTTCACGTAGCACTTGCTCGATACGGTCTGCAGCAACCAATCCTTCGTCGTAGAAGAACTCAAGGAGAGGGGCGGAGCGGATGTTGATCTCGCGCGCCACTTCACGCCGGATGAAACCCTTGGCATGTTCGAACATATGCGACACCTTGGACTTGTGGCGCTCTTCCAGGACCGACCAGTAGACCTTGGCCTTGACCAGATCGCGCGAGATGGTCACGTTGGTGACGGTCACGAATGAGGCACGTGGATCGCGAATATCATGGAGCAATAACTCCGAGACCTTTTGCTGGATCCGCCGTGCTACCTGCTGTTGACGCCGCTCGCTTGCCATAAATCAGCTAGCGCTTAGCGCCGTGACCTACTTGGACGGTTGCGACGAGCTTCGGCATCTGCTGCGGCCTGAGCTTCTGCTTTGGCCTTGGCTTCTGCTTCGACTTCCTTGACATCTTCCAAGGTGCGCACCACCTCAAGAACCTCAACGGCCTCGATGGTGTCACCAGCTTTGATGTCTTCGAAGTTCTCGATCTTGATACCGCAGTCGTTGCCTTCCGCGACCTCACGCACATCGTCCTTGAAGTGACGCAGCGAACCGAATGGGCCTTCGAACACGATGCGACCATCGCGAATCAGGCGGGCGTTGCAAGCACGCTTGACCACACCATCGACGACCTTACAACCGGCGATGACACCCCAGCGGGATGAGCGGTAGACCTCTTGGACTTCTGCGTGGCCGACGATCTGTTCGACAGTGTCTGGAGCAAGCATGCCTTCGACAGCCTTCTCCATATCCTCAAGCAGTTCATAGATCACGTCGTAGCGACGGATCTCGATGCGCAGGCGTTCCGCCTCTTTGCGTGCCTTACCTTCAGGCACAACGCCGAAGCCAAGGATTACCGCACCAGCGGTATCGGCCAGCACGACATCGGTCTCGGTAATGCCACCGACACCGGAGTGGATGACATCGACGATGACCTCTTCGGTGCTCAGTTCCTTCAGCGATTGCTTGATCACTTCCAGGGAGCCATGGACATCGGCCTTCAAGATCAACTTGAAGTGCTGCGCGTTGGATTCGTCGATCTTCTCGAACAGGTTCTGCAGCGTCACGCCGGCACCCTTCGACATCTCGATTTCCTTCTTATGCAGCGCGCGCTTCTCGGCCACGGTCTTGGCCGACTTGAGATCGGATATCACGTAGAAGGTCTCGCCGACTGGCGGCAGCTCATCCAGACCGAGCAGATCCACCGGAGTGGACGGGCCAGCGGACTTGAGCGGCTTGCCCATGTGGTCGAACATCAAGCGGATCTTGCCGAAAGTATGACCAGCAAGCACGACGTTCTTGGCTTGCAGGGTTCCATCGGTGATCAACACCGAAGCCACCTTGCCTTTGCCCTTCTCGAGCTTGGATTCAAGCACGATGCCGACGGCGTCGCCCTTAGCATGCGCCTTCAAGCCCATGACCTCTGCTTCGAGCAACACGCGCTCGAGCAGTTCTTCCATGCCTTGCTTCTTCAGCGCGGAGACCTCGATCATGCCGACATCTCCACCCCAGTCCTCACACTGCAGGCCGATACCGGCGAGCTGCGAACGAACTTGATCGGGGTTGGCGTTGGGGGAGTCGCACTTGTTGATGGCGACCACGATCGGCGTGCCGGCTTCACTTGCGTGCGCGGCAGCCTCTTCGGTCTGTGGCATCACGCCGTCGTCGGCAGCAACCACCAGAACCGCGATATCGGTAGCTTGTGCACCGCGTTGGCGCATCGAAGTAAAGGCCGCGTGACCTGGAGTATCCAGGATGGTCACGGTCTTGCCGCTATCCAGCGTGGCGACGTATGCGCCGACATGCTGGGTAATGCCACCGGCTTCCTTGACGGCGACGCGGGTCTCGCGGATCGCATCGATGCACGAGGTCTTGCCGTGGTCAACGTGACCCATGAATGCGATCACCGGTGGGCGATCCTGCATGGAGTCATCATCAACGGCATGGCGCGCGGCCATGATGTCTTCCATCAGCTCGCGCTCGATATCGGTCTCTGCGCGAATCGCTACAGGGATGTCGAAATCATCGGCGATGAGCTCTACGGTCTCTTCATCCAGGACCGAGTTGATGGTGGTCATCACGCCCATCTTCATCAGACGGCGGATCACGTGGCTCACGCCGATACCGGTGGCAGCCGAGAACGACTTCACCGTGATCGGAAGCTGCAGGATCACATCGCCCTTACGGTCGATGGTCGAGCTCATCTTCGGCTTGAGCTTGCCGTGACGACGGTCGCGCAAACGCTCGCGCTGTTTCTGACGCATCTCACGACGGCGTGCGCTTTCGCGGTCACGCATGTCGGTGAAGGTCGAGCCGCGCTTACGCTGCTCTTGCTGCGACTTGATCAGGCCGAGTGCGGCCAGGTCAATGCGGCCAACACGGGTGGCAGCGCGCTTCGGCTTAGGAACCGGTGGGCTTTCCGCCTTTTTGGCAGTGACCTTGTCCTTGGAAGCAGGCTTGGCGCCAGCAGCTTGATCGCCTTTGGCTGCGGGCTTGGCGGCAGCAGGCTTCTTGGCGGCTGGAGTTTCCGCAGCGGCCGGCTTTGGCGTTGGTGCAGGCGCGGCCTTCGGCTTTGGCGTACCCTTCTTGGAGGCAGGTGGGGCGATCACGCGCGCGCCTTTCGGAGCAGGAGCAGCTGGCTTCTCTTCAACAACCGGCTTCTCATCTACTGCAGGCTCCTCGGCCTTTGGCTCTTCGACCACAGGCTCTGGTGTCGGTGCTGGTGCAGGCTCTTCGGCTGCAACCGGCTCTTCGACGACTGGGCTTTCTTCAGCCACAGGCTCTTCGGCGACGACTTCCTCGACGACTTCCTCGACCACCTCAGGCTCGACGACTTCTTCAGCCTTTGGCTCTTCCACTACCGGAGCAGCTTCTTCCACCTCAGGCTCAGGATCCGCAGCAGGTGCTGATTGCGCAGCACTGACGAGGGCATCCCAGCTGCTGGTTGCACCAGCATCTTTCTTGGCGTCGTCCTTCTTGGCCGCGCCACTGCTTTCTTCGCTGCCATCCTTGAGCAGGCCACCTTTACGCAAGCGCTCCTCAATAATCGGTACATCCCACTCCTCGACCGAAGCCTGGTAGGAGCTGACTGGGAACCCAATGTTCCGCATGATGTCTACGAATTCAGCCGACTTGTAGCCGAACTGTTTGGCAAGTTTGAAAACTTTTACCTTAGTCAAAACCTATGCATCCTCCTGGTTGCGGGCCGGTTCCTCGGCGGGGGAGTCTGTCGGCACGGGTGCCGCTTCCTCTGGCATCACCTCGAGCTGATCAAGCCCGCCGGGATTACCGCCTTCAGCGAGGATCTCAGCTTCGTATTCAGAAGGTGTCTTAAGTTCAATGTCCCAGCCGACGATTTGTGCAGCGAGACGTACGTTGCGCCCACCCATGCCGATGGCGAGCGGTTTTTGTTCCTCACTGACCAACACGAACACCGACTGATTTTCCTCGTCGGGGAAGATGTGCTCAATAGGGATGTCTTTGGCCGGTTTCAGTGCGTTTTGCACCAACTCCTCGAGGGAGTCACTCCAGCCAATGATGTCGATCTTCTCCATGCGGAGTTCATCGTTAATGTTGCGGATGCGGGTACCACGCACACCGAGGCAAGCGCCGATGCAATCGACACGCTCGTCCATCGAGTAGACCGCGACCTTCGAGCGATAACCAGGATCACGTGCGACCTTCATCACGCGGATGATGCCTTCAGCGATCTCAGGGATCTCGACTTCGAACAGCTTCTGTACGAACAAAGGATCCTTACGCGACATGATGATGACCACGCGCGAACCTTCCTTACGAACCTCTTTGACCAACACGCGAATGCGATCGCCGACGTGCAGGCGCTCCGATTGGATACGCTCCGAACGTGGCAGCAAGGCTTCGGTCTTGCCAGTCAAGGTCACGATGACGTTTGGGCCTTCCAACTTGTGGACCTGCGCCGAAACGACAGTGCCGACCATGTCTTCAAACTCAACGAACACGCGATCGCGCTCAGCCTCGCGAATCTTCTGCATGAAGACTTGCTTGGTGGTTTGTGCAGCGATGCGGCCGAGTTCTTCTGCCGACGGCAAGGAGATTGAGCCATCGGGTGCTTGCAGCATGATGGCGCCATCTTTGCGATCGATGCGGACCTCAAAGCCCTCTTCCACGCCGACCTTCTTACGTACAGCCATGCTGAGAGCTTCCTCGAGCGCGCAGAACAGGATTTCCCGTTCAATGCCGCGTTCGCGGTGGATCGCATCGATCATCCGAAGTACATCGTCTTTACGCATGGTTTTGTGCTGGTTGTAGTGCCGTTACATGTGGGTTAGAGGACCGTTGAGCTATCGGTATTCGGAAAAAAACGGGTGCGGAGCCTGAACTCCACACCCGAAATCGATCGCGGGACGGACCCGCGAAGGCTTCCGAGACCGAAAGACCAAGGGTCATTAAATCTAAGGGAACCCGAGGGCCCCCGAAGAGCCGCATATCTTATCAGCATGTCGTCAGCCTGGATATGCCGAAGCGGGTGATTTCCACTCCTAGCACCACGTGCACAATCAAACCAAGCTTGCCGCTAAAATGCCTGCCGTGGAAGAATCCCATCCCACTTCCGGTGAATCCGTACGCATTAACGGCAAAAATCAGCCTTGGCGTCCGGACTGGACCGTCTCCGACCTCCTCAAGGAGCTTGATGCCACTGGCCCTGGAGTGGCCGTAGAGCGCAATCTCGAGGTCGTACGGCGTCAGAATCTCGCCAATACCGTAATACAGCCCGGCGACGCCCTCGAAGTGGTGCGTTTGGTTGGCGGTGGCTAGGGTAAATCCACGTTTGAAGCCATGAGCGAGCACATCCCCGCAGATCAACCCCTAGTCCTAGGCGCCTTTCAGTTCGATTCGCGCTTGTTCCTGGGCACCGGAAAATACGCCACCTATCCACAGATGCGCGATGCCCTGGATATCAGTGGCTGCGAATGCGTGACAGTGGCGGTGCGCCGAATCCCTCAGGATGAAGTCCCTGGCGAGCGTTTCTTGGATTACCTCGATCTGGATCGCTACACCATCCTGCCCAACACAGCCGGTTGCTTCGATGCAGAAAGTGCGCTGCGCACCGCGCGTTTGGCGCGCGAGATGCTGGATACGGATCTGATCAAGTTGGAAGTACTCGGTGACCAGAAGACCTTGTTGCCGGAACCAGTCGATACGCTGCACGCGACTGAGGTGCTGGTGAAGGAAGGATTCACCGTGTTGGTCTACACCTCAGATGACGTCATGCAAGCCAAACGCTTGCAGGAAGCCGGTGCTACTGCGGTCATGCCTGCTGGTTCGCCGATTGGAAGTGGTCAAGGAATCTTGAACCCATTGAACCTGCGCTTGATCATCGAGCAAGCTACCGTGCCGATCATCGTTGATGCGGGCGTGGGGCAAGCCAGCGATGTCGCAATCGCAATGGAGCTCGGCGCCGATGGCGTGTTGATGAACACCGCAGTTGCTGCAGCACAAGATCCATTGCGCATGGCACGTGCCGTCAACATGGCGTGCAAGGCTGGTCGCGATAGTTTCTTGGCAGGGCGAATGGATAAGCGCATGTGCGCAATGCCGTCGTCGCCAGAGAAAGGCGTGATCGGGGCGGGGGCCTAGGCCGCCGTTGATCGAACTCAGTCTCGAGTTTGCATGGCTGCTATTTAGCGGTGGCCTGTTACTGCTCGTGACTGGGATTGCGTTGTCGAGTCTCGGCCAACAAGGTCGTGAGGTCGCTGCCGGTTGTGACCTGCCGATACGCCATCTGCTTGGTGCCTTAATCGCAGCGTTGTTGGTCAGTTGGGCGGTCAACAATCGCTTACCGATGGCCTTGCACTTGATCGCTCAAGCTTTGGCGGCGATTGGTTATCTGCGTGTGGTCGGTGGGCGCGTCGGATGGTTTTTGCCTGGGGTGTTTCTCAGGCGCTGGAGTTGGGCTGTCAAGATTTGGATCGCTTCCTTGCCAGGCTTGGTCGGCTTAATCCGAATTAATGACTTCCTTTTCCAGCATGTCTTTGAAGGCGTGTCTGGCAACCCCGTCGCTATCGATTTCTGGCAACTTCCACATGCACAGATGGTGTGGATTGCGCCCGTGATCGTGCTGATTATGCCGGTTTTGGAAGAGGTACTCTTTCGTGGTTATTTGTTCCGCATGTTGATTGCGAGTAAACCGCAGACTGATGCAAAACGGCGGTTCAGTACGCTTGGCGCCCTTTTGGCTTCTTCGCTGATGTTCGCCCTGGCGCACAATCCAGGCATGTGGATCATCGCTTTTTACCTCGGCGTAATGCTCGCTTGGTTGGATTGGCGCGGCGGCGATCTGCGCTTGTGCATGTTGGTGCATGGGATTCACAATGCAGTCTTCCTTGCTATGGCATAATCAGCGAATGACCGAAACGGAACCTCCCTTTCCGACGCCGCGTCGCGGTTTGATGAAGCGTGTACCTGGTGGCGCGATGGTTGCTCAAGGCACTATCGTTACTGGCGATGTTGAACTCGGTGAAGACGTCACCGTTTGGTTTGGTTCGATCATCCGTGGTGATGATGCACCGATCAAAATTGGTCCACGCACCAACATCCAAGATGGTTGCATCATCCACTGTGATACTGGTGCCGCACAGACGATCGGCAGTGATTGCACCATCGGTCACGGCGCGATCCTGCACTGCGTGGAAGTTGGCAATGGCGTGTTGATCGGCATGGGTGCCACCGTCTTAGGCGGTGCGAAGATCGGCGATGGCGCGGTGGTTGCTGCAGGTTCCTTGGTGAAGGAGAACTTCGAGGTGCCAGCGCGCACTTTGGTCGCTGGTGTTCCCGCTCGCGTGATTCGTGAGATCACCGATAAGGAAGTCGCCTTCATGGCGCACTCAGTACCGCACTACATCGAAACTGGAGAGAGTTACCTCGCGTGACACCACCGTATGACCTACCCGCGCTGCAGCATCAGTTGCAGCAGGCATCAGGCCTTGTCGTGACCATCTCCGGTGGAGTGGATTCAGCAGTGTTGCTTGCTGCAGCGGCGCAGACCTTGGGTACAGATTCGGTGCTTGCGGCAATCGCCGTCAGCCCTTCGCTTGCCCAAGCAGAACTGCAGGATGCCCGCGACATTGCCGAATCCCAAGGCGTTGAACTGGTCGAGTTGCATACCTGCGAGGCCGAAGATCATCGCTACAAAGCCAACCGCGGCGATCGTTGTTTTTGGTGTAAGGAACAATTGTTCACGCATGCCCAGGTTTATGCCGAACGGCAGGGATGGAAGGTGGCCTACGGCGAGAACGTCAGCGATGTCGGCGACAACCGCCCAGGGTCCAAGAGTGCCACCAACCGCGGCATACTCGCGCCTTTACGCGAGGCTGGTTGGGATAAGGAGGCGATCCGCGCTTACGCACGGGATGTTGGGCTTAGCGTTGCTGAAAAGCCGGCAGCACCATGTTTGGCTTCACGCGTTAAAACCGGAGTACCGGTCGATGTGGCCGACTTGGAGCGCATCGAGTTGATCGAGGCCGAACTGAAGAGCCGCGGCTACAACATCCTGCGCGCGCGTCATGTGGCGAAGAATCGCATGATTCTCGAGTTCGCCGAGCAAGAGCTGGAACGCGCTTATTCCGAAGAGGAAGCCCTGGTGCAACTGGTATTGAGCCACGGCTACGAACGCTGCTCCGTGCGTTCCTACATCTGCGGCGCAGTCGCAGGTTAGTTCGGTTGAACCCGCTCGAGGAGAACCCGTTCGAGAGCGGCCTCTGACTCCGCCGAACAGCAACTACTGGTTGTCGCGAATGCCCTGGCGGTGATACTCCACCAACCAGCGGCGATAACGCAACGGCACGTCTTCGGCCGAGGCGTTATCAATGGTCTGCTGCAGACGTGGCGGCAACTTACCCCAAGTGCCATCGCGCGGATCGCGCAGGAACTCACTCAACGGCATGTCACGCAAAGGCGTGGGTTGCGTCTGGTTCTTGGGCATGTCCTTTGGCGGCGGGCGATCCTGTGCCTGCTCATTCGGAGGCGGGGGATCCTTTGACTCGTTCGGTGGCGGCGGCGGAGGATCGGGTAGGACTGCGAGCAGCTCTTCCATCTCCTTGACCAGGCGTTCCGCCACAGCGGCAGCTTCTGCCAGTAGAGCATCGGGGTTGTCCACCGACTTGGTCAGGCTGCGGTCGGCGTCGGCATATGTTGCCGTGACTTGCGCGAGTTTGGCCTCGACCTCTTTCATCGTGACCTTATTGGGATCTTGAGGTTCAGCTTGGCCAGGAGTCGGGTCCTGCGGATCAGCCTGATCGGGAGCCGGTTGCTCTGGAGTGGGCTGATCGGGAGCCGGTTGCTCCGGAACGGGATCCTGCCACAAGGCAAGAACGAGCATTGGAAGCAAAATCATCTATGCATCCTCCACTTCGGCGGCTTCTTCGATTCCACTTAGGCGATCCACCATCGATTCGAACTGCAGCTGCAGGCTCTTCTGGCGATCCAACAGCAACTCCAACTCGGCGATCTCTTCGGGGCCCATATCGATGCCGGCCTGCTGATAGGCGATCTGACGCTCATGCAACATCAGCAGTTGTTCCGTGATTGAACCCTGCAT
Source organism: Planctomycetota bacterium (assembly GCA_024229395.1). Classification (GTDB taxonomy): domain Bacteria; phylum Planctomycetota; class UBA1135; order UBA1135; family UBA1135. The sequence continues at coordinate 65,875 of JAAESM010000037.1, read as the reverse complement.
GCGCTTCAGTAGTTGCAGTTCCAGGGCGAAGTCGACCAGCGGCTTCTCCTGTTTTTCTTGCTCACCTTCTTCTGGCGCGCCCTCCTGATTCGGCGGCTTCATCTCCTCTTCGAGCTGGCGACGTATGCGCTCACGTTCTGTACGGATCGCGTCAATCAACTGTACCCAACCGTTGGTCAGGTCATTGCTGATGTGCAATGCACTGGCGTTGACTTGATAACGCGGTGGGCCGATCTGCTTGGCCAATCGGATGTGATCTTGAGCAAGTAGGTTGATGTAGAACGGGAAGCTGTCAGCGCCCGCTTGGTCGATCATCAACACCATCTTGTCGGCGGCTTCCGACAGTTCCTGCTGCTCTTTTGCAGCCTGACGTAACTTGGCGCGTGCGCTGCGTGGCACGACGGATTCGCCGACCTGCACGGAGATCTCATCCAACAAGGCGGTGATCTCGCGGTGCTTCTCAAGGATGGCCTTGGCCTCTTCTTCGACGTTGAGCAGCATCTCTTCGCGCTCGGTCTTCTGCGATTGATTCAGTTGTTGCTCGGTCTGCTCCTTGGCCGACTCGAGATTCTTCAGCGCCTCCTTCTGCTGCTCGATCGCTTCTTCCAACTGTTCGCTAGGGGACTTCGGCGAGGTCTCAGCGGATTGCTCACGCAATTCCTTGCCAGCGTCTTCGGCGGCATCTTGTGCCTGCTCGGAACTCTCCGACTTGCGACCACTGGAGCGTTGTTGCTCCTTGTTGAACTGCTCAAGCTTGTCGGCCAGTTCGCTTTGCAGCTCAGCCAACTCCTGACGCAGTTGCTCTAACTCTTGATCGGCCTCGCTGTTCTGTTCAGCGTTGGGATCACTTTCGTTTTGCTCGCCTTCGTTGTTCTCACCCTTCTCGCCGCTCTCGCTTTCGCTTTGCTCGCCGCTTTCAGTTTCAGCTTCGCTTTCGTTCTCGCCCTGCTCACCGTTTTCGTTCTGCTCGCCCTGTTCTCCCGGCTTGCCATCGGCGGACTTACTGCCATCGGTCTTTGACTTCAGTTCCTCGGTTTGCTCCAGCAACAACTTCTGCGCGGCAATGAATTCCTCAAGCGCGGCCGCACGCTCCTCCAAGGACTTCATCTGCAAAATCTCGCGCTCCTTGCGCTCATTGTCGATCAAGAAATCCAACAGCTCCTGCAAGGTCTCGATCAACTCTTGTTGCGCCTCGAGAGCGTCGCCGGAATGCATCGACGCGATCTCGCGCGCGACACCCTCCACCACAGCGGCAAGATCACCGGTGGCCTCGGAAGCGCTCAGTCGCGTAGCAGCCAGCTTCAGTAGATCGGCGCGTTCATCACGACCTTCATCGCGATCACGCTGCTCCAACACGCCAAGCAGGGATTCCAGCCGACGTAGTTGCTCCGCGACCTGGCGCTGTTCACTTGCCAAGCGATCGAATTCGACCGGGTCCTGTTGCGGCATCGGGAGCGCACAGGTGGTAAAGGTGGCGAGCAGAAGAGCACTTAGCATCTATTTTGATTATCGTTCAGAAGCTTCTCGGGTTCGAAGATAAAGTCCGCGTTGACGTTCGAGAAGATCCCGCAACAGGTTAATTGCGCTGTTGTAGTCTTCCCAGGAGAGCAGAATCTCCAGAATCGCATCCAGGTCATCGCGCAGATTCGCCGCTGCTACGGCGTTTGATTGGTTTTGGTTGGCGCCAAGCAGCATCTCAGCAGCGGGGCCAATTTGCGCCAAGCGCAGTGCATTGCACAGGTCCAGCAGCATGCCGGAGCGGTCCAATGGGGCAGCCGCAGTGGAGCTTGAGATTGCGTCGGTCAAGGCACCAGGGCGTGGACGACCATTGCCAAGCAGCTGTTCGCAGACTGGCAACAAGGCGGCAGTCTGACGATCAAGATTGGAGTAGAGACGCTCGAGCAAGAAGCCTTCGGCCTCGCCCAGGGCACTGTCCAACTCACGCACCAAACGCCGCGTTTGTTGGGCACTCGGTGGGGCGGTGGTGTCATCGGCAAAGCCAGCGCTGCGATCGCGCAGGCCTTCCAGGTCTTCGCGTAGAGCAATGATCCGCTCGGCCAGCCGTTGCTCCTCAGTTTCCATGGGCACCACTTCAATCCATGGCGACTTGACCGTAGCGGTGTTGTTGACCGGCTCGGCGGCATCGCTGGCGCTGAACAGGAAGCGATAACGGTTCGCTTCAAAAGATTCACCGGAGAAGGAATCCGGTGCCGGTACGCGTAACACTTGGCGGAACTCTGTCTGTTGTTGGACTGAGTTCAATTCGATGGCATGATCTTCTTGGCCATCGCTATGACGCACCAAAGTCACGTCGGACAAACCAAAGTCGTCCATCGCATTCACAACTAATGGCACGCTGCCACCAGGAACCGTCAGCCAACGTTCCGATGGGAACAACACTTCCGGTTCAGGATTGCGGTCGGGCGTTGCTGTCCATTTCAGGATGCCAGCCTTGTCGTTGCGGAAGCCATCGGGGCCGACCATCGACAAACGCACTTCACCGGATGCTTCCACCATGAAGTCGAAGCGATATTGATCATCTTCTCCAGCAGTGAGTGGCTGACGCTTTCCATCCAGGAAGACAGCTTCCACTTCGGTAGTCTCGCGGTTCGGTTCGAAGTCAATCGAGACTTGGGTGCCACGCAAGGCGCGCAACTCCTGGAAGTTACCACTCTCACCGGGCAAGCCGGTGTAACTCGGTGGTTGCGTATTGACCGTCCAAGAAGCCAAGCCAGGGGCGTCGCCAGCGCGAAGGTGCAGACGCGGGTAGCCGTCGGTGTCATCGCCGCCACGGAACTCCAAGGTGACATCTTGATGCAGCGGTGGCATGCGCAACACGAACTCGCCGCCGCCAAGAGCGTGCATCGGGCGTGAGCGGCTCCAACCGAGCGCTTGTACCGTTTCAGGTACTTCTCCTTCGGCGCGTATACGCAAGGAAATCACCGAACCGCGCGCCACGGCCAAGGTGTATTCCTCGGCGCCATCGTGGTCAAATGCGACGGCATCGGTGGTGCCTTCGATATAAGCCGGCAGCAACACCAAGGTGGTGTCGGAAGGCCAGGCGATGTCTTGGCCGCTGAGGCGTTGTGCGAAGATCGCCGCTTCATCGGGGAATCCCCACACGCCAAGCAGCAACAAGGCCATGGCGCCGGTACCGGTCAGTAGACTGCGATGCGCGCGCCCGGTTGGCACGACTGCGCGAGCATCCAAGTCGCCACAGAGGGCTTCGGCTTGTGCAGTGACGGCTTCCACCATTGGTTCCGAAGCGCTGTGCTGCTGCTCATACATATCCACGGCGGTAGCCAGGCGATCGCCAAGCTGCGGATTGCGCGATTCCCAGATCGCGGCCAAGTCGCGTCGTGGCGGGCGCGTAGCCAGAGGGCTGAATAGGTCGCGCTTGGCACGCAACAACAGCACCAGCACCGCCAAGCCAGCCAGCACCCAACGCACCGCGACCGGCGGGGCGAGCAGTCGATCCAGCGCGTAGACCGCAAGCACCAACACGGTGAGGTTGCGCAGCAGACGGCCGATGCCGAAGCCGAACAACACCACGAACAGGCGGCGCTCCAAAGAGCGCAGCGCTTGCTTAATAGCGACGGGCAGAGGGGTCTTACTCAACGTTGGAAGATCGGCAGATACTCCTTAGGAATCTGCAGGATGAGGCAGGCGGTGGCGGTGCCGTAGTTGGTGCCAGGGCCGGTGCGGTTTGGCCACGAGCCATCGGGCTTCTGCATGGTCAGCAACTCGCGTTGGATCACCTGGAGATAATCCTCGTAGCTCTTGCCACCGACGATGTGGAAGGCCTGCACGGCGTAGTAATGGCCGTAGTAGAAGTAGTAGTGGCCATTGGCGAGGCCGCCATAACGCTTGGTGAAGGCACTCAATCTCGCTTTCAAGCGATCCATGCCTTTCTCGATGTCGGCATCGGCGTAAACGCCCGCACCATGCAGGATGGTGATGCCGGCAGCCGTCAGCGGGAAGCTGGCGCGCGACTGGAAATCAGGTTGGTAGCGAAACTCACCAGGTTGTGCTTGATAGGAGCGACTCCAGTTCGGATCGTTGTCGCGTACCGCACTCTTGCGCACATACTCGACCGCATCGTCGATGGTGGTGATCGGAACCTGAATGCCTTTATTACGCGCGGCACGCAAGGCCAATACTTGGCAAGCGGCCACCGACATGTCGGCGTCGGCCACGTGCGGCTGATAACGCCAGCCGCCTTCCTTGTTCTGACTAGCCACGATTAAGTCGACAGCTTTCTGCAAGGTGGGACGCAGGTCTTCACGCTGGCTCATGCCATAGACCTCGGCCAGGAACAGCGTGGCGAAGGCATGCGAGTAGAGGCGTGTCTCGTTGCCAGTGATGTAGCCGTCTTTCTTAGCCTGCTTGATGATGTAATCGATGGCCTTATCGACGTTGTCCTTATACGGCCCGCGACCCGGTACATGACCGCCCGCCAAGAAGGCCATGCCTGCCAAGGCTGTGACCCCAACGTGACCAGCATCCTCGTTCCAAACGCGGTAACCCTCTTCGAGCTTGTAGCCGACGTCGCCAGCCCAAGAACCGTCGGGGCCTTGGGTGGAGGCGAGGTACTTCAAGCCACGTTCTGCAGCCTCGAAACCAGCCTCAGTCAGAGGCGTGATTTGGGGAGTGGCTGGAACGGTGGGTTCGGGCGCGGTCTGGAAAAGCAGCAAGCAGGTAGCGAGTATCATTTCTTTCCAAGCAGAGTGAGGAGATCGTCATTACGCAGGACGACTAAGCCGTTAAGCAAATATAGTTCCTGAGCGTAGCGACTGGTGGAGAGACTTGGCGTGACGTAGTGGTCGACCACGGTACCCGAGTCATCGATCAAGTAGGTGTGCAGGCGAGTGCCAGCGCGGCGTTGATTGCTTTCGCGTAACAGTACTGCCCAACCGTTGCTGCCGCGTTGCGGCGCCACGAATGGGTCAGCCAAGCCAGAGAATGGCAAGCCTTCCAAGGTGGCGACCCAGCGTTCGGCACCAACGCCGAGTTCCAGACAGTGCAGCTCAGCGCTATCACGGGCTCCTGGGTGGATTGCCAGCAGTTGGTGATCCCTAGGCGCCACGGCACTGGCCGAGCGCGAGATCAGTTGCGGGATGCGCACATTGTTGACCGGGAAAGTGTGTTGCCAAGGCCTGGTGGTGCCAGGCTCCAACCAGTTCAGGGTCATTGGGCCCATCTGTGACTGCAAATTGCGCAATGGGCGCGTCCACCAACCGATGCCATCTTTGGTGATTAGTCGACCGAACTCCAAGTCACTGAGTGACAGTTTCAGCGGCGGTTGTTTGGGGCGCACCACAGCGATGGTGTTGTCACCGCGCGCACCATTGTTGTTCGGATTGGAACGGTTGGTTGGCATGGCCACGCCTTCACCGAAGGCGCGCGCTTGCTGCAGGTCAGGCCAATAAGGTACGAAGGGCAGATCGATCTTGGTGACCGGCACTTGTTGGTGCAGATCCACGCGGTGCACGATGCGCACCGAATCCTGCAGCACGAACAACCAGTGATCATTGGCGACCATCGGTGAATAACGGTCGGCCGCGGCGTCAATGTCTTGTGTGATCACCGACACGCCACTCTCCAGGTCAATCACCTCAAGGCGCAACTTCTGGTTCGGGCCGCGCAACAACAAGGCGGCTACTTCTCCAATCGGAACTGGCTTGGTGATGTCGAAATTGGGGTAATCCAACACACGTTGGCGATAACTGCCATCCATGCTGATATGCACCCACCGGCCCTCATTGAGGATAGCCACGCCACTCGGTGTGGGGTGGCAATGACTGGTCATGTTCTGCAGGCTGTCGTCGCCAGGCATGATGCGCACGCTTGCGATCAGTTCCGACGTGGTGCTGTCCATGCGCACGATGTGACATAGGTTGCGTTCCCGGGCTTGCATGAATGCGTAGACCGAGCCATCCGCTTCCATCATGTGCAGAAGCCACGAGTTTTCCATGCGGATACCGTTGATGGGATCCAATGCCGTAGGCAATTTAGGCAGTGGCATTTCTTGGCGGAATTGTTCCGCGACTTCTGGCCAGGGGCGATCGCTGGAGCCAAATCGATAAACCCAGTTCAGCATCTGCTTGAAGGTGGGCTTGTCACCTTTGCTGCTGTTGAGTTCTTCACGCAACCAATCCTGCATGGCTTCGGTGGCACCAAAGGCGCGCAGGCTGGAATCAGTCACCGGGCTGCGCGCGATCATGTCGAGCGCAGCCTGTTGGTGAAGCGCCCTCATTTCCGACTCCTTCAACAACATGTCGAGTAGGCGTCGGGCCCAATCTTGCAGGGCTTGATCGCGCACCTGCAGGTGGCCAGCGTTGTCGAGAAGCAGGATGTCAACCAGTTCCGCATGTTGCTTGGCCTTGTCGCGCGAGGCCATGGCGACTAGGGCTTCCGAACGCTCGAGTGCGGCAATGAAGGGCTCGTAGTTGCCCATGCTGGTCAGCACCCGCTGGGGGGCGCTATTGAGCAGCACCATGATGGCTTGCTCCAGGCGCGGCGATTCGGGGTCGGCGACCGATTGCACATCCAGCAACAGGCTTGCTGCAGCGATACGCAGGCGTTGGTCCGGGCACTCGAGCAGCTCACCCAGTTGACTCAAGCCTTTGCGCGTTTCATTGACGCGCAGCCAGGTGCGGCCAGACAACAACTTCAGGTCATTGGCGAACTTGGCGAAGCGCTCTTCCTTCGCCAAGGACTCAGCAGTGCGCGCCAGACGCTTGCCGAGACTGATGTTGTCGAAATCGGCCGACTCCAACACCAGCAACAGCTCCTGCATGGTGCCCGGATCGAGTTTCTTCGACGCCAACGCATCCAGTAAGGACTCCGGGTTCATCAAGGCATGCACGCCTTCACGGGTCATGATCATGACCATGCCGTGAATGGCTTGCGCCGGCCCCAACGGAGTGGTGGGCATGGTCTTGCGGTCGATGGCAAAACTCTGCGCACGCAAATTATCCGGATCGAGAATCGCGGCACCGCGTGACGACATGGCAAGCACGCCGGAATGGGTGATCACGCCTGGGTGCAAGTTCGACGAGTCGCTGTTGGCGAACTCGTACATGGCAGGGCTGAAGCGCAAACGATTGGTGCCGCTGCTTTGGAAGGGTTGATGGACGACGTTGGTGCCGCTGAACCAGGCACCATTGCGATCCATGCCAATCAGGTGCGCCATCACTCCGTAAACGGAATCGGCGCGCGCTTCCCACAAGTCGAGCAGGCCGCCATCTTCAGCGTTGATTGCAAGAGCGAAGAAGGAATCGATCGGTGCGACGACCAAAGTCTTGCCGTCGTAGGCCATCGGGTTGTTGCGGAAGTAATGCTTACGCGAACTGACCGTTCCATTTTGGCGCGTGTGGACTTCGGTGCGCCGGTAGGTGCGTGTCCACAGCGATTGGCCATGGTTGGCGTCGACGGCGCAGATGGTGCCGAAGTGTGAACACACGATCACGCGGTCCAAGTCAGCCACCGGTGGAGGACATGCAAGCTCCGACAGGATGTTGCCGAACAGATTGGTCTCCATGGTGCCGCTGGTCAGGAAACTCTTCCATAGTCTTTCGCCAGTGTGCAGGTCCAAGCACAGCAAACTCAAGTCCACGGTGCCGGCAGCGCTGTAGACCGGCAGATAGACCTTGCCACCAGCGATCGCAGGCGGACTGGCAGCCAGCTCATGAGGCTGGCCCTTCATCTCATTCATCCACGGCACCTCTTGGCGCCATAGAATATCGCCGCTCAATGCATCAAAAGCATAGAGCCTGCGTGCGGGCATCATCTTGCGGATATCAATGCGACTGTATTGATCCACGCGACCGATGGCGATCGGTTCTTGGATGACGGCGAGCAGAATGCCATCGGCGAGTACCGGTGCGTACATGGTGTACGGCGAGGTGCCGCCACTGAAAGCATCGTCTTGATTGCTGCCAAGGTCATTCCAACCGAGCGGGCCTTCAAAATGCCAGCGCGGCAGACCATTGCCGAGATCCAAGGCCACGACCGAACGGCCATTGGTGGCGAAACCGAGGCCATGGCCGAATGCCATGCGATGACCGAGATCTTGCAAGGCGTCGGAGTTCTTGAAGCTGAAGCTCCAGGCCTTTTGGATGCCTTCCGAATCCAAGCGCGGCAACTCCCTTGCGCCAATCGAGGAGAATACCGGTGCGCTGACGGTGTGCAGCGGTTGCGCTTGCGGCAGTGCAGCACGGAGCAGTGGCGATAGTGGGGCGGCGCCGAAGACCTTGGCCAAGTCTTGATAGCCGCGGTCGCGCCACAGTTCGCTCAACAAGGCAGCGGCCTGGTCGCCACTAGGAGTGCCTTGGTAACGATGTGCGATGCGCGTCAACAGCGGCAGGTCCGGCGGTGAAATCGCTTCCTGTAGTTCCGACTTTGCGCGATCGGCCAACATCTGTGCGCGGAAGACTTGGGCTTCTTCAGGCAGGCCGGCGATTAACTGGTTAGCGTTGTGCACCGCACCGGTGAACAAACCACCGCCATAAGAGATTACGGCAGACTTCTCGGCGTCGGCGACTTCTTGCAACAAACCGACAGCTTCTTCCCATCGCTCCTCGGCTAGGTAAGCACGTGCGTCATCCAGCTTGGTGGCTAGACCGCGGTCTTCCAACAAGGAGATGCCTTCCGGTAACTCCTGCTGTGCGCGACCCACCGTTGCCAACATCAGGCAAGCCGGTAGCCAAAAACTAAGGATGCGTTTCAACTCAGGTTCATGCGTTTCCGTAACAGCCACTCTGCGGCGGCGAGAACAAGGAACAGGGCCAAGAAGGGCCATGCTTCCAGATCACGGATGGCAGACGAGATCACGCGCGTGACGCGATTCTTGCCATCGAGGGTGTCGAGCAGATCTTCAGCGCGATTCATCGGCACCAATTCGCCACCCGTGCGTGCGGCCAGGGCGGCCAGGGCAACTTGATCCTGTGAGATGTTTGCCATCTCGCGCGAGGATAGGTGCACGTTGAAGCGCGCACTGGCAATGACCTCGCTATCCAAGTCGCCGTCGTCGGTCATGAAGACGCGCGCTGGTCCCACACTGGAGGCGCGCAGTTGTCCGCGATAGATGCCCGGTTGATCGGGCACCGGGCTCAACATGGTGGTGGTGCCGCTGTCATCGAGGAATAGCGGAACGCCTTCTTCGCTGACGACCGGCTGGAAGGAATCATCCAGCAAGCGCGCTTCCACCTGCACAAAGGCGCCCAGTTCGACTTCGGTGCGATCCAGGTCCAAGCGCAAGCGTCCGTGGTCACCGCGCAAGCGGGTAATCGCCAAGTGACGCAAAGCCGAACGCCAGAAGCGGTCGACATACTTCTCACCACCGGGGAAGCGCCAACGCCAAGTCTCATCGGTGCCGATCCAGCCGACCCAACCTTCTGGCGCGAAGATGCTCGCGGCAATCACATGCGGACCGAAGCGATTCTCTACGGAACTATTGATCAACCAAGCTTGGGCACCTGGGCGTAAGCGTTCGACCGGGCTGTACCACCACAGCGGTGCGGAAGTCGTCCATAGCTCGCGGTTCTGCTCCGGATCCGAAGAGAACAGCACTACTGGGTGCGGGCGCTGGATGTCCGGTGGCAGCGGCAGGTACTCCTTGGAAGCGATCGCTTCTTCACGCCCAATGATGACTGGCAACATGGACTCGATCGGCGTGCCGATATAGGCCGACGGGTTGTACTTCGGCCCAGCCAGCATCAACAGGCCGCCACCTTTCTCGACGAACTCGGCAAGGCTTGCCAAGAAGCGTTGACCATCGATGGGGTCGGGAGTGAGGCGCGTCGGGTCGGCGTCGCCAAGGATGACCAAGTCGAAGTTGTCGAGCAAGTCATCGACTTCGATCGGTAGTGCCAACAACGATTCGGCATCGCGCGAATGCTCTTGCGGGAAGTTGCGGTCTGCCTCAGCCAACCAGCACGAGATTGAGATATCACGCTCGGCACGAATCAAGCGATCCTTCAAGTACTCGTATTCCCAACGAGGTCCGCCTTCGACGTAAAGCACGCGTACTTGCACTTCCTTGACCGTCAGTGACAAGGTGATGCGGTTATTGTCGATTGCGGTCTCACCTTCAGCGGGAATCACTTCCGCGGTCAAGGTGCGTTCGCCAGCTTCTTGCAGCACTGCCGACAACACCAAGTTGACACCATTTTCATCAGGGTTCTGAACCTGCACGGTGTCGCCGATCAAGTTGCCAGTCTCATCGAGCAAACGCACGGTGGCTTGTTGCGGAATGTTCGCGCCAGTCGCGCGCAGGCGCAGCGAGAACAGGGCGACATCACCGGCGAGGACCAGGTCTGGAGTTTGGATACGTTCCAGCATCAGGTCTGGTGCAGCCGAGGCGTTGCCATAGCTGACCACATGAACTTTCACGCCTTCATTGCGCAAGCGTTCAGAAACATCCGGCAAGTCAGTACCTGAGGTGGAGCGGCCATCGCTGAACAGGACCACGTCGGGCATACGTCGGCCGCGGTATTCCGCCATCAAGGCCAACAGCGCATCGCCTTGCGCGGATTCTTGACCGGCTGCAGCGAGTTCGGAGCCGTCGGGGTTCGTTGCGACCAAGCGTTGACTGAAGCGCCATGCCATCAAGTCATACTGATCATCGAGCTGTTCGCGGAACGGACTGCTAAGAAGGTTCGTCAGGTTCTGTTGGCGCGAAAGGCCATCGTTGCCATCGATGCTCGACATCGAAGCGCTGTCATCGAGCAGCAAAGCCAGTGGCGCAGGCTCTGACGAGACATGGTCATCGCGCAGCGCTGGGCCAAGGCACAAGAAGATCACCAGCGCGAACAACAGAACGCGGAACACGGTGGTGGCGCGGCGCGTGCTGCGGTTACGTCCGCGCAAACGATAGGCGAAGGCCACGAAGGCGATGACCGCAGGTGCAATCACCAACCACAGCACCCAGGCTGCGGGCATGTCGGTGAAGAAGAGTTGCGTCATCGTTGGGCGTTACGCATCAAGTGCGCCTCCGGTCTAGCATAGTCGCCAGCAGCGTTTCGCCAATCAAGCAAGCCAGCAACAGGAACAGCAGCGTGCGCATGAGGTCGCGCGGCAGGTCGTTGGTGGTGACGGTGGTGGCGTCGAGGTCATCAACGCGGCCGAGATTGACGCTCTCGGGAAGGAAGGTGCGCAGCTCATCGGGCAAGGCGGCGCGCAAATCGCTTTCAATCGCAGGCGGCACCACGGCCAAACGCAGGCTGAGCGGTTCCTCGGCGCCATCGGGCAACAGCAGATGCGTGTTGAGGTGCCAAATGCCTGGTTGCGGCACGGCGCTGGACAATTCTAAACGGTGACGTCCCTCGGCCATGCTCGTGGTGGTGGTGACGTTGGTGCGGCGCAGGCCCTCAGGGTTGATCAACTCGGTATCGGTGGGAGGGAAGTCCAAGTTGACCGAGAAGTTGGAGCCAACCTCATAGAAGGTGGCGTAGCTAGGTTCCGGTGCCAGTGAGAACAGCAAGTCGTAAATCAGCGGCAAGGTGCCGCCAGGAACTTCTTGCATGCGGTTCCAAGTGTCGTGGGGCGTGGCCGCCAGCAGAGCCACTTGGCCAAAGCCCGAGTTCCAACCGACCAAAGCCGCGCCACTATCGACATTCGCATCACTGCCAAGGAAGCGCAACGCCACTTGGGCGGGCAGCTCCACTTGCGGGCTCACCACGATGGGGCGGAAGCTGTAATGAGGCACCTCGGTGAGTAGGGGCTGCCAGCGTTCATCGCTGAACAGACGCAAGGCCGGATGGCTCGGTAGTTCAATGCCAAGGCGTGCGGGCTCTTCCAGATTGTTGACGGTGTCGCCGATCGAAACACCCGCACCATCCAACTCACTCAACAAGGAAGCCAATTCCTCTTGACCAGTTTGCGGACCAACTGCAATCAACAGTCCGCCGCCACGTGCAACGAAGGGCACCAAGACACGCACGCTACGAATCGGCACTGGCCCCGGATCGGCCAAGATGACCAAGTCCGCCTCTGTCAGGTCAGTGTCGGTTAGTTGCGCGACTGGAATGGCAGTTGGACGCAGTGGTGAACGCTCGCCAATGTTGAGATAACTTTGCAGCGCATCGAAAGCACCTGGCGTTTCACTGGGGGAGGCTTCCTGCCCGATCAACACCACCTTTAAGCCATCATGTACGGTGAGAGTTGCCGAGCGCGAATCATCGGCAACTAGGTGGTCATGCTCAATGCGCACCTCGATTGCGCGCGCACCAACTTCGACCGGTGCCAGCGGCACGCTCCAATCTCGTTGTTCTTGGGCCGAGAGGCTGAACTTGCGCACGCTGACCGGAATGTCATCCACAAGCAAGGTGGCCTGAATCTCTTTCGGCAAGCTACTGAAGTTGCGCAGCACCACCGAGGCCTCGCAGGAATCGCCACTGACCAAACGTGAAGTCGACAAAGCAAGCGATGTCACGGCGACGTTATCGCGTGACTCCAGACCGCAGTTCACCACATCGATGGTGCAGCCCATGGCAACCAACTCTTCCAAGGGTGCAGAGATGCCGCTCTCTTCATTCCAAAGATTGGCTTGGAGGTCTGTCAGTACAGTCACACGTACTTGCGCGGCTTCCATGCCAAGATCCGAAACGGTGCGCGTTGCTGCGACCAATGCACCATGCAGATCACCGCGAACGGCATCGGGCCGTTCCAGTTCGCGAAGAGTTGCTTGCACTTCGAGTGGATCGCCGGAGGCCAAACGATCGGTGACCAGACCTGCGCGCAAGATCGCGGCGCGGTCATCCAAGTTGGTGTCCAGCTCGTCAATGCGTTGGCCCGCAAAAGCCAAGGCGTGTTCATAGGTGGACTGCTCATCGTTGCGGAAGTCCATCGATAACGACGAATCCAACACGATCAGCTCAGCGCGGGCGTCGCGACCAAGAGCGAGTGGCAAACCTTCACTGCTAGGCCGCGCCAATGCCAAGATCAGGAACAGCACCGCCAAGGTGCGCAGCAACAGCAACAGCATGTCCTCGAGCAGGATGCGGCGACGGGTACGTCGCAATGCGCGCTCCAGGAAATCCATCGCACTGAACGGCACCTTGCGGAAGCGTCGGCGTTGCAGCAAGTGGATGATGATTGGAACCGCTACCAGGGGTAGAGTCCACAACATGCCGGGAACCGCGAAATTCAAAGGCTCCTCCCCGATTTGGCGGCATTGCGGCGGGCCAGGAACTCGACCAGGCCGGCTTCTAGGGGTTCCTCGATCGGCATGCGTCGGAAGGCGCAACCGCTGGAACGTAAGCGCCGACGTAGTTCCGCACCATGGGCTTCGAACTCGGCAAGATAGGCCTCGCGGATGGCATTGGGGTCCAAGCGCAGGCGCAACTCGGTTTCCAACCCTTCAAAGCGGGTGTTGTGCTGGAAGTTGAATTCGACCTCGGCCTGATCCAAGGTGCGCAACACGATCAAGTCGTGGCCAGCACGACGCAACATGCTGGCGGCTTGGGCAGCGGCTTCAGGATCACCAAGGTTGTCACCAATCCAAACCACCAAACCGCGTCCTTCCATCTGCCCGCCGGCAAGCTGCAATCCAAGCGCCGGGTCACCAGCACCTTCGGCTTCCAAGCTTGCGAGATGATTGCACAAGGAAGTCCAATGAGTCTCGCCGCCACGTGCGGGCAACGGGCGCTCCAAGCGATCGCCGTGGGTCAGGAACAGGGCGAACATATCGTTCTGATCGCAGGCCACGCGCGCCAAAGCTGCAGCCAACCAAGTGGCATACTCAAGCTTGGTCCACTCACCGGTGGTGAACGCCATTGAAGCGGATGCATCCAGCACGATCCACAAACGTAGATCGGTTTCCGCCTCGTACTCGCGAATGATGTTGCGATCCGAACGCGCCATCAGACGCCAATCCAAGTGGCGGATGTCGTCGCCGGCGACGTATTCGCGGTGTTGGGCAAAGGTGGTACTGGATCCCCGCAGCGGGGAACGATGTCGTCCGCCGCGCAGACCTTCTACCGCGGTTCGGGCGCGCAACTCAAGGCGCGCCAGTCGAGCCCGGAGCTTAGGATCCGATACCTGCCGCACGATCCCCGTGAAGTGCGCTGGTGTGAGCCTTGGTTTCTTGCAGCAGACGTTGGATCACATCGTCGGGGGTGATGTTTTCCGCCTCGGCTGCGAAGTTCGTCAAGATACGGTGGCGCAGAACGGCCGGTGCGACTGCATCGACGTCTTCGCTGGAGGCATGCAATCGCCCTTGCAGCAGTGCGCGGGCCTTCGATGCCAAAATCATGTTCTGCGAGGCGCGCGGCCCGGCACCCCAGGTGACCCACTTGCGAATGAACTCCGGCGCATCTGCCGACGGCCGCGAGGTGCGTGCGATGGCGACCGCGTAATCAATCACGCTGTCGGCGACCGGTACCTGGCGCACCAAGTTTTGCATTTGCTTCATCTGCTCGGCATTCATGACCTGCTGGACTTTCGCCTCAATCGCGCCCGTAGTGCGGCGCAGGATCTCGGCTTCTTCGCTCTGGCTCGGGTAGTCGACCTTGATCAAGAACAGGAAACGGTCCAGTGCGGCCTCTGGTAGAGGGTAGGTGCCTTCCTGTTCGATTGGGTTTTGCGTAGCCAGTACGAAGAAAGGCTCCGGCAGAGTGCGGGTCTCGTTGCCGGAGGTGACTTGGCGCTCCTGCATAGCTTCGAGCAGAGCGGCCTGAGTCTTTGGCGGTGTGCGGTTGATCTCATCCGCAAGCACGATGTTGGCGAAAACAGGGCCTTTCACGAAGCGGAAGCTGCGCTCACCGGTCTCAGGGTCGGCGTGGAGCACTTCAGCGCCAGTGATATCAGCCGGCATCAGGTCTGGTGTGAACTGGATCCGACGGAAATCCAAATCCAGTGCGCGTGCGAAAGTACTTACCAACAAAGTCTTTGCGAGCCCTGGTACGCCAACCAGTACAGCATGACCGCGGGCGGCGATGGCAATCGCCAGTTCTTCCACGACCTGCTCTTGGCCAACGACGACCTTGCCGACTTGTTCGCGTAATTGTTGGAAGGCAGCAGCGAACTGTTTTGCGGCCTCGAGATCGTTATTCGCTTCGTTGGTCATTCTGTTTTCTACGCCCTTCTAGGTCACGCTGTTCGGCAATTTTTTGCGCAGCTTCAGGATCCTTCGAAAAGGCATCGATGCGGTCCTGCTGGCGGTCTAACTCTTCTTCGAGCTTAGCTGCTTCAGCCGCCTCTTGCTCCTCTTGCTGTGTTGTTTGTACGAGGTCAACCGCGGCCGGCAACAGCAAATAGCCGCCGACCAAAATCACAGCGCCCCACAAGACGCCTTCGATGGCGCGATGCTTGATTGTGGGGCGTTCGGTGGTCACAGCGGAAGGGCGCTCCCGTAACGGGCGGATGCTCCCAGCCACTCCTCGATGCGGAGTAGTTGGTTGTACTTGGCGACCCGGTCAGAGCGACATGGGGCACCAGTCTTGATCTGG
Source organism: Planctomycetota bacterium (assembly GCA_024229395.1). Lineage (GTDB taxonomy): Bacteria > Planctomycetota > UBA1135 > UBA1135 > UBA1135. The sequence goes on along the minus strand of JAAESM010000037.1, from coordinate 50,423 downwards.
CCAGCACCAACAGCGACAGCTAAGTCAGCGATAGTGGTGTCCTCGGTCTCACCGGAGCGGTGAGAGATGACCGAAGTGTATCCAGCTTCCGCGGCAATATCGATGGCCTGCATCGTTTCCGTGAGGGTGCCGATCTGGTTGACCTTGATTAGGACTGAGTTGGCCTGTCCACCATCGATTCCTTGCAGCAGACGCTTGGGGTTGGTCACGAACAGGTCATCACCGACCAATTGGATGTCGTCGCCGAGTTCATCGGTCAAAAGCTTCCAACCAGCCCAGTCGTCTTCATCCAATCCATCCTCGATTGACACGATGGGGTAGTCCGAGCACCATTTGGCGTAGAAGGCGACCATTTCTTCTGACGACAGATTCTTGCCTTCGAAGTTGTAGACACCATCTTTGTAGATCTCGGTGGCGGCCACATCGAGGCAGATCGCCATTTGCTTATCGCCAGGCTTCAAACCGGCCAATTCAATGGCTTCAAGCAGCAATTCAACGGCTTCAGAGTTGGAAGCGAGGTTTGGCGCGAATCCGCCTTCATCACCGATACCGGTGGAGAGGCCCTTCTTGCGCAGCAGCGACTTCAGCGCGTGGTAAGTCTCGACACTCCAGCGCAGACCCTCGGAGAAAGTCGGCGCGCCCCATGGCTGGACCATGAATTCCTGGAAATCGACGTTGTTGTCAGCATGCTCGCCGCCGTTCAACACGTTCATCATGGGCACCGGCAAGCGATTCGCGCCGACGCCACCGAGATAACGGAACAGCTGTAGGCCTGCATCATCGGCAGCCGCGTGGGCCACAGCCAAAGAAACGCCGAGCAGGGCGTTGGCGCCCATTGCCGACTTGTTCTCCTCAGCATCCAATTCGATCAAAGCGCGGTCGACTTCTTCTTGTTCGTCGGCATCCATGCCTTCGAGCGGATGACTCAGCACCTCGTTGATGTTGGCGACGGCTTGCTGCACGCCCTTGCCGAGATAACGCTCACCGCCATCACGCAGCTCAACGGCTTCGTGCTGGCCTGTCGAAGCACCGGAAGGCACCATCGCGCGCCCACTGGCACCTGTGGATAGGTCGACTTCGACTTCGAGGGTGGGGTTTCCGCGTGAGTCAAGGATCTCGCGGCCGTGGATGGAAATGATTTCGCTCATGACAGTAGGGATGGAACAGGCAATATCTTAGCCCTGCGGGCCTCCAACTATCAGTACGGTTATGCGAGAATGGTCGATTCTTTCGCCGTCTCCGGCCCGCAAAGATGTTCAGCATCACCGACCTCGATTACCGCTACGGATCCCAAGTCATCTTCGACGAAGCCGCCCTCAAGGTGGAGTCGGGATGGAAGGTTGGATTGATTGGCCCGAACGGCTGTGGCAAGACCACGCTGTTTCGCTTGTTGACTGGCCAAGAAGCACTGGAGACCGGTGGCATTAGCTACCCCAATGGCGCGCGCATCGGCTATTTCGATCAGAAAGTCGGCGAGATGTTCGGTTGCGATGTTGTGGAGCAGGCCGTGCGTTGTGCCGGTCGTGTCGGTGAATTGCGCAATCTGCTCGAAGACCTTGAGCATGACTTGGGCGATCCCGACAAGCTTGATCAGATGGACACCATCATGGCCAAGTATTCAGGACTGCAGGCCGAGTTCCAAATCCTTGGTGGTTATGACATCGAAGCACGCGCGCGGGAAGTGTTGGCTGGCCTAGGTTTCGACAAGGAGAAGATGGATGGCGACATCGGCATCCTGTCTGGTGGTTGGAAGATGCGCGTGGCTTTGGCCGGCATCTTGTTGCAGCAGCCCGATATCCTGCTGCTTGACGAACCGACCAACCACTTGGACTTGGAGTCCATCCTATGGTTGGAGGGTTTCATTCGTGACTATCGCGGCACCGTGGTGATGACTTGTCACGACCATGAGTTCATGAACCGAGTGGTCTCGCGCATCGTCGAGATCGACGAAGGCAAGCTGCGCATCTTTCCTGGTGATTATGATTTCTACTTGGCCCAACGCGAGCTCGAAGACAAGCAGCGCATGGCCAAGTTCGAGCGCCAAGAAGCCCATGTCGCGCGCGAGATGCGCTGGATCAACTCCTTCCGCGCAAAGGCACGGATGGCGTCGCAAGCGCAGAGTCGTTTGCGCAAATTGGATAAGCTCGAAAAGCTTGAACCACCGCGTAGCCGCCGCCAGAAGCTAGTATTCAAGATTCCGGAGCCACCGCGTTCGGGCAATGATGTGTTCGTGGCGGAAGGCCTGGATAAGTGCTTTGGAGAAAACTTGGTGTACGTGGATTTGGATCTACATCTACGCCGGACCGAGCGTTGGGCCGTATTGGGAGTCAACGGTGCCGGTAAGTCCACCCTGTTGAAGATCATCATGGGGGACTTGGATGCGGATGATGGCGTGTGCAAACGCGGTGCCTCGTTGAGCACTGGATACTTCGCTCAGCACACCACCGATCTGCTCCACCCAGAGGCATCGGTCATCGACATCATGACGGCTGAATTCCCAACGGCAAGTATTGGCCATCTGCGCTCTTGTCTAGCATGTTTCGGCTTCGATCCAGATGACTTGGAGAAGCGCACCTCGGTGCTGTCCGGTGGTGAAAAGGCGCGTTTGGTATTGGCACGCATGCTCTACAACCCGCCGAACTTCCTGGTCTTGGACGAACCAACTAACCACCTTGATGTAGAGTCCAAGCAGGCCTTGTTGGAAGCCTTAGCCAACTACCAGGGCACGATCATCTTCGTGAGTCACGACCGCCACTTCCTGGAGTCTCTTGCGACTCACGTATTGGAAATCGATGCCTCTGAGGCCACCACCTATTACGGCGGCTACAAGGGATATGTGGATGCGACCGGCCACGCCGGTCCTGGAGCCTAGGTTAAGCCCGGACTCCCAGAACAAAGGAAGCTCTGATTACCTCATCAGAGGAGATCAGAGCCTCTTGAACAACGCTCCCAGCCTGAGCCAGGGGCAAGAGCCGATTACGGCTCGGTGGTGACTGCGGTCTTAGCCTTCCAATCGAAGGTTGCAGCCATCAGCTTGTCGCCGCGCTTCCAGACGATCTTGGCGGAATCCTTCTTTAGGCCCTTCAAGGTCCTGCCGAGCTCACCCTGGTTTGTGATCTTCTTGCCGTCGACACTGATGATCACATCACCTTTGGCCATGCCGGCCTTGGCAGCCAAGCCATTGCTGACCAGGTCGTTGATCAGCATGCCTTCGCCGAGATAAACGCCGACGCGCTTGGCATTCGGATCACGCTGTTGGCGCTGCTGGCGCTGTCCCATGTCGTCGCGAGGCACGGCCTGGTTCATGTTGGATAGGCGCCAAGCAGCCGAAGCCACCACGCGCGCAGTTCCACGCTGGTAAGCCTGAACGACTTGCGGAATCCAGTCATGCTGGGTGTGGTGCACATAGGAGTAGTTGGCGGAACCGAACTGCTCCCAGAAGAAGCCTGGCACGTTGGCGCTCAGGTAAGAGTCGTGGTCACTACCGACACCACGTGGAAGACGTGCTGCGCTGACTAGGCGGAAACGCAGGTTGTCGTCTTCGGCGTCGGCGGTGTGCGCGACAATGGGTGCGAAGGCTTCTTCGAACAAAGGCATCATGTTCGGTGTAGTGCGAATGCCTGAACATGCGTTGGTGCCACCGTCATGGACCAAGACTGCAGAGATGCGATCGTTCTCTTCAGGGTGCTGGCGGATGTAAGCGCGCGAGCCAAGAAGGCCTTGCTCTTCACCACCCCACAACATGAAGCGGATGGTGCGACGTGGCTGAACGCCTTGCTCGGTCATGGCCTTCATCAACAAGCGTGCTGCTTCTAAGGTGGTGGAAGTGCCGGTGCCATTGTCCTGCGCGCCACCTGCGCCATCCCACGAATCAAGGTGCCCACCGAAGATGATCAATTCGTCTGCTAGGTCGGTGCCTGGAATCTCCGCGATCACGTTGTATTGCGGAATAGGGCCTTCCTTGAAGCTTTGATCAATATCGAACTCCAGCTCGACACGCTCACCATTCTTGAGGAAATCGTAGATGGTGGTGAACTGGTCACGGAACAGCAGGATGGAAACGCGGGTTGGCAAGTTGTCGTATTCAAGCCGGTAGTTGCCGGAAGTACGCAGCAGGCCATTCTTGCCGCTAGGGCGAATCACGCCGTAGATTCCTTCTTCATCACACATGGCGCCGAAGCGATCGCGCAGCTCATCTTGGCCGCTACCGAAGCGTGGCGAGTAGGTGCCGGAAGTGGCAATCACCCATGCTCCTTTCAAATGACCCTTCAGGGCTTCGAGCTCCTCATCGTTGGTAGGAGCAAGAACTGCAGCGCCACGTTGTGGGCCGTCGGTTCCGGGCGTCCAGGAACGCGTGTTGAAAACCAATTCTTCCTTGATTGGCCAAGTGATGTGGCCACTGGCGAAACGGCGATCGAAGCCGACCGGGAATGTTCCCCATTCTTCCATGCGCACATTCTCGATGCCAAAGCTCTTGAACTTAGCCATCGCCCATTCGCCGGCTTCGGTCAAATTCTGCGAGCCAGTCAAGCGCGGACCGATGCCTTCAACAAGCTCGGTGAGGATTTCCTCGACCTGCATCTCGTCATCGGTGGTGGCGTAAATCGCATCGACGATCGAATCCTGGGCGGGGAGGCCAGTCAGGGATTCGGCAACGGTAACGCTTTCGGTTTCCTGAGCCAGCGCCGGAGAAAGCGGCACCGCAAGGGAAAGGAGGAGGATGGGGAGGGTAATGCGCATGTTGGTTTTTGTGGCCAGTACGGCCTTGGGCGTTCCAGGATAGAATCTTCCTATGGATTCGGAGCCCCGTCCTCCCCAAGTCTTATCGCCGCAGAACTTGGTCACCCTTGGCAATCTTGCCTGTGGGGTGATTGCGATGCTGCTGTGCGTTACGGCTGTGCTGGAAAATGACCCTAAACGACTTTACGAAGGTGGGTTATACCTGGTCCTTGCAAACCTCTTAGATGCGGTCGATGGCAAGTTGGCCCGTATTACGGGCAGCGCTAGTCCCTTGGGTGCTCAGCTCGACAGCCTGGCCGACGCCGTCACCTTTGGCGTGGCTCCTGGCATTTTGTCAATCTCCTTGCTGCGCGTGATGGGGCCGGGGCTGGATATCAACATGCACCCACGCCTGATGATCATCGCTCCGGTGATCTTCTCCTGCTGCGCGGTGCTCCGTTTGGCGCGCTTCAACGTGGATCATGAATCGGAAGATCTCACCACCGACCATGCCCACTTCATTGGCCTGCCGTCGCCGGGTGCAGCCGCCTTGCCGATTGCTTTGGTGCTGTTCTTCTTTGGTGTGGAAGACATCAAGATCTTCACCCTTGATGAACATGTTCTCTATGGTTTGCAGTATTGGTCCTTGGTCATGATTCCATTCCTGTTGATGGGGCTTGGCTTGCTGATGGTGTCGCGCGTTCCTTACCCGCACTTCTTCGCTTGGATGACGCGCTCGCGTCGACCGGTGAAGACACTCGCAAAGTTCGTGGTGCTGTTCGCCTTGCTGTTCCTGGAGCCAGAACTGGCGATGGTCTTCATGGCTGGCTTGTTCGTGTTCGTGCCGTTGATCCGCGACCTACCTTCGATGTTCCGAAAAACGCAAGTCCCGCCCAACTCTCACTAGCAAATCATGTCCGTAGTTTTCCTGGGCTTGGGGTCCAACCTTGGCGATCGCGTCGGCAATTTGCGCCGCGCCGCAGATGCCTTGTACGCCATCCCAGAGGTGGATTCACTGCGATTGAGCAATTTCCGCTGCACCCCTCCAGTGGGTGGTCCGCAGCAGCCGGACTACGTCAATGCGGTGTTGCGTTGCGAGACCAGCTTGTCGCCCAAACACCTGCTGCGTCATATGTTGATGATCGAAGCGCGCTTGGGCCGCGTACGCCAGGAACATAATGGTCCGCGCACCATCGACATCGACTTGTTGATGTACGGCAGCGTGCAGATGGCTTCCGCCGATTTGCAATTGCCACACCCACGCATGGAGCAACGGCGCTTCGTGCTCGAACCCTTGGCGGAACTCGCGCCCAAGCTGCCACTCGCGGGTGGCAGCACCGCACATCAGCGCTTGGCGCAAATGATGAACGATTAAGATGGAATTGCTAAACAACAATGCTGAGCTGCAGGCTTGGCGTCGGCAATTTTCTCCTGAAGAGACAGTTGGTCTGATTCCCACGATGGGCGCCTTGCATAAGGCCCATGCCACCTTGTTCGACACGGCGCGGCCTGAATGTGATCAAGTGGTGGCGTCGGTGTTCATCAACCCGCTGCAGTTCGAACGCACCGATGACCTGAAGGCTTATCCGCGCACCATGGAGCAGGATCTGGCCATGCTTGAGAACTTGAAGGTCGATGCGGTTTATCTTCCTACACCGGACGACATGTACCCAAGCGGATTCGCCACCAGCGTTGATCCAGGGGATAGTGCGGTGCAGTTCGAAGGCGCCGCTCGCCCGGGGCATTTTGCTGGTGTACTCACGGTGGTGTTAAAGCTGTTTCAACGTTGTCGGCCCACCACGGCTTACTTCGGGCAAAAGGATGCCCAGCAGTTGTTTCTGGTTCAGCGCATGACGCGCGACTTGGATTTACCGCTGACCGTTCAAGCCTGCCCAACTTTGCGCGAAGACGACGGTCTAGCCTTCTCATCGCGCAACGCGCGCCTTTCCAAAGTCGCCCGCCAACAGGCTTTGGTCCTACATCAAGCATTGACTGCTGCGGTTGCCGAATTTCAAGCCGGCGACCGCGATCCGCGCAAGCTCGAGGCCACCATGCGTACCTTCTTCGAAGATTCGCCTGCAGTGTTAGCTTACGCCGACGTCATCGACGAAGTCACCTTCCAGTCCGCACAGACCTCCAGTACCTCACGTGGCCATGCTTGGCGCGCCTTGATTGCCGCACGTTTGGAAGGTGTGCATCTGCTTGATAATCTGCTCTTAGGCAACCCCTAAGCCAACCCATGTCAAACAGCTCAAACCAAGGATTCATGTTGCGCAGTCCAGCGAAACTCAACTGGACCTTGGAAGTCCTCGGCCGTCGCGAGGACGGCTTTCATGAGTTGCGTTCCTGGTTCTTGGCCGCTGCCTTGTACGATGAGCTTTATTGCCATTTGCGCGAGCCAGCCCATACCGCCGAGCCACCGCTGTGCATCACAGGCCCTGCTGCCGAAGGCTTGCCCGTGGATGGTTCCAATCTCGTGTTGCGTGCCGAACAAGCTTGGCGTGCTGCAGGTGGAGAAGCCCCGGCCGTGACTTGGTCTCTGATCAAGAACATTCCTGCCGGCGCCGGTCTTGGCGGTGGTTCTGGCAACGCTGCTGCAGCCTTGTTGCTATTGGAAGCCATTGGTAACGGCAGCGCTATTCCTGACCTATCGGCATTGGCTCTGTCCATTGGCAGTGACTTACCTTTCTTCCTGCAACAGCATTCTGCGGTCCTGCTTGGCGGACGCGGTGAACAGTTGTTGGCCAGCGACCAGGCCCCGCAAGGATGGGTGGTTTTGGCGGTGCCCGATTTCTCGGTCAACACAGCGCGCGTATTCTCAAAGTTGCATGCAGCACCCATGGAAGACGCAGTCCCAGCAGAGGCTGACTCCAAGCTTGACTTGTCGGAAGCGCCGCAACCAAACGAATTAGTCGAAGCAGCCCAGGCAGCCTACCCCGAACTTGCAGCCTTCCACGACATGCTCGACGCCGCCGCGGATTTCCATCTGAGCGGTTCCGGTGGCGCACACTTTGCCTACTTCAGGAATCACCAAGCCGCCGAAAACTGCGCCACTCAAACAAGGTCGATCTGTAAACATGTCTTCGTGGCACCGTTGCAGCAAGGGGCTGTGTTGCGCAAACCGAATCCATTGCCCATGCCAGGACAAGAAGCATGAGTAAGCGCGTATTGGTGATCGGCCCCGGACGCGTGGGCAAGTGTCTGGCATTGGCCCACGAACAGGGTGGCGCCACGGTGCAGCTACTCGGACGTAGATCGGGTGAATGGCAGCAATGGACCATGAACAACCAAATCGCGGCCTTGCTTGAGTGGCCACTAGAAGGCCCGCCCTTTGACCTTATCCTGCTCGCCGTAGCCGACCAGGAACTACAAGCAGTCGTGCAACAATGCGTCGAACATGACTTGGTCAAGCAAGCGGTAGTCGCGCATTTAAGTGGAGCCTTCGGCGCCGAGATCTTGGCGCCTCTACAAGCCACCGCAGCGGCAACCGCCGCATTACATCCGCTGATGGCCTTCAGTGAATCGGCCCGTAGTGACGTGCAGCAGCTCGGCGACAGTGCAGTCATGATGGATTGCGCCGACCAGCATCACAAACAAGTCAGTGCCTCCGTGGCTTGCTGGCATGCACGTTTGAAGCGTCTACCTGCGAATCAGGACCGCGCCAGCTATCACCTTGGCTTGTCGTTACTGGCCAATCACATCACCGCCATCACCGCCTGGGCGCAAGAACTTCTGCAGCCAGCTTTGGGCGATGAAACCACCACCTTGATTCACGCCATGAGTCAACGCGCTATTAGCGCAACCTTAGAGAAGGGCGGAATCGAAGCCCTCACCGGGCCAGTGGTGCGCGGCGACGTCGGCACGGTGGAGGCTCACTTGAATGCTCTCTCTGCCCAGCAAGCCGAGCGTTATCGTGGTTCTCTGCTTGCGGTCATCGATTTGGCCGCGGCAAGTGGGCGGTTGGATTCCGACAAGGAGGCGCAGTTACGCGCTTTGGCCAAAGGGTTGCCAGCCTCATGACTTCGATAGCGAATCGAATCCTGGTTTCGCTGATGGTGCGCGATGAGCAACAACTGCGTGATCAGTTGCAACAATTGCACGGCACCGTCGGTTGGGTGGAGCTGCGCTTGGACTTACTGCCAGCGTCATTGGACTTGACCGCCTTGATGGTGGACTTTCCGCAGTTGCAATTCATCGCGGCCATTTTGCTCAAGAGTGAGGGTGGCTGTTTTGAGGGCAATCATGCACAGCGTTGTCAACTTTTGCACAGCGTCGCTGCATGTGGTTTTACTTACATTGATTTGCCAATCGATAGTGCTGCACTGGCCTTGCCGGTTGGAGTGAAGCGCATCGTCTCTTGGCATCAACAGTCAGGCCAGAGTTACCCGGCAGCAGCGCCACAGCAAAGCACCTCACCTGCTCAGGTTGACTTGGCTGAACTCCGTAACAAAGCTCGGCAGCAAGCTGGTAGTGGAGGCTTGGTCAAGCTGGTGGTGTGGGCCGACTATGCCGAACAGGCCTTGGAAGCCGTCACCCTGCAGCAGCAATGCGCGGACAGTTGCACCCTGCTTGCCTTCGCACAAGGGCCGGGCAGTTCTGCTGCGCGCGTTATGTCGCTCCTGGCAGGAGCACCGTGGATATACAGCTGCTGGCCCGGAGCACAGACCGCCCCTGGCCAATGGGATTACCAGAGCCTTCTGGAGTTAGTGCCGCATGATGCCGGCACCAAGACCAAGGTCTATGGAGTGATGGGCAATCCGGTCGAGCACAGTATGAGCCCCTTGCTATGGAACGATGCTCTCCAAGCTAGTGGCAGCGATGCCGTCTATCTGCGTTTTCCGGTTGCCGAGCCACAAAGATTCTTCGAGTTGGCTGCAGCGCGTGGCGTGCAGGCCTTGTCGGTCACAGCCCCGTGGAAACAAGCTGCTGCTGAGGCCTCGCACAATGCAGTTGCTGGCGGAGCCGCCAACTTCTTGATGCGCCAATCTGACTCATGGTTGGGCAATAACACCGACGGCGCCGGAGCCTTGGATAGTTTGCTGGCCGCCGGCTTTCGAAAAGAAGGCAGTCTGCTGATCCTTGGAGCGGGTGGGGCGGCACGCGGTGTGGCCATGGAAGCCATGCGCCGTGGTTATCAAATCACGGTGGCGGCGCGTCGGCTTGAGCAAGTCCTGCAGTTGCAACAAGACTGCCAAGCATCGATGGAGCCAGGTACAACGGCTCTTCTTACCGCGATCGACCTTGCCAAGGTAGAGCTGGCCGACTTCAGCGCAATCATTCAGGCAACTTCACTTGGTAGCTTGTTCCACCCAGGCAGTCCCACACCCGGTCAAAGCCCGGGTGCAGGTGCCATCGTCTTGGACATGGTTTACCAGCCGCTACAGACCGAATGGCTCGCGTCGGCCGCGCAAGCTGGAGCGATTTGCCTACAAGGCACGCATATGTTGATTCGTCAGATGTTGGCGCAGCTCAGCACCGCTGCTGCAATCGATAGCGATTTCGCCACCTTGAATGACACCTTGCAAGAAGAACTCGAGCAGCACAGCCCAGTGGTCTTGATCGGCGCGCGTGCCTGTGGCAAGTCCAGTCTTGGTCGCGCATTGGCAGTGGAACTCGGTTGGCAGTTTGTTGATGCTGACGATGAACTTGAAAAGCGTCATCAACGCAGCATCGCCGATTGGATTGCCAGCGACCCTCTGGGCTTCCGCAATGCCGAGGCCGCGCTACTTCCCGAGTTGCTTTCCTTACCACGTCATGTCGTGGCTTTGGGTGGTGGGGCGGTGGAGCGCGAACAGTCGGTTCAGAGCCTGAAACTGGCGCCACGGGTGGTTTTCCTCGATTGCCCCGCTGAAATCCTATTGGAGCGTCAGCAGAAGGCGCCGCGCCCGGCCTTGACCGGTTTGCCTCTGGAGCAGGAAATCGAGCAGCTTTTGGAGCGTCGCATGGCCGGTTACACAAAATGTGCTGTCGTGAAGCTGAAAAACAGCGGACGGATCGCAGAAAGCGTCGAACGTCTGGCAACAAACTCCGTACTGAAGTTATTCCCCGTCGGAACCCGATGAAACTACAGATTCAATTGTTAGACTAAGAACGTGTTTGCCCTGCTGCTGAGCTTCCCACTATTGTGCCTTCAGGCCGGTGGGCCCGATTTGCCCGAAGCTCTGGCCGCCGAACCCGCCGTGATAGAGGCTTGGAGTCTCTCACAGGATTCGAATCAAGAAGCAACGGCTCGTAATGCCGCCATCGAAATGGTGCTGCGCCGCTTGCAGACCTTGCCAGCAGATCAACAACTGCCTTTCCTATTAGAAGCCGATGGCGCAGGTCTGTTGAATGTGGACCTGATGCCGATCTACCGCAAGCTGGATCAAGACTGGGAGCTGTTGGAGACTCGCCTGATCGAGAGCTTGCTGCAGCCACTGCCCGCCAACAGGGATTTGGTCCGCGGCGCCCTACGAAGCTCCAGCGCGTTGAAGTCTTCCGACATCGCCTTGATCGAAGGCGTGTCGCAGTTCTTGGATCGCACCAATTTCGCTGCCGACGCCCGCCATGCCTTGTGGAAGTTGACCGGCAAGTCCTTCGCGAACCTGGCTGAGTTTGAGATCTGGTGGAGTAACTCCAAGGATCTCGGCCGCGAGATTTGGTTGGAGCGCGCGCTTGCAGCCAGCAATGAGCGGGAGTTGAGTACTTGGCGCACCCAGCTCAATAACAGCACCGATCATGTCAACATTTTGCGGGGCTTGCGTCATGAGTTGCCCGAGATTCGCACCTTGGCTCTTGCAGCCTTGAAGGTCTACGATTTCGATGCTTCTCCAGAGGCTACCCAACAGGAAATCTCCACCGCTTTCCAAGATGCGTTGGCGTCGGAAAACCTGTTAGAGCAACGCAAAGCCCTGCTGGAGTTGGTGCCGCGCTTGTTGAGTGGCCAAGAAGCCCTGAGTCCAATCCTGCGCGCCTTGAAGTTCGGCCATGCTAGTGAAAAGCAGCCCGCGGCACGCTTGCTGAAGCAGATTCAACCCAGCGGAGTGGCACAAAAAGGCGTGCTCGATGCCCTGAATGGGGTTTATCCGGCTGATTATGAAGGCCCAGCTGGCAGTGTGAAGGTCCGCACTGCGCTGTGGGCCAGTTTGAGTTTCTTGTACCTGGATAGCGGTAGCAACGTCGACGAAGACGTGCTTCACCGCTTGGAGTTAGCGCTTGAAGTCGAAACCAACCAAGACGTGCGCACCCAGATCCACAGCGCCATCGGCACCTTGGCGGGGGAGTCCTTCTTGCCGGTACTAGGGGCGATCGTCGTCAATCTTGATGCAGCATCTTTAGATCGTGAAGAGTCCTTAGTGGCCATGACCACGATCTCGAAACGGATTGCGAATACTGAGACCTTGCAGAAGTTGTTGCCGCAGTTGCTCGCCGACCCTGAGACTCAGATGCGTCGTCAGGCGATCGAGAGCCTTGGGCTGTTGAACATGAGTGGTTGGGAACGACTGTTGGCTTCGCGTTTGCCCGTAGAGGAAGAGGAGTTCCTGCAAAAGCGTATGCTGATCCTGTTGGGTAGCAAGTCCAGCCCCGAGGTCCTCGAAGCCTTGTTGGCCTTCCAGCCAGCGACTGCGTTGATCGATCCCTACGGCAGTGCTTTGATTGCACAGATTGCCAACGATTTCGCCACCTGCAATCGTGTGCTGGATCATTTCGAAGCCAGCGGCCAGCGGGAGATGGCCTTCCGCGTAGTCTTCAACTTCCAGACCGAAGGACTGACTCCGGAGCAGAAGACCCAGATGGATGTGCGTTATGCGCGCGCGGTCTCTCAGTACCTCATCGAGAGCGGTTCGCAGAATGGCAACAGTGCCTACGCCGCGGATGCTGCTGTGCGCCTGCGCGAGCGCATGGAAGCAGAGCCGACTTCCCTAGAATGGCCGCATTATCTGGTTCGTGTGCAACTGGATCGTGGCGAGGTCGCCGAGGCCATCACTGTGATGCATTTGTTGGTGGATCATCTGGACTTCCCGGAGCATGACAAATGGCAACTTGGTTTACGCACCCTGCATAGTGCTGCAGCTTTGCAGCTAATCGAAGAAGGGCGCCCCTTGTTCGAGAAATACAAAGCCAAGGTTGAGGTGCTGCTGGAAGCTGCTGGCCCGGAATCGGAAGCCACAGTGATTGCTGAGTTCGAGTTCTTTACCTATTACACCCAGGTTAAGAAATCCTATCCAGACCCAGAGCCAGCTCCAGTAGAGGAAACTCCGGTGCCTGAGACTCCTGTGACCGACAATGCTGACCAAGTGCCACCAGCTGGCGACGGCGACCAGGAAACGTCGAAGATGGTGGTTGGCTCCACCCAGCTCTAAGGAGACTGATATCGGCTTTCCGGCCTGTCCGAGCCCTGTTTGGATTTGCTGCTTACGAAGCTTGACTCCTTCCGCGGCAGAGTTAAACTTTTCGGCCTGAATCGCGGGGTGGAGCAGCTGGCAGCTCGTCGGGCTCATAACCCGGAGGTCGTAGGTTCGAATCCTACCCCCGCTACCACATCACGGAGAAGACCTAGTAACCATCACGGTTTCTAGGTCTTTTCTTTTATCAAGATGTTGCCCTCGGAAGGAGTCACGTATGGTGCCAATATTTGGCCGACGTGTAAGTAATGCGATTGAAGCATCTTGCATCTGCCGATAATGGCTCATGCGGGCCGAGCTTTTCCCTCTTCAAGTCTTGATTCTAAGCGTCTCTGGTTGGGTAACCCGACATCAGCGGGAGGTCATCGAGTATCTTCTCGAAGAAAACAGGGTCATGAAGGAACAGATGGGGAAACGTCGAACGGTTGTAAATCCACCCGTCACAACCCAGCCAGGTGGTGGAATAATCGTCGTGCCGTTGCCACCTTGGATGGCTTCAGCATCGCCGTTGACGACCAAGTTCTGCGCCGTAGCAGATGAAGTCGTGAGTGCAAGGAAGAGAGCTATTTGAGGGAAATACGACATTCGGTAACCTAGCACGCATTCTACGAATGGCCCCGGCAAGCTGGATTAGGCAAGTCTTGGCTTTACACCATTTCCACTTTTTTTGTTAGAGTGGAAGTTCATGAATAACTTCTTGTCGGCATCTCTCTATCTCCTTGCTGTGCTTGGGGGTCTTGAAGGTCACCTTTCCGCTCAAGGCGTAGACCGTGTGAGTGAAAGATCCTCTGGTCACAGCGGAAATGGGAGCAGCACTTTCCCTGCTCTGTCTGCCAATGGACAACTTGTTGTTTTTGAGAGCGATGCGTCCAACCTCATCAGTGGAGACACGAATGGCTACACCGACGTATTCTTCGTGAATCGAAATACTGGCACACCGGTTCGCGTCAGCCTCGATTCCACCGGTGCAGAAGCAAACGGTGATTCACGCAAACCAGATATGTCAGCAGATGGCCAAATCATTGTCTTCCACAGTTATGCCTCAAACCTAGTGGCGAATGACACCAATGGCCTAGCCGATATTTTCGCACATGATCGATTGAGCGGGATCACTACCCGTGTGAGTGTTTCATCCAGTGGCGCCCAAGGAAATAGTTCCTCTTCGGAATGTGCGATATCCGGTGATGGCCGTTATGTCGTTTTCGCGAGCAACTCCTCCAATTTAGTTTCTGGCGACACCAATGGAATCAATGATGTTTTCCTGCATGACCGACAGACCGGCAACACCTCACGAGTCAGTGTCGATTCCTCTGGTACAGAAGCAAACCACAGTTCGGGGCAACCCGTCATCTCCGCTGACGGAACCACCATCGGCTTTGCCAGTGACGCCTCCAACCTCGTGGCGAACGACACCAATGGTAATTATGATATTTTCGTCCATGAGCCTGCAACCGGCCAAACCAATCGCGTAAGTCTAAAGTCCGGTGGCGCGCAAGCTGACGGATATTCTGGGGATCCAGGGCTTTCAGCTGATGGCACCATCGTGGTCTTCACCAATGACTCCACGACGCTTGTGCCCGGCGATCGCAACGGCATGGCGGATGTTTACACCCACGACCGAGCGACGTCGATGACCACGCGTGTGAGTGTGAATAGTCAGGGAGTGGCTGGAGGTGGCTGGAGTGGGCGTGGCACTATCTCCGACGATGGCCTGTTCGTAGCTTTCGACAGCTATGCCACCGACCTCATCACAGAAGACTTAAATTCTTCTTCGGACGTTTTCCTTCACGACAGGCTTCTTGGATTGACGACGAACATGGCCTACTCCAAGGCTACCACTCAGGGCAGTTTTCAAAGTTTCCACGCTGCGATTTCTTCAGACGGCAGCGTTGTTGCCTTCGATGACTTTTCGGCCCATTTGGTTTTGGGAGACACCAACTTCGCCTACGACGTCTTTGTCAACGACCGCAACACCTATCCAAATCTAGCCAAGTTCGGTACCTGCCCAGGTCCGGTTCAGTTGACAGTCTCCAATGCCACTCCAGGAGGGAATGTCGCCATCATCTATGGAAGCCATGGCATCTTCCGGAACATCGGCGGCTGTTGCAATGGCTTAATCTTGGGTGTGCTCAATCCGACCATCGGTGCCGTGGTCCAAGCGGATCCGAGCGGAATGGTTTCCCTGAGCTTCAACGCACGGTCACAACATTGCTGGACCTCCATCCAGGCAGTGGATATCCAGGCTTGTCTGGCATCCAATCGGCAGGTGCTTTAGACTGATTTCCCGAGAGGTTTCCCATGTGGCACCTGCATTCAAAGGTTTGAATTCAGGGATGTCGCATTAATCGGTTGCGACATCCCTAAGTGTTTATTCATAAGTGGGTTAGGGGTTTCGAGGTCTGGAATGTGCGACAATAGTGACATCGAAACTTCATAATTCCATCTCAGGCCGAGCCTATAACACCCCCGCTGGCGCCTGCCCATTGCTAGTCCCGCGCAAGTGCGGCGGCCAAGCCTCGATTGGTTCGGTCTACACCTACGCCTTCAACCCTTACCTGATCCCAAGCACAGGTGCGGTTTCAGCATCGGCCGGCGGCACCATTAATTACGATCTGACTTTCCCTGCTGCTGGGCTTGATCAGTACAAGATTTTGATCTCGCAAACTGGCATGGGGCCTGTGACTTACGGCGTAGCCATTCCACTGACTCGAGACAGTTTGGTGTTGGATACCTTCTTCGGGAACTATCCAGTGCCGGGCACTAGTGGCATGCACGGCACCCTTGATGCAGCGGGCCATGCAAGCGCAAGCATGACGATACCGGCGGGCATTCCAGCAGGACTTGTTGGTCGCACGTACTACTTTGCCGCGATTGCCAACCAGCCAGGTCAGCTGCCGGAATACAGTTCCGCTGCCATGGCGCTCAGAATCATTCTGTAGCCAGGTTTTCGGCCATGCCTTCTCGTCAACGAGTGCCAATCTCGCGTATCGCTTGATTGGCAGCTTGTTGCAAAACTCCGTGAGGCGATGGCATGGCAGCGGCAGCTTTGAGAAAGTCCAGGTCATCCTGACTTCCGACCTTGCCGATACCTCGTAAGGCTTCCGCTTGAGCTAGATAACTATCATCTTGTTCAAAGCGGGAGCGGAAGAGAGCAAGGTGCTTGCTGTCTTTGGAACTTGCGAGCGCGCCTAGGGCAGCGACACGAACCTTGGAGTTTGCGTCGGCCAAAAGCGCGATGAAATGCTCATCTTGATGGTCGGGGTCCAAGGAATGCAGGGCTTCAACGGCTGCGCGTCGCACTGCCCAAAAGGAGTCATGGAGACTTCTTTCGATCAGGAAGGAAACGACCTTTGCATTACCGCGCTGGCTTGCCAACTCCCGCATCGCCCAGGCGCGCCCGATGACGTCGTCGTATTGCGCTTGGTAGAGGAGTTCTGCAAGCTCCTTCTTGTAGGACCACTGCTTGAGTAGATGGTTGCCTTCATCAAAGCGCACCAAAAGCGGGCGTTCCTGAAGCTGGTAATGGAAATCATGTTCCTGTTGGTCGAGCCAAATCCTTTCGACCTGCTTGCCGTCTTTTGTGACCAGCGCAATGTCGACTGGAATCCGATAGATCGGCACGCCGGTTGACGTGTCCTGAACTTGCGCAATGCGCAGGTGCAGGCTTCCTTGATCGGGATCCCAACTGCTGCTCACATCAAAGACCGGGTGGCCTGGTTTGAAGAGGAACTGCTCAAAGAACCAATCCAGGTTCTGGCCCGTGGCATCCTTCACGGTGTTCATGAAGTCATGAGTATCGACCACCTGGAAGGCGTGGGTATTCAAGAACTGAGAAAGGGCGGCGAAGAATGCGTCGTCGCCTAAGACGAAGCGCAGCATATGCAGGACCGCCGCACCCTTGGGATAGGTGTGGCTGTCAAAGTTGTCGACGGGCTGTTCGTAGCGATGGAAGACGATCGGCCGCGCATAGCGATTGAGCGCCTCTTGAAGATAAGCCTCTTTCTTGCCCTTCAGATCCCAAGCCCCTTCCTCAGAGCCGCGTTCATGATCGGTGTAGAGGTAATCGGAGTAGGTAGCGAAACTCTCATGCAACCAAGTGTGGGACCATTCGCGCAGCGTGATCACATCACCCCACCAATGATGCGCCACTTCATGGGCAATGATCCACTCCCATGAAAAATCCTGCTCGGCGCGCAAATCGTGAATCACATTCTGGCCAAGCACCGTTGCCGATGTAGCCTCCGCGCCGCCGCCGACGTGTGGAGTCGTTACTTGGTCATACTTCGCCCATGGATAGGGGAAGTCGAAGAGCTCGCTGTAGAAGTCGAGCATATCGGGAGTCTTCTTGAAGATCCATTGCGCGTCTTCGGCCGCATCTGGGTAGACCCAGTAGTTGACCGGGATCTCGCCATAGGCATCTTCGATGACCGTGAAGGGACCGATTGCGAGCATGAAGAGGTAGGTCGCGTGGGATTCTTCTTGCAGCCAATGCCATGTGGTGATGCCAGCACCTTCGTTGTCCCTTGAAGACACCAGTCGGCCATTCGACAGAATCTTGTTGCCGATCGGAGCCGTGACGATCATTTCCTGAGTGACCTTGTCATGCGGGTAGTCGTAGCAGGGAATCCAGCGCCGCGCATTGTTCGGGAAGGAGTCCGTCGAGACCATCTGTGGGTGGTCGGCGGCTTCCTCATCGAAGTACAGGCCGCGCGGTGGATCACTGCCTTGATAGGCCACCGTGAACTCCACCTTGTCGCCGAAGTCATAGGCTTTGGCCAATTCGATATCAAGCAAACCATCAGCCTGGCGAAAGGTCAACACGTTGCCGTCGGAATCCAACACCGAACTTACTTTCAGGTCCAAGGCATGCAGCTGGCACTTCTTCCAACCATCGCGCAAGGCAAGCACGGTGATTTGGTTTTCGCCTTGGAAAGTCTTGGCCTCAAGGTCGAATGCCAGGGTCACTTTGTAATGTTGTACATCAAAGTCGTGGCTTGGCTCGATCTGGAATGGGCGTTCATAGATATCGACCTGCTGCGCGAACAACGCTCCCGAAGAGAGGGGGGAGGCAGCGATGCCAAGAACAATCAGCGGTGTTCGTAACGCTTGGCGAATGGTCTTCATCAAGTGATTCCGTTTCATTTTCCGTCCATCCTTTGCAGCAACCCTTTCTCTTTCATCAGCGATTCAATTTCGGCGATTGTCCGTGGAAGGCCTGCTGACAGTACTTCACAGCCATCTTCCGTGATGACCACGGTGTCTTCAATTCGAATCCCGAAGTCCTCATCCAGTGGAATGTTGATATCGCAGGCGAACACGAAGCCGGGCTCTAGAGGCTCATCTGGGCCCGTGATACTTCTCATGACGTCGTGCGTGGCCATGCCAATGGGATGGTTGTAGCCACCCCAGCTTGCGGCGTAGCGGAAGCGTTTGTCCGCAGGATCAAGCCCCTTTGCGGTCAGGAAAGCGGCGACGTCGGCGCCGACTTCACGCAAGGTGCGGCCAGGTTGATAACCAGCCAAGCAGACCTGATGGATTTCTTCGGCAATCTCATAGAGTTCCCGCTGGTGATCCGTGAAGACGCCATTCACCGGGAAGGAAGTGGAGACATCGGCGTCGTAGTAGGAGTAATCCGGGCCGGCATCGAGGATCACGAAGTCGCCGCTTTCCAGGGTGCGGTCATGACGATGGTAATGGCCGTATGGGTGGTTCGTGCCGGACATGATGATCGTGACATAAGCTTGCGCTTGGGCACCTCCCTTGCCGCAGATGAATTCGAATAGGGCGGCAAGCTCTTGCTCCTGCACTCCTGGTTGGGTGGAACGAATCACCGCAAGATGCGCATCCACCGCGATCTGAGCAGCCTTGCGAATCAGCGCGACCTCGGCCTTTGACTTGATCTTGCGAAGATCCCAAATCATGCGCGAACAATCCAGGACTTCCGCTTGTGGGTACTTCTCTTGCAGTCGTTGCACGAAGCGCTGCTGACGATTCTGACGCCCGTCCCAGGGATTATCCGTCACGGTGCGTTTCCAGGCGGCATGTTCCTCGGTAGCACTGGTCACGCGGGACAGCTCTTGCGGGAAATGCGGGGTGAACAACCGTGGCGTACGGGCGGCGAGCCTGGACAGGTAGGGTTCGAATTCTTCCACCGTTCCGATCTGTTCCATGCCAGTCGCGGCCGCAGGATCATGCACCAACCCAAGAGGAATGCCTCGGTCTTTGGCTTCATCTTCAGAGAGGTGATAAAAAAGCGCGCTTTCACGCGTAACTCCATCAATGACCAGGAAGGCGCCCGGGACTTCGACCCCAGTGAAGTAGAAGAAATCGTTGTTCTGCCAGAACTGCACCGACGCCATCGGTTCGGTGGCACCGGCGATCACGGCGACACCGTCACCGATCAGGTCCATCAAACGCTCCCGCCTGCCGGCGTACTCGCTCAAAGGAGCTTGCTCCCCAGCGGGGGTGTAGGCTTCGGATGGGTAGTGCGGCATGGGGCTTCCACAGCTTGGCATCGCAAGGCTCAGTGCAAGGATGCCGGCCGTTGCCGCGCTAGAAAAGAAAGGGGGGCTTAGGGTTCTCATGATTCGCTCTGATCGAAGAGCCTAGGGCATGCCGCCTCCTCATTGGGGCGAATTCCCTAAGCTTGTGCCAGAGGTGTGGCTTTGAACCACCCTTGAATCCCACATCCATGCAAGATTACGACGTACTCATTCTCGGCGGCGGCACAGCCGGCACAGCAGCAGCGAAAGCCGCCGTTCAGGCCGGCGCCCGCGTCGCCATGTTCAACGATGGCGAACTTGGCGGCTTGTGCATCCTGCGCGGCTGCATGCCAACCAAGACCATGTTGCACGCAGCTCACTTGCGCCACGAAGCGGAACATCACCGCACGCCTGGCGTCGCGCATGGCACGCTCGCTGCCGACTTTGCTGCAGTGATGCAAAATAAGGATGAGAAGGTCGCACGCTTCAAGCGCGCCAAGATCTCTGGCATTGAAAATGGTGGCTACGAAGTCATAGACGCACGCGCTCGTTTCACTGGCCCCGATACGGTCGAGGCAGGTGGCAAGAGCTATCGCTTCACCAAGGGTGCCGTGATTGCAGTTGGATCGGTGATCTCAACGCCGCCATTCCCCGGGTTGGAAGATGTGCCCTATTGGACCAGCGACGACATCATGGCACTGACCACGATTCCGGAATCCGTCGCCGTGATCGGCAGCGGCGCGATTGGATTAGAGCTGGCGCAGTTCCTCTCGCGCATGGGCACATGCGTGGAGCTCATCAGCCGCCGTCCGGTGTTTGCTGATTATGGGGAGTCCGTCGTGGAAGAGATCGCACTTGCTCTTGCCGATGAACCGAACTTCACCAACCACGCTCCGGGCACTCCAGTCGCCATCGAGAAGAGCGGCGATGGCATCGCAGTCAAGATCGACACCGCAGATGGTGAGCAGATGGTCCAGGCCCAACACCTACTGTTGGCCGCTGGGCGTCGGTCGGCGGTGGATGACCTTGGCCTTGATCTTGCCGGTGTGGAATTGGAAGGCCGCCAGGTCAAAGCCGGGCCGGATATGCGAACCACCAATCCCAAGATTTTCGTTGCTGGAGATGCGTCGGGCGAGCGCTTGCTGTTGCATGTCGCCAACTGGGAAGGTGTAGCAGCTGGCCAGGGTGCAGCAGGTGTTGCCAAAGTCGAACCGGTCGAACGCCGACTGCACATGTCGGTGGTTTTCACCGATCCGCCCCTTGCGACTGTTGGTCTGACCGAAGAACAGGCGCAGGCAGAGGGAATCGAGACCGTGGCGGCTGAGGCACGTTTCGCCAAGACCGGCCGCGCCATCACGATGGATGTTGCCCATGGCGTGATGCGCTTGGTCGCCACGGCTGATGGCGGCGAGATTCTTGGTGCGCAGATCCTTGGACCACGTGCTGACGACATCATTCATGCTGTCAGCGCGGTGATGTTCTACCGCGGTACTGCCAACGACATGTTGTCCATGCCGTGGTACCACCCAACGTTATCGGAAGTCCTTCTCAGCTTGGCACGCGAGATAAGCAGCAAGTGTCGCTGAGATCGAAGCCGTGCGAAGCGCCCTACATGTAGGGGATATCGTCGGTGTCGTAATCCGCTTCTTGACTGGCGCTCGCCGGTAGCTTGGCCATTTCCTTGCGAAGTGCAACGAGGTGTTCCGCCTCTTCATGACGTTCGAGGAGCTTCTCCGTCAGCATCAAGAGCCGGGCGATCCACAGGAGGTCCAACGGCTATTCGATTCCCTCGTGGACGGTTATCTCCATTATGAAATTGAATTCTCACAAATGATTTGGGATAGCTTTCCCGGTTGAGCTGTGGCATTGCCGCAGGCAATCCTCACGCACTTTATCGACCCAACAAGCCTGTCAACGCTGCACCGGCGAAAGGGGTAGCCACGCGCAACCAAGCGATTCCGGATTCATCTTGTTCCATTACGCCATGCAGGGCCAGCAAGGCCAAGCCAAAGGCGCAGACTAGGATCCCACTGAGTAAGCGCCATGTGGCGGGTGCCGGGCGCGTGCTCTTACGCGGTCGTTCAAAATGCGACAACAGCATGGCAATCGGCAGCAACAACAGCAAGAAGGCTAGAATCCAAACGATATGTCGCCACCACCAGGATCCGTTGCCGGGCAACTCATTCAGCCCGAACTCCCACAGGAAGCCGGCGCCGTAACTGAGCATCATCACGCTGCTGTGCCAAAGGAACAGGGTCATGATCATCGAAGAGATCAGCACCGTGCCGGTCCACCATGACCCATGCGATAACCAGTTCTGCAAACGTTTCTCAATCAGAATTACGAAACCAAACTGCAAAGACGCCAAGAACAGGATTGGTAAGTGCGGTGGCGTGGAGTTACTAATCTCTTCACCCGGCACACCAATCATGCTGGTTGGCCATGGGCCGTAAGTCGTCATCAGGATCAAGGCGGTGACGCCACCGACGAAGCACAACCACGGAATGGCGTTGTTCTTGATGCGGCGGTCCAGCCATACGAAACCGAGTTGATGCACCGCCAACCACAAGGTCAAGTAGTTGAGCCAACCGAGAGATGGCACGCTGCTATTGAAATACAGCAGATCGCCAACGATTGCCAAGCCGATAGGAAGCCAAAGAGAGAACAAACCAAAGCGATGCCAGAGCAGGCGCATCGCAGGGGCGAGGGCAACCATCAGCGAATAGACTGCTAGGAACCAGATTGGAATCAACGCGACTTCTGAGCCCACTTCAATGAAGATCGCCGGCACGCCAGCTTGAAAGGCGATCACGCCAGCGATGGGCCAAAAACAAGCAAGCACCAGCACCGGCTTCAAGAGACGCCGCAAGCGAGCGAACAGCCACTCGCGATAAGGAATGCCATCGCGGACTGCGGCATCCCAGGTTATGCCGTTGGAATAACCGCCGACGAAGAAGAAGATCGGCATGACCTGGAAAGCCCAAGTCACATAATGGGTGACCGGTGCCCAAGTCAGCATATGACCCATGTGGCTGCCGCTGGCATCTTGCCACGGTGACGCCATCATCCAGTGGCCGATGACCACCACCATGATCGATACCGCGCGCAGGAAATCGACTGCACGATTGCGCGAGGCTGGTGTGGCCGCGGCGATACTTGCGGCCTTTGACCATATGGAAGTCATGCTAAGACTATAGCGAGGGCCTGAGCTTGCAGGCTGGGGTGTTAGCGCCAGGCCTCAATAGACCAAGACTTCGGTCTTGAAGCGCAGGGTTAACTCTTGGCCATTGCGCTCAATCAGTAGTTCGACCATTTCAGGGCCGAGCTGTGGCGAATATTCATGATGTGCACATCCGCGGTCGGCGATTGCCACACCATCGATCGCAAGGATCTCATCATCCATTTGGACCCCCGCAGTTTCGGCAGCGGTGCCCTCGAAGATCCGCCGCACGATCAAACGATCCTCGCGTGGGGCGGAAACGATTCCCGTGCCATAGAGAGGCAGGGATTCGATCGCTGTACTCACTTGACCATTCGGGCTTTCAAAGCGCACATAGTGGTTACTTTGGTCGAAGGTGATGACGAAATCGCGCAGGACCTGTTGGCCAATGAGATTCACGCCGGTCGAATCATGCAGGATCGGCTTGCGCAGCAGCAGAGGACCAACTTTCAAATCTCCATCAAGGCGGCCGGACTTGACCAGGAACATGCCATTCACACGCATCCTTGCTCCCGTCGGCCGCGGCGCTTCCTCAAAATCAAAACGCGACAACTTGGTGAAGGTCAAGCTGCGGCTCGAACCCGTATCCAGTAAAGCCGTGAACGAATGGCCCTGAGTGGAAACGCGAATGAAAGGTCGCGAGCCATCACTGGTCGGCACCACATTCTCCTGCGCAAGCTCAGCATCAGAGAACTTGCTCCTCTGGACACGGATCTGTTGCTGTGGATAGTCATAAGTCAGGAGCACTCCTTCGAAAACTCCATAACCCACGATTCCTTGAATCTCCATGCCCAGCACGCGGCTGATGTGATCCAGTTCCTGTACCTGGCAGGGGATGTGGCCATCGGCATGAAAGCGATCGATTTGAAAGGACTCAATCCAATCAGAGACTCCGGCTTGCTTAGACAACTTGGGCGTGATCGTGGTCGTGCCAGCGCCGGTATCCATGAGTAACGGGTAGGGGCCACTGCCATCGATGAAAGCATCCACGATGAAGAAGTCGCCACAGCTGCGAGTTGGAAGCCGAAACTCTTCAAGGGTTGGACTGCCGGCTGCAGCCAAGACCTGTGTTTCCACCGACGGCATCGTGCAACCACGCGCAACGAAGACTATGGGGACTGCACATAGGCAGGCAAGGATGGTGGACTTCAAGGACGCAGTGAACAGCTTAGGTCAGCCAGAGCCGGCAATCAGTAGCAGAGCCTACTGAATCACGCGTGTCTCGCCGTTGGAAATCTCGCCCGACGCTGGATCCAAAGCCTGCAACCAGATCTGAACTCCCGACAGGGTGCCTGGAAGCGGCGCCGACGTCGAGGCCGTTCCTGCTGCCGATGCCGTCATGCTTGGCAATACCCTGATTGGCTGACTCAAGTCCGCAACACCCCATGCAGTGTTGGTCGGGCCGCCTCCAGCCGAGCTCCAACCGATAAACACCGGTGAGTTCGGGGTGGCTCCCGCAACGCTGACCACCGCGCTGGTACCAGCGAGGAAGTCGCTAGCGTAGAGCGTGAAGGCGTCGGAGTTCGAGGTAATCAAGGCGCCATCGGCATTCCACAGGAACAACTCTTCGCCAACGCGCAGGTTGCCATCATGCGGACCGACCACGAAGTTGCCTTCATTGCCTTTCGGCGAAGTGCTGCGGTTGCGAAAGCTCTTGATCTTGGCGGACAGGTAGACCTCGTCGTTGGCCGGCACAACGGTGCCAGGAGCGAAGGTGAACTCAATACCGCCGGTCAAAGTCCAGCCACTCATGTCGACCGCGTCATTGCTGGGGTTGAGAAGCTGAAGCCATTCCTCGTCGTCATCGCCGGAAGCTGGATCGGGTTCCATGCTGCCCAAAACCATGGCTGGCGTGGAGGCTGGTGGGCCTGGCATGACGCCAGACTGCAGATGCGTCTGGAATAGGTGCGCGCGGCGTGGTGCCAGATAATCCTGCGTGAGTTGGTTCAAGGCGGACTGGAAGTTCATGTAGGAACCCCAACTCGGCGTGCCCCAGACCTGTACGTCTTGCGCCACTTCATCTGCCAACAGTAAGTGCAACTCTTCAACGCGTTGCTCGAACTTCAGCTGCCCAGCTGGCGTGCCAGGAGCCTGTAGCTCCTGTTCCATTACGGTCCACAGGCGGCGCACATACATCTCCAGCACGCGCGGTTCGCGATAACAGGCATCGATCAAGCGGTTCCAATAGCCGTCGATCTTCTTATGGTTGCGATCGCCATACTTCGGGTGACATTGTGGATCGATATTCGCCCACATCGAATCGTTCAGCACACCACCGGTAAGCGTGTAGTTGCGCCCTAAAGTCAGGTCCTTATCCCACGGCAGGAACATCCATTCCTGGTCGCCGTCGGAATCGCGATAGACGTAGTAGTTCTTGTCGATGTGATCGTTGTCGCAGATCAGTGCTGTGCCGACCAAATAACTGATGACCGCCGGCAGGTCGATATTGTCGAACATGAAGCGCTCAAGGCTATTGCCTTGCTGCTGTATGCCATTGACCAGGTCAAGCAGATCCTGATTGCCTTCCCAAGTACGTGTCTTCTTGGACACGCCGTTGATCGAGGAGGTCATCGAGTTGTACATCTTGTACAGCGCGCCATCATCATCGAAGCCGCGGCGATCCAGATACTCATCATCGACTTGTTCGATGAAGTTGTATAAGCCCTTGAAGGAACCATTCTGCATCAGGTGCACCATTTCGGCCAGCGAAGCCGTGGCGCCGACGTTCGCGTAGGTCTCCCAGCAGAGTTGCTGTCGAATGTACGCCTTGTCCGACCAGGTCGAGTTCAGGTTGATCTCTTCCATGCGATCCACACCAGGAATCATGCGGAACTTTTCACCGGGGTTGAAGTCAATCTTGTAGCTCTTCTTCTGGTAGCTGGCGGTGCTGCCGCCACGAATGCGGCAATACTGGTTGTCGTAGAACTCGCCGTTGAGCCACACGGAACAGCGCGTGCCGGTCGTCGTGTTGGCCATCGCCGGGTTCTGTACAAACCAATGAATGGTGGCCAGGTCACTGTCGACGGCAGGGTTGTTGATGACGGTGCCGAAGTATTCGGCCGATTCCGATGTCAAGTGGGCCGGCGAGACACTCAAGTGGTTGCCGTTGTCGATCGCCGAGATGTTCCAGCGCACCATCTCGCCAGGCGACGAAGAAGCTGCCGAGATCTTTCCGGTCCAGAAGTCGTCGCCAGCTTGCAGGTCAGGAGCGATGCCACTGTCATTCATGATGACGGTGGTCTCTGCCGCATACATGACCCGTGTCGTCAGGGTGGCGTTGGTGACCGCAGAACCTGCGCTGAGGATGCGAGCCGTGACGATGATGTCCTCGTGATTGCTCGGCGATTCAGGACTGTGCGTTGCGCTCTCAATGAATGGGCCGCCACTGCCGTTGGTTGCATTGGGAGTTGGAACCGGGAAGTAACTCTGCTCCGCGGTCACCCCAGGATCAAAACGCAAACCAAAGGAAACGTTCGAGTATTGGGTGGGATACTCCGGTGCATATTGATTACGAATGGTGATGCCGTCGGACTCGATAAAACCCAAGTACTCTCCACCCGAAGAGAGCGAGAAGTTGGTGTGCAGTTCCTGTCCGCTGACCGCACGATCTTTGCCAGATGCAAAAACGATCATGGTTGAGCCAGCTGCGATGACGGTGGGTGAGGGGAAAGCCCAGCGGGTCAGATTGCCCGAATCATCGCTCAGGTAGCTGCCGCCAAGGTCGACCCCAACAGGCCGTGGATTGTAGATTTCGATCCAGTCAGGGCTGTCGCCATCTTCGTCCTCCAAACCGCCTTGATTGGATGCCAAGAATTCGCTTACCACCGGGCCCTGCTGAGGGGCTGCGGAGAGGGGGGCGAGAGCTAAAAGTAGGAGGTTGCTTAGCATGGCAAAGGTAATCCCCAAGCTACCACACATTCTCAAATATTTGGGGTAGAATCAATGGATGTCATCTTCGTCCGGATTTTTCCCCCCCGTAATCGTTGGCTTGGTCTCAGGCGCAGCCAGCGCCATGTTGGTCGTGTTCCTGAACAGCGAACCAACTCCATCAGTGGATGCTTCGGGAGGATCCTCGGATTCCGCAGCCCTGCACAGCCGGATTGCCGACCTTGAGCTACTAACCCAGGATCAGGCCGTGGCGCTTGACGCACTCAGCCTTCAGCAGCCAAGCACTGGCCTTCAGCGCCAGGCCTTCGATGGACCTAGCCGCGCGGAGTTCAATCAATTGCAAGCGCGCCTTGATGAGTTGATGCTTGGTTCTGCCGATGCGCCCGAATCGCTTTCCGGCAATCGTTTGGATCGCGCCATCTCCGGAGTGATTGACCAAAGGGAAGAGGAGGAGCGCTTGGCGCGAGAGCGTATCGTGGAAGAGAAGCGCATGGCCCGGCTCGACAACCAGGTGAATTTCTGGACCGGAGAACTTGGCCTCAGTGATGTGCAAGCGATTCAAATGAGTGAAATGCTCGACAACCGCGAGCAGGCGCGCCAGGAAGTCATGGCAGCTATTCGCAGCGGCGAGATGAACAAAGCCGATGCTGGAGCCCCGTGGCAGCAAATCGACAGTGACTACCGACAGGGCCTGGCTGCCATGCTGACTCCACAACAGATGGAGACGCTGGAATCCTCTGGCGGCATGGCGAAGTAAGTCCCTACTCCAGGCGGAAGAACCCTTCGCCGAAAAGCACGGCATGAACTGGGTGCAAATCCACCAAGGCCTGAAATGGGATGATCCAATCGTGAAGCAATATGTCGTCACCGGTATCCCAGCGACTTTCCTGATCGATCAGGAAGGGCGGCTGGTCAAGATCACCGGTGGGCTGGAGAACTCGATTCGTCGCGTACTCAACGGCACCGAATAATCCTTCGGTTGCTCTGTTCGATGCTGCCAGCTAGTACTCAACACTCAGCCATGAGCCGTACAGCTCAGGGCGTCGGTCGCGTAGAAAGAGTTGTTGGGCATGCGATTCGCTGACTTCCTGCAGATTCAAGTCGGCATACAGAATCTCATCGGTTCCTGTACCTGCGCGGGCGATCACACGTCCACTCGGTGAGCATACGAAGGACTCACCGGCGAAAGTCAGCTTTTGCTCTTCACCAACACGATTGCAGAGTGCGGTGAACACTCCGTTCTGGAATGCCGTGACTTGCAACTCCGCTTCGTAAAGGCCGTCGGGCCATTCGCCGAGTGCGCCCGCTTGCGGCACGAAGATGACTTCCGCACCGGCCAGGGTCAAAGCACGCATGTATTCGGGGTAATGGCGGTCATAGCAGATGGCCACCGCGATCTTGCCGAAGTGCGTTTCATAGACCGGCGCTCCACGATCGCCAGGATCGTAGTAGCCACTCTCATGGAAGGCCTCGTAGTCGGTGATGTGCACCATGCGCGTGCATCCAAGCAGGCTGCCGTCGGCATCAATCACCGGCGACGTATCGAAGGCTTGTTCACCATCGCGTTCGTAAAGATTGAGCACGATCACCACGTCCAGTTCAGCGGCCAAAGCTCGAAAGCAATCAGTGGTGGGGCCAGGAATCGATTCCGCTAGATCGCGCACATTCTCTGCCCAGTCTTGTGCATTGGCGGGTAGCTGCGGATAGAAAGGCTCGAAGGCCAATTCTGCAAAACAGATCACTTGGGATCCAGCTTGCGCCGCTGCGCGTACAGCAGTCAATCCGCGTTCCAGGTTGTTGGCTTTGTTGGCACCGGCATGTTGCTGGACGAGTGCGATTTTCATGCCCGCTAGATTACCGAAGCGGGCATCGCCAATGGAACGCGCTAGAGCAACCTAGCGATTCTCGGAGGCATCTTGTTGGCGCGTGACAATCGGTACGTAGCCAATCTCCAATCCCTTCGGTGGCGTCACGAACAAAGCCGGATCAAGCTTGACCAACTCACCGCTACTTGGCGGCTTCATGTAGTCGCGGTCGATTGGCCAAGTGCGGTGGACTTTCTCCACCAAGGTCTGCAGACGCTCCTTTTTGGCCTCACTCCACGAGTACTGCTGGAAGGAGGGTTGATCGACAAAGCGGTACCACGAGTAGGTGACCAGCGAACCATCGCCAAGCATCACAGTAAACGGACCTTTTGTAGGACCCGGTTGTGTCCATGCGCCCTTACCAGGCGATGTGAATGGGGAACCGCGCTTTGCCAACGGGAAGTTCTTTTGCAGCAAGCCGGTTTCTTCAGGGACGTCGGCCGCTGAGATCGCAACGCGCTCTTCACCGACATGCTTGAAGTATTGAGGAAACCGCCCTGGTGGGCTGACTGCACTATCGAGCCATTCCAAACCCCATTGCGTATCTCCGAAAATCTTGGTGTTGAAGACCTTGTCGACGCCAACGATGGACTTGCCGGCTTGATCGAATCGGGGAGTGTTCGTCGTCAGGGTAGAGCGCCACGAACCGGACTCCTGAAACTCTCCCGAGCATGCCGGGCCGCCGTCGCGCCATGCCTTGAAGGAATCGTAGAGGGCAGCCTTGGAGTAATAAGTGACATCTTGCACCAACACCGCTTGCCCTTGCTGGTCTACTGCAAAGTTCAGCTTTGGGATCTTCGAGTAACGCGTGCCCTTGGAATCACGGCCGACGAAACTCGGCACGGTGTTGATCTCCATGGCGCCACCGCCCATCAAGCCAGGTCGCGCATCCAATCCGCGCCCATGCAGGAAGGGCATGTCGAAGATCTTGCCGATCTTGCTCCAGGTCTCAGGAATGTAGTAGGCGATTGGGCCTTTGAAATTGGCTGTGCTCAGGAAACAGGTCCAAGCTTGATCGCCAGTCGGTGGGTCGCCTGTGGTTGGCGCGGTGAATGGCAGTGCCATATAGGTGTAGCCGAGAAATTTGCCGCGCGGATTGCCTTCGAAGGGCAGGGCGTCAGGTGGAATCAGTAGGCGGTTGCTCAACTGAGCTATCCCCAGGCGATCGTCGGGCAAGGCTTCGGTGTCGTAGAAAAAAGACCAACCGGGGGATCCCACCTCATAGTCGTAGCATTGTGGGGTGGCGTTCATGCTGAACTTCGGTGGGCCGTAGCGAAACCGGTTGCCGCGCCAATATCCAAGCCCGCCCTCGACGGTTTGGAAGACACTACTCCAAGTCGGTCCACGTTCAGGCCAAGTGCGCGCCAAGGTTCCGACGGGAGCAAGTGCTTGGTCCTTATTGTCTGAGTTGTCGGGAATGACCCATGCGCCCGCCAATCCAATCTGGAAGTTGGCAAGCGGTTGGTCAATCAAAGGCCACACCGCAGAGTAGAAACCCATGCCGGCGCCGAACTCTGATTGCTCGGGTGGGCGCGTAGCACGATAGCCGATGTAACCATGCAGGCCATTCGGAACGAACTGAATCTCATGTGCCGACTCCTGCTCGGCGGGGGATTGCTGGCAAGGTGCTGGGGCAGCGCAACACAAGGCTGCGCCAAGAAACACAACGGTCTGCAGGTTCAAAGAACCGTCTCGGCCAGCGAGCTCGTCAACAAGCCAGACGCCAAGTCAACGCCCTGCATGTAAAGCGTGAAGCCAGTCGCGCGACCAGGAACGCCGGTCGACATGCTGGCCAGGCCGCTTGGGTCGGCGGTCAAGGAAGGCAGCAGCGAAATCGGTGGACTCATGTCGACAGGGCCATAGGGAGTCATGGTTGGGCCAGCACCGCTGAGTGAGTAACCCAGTAACACGGCTCCACCAGCGGTTGCATTGCTGACATTGATGGTGGCAATGCCACCGCCGACAAGGCCGCTGATTGAAAGCAATGGCGAGCCAATCTCGACCACGCCATTCAAGACTGGGAACCAGGTCAAAGTGCTGGCATCGTTGAGGTCTACCCAAGGACCGCTCGGATACATGGCAGCATAGTCTTCGCCATGGATTGGATCGTTTGCGAAGGAGTTGTTTGGTTCACCAGGGTTCCAATAGGTGTATGCGGATGGGTCGCCGTCGGCCCAAACCCAAGTGCCTTCCACCAGCTCATCGTTGTAGCCAGTCCACAAGTGGCGTGTGATAGCGCCAAAAAACGAAAACTCAGCAATCAGGAAATCGTTCTCCGCCAAATCGTTGACGGTCACCAAGTGACCACCAAGGGCGATGGCTTCTGTTTCCGCATCAGTCCAATTGGATTGGTCGAGCAAGTGGTAGGTGTGACCGTTGGCAGGGTTGGTCACCGTATGGATGATGCCTGGGGCGGATTGCGCCTGGAGGTTGGCGCTAAAGACCACGGTGAGAGCGAGGGGAAGCAAGAGACGATGCATGGTGAATGAACCATATCACGTACCTGCTTTCCTGGCAGACCGGGGTAGGATGGCAGCCGTTCACCTTCTCCTGCCACACGCCTTACATGAAACAGCTACTACCCATCCTCTTGGTTCTCTTGGCAACCACGTCGGCCTTCGCGCAAACCAATCGCGATGACATGACGCCACTTGAGATCGCCTACACCACGACGGTCTCCGAGGACTTGAAAAGTTTTGAGATCGACATCGATGTGCAGAACCTGCAACGCCCACGCTTACATGTGGCCATGCCGAACTGGATGCCTGGCACCTACTACATTGGGCAGTTCGGTAAGCGTGTCCAGGACTTGCGCGCCACAGATGCTGACGGTGCGGTTTTGGAAGTGTTGCAGATGGATCACCAGACTTGGAGCATCGCTACCGAAGGTCATTCCACGGTGAGGATTTCTTACCGCTTGCCGAGTTCGCGCGGACGTGGCCGCTCAGCGAATCCAGATGCCGAAGTGACGGGGCTACGGATCGGTGGTACCGATACTTATCTTTATGTGGAAGGCTCCAAGTTGGTTCCCGTGACGGCCACTTACGCACTGCCAGCGCAATGGCAAGTCGCCAACGGCTTGTTGACCACCGAAGATCCGATGGTCTTTCATGCGCGCGACTATGACACCTTCGCCGACGCCCCGACCATTCTTGGACTCTTTGAAGAACGTGGCTTTGAGGTTAACGGCACTCCTTTCCGTTGTGTGTTCTTCACCAACAGTCAAGTCTATGATTTCGACATCGAGGCCTTCGTCGAGCTGGTCAGGCTGATCGTAATCAATCAAGGCGAGCTGTTCGGAAGTTATCCATTCCCGAACTATGTATTCCTGTTCACGTTGCCAGGTGGCGGGGGATTGGAGCATTTGAACTCCACATCGATCGGTTTACGTGCAGCTAGTCAGCGGCAAAATCCAGAAGCAGGCGCCTCCGTCACTTCGCATGAGTTTTTCCATACTTGGAACGTCAAGCGAATCCGCCCGGATGTGCTTGGACCTTTTGAATACGAGCATGAGAACTACACCGGCAACCTGTGGGTCTCCGAGGGATGGACGTCGTACTTCGGCGACCTGACCCTAGTACGCACCGGAATCCTCACGGAAGAAGAGTTCCTGAACTTGATGGCACGCTTCATTTCGCGTGAGCAGAGCAAGATGCGCCGCTTGGAGCACTCGGTGTTCTGGGCAAGTCGTAATGTTTGGCACCGTAGCTCCAGTGAGACCGAGCCGCGCGTCGACTACTACGCCAAGGGCGAGATGCTTGGCGCCCTGATCGACTTGAAGATTCGTCATGAGACCGACAACAGCAAGTCACTGAACGACGTCATGCGTTTCTTCAACCGCTGGTTCGCCGAGAAGAATGTCGGCTTTGCAGAAGGAGATGTCGAGCGTGCATGCACCGCACTGAGCAACTATGACTTCTCGGAGTTCTTCGCGCGCCATGTCTATGGCACTGTTGATCCGCCATTGGCCGAATACTTCGCCTATGCGGGTATTGAGTACAGTGAAGACGTCACTCCTTGCTCCTTCCCGTTCGCGATTCGTGGCAATCGCATCTCTGGCCGACGTGCACGGATCATGGTGCCATCCAAGGAACCGGTCGCTGGCGAGATCCTTGTGGCGGTGAATGGTGAAGAGTTCACCAATGCCAAGAGTTTCCTCAAGAAGCACCAACCAGGTGAGGTGGTCACCTTGACTCTAGAAGAAGATGGTGTGGAGCGTGAACTTGATGTGACCTTGACGGCGAATACCAGCGTGACTGCTTCGTTGAAGGTGCGTGAAGACGCCACTGAAAAGCAGAATCGGATCCGTAAGGCCTGGTTGACGTCGGTGAAGTGAGTGCTCCCAGTGCAAAAAAAGAGCGGCCTCCCAGATGGGAGGCCGCTCGATTTTTTGAGTACCCTAAGTCTTAGAGAATGACCTCTGCGACCGAGTTGGTCAGGTCGCCGGAGCCAAGGTCAACACCCTGCGAGTAGAGGGTGAAGCCGGTTCCGCGAGTTGGGATCGCGCTGCTGAAGCTAGCGACGCCGCCTGCGTCTGCAGTCAAGGTTGGCAACACGGTGATTGGGTTGCTCATGTCAACCATGCCGTATGGGGTGTTGGTTGGACCAGCACCTGCCAGCGAGTAGCCCACAATGACATTGCCGCCAGCGGTTGCGTTCGAGACGGTGAGGGTCGTGGTACCACCACCGACGAGGCCGGTGTAGACCAACTCAGGGGTGAGTGGAGCGTTGTTGATCTCGATGTTGTCCACGCCGCAGTCCCATACCAACCACATGCCGAATGCCGTTGGGTCGTTCATCCAGATCTCGACCTGATCCACGTTCTGGATCAGCATGTCCCAGGTGTAGCCAGCGGTGAAGCCTGGGGTGAACCATCCGCCACTTGCGGCAGCCCAACCTGCAGGCAGGGTGGTGGACTGGCTAGGGATATCGAACTCGTAGTGGCTCCAACCGGCACCAGCTTGTGGCATCACAACGGAGCTGTCTACGTAGAAAGCGTAGTCATCATCGTTAGGGTCGCTCGGCGTGCCTTTGGTGTCCTTCAAGACGATGGTCATTGGCTGGGTTGCCGAAGGGCCAGTAATGGTTTGTGCATCAAATGCGATGGTGTGTACACCGTTGGCGCGGTAG
Source organism: Planctomycetota bacterium (assembly GCA_024229395.1). Lineage (GTDB taxonomy): Bacteria > Planctomycetota > UBA1135 > UBA1135 > UBA1135. The sequence continues at coordinate 16,735 of JAAESM010000037.1, read as the reverse complement.
TCGCCAGCCCACAGGCCAGTTGCACTGCCAGTACGCAAGGCAGGAATGAAATCATTGATGAAGTTATCGCGGTACCACCAACCAGGATTGCCACCGACAGGTTCCATGATTGGCACGAAGCCATTCCACCACCAACCGTTCGGGTTGGCGCCATTATCAAAGGTATCCACGTTCTGGGCGGAAGCGGTGCTGGCAAACAGGGCGCCGGCGATGGTGAGAGAGATGAGTGTTTTCATGTTTCTAGCGAAAGGGATTCGATTGGGCCATTTGGCCTGTTGCGAGCATACAGAATTCCCTGGGGAAATCCCCGGTGACATCCCGAAAATCTTGGAAACGCTACGATTTTGCAATGAGATGGCCCTAGAAGCGCATTTCGTCGTAAAAATCAGCAAAAAAAGCACAGCCCCAACTCCTCAACATCCCGCATTCCAATCTGCCTTCTCATATTTTTCCCATCAAGTATTCGCTTGGCCTAGCACCCTGAGCCCTGACCGTAGGACTAGGACAGGAAATACACATTCCTAGCTGGTAGCATAGTTGCGCCCCAATTGGAAAAGGTTTTTGCTTTTTTTTCATTTCGTAGCAAAATGTTGCGCTAGGGTGAATACATGATCTATCTCCCCCTTTCTCTTTTGCTCGCTTCTATGCAGGCGGGTGCTGTTAACCAGCAGGACTTAGACCCCACAATTCACATGGGGCCGCAGACTGCTACTCAAAATTCGGTAGTTAGCTTTGCTAACGCGTCGACATCTCCATACGGAGGCGTCTTTAACGCCGGCTCCATCGATTCCGATGATTTCAACCGCGCTAGCCTTGGTGCAGGTTGGACCCAAATGGGTGGTTCGTTCTCGATCTCGGGCGACATGCTCGTTTCGGGTAGCGGCAACTACTGGATTCAACGCGCAGGTGTTTCCGCGCCGTACGAAGATCAAACCACTGAGCTTGATCTTGGTGTAAGCCCAGCAGGCTTGACCTATTCAGGCGCTGTGATGGGTGCAGGTGCTGAAATGCTCTGGACCAAGGTTCAATCGAACGGCGGCGGCGGCATTTACGACTTTATTGGCTTCTACCACGCCACAGCTGGTGGTTTGGGTGCCTACGGTGGTTTCTTCGCCATCACTCCAGTGACCGGTGGTCACGTTCGCTTCTCGATCTCGAATGCTGGCGACACCATGAACGTCGACATCGATGAGTTCAACGATGGTGTTTACGAATACCACTACGAGAGCTCCGGCATCATCGCTGCTTTCGCAGGCACTTTGGGCACTGACGTTGGCATCTGTGGTTACAACGCCATGTGTGACAACTGGGATCTGGGCGATGGCCCAAGTGGTCCTTCCTACGCTATTGCCGGCCTCGCTGGTGGTAGTACGGCAACCTTGACCGTTTCTGGCGCATCTGCTGGCGGCGGCGTCTTGATCGGTTACTCGCTGACCGGTGCAGGTCCTACCATGACTCCATTCGGCCCTGTCGATATGAGTGTACCTATCACTCAGTTGCCAGTCCTCACCGCTGACGGTGCAGGTGTTGCTGCATTGAGCCTTGGTGTCCCAGGACGCGCATCTGGCCTCACCGTTTACACCCAGGCTGCAGACCTCTCGACCAGTACTCTGACCAACTCCTTGGCAGAGCTCGTACTGTAAGTCTTTAGCTTGCTCGAGCAGCCTTCCTCTTGATTGAGGAAGGCTGCTTTTTTTTTGCATTTACAGGACGGTCAGTGCAAGACCGTTTGTGAGGGTGCAGCTGCCGACATCCAAGCCTTGAACCCAAACGGAACGGCCACTTGCAGCAAGCGGGATACTCATGTTCAGGCTCATGGTGGTGCCGATCGCGCCAAAGGTGCCGATGACCCGGATCGGAGCACTCAGGTCCACTGCCAGGAAGCCGCAGCTACCGGTGAACACCGTAGTGGGACCTGCGCCGGACATGGAGTAAGCCAGGCCTACCGACCCGTTCGGCGTGGTGTTGTCGACGGTGATCATAGCCGTTTGACCAGCGACCAAACCCGAAATGCTCAGCACCGGGCCGCCAGGCGCAACCTTCAGGCGAATCCAGTCACCAGCTCCAGCGACTGTCATTCCGGCGAAGTTTGCCCATAGCTCATCGTCATTGAAGCTAGTGGCAATGCCACCTGTCCCGGTGACGCCAGCACTCCAGGAATCGACAGTGAACCCTCCGAAGGGTCCCAGCACACCAAGTGCGTCGCGGAACAACCAACCGTTGAAAGTGGTCGTACTCCAGCTCGACGCGGCGTTGAAGCGGAACTCAATCCAATCATCACCGATATCGATATCGAACTTACTGTCGTTGAAGATTGCCGTGCTCGGCAGCTCGACGCCGGCGGAAACGACGACGGTGTGGCTTTCGAGTACTGCACCAAACGATGGGTAATGCCATTCGGCATCTAGTGTCGAACCCGTCAATTGGGCGTCAACGGTGGGGGTGAGCGCAGCTAGGCTAAAAGCCGCGCAGCAAAGAAATCTCAACATCATGCCTCCATGAAAGAGCAGTGGGGGGGCGGCACCACCGAAGTGCGTCGCATGAGATTTCCAGATTAACAGCCGAAATCGGCCTGGAATGGCGAAATTACTGCAGAGGTGTGAGGTCGACTCGACGGAACTCGCAAGGCGTGCCTTCAGCTTGTAATGCAACCGCGCCTGAGGTCGCGGTGCACTCGTACCCAGCCATCACGTGATCACCATTGACCCAGATGTTGATGGTGTCATCCTTGCAAACGATGCGCATGGTGTTCCATTCACCCAGCGGCTTCTCGGAATCATCGGTCAAGTTCCAGATATGGCGCTCCTGCCCTTCTTGACCACCCCAGTTGCTGGGATCACCACCACGACGCTCGGCCATGTTGTCAACCTTGATGTCTTCGCCGATGCACCAGAAATCACCAGCGTTGCCAGCATGCATTTGGCATTCGATCGATTGCGGGAACATGCCATAGAGCATGCGCGGCTTGGAGGCATGGACCAGTACGCCGCAGTTGCCACCCTTGCCTGGCCAGCGGTATTCAACAATCAACTCGTAGTTGCTGTAGGTCTCATCCGAAATCAAGTGGCCTTGCGGAGAGCCGTTACTCAGCAGCAGTCCTTCCCAAACACTGAACGATGGCGAGATCTCAGGATCCTTATCGGCATCGGGTACGTCGGCATGCCAACCCGTGAGATCATTGCCGTTGAAGAGCTTGATCGTGGTGGGGGTCGTAGGCTTGGTGGCGCAGGCGCTAAGAGCAGCGAGCAAGATGACTTGGGGGACAATGCGCATGTGCCAAGTATGCCACAAATGGGCAAATCTGCTCGCTAGGGTGTGGATTAATCCAGTGATTTCCGCACTGCGGAAATCCATCCGCGGAAGCATTGGTCCTCGAGCTTCAATGCGGCATCGATGATGCTCTCGCCGCCCTCAGGCAAATGCTTGGCGATGGCAGTGGTCATTTCTTCAAGGTGGCGCAACTCATCGCTGAGGATCGAACGCACGCTGAAGGGGGCACCGGCGCGTTGCAGCGCTTCCTCATAGATGGGGTAGAAGGCTTCCGCGCGCACTTCGATTGCCAGGCTCGACAACACGTAGTTGACCTCGCTGCGCTTGGGCTCGGGCAGTTTCAGCTCCATCAGTAGTCCTTCGCAACCGCGGTCCACGCCTTGCAGATAACCTTCGCCGGCGTCGCCAGCCAAAGTATGTTCGGCCGAGAAGGTCTCAATGCCTTCATCGCTGCCGCCATTGACCTTGATGGCAGCACGTTTCAAGCGCAGCGAATGGCCCACTTCTTCGAGCAGGTGCTGCAGGCCAGCGGAGTTCATCGAATCGGTATGGCGCGCCTTGACCATCTTGCGTGCACCGACATATTCCATGCGCGACAGACTATTAATCAAGCGCGCGTGCAAGCGTGGCACTGCCAAGATCCGGTCGAGCAACTCGCCGACACCTGCGTCGGAAGTCTGCCGACGTGCCTCCTGAAGAAGGGATTCCATTTGCGTAATTTAGGACAATCTCGACCAAGAATCAGTGCTTGGTTAAGCTCCTTTATGTCCTAAATACCTCACGGATGCAATCCGCATCTTGTCCCCCTAAAATCTGGCAATGAGCCCAACGCTCTACTCCTTCCTACACGTCGCTGCTGCCTTCTTGCTGGTCGGCTACACCTTCTTCGTCTTCGCCAGCCCTAAGCTGCCCGAAAACCGCCGCAAGGTGATGATTATCAGTGGTCTCTTGAGCCTTGTCATGCTGTTCGGCGGCTTCGGCTTGGTGGCTAAGATCTACGACAATACCTGGCACACCTTCTTGTTCATCAAAATCGCCTGCTGGTTGGGCCTTTCCGCTATGGCCGGTATCGCTTATCGCAAGCCACAGCAGGTGCGGACGATGGCCTATTTGACCCGTCTGCTGGTTTTGGTGGCAGTCTGGGCGGTTTACTTCAAGCCTTTCTTGAATTAGGAATAACAGAGTCATTTGTAGCGTATCATTGCAAAAGCAATGAATGCTCCATCAGCTGACTCCGTTCCGCGCAAGAAACCCAATTACAGCAAGCGCCGCGCCATCTCCCTGGTGCTGGTGCATGTCCTGTTCGGTATTCATATCGCGCACTGGAAGCTTAACGGCACCACTCTGGCGCCGTTGGAGCTGAACGAGCTCATGTACACCCTCGAGCTCGGCATCATCACTGCGGGCTTTCTGTTCATGCTCACGGCGGTGTTGGCCACCATGTTCTTCGGGCGCTTCTTCTGCTCATGGGGCTGCCACATCTTGGCGCTGCAGGACCTATGCCACTGGATGCTTGGCAAGATTGGTATCACGCCCAAACCTGTGCGCTCGCGCCTGCTGCTGTGGGTTCCAATCCTGGCAGTGGTGCATATGTTCGTGTGGCCACAGATCTCACGCCTTCGCGAGGGGCAACCCATGCCGGCCTTGCATATGAACAGCGATGTCGAAGGCTGGGCATCGTTCATGACCGACGACTTCTGGCGCAACTTGCCGCCAGTGTGGGTGGCCCTGATGACCTTCTTGGTGGTCGGCTTCATCGCGGTCTACTTCTTGGGCTCGCGCAGCTTCTGCACCTATGGCTGTCCTTATGGAGCCATCTTCGGATGGGCGGACCGTTTGGCACCCGGGCGCATTCGGGTCAATGACAACTGCAAGGAGTGCGGCAAATGCACGGCCGCATGTACCTCGAACATCCAAGTGCTGAAGGAGTTCCAGGAATATGGCAACGTGGTCAATCCAGCTTGCTTGAAAGACCTGGATTGCATCGAAGCCTGCCCCAACGATGCCGCGCATTATGGTTTCGGCAATCCATCGATGGCTTCCGCGGTCGGGCCGAAGGCGCGCTTCCGCGTGCCCTTTGATTTCTCATGGCCTGAAGAGATCCTCATGGCATGCGTCATGCTGTCGACGGTATTCATCTTCCGCGGTCTCTATAACGTCGGACCGTTCTTGATGACGCTTGGTCTTGGCGCCATCTTCGCCTTCATGGCTATCACCACCATTCGTCTATTCACCAAGCCGAATGTGCGATTCTCAAAATGGGTGTTACGCAAAGGCGGTCGCTTGCAACGCTCCGGCGTGGGCTTCGGATTGATTTCCTTGCTGTGCCTGAGCTTCAGTGTGCATTCTGGGGTAGTGCGTTACCACGAGGCGCAAGGTTGGGCCTCAGTGAAGTTGTTGGAGACCACCGACGACGACATGCAAGCGCGCGTCGCGGCCCAAGATGCATGGCAACACTTGGAGTTGGTCGACCGAATCGGCTTGTTGCATCCTATGGAGTTGCAGACCGGCTTGCTGCGATTGAGCGCCATGCTCGGTAAGCAGCACGAGGTGCGTCGCTATGCCGCCTTGGTTAGTGAACAGTTGTGGGATGAAGCCGCAATGCTCGCCGAGTTAGGCGGCTATCGTGGCGCAGCAGGGGATGTGCAGGGTGGCATTCGTGACTTGCAACGCGCCTTGGAACTGGAACCAGGCAACGCACTCTTCCAGGCGGAACTGAATCAGTTATTGGCGGTGCAATCGCAATAAGGCATCTAGAGCAACGCCTAGCCGCGGATGTCTTCCAACATGGCCGCGACCACACCTTGACGGAAGGGCTCCTGCAGGATTTCATGCATGCCGCCTTGCCAATACCAACGTTTCTTCGCAGCTGGCCAGGCTTCGTAGAGGAGTTCGTTCTGTTGCGCATCGACAATGCTTTCCAACTCCGCAACATGCAGACTCAGTGGCATCGTGAAGTTCGGCAGCTGCCGACGCATACGCGCGATCTCAGTTTGCATCTCGGTGAACCACCGCGGTGTGATGGTTTTCACACGTAAGCCATCCTTTTCATAAAGGGCGACGGCTTCTGGATCGGTGCATAACTCGTTCAAAGGAATGCCGCTGGCCAAACTTAGACCGGGCAATACTCTGCTCAAGACTCCGGCCATTGCGGTCTTCCAGGCGGGGGCGGCAACAGCCACGCCCATCAGCGGGCCACTGAGTACTAAGTTGCGCACGCGTTGCGGTTGTGCCGCGGAATAACTTAGCGCGATCAGGCCGCCCATCGAATGGCCGATCACAGGAAAGGTCTCCGGCAGCATTTCTGCAGCTGCGCTGACATCTTGCACATAGTCCGACCATTTCTTGACGTGACCACGCTTGCCTTTCGACATGCCATGACCACGTAGGTCCACGCCAATGCTGCGCACACCAGACTCGGCAAGGACCTCGCCGAGATATTCGTAGCGACCAAGATGTTCCCCTTGGCCGTGGATCACCAAGACATTGCAAGTCGGCTCGCCATCTGGACGCCATTCATAGCCGGTCAGCTGAGTGCCGTCGGCGGCTTGCAAGTGGAAGTTAGTCGCCATGATTGGCGGAGTCGCCAGCGGAGTCCTTGGCGACCTGCATCGAGACCACGCCGCGCTCGAACATGCAGTAGAAGGTGCCGACAATCAACGCGGCGTTGAGCACCATTTTCTCCCAGATGACCACTTCGCCACCGCCGCAACCGCAATCGAATGCGATCTCGGAGAAGGCTTGACCGGTCTCATCCATCACACCAAGAGTGCGCCACAGGATCGCGCCGGTGAACAGCACCAGGAAGCCGCCCATGAAGACCGCAGCGCCGCGACGCAGGAAACCGAACAGGATGCACAGGCCAGCTGCCAGTTCCAGAATCGGGATCACGTTGGGGCCAAGGTTCAGCATCCAGCTTGGTTGCACTGGCAGGATGTCGTACTCGTGGATCGACTTCAGGAAGTTGACCGGATCCTGGAATTTCTCCACGCCATAGGAGATCAGCAAGGCCGCAACGGCCACGCGAATGAACAAGGGAAGATAACTTCTCATCGTTCGGCGCCCTCCTTCATGGGGTAGCCCTTTTCTTCCCAGACTTCGACGCCACCTTCAAAGATGAAGATCTTCTCCTTCTCAACACCGTGGTTGTAGACCAAACTGTTGCTCAAGAAGATGCTGTCTTCGCAATCGCCGCCGGTGCAGTAGATCACGATGATGGCGGATTCTTCGAGGGTCGGTTTGAGTTCCTTGATGTACTGATCCTGGTGGTAATGATCGAGCAGGAAGGAGCCAGGAATATGGCCCTCTTGGTAATGCGCTTCACTGCGCGCATCGATCATCATCACGTAGGGCGGATCCTCATAGAGCAGATCCAGATAACTCTTCACATCTTCCGCACTGGCGGTCTGATAGCCATGCTCCAAACCCTTGCCCTCGCCGCCATTGTGGATCTCAGTAGGGTTGATGTGCGCCACATGCAGCCGCAGTGCGTTGGGATTGATGTAGCTATTCAATACACCAAGCACGAGCACTCCGAGGGCGAATACAGCCGTCTGCGCAAGGGTGGAAGTCGGTAATCTCATGAGCTAGTCAAGCAAATCCAATAGGCGAGCCTTGTAGCGGCTGCTCAGGGAGGCAATCAGCTCAAGTTTATCAGGGTAATCGGCTCCCCATCGCTGTTTTGCTTGAGCCATCACCTGGACCGCGATGGCGCTGTCACAAGTCGACATGAGTTTAGCCAAGGTATGGATCTGTGGTCCGCGTTCCGCATCGATGACGACTTCATCCAGATGGAGTTTGGCGGTGGCGGCGGGGCTGGTGTATTTGCCATCGCCGTCGGCATCGATCCAGACTGGATTGGTCATCAAGACCAGGCCAGGCATCAGTGTGTAGCGCCATACGCCCTTGGGATTCGGGCCGCGTATTCCGCACACCAACCATGCATCGTGTTTTGGTGCGGGGATGGTGAACCAGACGTTGGTGTCGAGCGGCTCGTCCTCCTTGCGGTGCATCGTTTCCGATTGCGCCACCACCACGCCATTCATGTAGACCTTGGCAGCATCTACATCCGCCCAGGAGGCGCCGGCGATGTGGAACTGGATGCTCAGTTCGCCATCCTTGGGAGTGACCAGGCTGCCGGAAGCCTGACCTTGCACATTGGCCCAACCGAACAGGCCGATGGCCATCGAGGACACGCCATCGCGGAAATGACGGTACAACTCGGCGGTATCGATCTGACTTGGGGTATCTGTGGAGCTACGCAGCCAAGTGCGTCCTTGGCCGACGGGATCCCCAACGGTGTGCGAGTCCGAGCTGCCAACACCGCGCACCATCGAACCGGCGTTCAACAAGCTGAACCAATCAGCCACGATGACATCCCAATCGGTGCCGGGGTCCGTGCTATTGAAGACCTCGATTGCATCGACCGGAAGCTTCAGACCATCTTCAAAATACCCGGTGCGCGCGTCGAGGTTGGAAACGCCAAAAGGACCGCGTTGCACATCCGGCCAACGCGGGTGATTGAGGATGACTACTTCGGCACCCTTGGCGCGCATCTCCTTATCCAACTCATACCAGTCGATGATCTTGGCATCTGGAAGGGGACCATCGACGGTGTAAGGGAAGGCATTGAAGTGGCCGATGTCGGTGGTGACTTCATTGCCGACGATCGACAAGTAACTGCCGAGCAGCCCTGCTTCTTTTTGTGCCGCGCTGTAATCAGTGTGATGATTGTGATCGGTTGCGATCGCAACATCGAGACCTTCACCTGCCAAGGTCAGGATGCGTTCCTCCAAAGAGGAATCACCATGGCCACTGAAGGTCAAAGTGTGGATGTGGGTATCAGCCGACACCCAACCATTGGTGTTCACTTCATGGCGCAGGCTCAGTTCGACGGAGCTTTCTGATTGATAGGCATGGGTAAGCGAAACTTCGGAATAACTCCATTCCGGTCCTCTGCTGGCGTAGATCGTGTGCTTGCCGGCACCAAGTTGCAGCAGGGCTTCGCCGTGTGCGTCGGTGTACGCGAAGCCAGTGCGTACTGGAGTGTGATGACGGTCGGCGAAGTACATGGGAGCAAGTTCGTCATTCTCGTCAACCACCGTGATGCGAGCTGGCAGTGGTGCGCCGGTCTCTGCATCAGTCACCTTTACCCGCAATGGCGCAACTTGATGGATCTCACCGATGCCGCGATCAAGCAAGCGCACTGGGCCGAAGGTGATGTCATCACTGATCCGACTTTGCGAGACACGCATGACGTTATCCCCATCGACGAGAAAGCCAACCGGCAGGGGATAGACCGTCATGACTCGTGGGTCGCCGGTCTTCAGCGTGGTGAGGAGCTTGCCATTCAGCTCGACCTTCCACGAGTCATTGACATGGCGGGAAGTGATTTCAAGCGCACGTTCCTTGCTGCCGGCCCTCGCCTCGAAATGAAACTCGTAACTGTTGGCCGCATCCGGAGCGGCGGCCGCTTCCGGCCACTCAGGGGTCTCATCATTTCCGAGATGCAAGACCTCGGTCAGGATGGTGGTGCCCGCTTCCTGTTGCGGTTGTGGAGCTTGAGGCTCTTGAGGAAGGAACCAACCCACAGATAGGGCACCAAGTAGAAGGACGGGTGACAACAGCTTCATGCTGTAGCACCATATCAATGCGCGTGGGCGATTAGTTCGCGTGTCTCAAGCCGTTTGACATCGCGGTGATGTTACTCGGCGTGAGCGCACCGGAGTATTCCGCGGCTTGAACGTGGACGGCGGGTGGAAGCGCGTTCGGCATGAGCTGAAGATAGGAACCACCAACCATCACCACCGGTACTGGAAGCAGTGGATTGCCCAGCCAGTTCACCAATAGGTGTGCCTGGCCGCCGACAAGTCCAGGCACATCGGCGGAGCCTCCGGATGCGATAAGCGCGTAGCTGCTGCCGGCAGTTGGGTTGGTGACCGTCCAAGCAGCAGGTTGGCCTGCACGCACTTGCACGTCAGCTTGTAAGTCGATCGAATCTGCCGTGCCAGGAGTGGCGCTGTAATACGCCGACGTATCGGTTGGATTGCCCTCCAAGGACATTGGGAAGTTGGCTTGTACGCTGGGGCCGCCACCGAACCAGAAGGTGCCTTGGTATTCGGAACCTAGAGGTTGGGTTAGGTCATACAGCTCGTAGTAATCCTGCACGCCATAACCACTTGTGCCACCCAGGAAGGGGCCGGTTGCCCCGATCGAACTGGCGGTGAGGTACATATTGGACCAACCGAAGTTGTCCATGCCACCGAGCGTCTGCTCTTGAGGCAGGGTGCATTCGAAGCCGCCCGCTAAATTCAGGTTGATGGCCCAGCAGCTGAGTCCCGCCAAGGTGGTATCGCCAGGCAAGCCAGGGATTACGTAGCCGCACTTCTCATTGCGGTTGTTGGCATCTGCCCAGCCGCTGACTCCGGAGAAACCGATGGTCTCTTCATAAAAGCGCAGTTCAATGTCGATGCCATCACCGAGTGGGTCTGGAACAGAAGAGCAGTAGTCAAAGCTCATGCCATTAATCTGCTCGGTGTTGTTCACGCCATGCAGGGCGAAGGAGCCCTCATCGACCCATTCCTCGGTTTGAGGAATGGTGATGTAGTAGTAGATGCCACCAATGCGATTATTGAAGATCGTCTCCGGACCGGAACGTTGGTCCTGTGAAATCACTTCGTAACCCTCACCCATGGTGTATTCCAAAGCGGTAGGGGTAATCGCTGGTTGCAAGGAAGGACTTGCTTGTTGTGGAGTTTGAGCAGAGGCGCTCGCGGCGATCGCGGCAAACGCCAGAGCAGTTGTCAGGTAAGAAATCATAGGACTTAATATTAGTGGATTGCCGAATGGCGGCAACCAGGAATAGAACTTGGGATTGGAGGGGCAAAAAGAAAGACGCCCTGCAGCAAGCTGCAGGGCGTCAGTCGATGACCGAAGTCATCCAGTGTTAACTCAATCCTTAGTTGGAGTGGGTCAAACCGTTCGACATACCAACGATGTTAGCTGGGGTCAGAGCACCTACGTACTCAGCAGCTTGAACGTTGATACTTGGTGGCAATGCACCTGGAAGGTTCTGAGCGTAGGTACCGCCAGCCATTACGAATGGAGCAGGCAACAAAGGAGCAGAGATCCAGTTCAGCAAGATGTGAGCGTTACCACCAACCAAGCGAGCGACGTCGATCTTGGCGGTCGAAGCGATCAGAGCGTAGTTAGAACCAGCGTTCACGTTAGTGATGGTCCAACCAGCAGCCTGACCAGCGCGTACTTCAACGTCGGCCTGAAGGTCAACGGTGTCAGCAGTGCCTGGAGCTGCGCTGTAGTAAGCCTCGGTGTCCGTTGGGTTACCATCGTACGAGGTCAAGAAGTTAGCCTGAGCCTTCATGCCACCACCGTACCAGTAGGTACCGAGGTACTCAGCACCAAGTGCCTGAGACATGTCGTAGTACTCGAAGTAATCCTGTACGCCGTAGTCGTTACCGAGCTGGGTGCCCCAAAGGCTATCCAACAAAGGACCGGTACCAGCGCTGTTAGCTGCATCCATGAAGACGGAGGAGTGACCGAAGTTCTCCATACCACCAGCAGACTGCTCTTGTGGCAAGGTGCACTCGAAACCTGCGTTCAGGTCAAGAGTCACGAGCCAGCAAGAAACGCCGGTCATAGCGGTGTCACCAGGCATGCCAGCGAGCAGGTAACCGCACTTCTCGTTGCGGGTGTTTGCGTCAACCCAACCGGTGATACCGGTAAAGCCAACAACTTCATCGTACATGCGAAGTTCGATGTCGATTGCGTCACCAACTGCGTCAGATACGGTCGAGCAGTAATCAAAGACCATGCCGTTGATCTGCTCGGTGCCGTTGACACCAGCCATGTGGAACGAACCCTCATCAACAAACTCATCGGTGTTGGCGCGGGTGGTGTAGTAGTAGATGTTACCGTCACGGTTGTTGAAAATCGTTTCAGGGCCGGAGCGCTGAGCGGTGTTTACAACCTGGTAGCCTTCACCCATCGTGTATTGGATGGTGGTGCTATTGGTAACTTTTTCAAGATTGCCAGCGATTTGCTGGGGTGTTTGAGCGGATGCGCTCGCGGCAAGGGCCACGACCGCCGCGGATGCGACAATGCTACGGAACATTCAGTTTCTCCTGAAGCCTAGGGACAAAGGTATGGGCAAAAGCCCGGAAAGGGAGGGGGCTAGCCGACGCACCATGGGATTGAGGTGCACTCGACCATCAACTAGGTTTATCCCACGAATTCTCATCTGTCCAGGAAACGCAGGCACTTTTCCCACTTTTTTTCGAAAAACTCCCAATTTTTGGGGTCGCAATAAGATGCTGGAAATCGAAAAATTGGGTAAAAATGGGCGTTGGACGCCGATAAGGTTCGAAATTCAGCTAGTTGTGGAATAGGTGGGCACAGAAGGGTCAACTTCAGCTGACCAACGATCGATGCCGCCTGAGAGATTGAAAACGTTGCCCTTACCTAGATAGCGGAGCTGGCTGCAAACGCCAGCACTTCGGATTCCATGGTGGCAATAGACCACGATAGGGTCTTCGACTTCCATGAGCTCTTCTTGAGACTCACTGAAGCGTGACATGGGGAAAAGTTCTGCCTCAGGCAAGTGGCAGATATCCCATTCTTCGCGTTCACGGACGTCAATCACACGGACCTTGTCACGCTTGGCGAGAAGTTCCTTGAGTTGCTCCGGTGAGATGTTGAATTCCACGTTCTTAGTGTCCAGAGTGGAGGTGGCGGATTGCAAGCCTCTTGATGTCCTCGCCGATTAGGTAGAGAGAGGGCACCAGTATCAATGTAATCAGCGTAGCAAACACGACGCCAAATGCCACCGAAACCGCCATCGGAATCAGGAACTTGGCCTGTAAGCTCTTTTCTAACAAAAGCGGAGTTAGTCCCAAGAACGTGGTCATTGTGGTCAGCATAATGGCCCGAAAGCGCCGTACTCCGGAATCTCGGACCGCTTGTAGCACTGGCAAACCCGATTCTCGCTCACGGTTGATCAAGTCCATCATCACTAGGGAGTCGTTAATCACAATGCCGCTCAGCGCCACCACTCCAATTAGGGAGAAGATTGCAAGGTCATAGCCCAACATGGCATGCCCGGCAATGGCCCCAATCATGCCGAAGGGGATGGCCGACATGATGATCAGTGGCTGTCCATAGGATTTCAGCGGGATTGCCAGCAGCACAAAGATCGCCAGCAGCGCCATCGCATTGATGCGCATCAAGGTGCCCATGAATTCGCTCTGCTCCTTCTGTTGCCCCTCCAAGCTGTAGGTCATGCCTGGATAGCGCCCCAGCAGGTCCGGCAGGAATTCTGCCGAGATTGCTGCCAGCACGGTGTCCGGCGTGGTGCTCTCCTTGTCGATATCTGCCAGCACACTGAGGCTCCGACGTCGGTCCAGGCGGTCGATTTTCGAGTAGCCTCGGCCCATGGTGGCCGTTGCAGCCACCGAGAATGGAACCTCTCGTCCGTCTGGGGTTCGCAAACGCATGGTCTCTAAGGTGGCGAGCTGTTCCCGGTCTACACGCGGGTAGCGCACCATCACGTCGACCTCATCGCGATCGCGCTGAATGCTTTGTGCCTCTTCTCCATAGAATGCCTGGCGCACTTGGCGGCCAAGGTCGGCAAGGCGGAAACCGAGGGCTTCGCCTTCTGGAGTGAGTTCCAGCTGCAACTCACGCTTGCCCAGCACGAAGGTGTCGCGCGCGCTCGTGACTCCTGCCACCAACATCAGCCGTTCGCGCAGCTCCAAAGCCGCCGCCTGCAGCGAGTCCATGCCTGCACCAGCCAGCTGGATGTTGATGTCGCCTTCCGCCGCCATTAGGTCTGACGAGAAGCTGACCTCTTCGGCTCCTGGTACTGCGCCAACGCGCTCTTGCCACTTCGCCATGATCTGGCGCCCGGACATTTCGCGTTCTTCGGCGGAAATAAGCTCAATGTTGACCTCAGCCAAATGCCCACCTGTGAAGCCGGCAGACGCCACGCCGCCAGAATTCTGCTGTTGAGTCTTCATCGGCTGCGAACCAATGGACGTGGTGATGTACATGATCAGCGGATTACCCTGCTCGTTGAACAACTCGGCCTGCAGCTCTTGGGCGGCGGTTTCGAAGCGCCTGATGGCGGTCTCGGTCTGTGCGACCGGAGTACCGAGCGGCATCTGCAGCTCCGCCATCACGTTGTCGGCTTCGATAGGAGGGAAGAAGTTGAACTTAATGCGGCCACTGGCCACGTAGCCGATCGCCACCATGAATAAGGCGATGCCCGCCGCGACCACGGCATAGCGCCAACGCAGGGAGATATCTAAGGAGGGCTTGTAGATCCTGGCAATGAACCATTCCACGCCGGCGTCGGCGACATTCTGCACGCGTTCCCAAGGGCCAACCTTATGGGTCTTGGCGTCGGCAGGCAGATGCTTCAAGTGCGCCGGAAGGATCAGCAGCGATTCGACCAGCGAGAATGCCAGCACCGCGATGACCACCAATGGGATGTTGCGCGAGAACTGTCCCATGTTGCCGGGCATCAGCAGCATGGGGATGAAGGCCATGATGGTGGTGAGGACTGCGAAGATCACCGGCTTGGCCATCTCTTGTGCGCCTTCGACGGCGGCTTGCAGGCCTGACTTGCCACGTTGTCGATGTTCGTGCACGTTTTCCGCCACCACAATGGCATCATCGACCACGATTCCCAGCACAACGATGAAGCCGAACAGGGAGATCAGGTTCACCGAGACGCCAAGCGAGGGCATCAACACGGCTGCGCCAAGGAAAGCCAGCGGGATACCGAGCGTGACCCAGAAGGCCAGGCGCAAGCGCAGGAAGATTGCCAGCGAGATAAGCACCAGCAACAGACCGGATCGGCCGTTGCGCAACATCAGATCCAAACGACTGCGCAGGATGAGGGTGTCATCCATGCTCTTGGTCAGGTGAATGCCCGATGGAAGGCTTGCTTCGGTGAGCGCGATCGCATCCAGCACCTGATCGGCCATCACTAGGGCCTCTTGCTTGCCAACGCGGAACACATGCAGCATCACCGCGGGATTGCCGTTGAAACGCGTACCTTGATCTGATTCGGCGAAGCCATCGCGGATCTGGGCGACGTCGCCGATGGTGATGCGTGTGCCGTCGGCGAAAGTGCGTAGTGGGATCGCCTCGAACTCGGTGGCCACATAGGCCTGCCCCTTGGTGCGCAACAGGATTTCTCCGGCACTGGTCTTGATGCCACCACCAGGGAGGTCGAGGGAACTCATACGCACGGCTGCAACGACTTCATCGAAGGTCATGCGATAACGCTGCAGCGCCTCTTCGGAGACTTCAATCGCAATCTCAAAATCAGGTGCGTTCGACAGGGTCACCAAGGAGATGTCTTTCTGCTTGATGAGGTTGTCCTCGAGCAAGCGTCCGGCCTCGCGCAAGGTCTTCTGGTCGGTGTCACCCCAGACAGCGATTTGCATGGCGCGGTTGTTGATCTCAATCAACTCGACCTGCGGCTCCTCGGCGTCGGCGGGGAAGTTGTCGATGCGACCGATTGCCGCCTTGATGTCATCGAGTAGCTTTTCGCGATCCTCACCATCGAGGAAATCGATCGTGACCACGCCAAAGCCTTCGTTGGCGGTAGCTTTGACTTGATCCACACCGGCCAACCCTTGCACCTCTTTCTCGATGCGCATGATGATGCCTTCCTCGACTTCCGCCGGCGAGGCACCAGGATAAGCCACCGAAACCGTGGCCGATTCGACGACGATCTCAGGAACAACTTCCTGCTTCAAGGTCGTGGCGGTCATTGCGCCGACCACCAGAATCGCCACCATCGTGAGGTTGGCCGCCACACTGTTGTGGGCGAACCATGAAATGATGCCGTTCACTGTTGCTCTCCTGCTTGCGCATCCATGATTACGACGTCCATGCTCTCAACGAACAACGGCAGGGTGCTGATGATCAACTGTTGACCAGACTGCAGACCTTCCCCGATCAGGCATTCGGTTGCAGTGCGATATAGCACTTCCACTCCCAGTTCATGGGCCTGACTGGCATCATCTACTACACGCACCACGTCGCCATCCAGCACGGCTGAACGCGGAACGCGATAGACATTGGTCAACTCGCGACCGGAGATGGTGGCGCGCAGGAACATGCCTGGGGCCAGAGCTGGAGTACCGTCGGCGCTGGCTTCGAAGGGAGCATCGATTTGGGCGATGGCGGTGATCATCCGGGTGCCAGGATCGATACTTGCTTCGGTGCGCACAATGCGCCCCTTCCAGTAGGCAGTGCGGTCGCCAACTTGAGTTTCAAAGGTGACGTCAATCGGTGCGGAAGAACCCGCCACTGCCAGGCCTAGGTTGTCCAATTGCACTGCTGCGATTGGCAAGGTGACTTCGGCGGCATCGACGGCATAGAACGAAGCCAACGATGCAC
Organism: Planctomycetota bacterium; assembly: GCA_024229395.1. Classification (GTDB taxonomy): domain Bacteria; phylum Planctomycetota; class UBA1135; order UBA1135; family UBA1135. The sequence continues at coordinate 37 of JAAESM010000037.1, read as the reverse complement.
CAGGACCCACCCAAGCGCCGGCTTCGATGTTGCGCTC
>JAAESM010000036.1 GCA_024229395.1 Planctomycetota bacterium | reverse complement strand
TGCTCAACCCATTCAAGGCCGTGGGCTGCGCTGCAGGCCTTGGTGAACCCCGCGTTAATGCCACGGTGATCCTTGCCAGTTCAGAACTGGCCGACGAAGGCGCCAGAGGGGTCGCGAGCGGCAAGTTTCTTGTTGAGCCGGGCTCCTATCGCATCGGCGGGCTAAACCTCGAAGGCTTTGCCGCTCCTCACGACCGTCTTGGCGGCCGCCGCTTTGGCCAAGCCACCCTCTGGCGCTGGCAACAAGGGGGACTGCAATTTGCCCACCTTGGTGGCAGCGCCGCACCCCTGTCAGGCGAAGACAAGGTGCTGCTTGGACGCCCCGATGTCTTGATCATTGGCGTTGGCGGTGGAGCCAAGGTCTATGACGGCAAAGAAGCCGCCCAAATGGTGCAAGAGCTCAATCCCCGACGGGTGATTCCAGTTCAATACGTGCGCGGCGAGGCGCCGAGCAACTGTGACCAAGGTGATATTCAACCCTTCCTTGATGCCATGGGGAGTACACCGGTGCAGCAAGTGGGCACCAGCTTCAGCTTGCCTGCAGGGCTAAGCGATGGTCTGGTAATCGATGTGATGCGCTGAGAAATCAG
>JAAESM010000035.1 GCA_024229395.1 Planctomycetota bacterium | reverse complement strand
CTGAGCGTGGCCGATGCCTCGGCCAAGGCTGACTGGATCATGGTCTTGCTGCCCGACGAATTCCAGAAGGACGTCTACGAGAAGGAAATCGCACCTCACCTGAGTGCAGGCAAGGTGCTCAGCTTCGCCCACGGCTTCAACATCCGCTTCGAGCTGATCAAGCCCCCCGCTGATGTGGATGTGGTGATGATCGCCCCGAAGGGTCCTGGCCACACCGTGCGTTGGGAGTATCAGAACGGCCAGGGCGTGCCCGCCTTGTTCGCCATCGAACAGGACGCTTCCGGCAACGCTCGCGGCATGGCCATGGCCTACGCCAAAGGAATCGGTGGCACGCGTGCCGGCATCCTGGAGACCAACTTCAAGGAAGAGACCGAAACCGATCTGTTCGGTGAGCAGGCTGTGCTGTGTGGCGGTCTGTCCGAACTCGTGAAAGCTGGTTTCGAGACCTTGGTGGAAGCGGGTTACCAGCCCGAACTGGCTTACTTCGAGTGCATGCACGAGGTGAAGCTGATTGTTGATCTGATGGTGAAGGGAGGACTGACCTCCATGCGCGATTCGATCTCCAATACCGCGGAGTACGGCGATTACGTCAGTGGCCCCCGTCTGATCACCGCCGACACCAAGGCCGAGATGAAGCGTGTTCTGGCTGATATCCAGGACGGTACCTTCGCCAGGAACTTCGTGGCCGAATGCGAAGCCGGCAAGCCCGAAATGAAGAAGGTGCGCGATCGTGACTCTCAGCATCCGATCGAGAAAGTGGGCAAAGGCCTGCGCTCGATGTTCAGCTGGCTGAAGGACGCGT
>JAAESM010000034.1 GCA_024229395.1 Planctomycetota bacterium | reverse complement strand
GCGTGGAGGGCAGGGAACCATCCTCGGCGTGATCATCGCTGCTGCGGTCATTCGCCTGCTGCGAAACTCCATCAACCTGCTCGGCATCTCCACCCACCTTGAGTACGCCATCATTGGCATGGTGATCCTTTGCGGCGTCGCTGCCGATGAGGTGATCAAGCGCGTCGTGGCCAGGCGTCGCACCGCTAAGAAGTAGCGGGCAGGGTGCGCTGTTGCCACTCACTCGGGTTGTTTCACAACGGCCTGTTGAGAACTGCCATCTCAGCCTTTCACCCTTTCCGTGGATTTTCGTGGATGCGTTTGTGGATCTCTTTGTGCAGGGTCAGAAGGCGGTGCAGCTCGATGATAGGTGTCTTATGATCGTCCACGCGCAGATCGATAAACCGGTCATTGCCCCCAGCGTAGCCACCGTTTTTCCGCACCACTAGCAGCGCGGCGGATTGCCGGCCGCGTGAGTCGCCACCGGCGTCCTGTCCTGCTGTCAACGCGTCGGCCAGCCAGTCGCAGAGCCCGCCCTTGGCCTTCTTTTGTGACTGCTCGAAGCTGGCGGCCATGGCATCCACAACTTCCTTGCCGGTGAGAATATTTCCCTGCACGCAGAAATTGGGTTTCTCAATGTGGCCGGCCCAGTCGTGGCAACCGCTTCCAGTAAACGATGCGCTGTTGCCCTTGGCATCGACGATGCCGAGTTGCCGCAAACCGCGATCTTTGTCGGCCGAGGTGAGTGCCTTGATCGTCTCTCTGGCCGTCTTGCCTTTGGCCAAGTGATCAAGTCCCTCCGGTCCGTAGGTTACGTTGGCGTACGATTGGGTGGCAATGGCGCCTACGCCGGCTTGGGCCCATGGCACGACGCTGCCCACTGCAAAAAACTTGCTCTGGACCGCCACGCCAAGGTTGCCGGTCCGCGGGTCGAAGCCCACGATCGAAAAGGTCGCCACCGGCTTGGTACTACGTTCCGTTTGGCCAAGCGGCTTGGCCAAGGCGGTCGGTGCGACGGCCAAGCCGGCCAGTCCCTGGCTGGTGCGCTTGAGAAAGGTTCGTTGAGTGATCGCGCTCACACCGTGAGGCTAACCACAATCCGGCGCTTGGCCAAGCGGGCGGCTTGTGTTTCGCGGGTGCGGCTTCTATCTTCCCTACGCCGATGCCCATCAAGACGCTCAAGCAGAAAATGGCCGAGGGACAGGATGTTCGCGTGATGGCCATCAGCGCCTTTCCGAGTCCGAAGCTCATCGAAGTCGCTGGAAAGTTAGGTGATCTCGACGGTGTTTGGATCGATCAGGAACATTCCGGACTGCCCAATCAGGATTTGGAGGTGCTGCTGTTGGCGTGCCGCGCTGTGGGGCTGGATGCCTTTGCGAGAGTGGCCCCGACCGACTATGCCACCGTGATGCGCCCGATGGAGGGAGGGGCAAGCGGCATCATGATGGCGCAGGTTCGCAGCATCGCCGAGGTTGAACAGGCGGT
>JAAESM010000033.1 GCA_024229395.1 Planctomycetota bacterium | reverse complement strand
GGAAGCCCCACAGATGGAGCTGGTCACCCGTGGCTACCGCATTGGCAAGCGTATTTTGCGCCCAGCCAAGGTCAAGGTGATCACGCCGACAGCGCCTCCGGCCCCTGTGCCGGTAGATGAAGACGAGTCACAGGCTTAAAAGCTTTTGATTTTGGCGGTTTTCCGCCTAAAATTGGCCTATTCCGTTACATCTTGTATCGTTGTAGTGCTGTGATGAAATCGTCCCGATTCTTAACCATTCTCCTCCTCTTGGTCGCGAGCTTCATGCTCGCACCTGATGCTGCTGCTCAAAAGAACGGCACCAAGTACCGCCCCTTCCCGGCTTATGGCTTTAAATTCAAGCCGCTGAAGGACTGGTCCGACGTTCCAGTTGATGAGAGAACGCGTTCTGCCGGTGTTATTGCCCAGCTGAATGATGAGAAGGGCGTGCGGGTCAAGACCCCGGATAACCGCCAACTGCTGTTCCAGCCGGAACTGAAAGTGCTGAAGATCGATCCTCCAAAAGCCAGCACCGAAGAGTCTGGCAGTGAAGGCGGAGGCTTACGTGGACGCGTCGGCAAAGAAGAAGCAAAGGAGAAGACCGGCAAAGACTACATTGCGATGATGTTCGGCGGCGCCTTGCGCATGGAGGAGTTCAACCTCCTGGAAGTCGAACGGGATGAATTTAAGATTTCCAAGGACTTCATCGGCGTCGAGGAACATGTCACGAGCTACATCGTGACCGGAGGTGGTGGCCTGGATGCCAACTTCCACGTCTATACCTTCCCACTGCCGGACTACAAGATCGTGTTCGTTTGGATGGTGCCATCGCTCGGCGCCAAGAAGGACAAGAAGTGGAATAAGGCCGTAGAGAAATCGATGAAATCAATGCGCCTAGATCTGGATGAAATCGAGACCAGCACCGTGCGATCGGTGAACTCTGATAGTGATTACGATGATCTCATTGAGTTCCACGAGAACGACGTCGCCCAGACTCCTGGTTGGAAGTTGATCGAGACTCCATCCAAGAACTACCTGATCAAGACCAACAGCGACGACAAGAAGGACATCAACGAAGTCATTCGTCGATTGGAGGCTTCACGCAAGCTCTACGAGAAGGACTTCCCTCCTGCCACGCCGATTACCCAGATCTCGGTGGTTCGCATTTGCGCCACGCAATCGGACTTCAACACCTACGGCAAGACCGGTGGCGGGGTCGCTGGTTACTTCAACCCTGGTTCCGAGGAACTGGTGCTGTACTTCCCACAAGGAAGTGCGGATATGACCATGTCGGTGATGACCCACGAGGGTTTCCACCAATACTGTCACTTCCTGTTCAACCGTGTTGCCGCGCATCGTTGGTTCGATGAAGGTCACGGCGATTACTACGGCGCTTGGAAGATGCGCGGTAAGACTTTGGTGCCGAACGATGACATGAAGGGCGGCCTTTCGCGCACCCCCATCATCAAGGCCATGCTCAAGGAAGGCACCGCCGCTCCGCTCTCCAAGCACATCCGATTCAGCCACCAAGAATGGCAGACACAAGGGCCGATCGGTGTTTCCTGCTACGCGCAGTCCTTCTCGATCATCTACTTCCTGCGTGAAGGTGCACGCGGCAAGGTGTCGAGCAAGTACTGGAAGAAAGAATACGCTGACATCATTCCGAATTACATGAAGCACCTGAACGAGGGCTTCAGCGCTGCCTTCGAAGAGATCACCAAAGAAGCCGGGGAGACCCTTGAACTACTCAGGGAATCCGATGCCGACGCCAAGATGATTGAAGTCGCCGAGCGTCGCGCCAAGTCACCATGGAACTACCTTGATCCTCAAGACAAAGCTGAGATCTGGGCCAAAGCCATGGGCGAATCTTGGGGCAAGATTGACGAAGACGAGTTCGAAGAGCGTTGGGCCGAGTTCGTAATGAAGGAACTCTAGGATTACTGCCTAGCAACGAAGGACAAGCCCTCGAGCAGGGTCTTAGTCTTGTCGCTGGCCACCGAACGAGCACTGTTGCGTGTCATCATGTTGAAGATGAACATGTCACCTTCGTGCAAGAAAAAGAAGCGCTCCGAATAAACGCGGAGCGCTTCTCCGTTTTCTTCAGCCCCCACCAGTTCGCCTTCGAAGGTGCTCCAACCCGCAGGCACCCCGCATAGTTCACCGACCTCGGAAATGAAGCCTTCGATGTTCGCGTATTGGCTAGCGGTCACGTCGTGTAAGGCTTTAATCTTGTCCTTGAGTTCCCCGCGCGGAACCGCTGCGACACGCGTGATGCTGATGGCGACCTCCGGTTCGGGAAAAAGCAGGTTGGCTTCAGGCTGTTGACCTTCACGCAATACGGCTTGCCACCCATCTTCGCCTTCGATGATGTAACCCATGGCTGACTGATCCAGCAAGACCTTGCGCTTAGGCTCGACCAGCTTGACATGCTCAAGCAATTGTTCCGCGATCGGCAAGACCGTTCCCCAATCCTGATGCGCAGCCTGCACATTGAAGTGGATGAAGCGATGATCGCGGTAGACGAAGACCTGACGCTGATGCAGGATCATCGCTTCAGGATCGTCAGCGGAGACCTTCTGGATGCCGTAGATATCGGAAATGCCGCATGGCAAGCCATGGAACTCGAACACCCCGGCCTGCACAACTTGCGGATCGATGTACTCCGCGACATTGGTGCTATGGATGTAGTCGACGAATTCCTGGAAACGATCGTCGCTGAAATCCGAATCGGAATCCACGTCGTAGGCGCTGATGTCAACCACCAACGGCGAGGAACCGTGGGTCAGGCGCAAGTCGATATTGATCGGCTTATCCAGCACCGTGGTCCATGGTTCCTCAGCAAAGATTTGATACCCCTTCAAGGTACGATCCAACAACAGCGGCATGGGGTACTCACCGAATTCGAGCTGGCTGTAACTCTCCTCGATAATCGGCTGCAGTAAATCCCAATCCTCTTCCAAGCCCCCGTAAAGCAGGATGTAGAGCTTGTCGTTGGCGGTGGTCAGATAGGCCAGGCCATGAGTCTTCTCGACTGGGTTGTGATACTGCAGGCGCACATCCCTGCGCCCGTTTACGTCATCTGCTTCGCCACTGCCGATCACGGTGTTGGGGCTGCTGCTCAAGGTGGCTGCCATCACCTCACCGATAGTGGCATCGTCAATCTGAACGCCGCCGGTCCATGGCAGCACCATGATGTCCATCGAACAAGCTGGCCACATCAAGCCGTAGGAATGATTTGCCATTCCCTTGTTGCGCGTCCACATGCCGGTACCGCGCGCGCGCATACCAATCGAACTCAGGGTGAAGATCTCCGGGGCCTCGCGATCCATTTCTGGCAGCCAGGCGAAGTGCTCAAGCGCTGGGTCAATGATGGTCTGCAGGGCTGCGTAAAGCTGCCCGTTGCCAGGAGGAATGGTTTCGAGTAGTGCCAAATGAGCGCGTGCTTCGATCAGTTGCTGCTTGGCAAACTCACGCTCTTCCTCCGTCAAGTCAGGGTCGACGCTTTGCGCCTCGGTCTGCTCGATATGCAGCTTGGTGTTGGCCAAGACATTTTGCGCGGGATCGGCATAAAGATAAGCCATCAGGATCTTGGTGTAGACCGTTGCAAAGGGCATCGAGTCGCGCCCCATCTCCTTCCAGAAAGGAAGGCTGTGAATCGCTTCATAGATTGGCATGGTGTCGAAGCAGCCCTTGACCACAAACTGATGACTGCGCGACCACGCCTCCAAGGATGTGAGTGTGGTGAGGAAGTAATCGACCTCTTCTACTGTGAGTGCATAGCCATAGAGTTGCTCCATGGCCTGGTCGAAATCGGTCGCGGCGGCGACTTCCTCTTGACCCGGGAAAGTTAGTTCAGCATCTTGTTGCGCGGCGGCAATCGGACTCAGGGCGATCGCCAATCCAACGACGGCAGCACAGCGCTTGGCGAATATCAGCATTGGCCAATTCTAGCGGCATGCCAAGAACATGCCCACGAGCGACCTCAACCTGGAATCAGCGGCCGCCGCGGTCACCTGCGCCTTCGCGGTCGCTCCAACGCAGAATGCGCCGGGTAATGAACAAATAAACGCGCTTGCCAGTATTGCGCCATAAACGCGCAGGCCACGATGGTGTGGCAAGAATGCGCAGCTCGCGCTCGGTCAAGGCATGGGCGCAATAGGTCCTCTTATGCTTCAACAAGTGACGCAGGTCTTCACGCGCCAACAAGCGAAACCAAGCCGTACGTTTGCGGGCGACGCGACCAAGTTGCAGGTCCAGCAGTGCCGGCGTGCCGTCGGGAAGAACAAGTACGTTCGGCTCCTTTGCCAAATCATTGTGGGTGATGCCTTGGAAATGAACCTGCGCCGTCAACTGCAACAGCTGTTGGTGGTAAAGCGTGCTGGTTGGCTTGGCGTGCTGCATGGCTTGCCCTTCCACCCAAGTGCGCAGCAAGATGCCGCCCTGCCACTGAATCATTCGTGGAAAGCGGCGGCCTGCCAAATGCGGCAAGCGCTCATTCAGCGCTATTAAAGCGCGTGCTTCGCGACTCGCCAAGTAGATTGCCAAAGGCCGCACCCACCAACGGGCCTTGGTGGTATCGCGACAAACCATCTCTTGAGGCTGACCAGCAGCAACCACCTCCTCTGCCGAACCAGCCTGTGCGGCCGCCTCGGTAGAATGTAGGTGCTCCACGGTGCCGAACAGATCGGACTTGAGGAGCGTCTTTTGAAGGCAGTCATGCGCCATCGCCGCGCATGCTAACAAACCCCAGAACACTGGCTCCCGCCTACGACGTCCTGCGCGAGTTTTTGCACGCGCTCCTCGACCTGCTGCTTGCGTTGCCGCGTCATTTGTACGCCTTCGCACGCCGGGATGCGCGTTTGCGTAGGTTCGAGTCTTTGGAGCGGGTGCACCTCAGTCCCCTGCCGGAGCAACTTGCCGCTCCAGGTTTGGAACTGAAGTCGATGATCCTCAGCTGTGGCGACGCCTCCGGGGAGATCCATGCCGCGCGTCTGTTGAAGGTCTTGCAGGAGCGCCATCCGCATTTGCAAGTCAGCGGTTACGGCGGCCAGCAACTGGCAGACATGGGCATGGATGTGTGGTTACCACTCGCCGACTTGAACGTGATGGGTTTCAAGGATGTCGCCGCCCAGCTCCCGATGTTCTTCGGCGCCGTACACCGTTTCTCAAAAGCGATCCACAAGCAACACCCGGATGTCGTGGTGCTGCTCGATTACCCTGGCCTCAACATGCATCTGTTGCGGATCGCCAAGCGCCATGGCATTCCTGTGGTGCACTATGTGGCGCCGCAGCTTTGGGCATGGGCGCCGTGGCGCGTACATGACTTTCGTCGTGCCGATCGCTTGCTAACCATCTTGCCTTTCGAGAACGATTGGTATGAGCGACATGGTGCCAGCACCACCTTTGTTGGTCATCCACTGGCAGATAGCTTGGCTGCGGATTCCAGTGTATGGCAGCCACCGTCCAGCGAAGAAGGGGTTGAATGGATCGCGATCCTTCCCGGCAGTCGCAAACGCGAGATCCGCGAGAACCTCAGCTTGATGCTCGAAGCAGCAGAGCTACTGCAACAACAACGTCCACAAGTGTGTTTCGTGTTGCCGCACCTGCGCGACAAGGTGTGGCCGCAGATTGAAGAGATGCTGACCGCCAGTTCGGTAAAGGTCACCAAGGTTCGCGGCGAGTTCCACTCGGTGTTGCGCCAATGCCACGGTGCCTGGGTGGTCAGTGGCACCGCCAGCCTGGAAGTGGCCGCATTGGGCATCCCTTCGGTGGTGGTCTACGCCATGAGCTCCAAGTTGGGCGCGTGGCTGGCAGCGCATGCCCTGACGGTTCCATTCGTAGGTGGAATCAACCTGGTGGCGGGCCGGCAGCTCGCTCCAGAGCGGATTGGGCTGAACCTGAAAGCCACCGATTTGTGTGCAGATCTTCTCGCCCAGCTGAAAGAACCGGGCCGCAGCGCCATCGTGGAGCAGCTTCAGGCCGTTCACGACACCGCTTTGGCCCCAGGAACAGCAAAAAGAGCCGCTTTAGCGGTCGAAGATGCTGTGATAAATCGAACCAAGTCCTAATCTATACGTTGTCCTGCATAGGCTCCCGCCTACAAATAGACCATGTTGACCGCGCTTTTGCTTGCTCCCGTCCTGCTGCTGCAGGGTCCTTCTGAGAAACAGGTTTTCGACTCCTATCTCAACTCCATCAAGACCGCGCAAATGAGCGACGGTTCCTACGGTGGAAATGTTGTCGTCACCGCCGACGTCCTGACTGGCATGGCCCTGTCGCCGCGCGCCTACCGCGTTGACGATGGCCCCTTCATGCGTGATGCTGTCGAGTATCTGCTGAAGCATCAGGCCGAACGCACCGATGACTGGGGTCGCGACCTGCGCATCGGCATGGCCTTGGTGCATGTGCATCGTGATCGTTACTTGCCTACCGCCAAGGCGATCGCCGCGCGTCACCAGCATTCGCTCGACGACTTCAAGAGTCTGTCGATCACGACTGGCACGCCCTATGGCCTGATGGAAATCCCGCAGGATGCCAACCTGCATCAGATTGCCCGTGCTCTGGCCGATGCCGGCATCGCTCGCACCTACAAGGTCAAGGCAGCGACTGCGACTGACCAAGACCACGCGGCTGTGATTGCCAAGCGTCGGGCTTCTTATGAGCGCGGCGTGGATTACTTGCTGCGCACCCGTGGCAAGTCTGGCTTCTGGGAAATGATGGGCCATCCGGAACCTGGGATTTCCGCTTTGGCTGCACGTGCCTTACTTGGCAGTGAACGCGAGTCGGCGCGTAAGGTCGGCATGGGTGTGGTCGATTGGCTGCTGACCATGCAACAAGAGGACGGCAGCATCCATGGCGGACGCGTGGCGGTCTACACCACGTCGGTGGCGATCGGTGCGTTGGTCGACGCTGGCCGCGAAAAGGACAAGGAAGCGATCAAACGCGCGTTGAACTTCCTGCGCATGACCCAAACCGATGAAGACGAAGGTTATTCCGAAGAGGACAAGTTCTACGGTGGTATCGGCTATGGCGGCGATTTGCGCCCCGACCTCTCCAACTTACAGTTCGCCTTGCAGGCTTTGAAGGATGCTGGCACCGATGAAAATGACGACGCCTTCCAACGCGCCGTGCATTTCCTCAACCGTAGTCAGAACCTCAAAGAAACCAACACCGAGACCTTCTACGACCAAGATGACCCCACTCCGATTGCCGCCGGTAATGATGGTGGCGCGGTCTACTACCCCGGCAACTCGATGGCCGGCACCACCACCATGCCCGATGGCACGGTGATCGCGCGTAGTTACGGTTCGATGACTTATGCGTTGCTGAAGTGCTTCACCTTCGCGGGCATCCCCCCTGAGGACCCTCGCGTTGCCGCGGCGATTGAATGGATCTCTTCGCACTGGACCCTGGAAGTGAACCCCGGCTTTGATCCGATGAAAGATCCGCGCGGCGGCTTCCAAGGCTTGTTTTATTACTACTTGAGCCTGAGCCAGGCACTGACCGCGGCCAAGGTCGACAAGATCGTCACCGTCGGTGGTGTCGAACATGATTGGCGCACCGAGTTGGCCGACAAGCTGATGTCTTTACAAGCCGAAGACGGTCACTGGATCAATAATGATGCAGAGCGGTGGTACGAAGGCAACCCTGCTTTGTGCACTGCTTACGCCTTGGGCGCCATGCGGGAGCTCTTGAAGTGAGTTCTCTGCGGCGAGCACTAGGCAGTGATGGTGAACCACACTGGCTGTGGGTCTCCGGTGGTTTCTTTCGCGACTTGACCGCCGCTGGTCTTGGCGACGACCTTGCGGAGTTGGGCGGCTTGCTTGCCGATCAGGAAGCCTTTCAACAACTGCTCGATCAAGCGCCTGAAGCAGCGGCCAGTACTTGGCCGTTGTTGATGCCAGGTCGCCCAGGCAAAGCCGTTTGTTTAGGCAAGAACTTCGCCGCGCACGCACGCGAGATGGGGTCGGAACCACCCACCGAGTTGGTGTGGTTCGCCAAGTTGCCCGACACCTTGATCGGTCATGGAGAAGAAGTTGTGATCCCCAAATGGTTGGATACGCGCGTCGACCCCGAAGCGGAAATGGTCATGCTGTTGGGGCACGATCTTTTCAACTGCAACGAGGCCGAAGCGAAGGCCGCGATCGTGGCTTACACCCTTGGCAATGATGTGACCGCGCGCGCCCAACAAGGCGCCGACAAGGAACGCGGTTGGCCTTGGCTACGCGCTAAGAACCTCGCCACCTTCGGTTGCGTCGGCCCGGCTTGGGTGCCGGTGTGGGAAATGCCGCCCTTCGATGAAATCACCCTGCGTGGCCGCGTCAATGGCGTGATCCGTCAAGAATGCAGCATGGCCGACATTATCTGGGATCCGATTCGTGCATTGGTCGAGATCTCGCGCTGGACACCGATGCGCGCTGGTGACATCGTCTACCTGGGTACTCCAGCAGGCGTGGCGCCGATTCATGATGGCGATGAACTGACGGTCGAAGCCGATGGTTTAGGCAAGCTGGTGAATCCGGTGGTTGGCTAGAGCAGGCATCTTCATGAATAGCGCACACACCTCTTCCACACCATCCGGCGAGCAATCTCTCGAGGGGTCGCGAAGTAAGGCCCAGAAGTTCTGGCGCGGATTCTGGTTGGCCTTCCTGGTCGCCTCCTTGGCTTATGCCTGGTACAGCTTCTATGTGCCTTCCAACGACATTGCCTGGGCTGATGATTTTGCGATCGCTCAGGAACAATCCGCCGAATCTGGCAAGCCTGTTGTCCTTTTCTTTACCGGTGCGTGGTGTGTCCCGTGCCGCATCATGAAGCGTGAAGTGTGGGCGGACGACGAAGTGACAGATATCGTCAACGGAGGATTCATCCCCGTGCTGATTGATGTCGGCGATTCCGATGCAGCAGCCCCGGTCAGTCAATTCCAGGTGGGTATCACGCCCACCACGATCATCACGGATGCACAGGGAAACGCGCTGCGATGGGAAACAGGCGGCATGAGCAAAGCTAGCTTTCTCGACCTGCTGGAAGGGCGGAGCTGAAACGCTCAACGCCTGGAATAGGAAAAAACTGCCGACCGGTATCCTTTAAAAGGAAAGGGCTCCCAACCAAATCGGCAGTCGGAAAATCAGGTTCATTTAAGTCTTCGACTTGAACTCAAGTCCGGCTTTAACCTTTTTCCGAATTCTTGCAAAGATCCCTTAAAAGGGTGCGCGTTCGACACCGTCAAGCTCGGCGGGAGCCTTGCCATGACGGGCCGTGATGGTGGTGGCAATTCCGCCACGGGTGTTGAACTCGCCGCGCACTTCCATCCAAACGGGTGCACAAGCCCCCACTAGGGTGTCGAGAATGCGATTGGTCACATCTTCGTGGAAGTGGCCTTCATCACGGAAGCCCCACAGAAACAGCTTCAACGACTTCAGCTCCACGCAGGCTTTGGCCGGCACATAACGAATGCGCAACGAAGCGAAATCGGGCTGGCCGGTGACTGGGCACACACAAGTGAATTCGTGCGTCACGCTCTCGATCATGAAAGAGCGTTCGGGACTGGGGTTATCGAAGGTTTCGAGGTCTGCCACGGGTGGGATTCTACCTTACTGGCCGACAGCCTGCAGCCGCTTGATCTCCTGATCGCTGGCATCGATTTGAGTGCGAAGTTCCTTACGGTGCTGCTTCGCCGCAACCGAATCTTCGGATGATGTGGCCAAAATGATCGCCAGTTCGGCACGCTCCTGATAATGGGAAGCAAGCGTTTCATCCTGGGGTTGCGAAGCCTGTCCGGCCTCACGCTCAGCCAATTCCGCATGCAAACGGCTGACCTCGGCGCGCAAGGAACGCATTTCCTTCTCCATCTCTCGATGGCTACTGCTGCTGCTGCCAAAGGAAATAGAGCAGGCAGGCAAAAGCGCAAGCACAGCAAGGCCGGCAATCCACCGAAAAGACGATACTGATTTCAAAACCATGCCTGCCAGGTTAGCAGCGCCCTATTTGCGGGCCTGCGCCAAGAAGGAAACTAGGTCGCGAATTTGTTGATCGGTCAAGAATGGTCGCAAGGCTGGCATGGCCGACGACGGCGCTGGCCAGCTCTCAGAGATCTCAGCATTCGGCTCGAGGATGGACTCCAAGATCTTCTCACGGCTCAAACGCAGGCCGACGTCGCTCAAATCTGGGCCAACGCCTCCACCGACGCCATCCCAACCATGACAACGGTTACAAGCCACAGTCTGGTTGTTGAAGAACAGATCACGGCCGAGGTCGATGTCGCCCGGTTTCAGCAAGGCTTGTAGGTCATCGCCTTGTAACTGCGGCGGTGCATCGGTGGCGAATTGTTTCGCTAAGTTGACCAAGGTCTTCAAGTCACTGGCAGGACCCAAGGTGATTAACTCCAAGTCGTCGTAGACCGCTTCGCCGGTCGACTTACCCCAACCGCCGTAAAGACAATTAATGCTGACGCTTCGTTCCTGCGCGCCGGTCTGGAACTCGAGGCTGACTTGCACCCAATCGGTGTCGTCTTGCACATAGCGCGTCACGACATGACGCGGGTGGATGTTCAGCAATGCGCCGTGGGTTTGTCCTTCATGGGTGACGGCATGGGTGTGGATCCAACCGCTCAAGCGATAGCGGGTGTTGGGCTCCACCGCCACATCGGTGCACCATGAAGTATCGGCACCTTGCTTGGAACGAATCACCAGACCGCGGCTGCCACCGCGCCCGACTTGCTCTTCCCAGGTGTGATCGGCTTGACCTTGATAGAGACGCACGCGCCACGCCAAGGGCTCACCATTGGTGTTGGGGTCTTCATTCTCGAAGTTACCGTTGGTGAACAGGTTGGTCGGATCGGCCTCTTTTTCAGGAGGCATCATCGGCTCGGCCGCGGCCAAGAAAGGATTGGCGTGTGCTGCGATGGCAGCTGCCAAGACCTGCGGGATCCACGGATCAGCTTGATCCTCGATTATCGCACGGCCGGCCAAAGCCACACCAAGTGCTGCGGATTCGGGCATACGTGCCGCCGCCATCATGGCATGCCGACGTAGGTCCGCAGAGGGTGATTCCATCATGGCTGATTCAGCCAGTAGTTCCGCACCTTGCTCGGTTGATGGAAGAACCGCCATGGCAGTCTTCAACATGGCAACCTCCTCGCTCTTTAAGGCGGAGCGCAAGTAACGGTAACCGTTTTCGTTATCCAAGGCATTCAAGCCAGCCAAGGTGCGCAAGTCCTCGACCCCTGGCTGCAACAGCAAGTATTCGATGGCGTCCTCGCGTTCGTTCTCGATAATCAACCGACGCGCGGTGGTGCGCCAGAACTGGTTAGGGTGATTGAGAACTGCGACCAGTTCCTGGGCGGTGGCATTACGCAGGTCCATCTCGACTTGCTTGGCGTCTTCGCGCACCAAGCGGAAGATGCGGCCGTGGCTGGTGTCCCGCAAGGGATTGAGGTGCGCGTTGCCGTCGCCATATTCCACCGAAGGCAAACCGCGTTCGGGATTGCCTGGCAGGTTATGCAAAATGATGAACTGCGAGAAGTCGGCGATCCAAATTGCGCCGTCGGGACCGACTTCGGCCTGCACGGGGCAGAACCAATCATCGACCGACACGCATAGGTTGAAGGCATCATGGGAGCGCCAACCCGAAGCACTGGCATAACTATCGAGACGTCCGACCAAGTGACCGGTCGGGCCACAAACGAAAGCGGTGCGATCATTCCAACCTAATGGAGTTTGCGCACCTGTGGCGAAGTTGTGTCCCGCCGCGGAGGTGTATTGACCGAAGTAATCACCTTGGCGCAAAAACTCCAATGCAGGATGGAACAAGGCGGTGTTCGCCACCGGCGCCGCACCGGGCGAGTTCGGGGCGGTGGACTGCAGCATGGATTTGGCAGCACCCATAAAGAAGGATGGCGCACCATTGGCGGTCGAACCAAAGACCTCGCCATCGCCGCGCAAACCCAATCCCCATGTGTTATTGGTGAATTGGGCCTGAAACTCGGGCTCCTTGTCACCGCGCTGCCAATTCCACAAACCACTGCCGAAGCGGCGGCCATCTTCATGATTAAAGGAGGCATAGCCGACCGAACCCCAGATGGAATTATCCAAACCCCACTTCAGGTTAGAAGGACCCGCATGGGTATCCCAACGGCCGAAGCCACTGAACACGACTTCAACTGCATCGCAGACATCGTCGTCGTTGTCATCGCGCAGATACAGAAGATCCGGTGCTTGCGTGACCAGGATCCCTCCCTTCACTTTCAGGATGGATGTTGGCAGGTTGAGTTTGTCGCGGAAGACGGTCTTTTTATCGGCGCGACCGTCACCGTCGGTGTCTTCAAGAATCGAGATACTGTCTTTACCGACATGGTTTTCATCCAAAGTATTCGGATAGTCCGGCGACTCGGCCACCCATAAGCGACCACGCTCGTCCCAAGCCATAGCGATCGGGTTGATGACCATCGGTTCACTGGCGAACAGCTCCGCGCGGAAACCCGCCGGCACGATCAAGGAATCAATCGCTTGCTGCGGGGTGGAGGCATCCTGCGAGGGCAACTGAGGCTCGCGCCCTTCATAGTTCGGCGACCACTCTTCATCGCGGTAGTAGAACACAGGTTCCTTATAGGACTTGCGCCGCGCGGTCGCTTGTGGCCCGGCAGTCCAATCCAAGGCGCGCTTGAGCATCTCAAGGAAGGCCGGCTGCGTCCACGAACGCGCATCATGACCGGAAGCGCTATAGAAAACGCGGCCACTCCCCTCCTTGCGAATCCATGACCAAGGTTCATCATCGCGTTTGGTCAGCACCAGGCGGTCGTCGGGATGATGCGTCTGCACATAGGTTTCATCCCAGCATTCATAGTTATCCCAGTCCTGCATCAACGGATGTTCGGGCGCAACGACCTCTTGCTGGAACACGCCATCGCCATGCGATACGAAACGCGCGCCGACGAACTCCAGCCACTCTTGCGATTGCATGAAGCAACCACTGGTGCAATGCAAAGCCACGAAGCCACCGCCGGCTTGCACATAGTCACGCAGAGCTGTGAAGAACTGTTGCGGCACCACGGCATGTTGCGATTGATTGGCGTACATCAAGACGGTGTCGTAGTCCTTCAAACGCTTGGCGTCGATGAACTCCAACTGGTCTTCCCAATCGATGGCGTATCCATCACGCAGCAAGGCACCATGAACATCATGCAGACGTGCATCAGGTTGGTGATGACCGCGGTCACCGATGAACAACACGTTCATCCGTTCACCGGTTTCCTGAGGTGCGGGCACCATCAGCAGAGCGAGCAAGGAAAATGCAGCAAGCATGCGGCCATTCTAGTCGAAGATTGGTTGCCGTATAACAGTTTGCCAGCAGCCTAAAAGCGTTCAAAGGCATGCGAATGGATGGCTGCCATTCGCTAAACTCGCCGGGTGACCAAGTCTCTCGACAACTCCCGGACCGGCATCATCAAGCGTTTTCGCGAGCAGATCGCCAACGGGATTCCCATCATCGGCGGCGGCGCCGGCACTGGCATCTCAGCCAAGAGTGAGGAAGCGGGCGGCATTGACCTGCTGATCATCTATAACTCTGGGCGTTATCGCATGGCCGGGCGCGGCTCCACCGCCGGCTTGATGCCTTACGGCAACGCCAACGAGATTGTCAAAGAGATGGCTTACGAAGTCTTGCCAGTGGTCGAACATACACCCGTGCTTGCTGGAGTGTGCGGTACCGACCCCTTCATGATCCCGCACCTATTCCTGAAGGAACTGAAGGAGCTTGGCTTTGCTGGGATTCAAAACTTCCCTACCGTTGGCTTGTTCGAAGGACGCATCCGCGACACGCTCGAAGAGACCGGCATGAGTTATCAGCTAGAAGTCGACATCGTTGCCATGGCGCACGAGATGGACATGCTGACCACACCTTATGCCTTCAACGTGGAAGAGGCCGAACGCATGACCAAGGCCGGTGCCGACATCGTCGTAGCCCACATGGGTTGCACCAGCGGCGGCACCATTGGCGCGGAAACCGTCAGCCCTTTGGATGAATGCGTGATCAAGATCAGTGAAATGGTCAAAGCTTGCAAGGCGATCCGTGAAGACGTGATCTGTCTATGTCACGGTGGTCCGCTGGCTTTCCCACCCGATGCTGATTACATCCTGCAACGTGTCGATGGCATCGATGGTTTCTACGGTGCGAGTTCGGTGGAACGTTTCCCAACTGAAGTCGCGATTCGCAAACAGATCGAAACCTTCAAGGCCCTTCGTCTTCCCAACAAGAAATAATCATGTGTGGTGCCGCCGAATGCCTGCGTTTCGTTTCCTCTCCCGATGTCATCGTTGAGGAGTTCCCTTGGGGACCGCATGCATGGATGATCAAGCCGCCACTTACCGAAAGCACCAACTTGATGTTGGTGCGCGTGATCATGCCGCCTGGGACTTCCCATCAGTTCCATCGCCATCCGCATTTCGAGGAAGCGGTCTACTGCCTGGAAGGCAAGTTGGAGCAATGGGTCGGAGATCAGAGCCGCATTCTATTGCCCGGCGATGTTGCGCATGTGAAGAAAGACCAAGTCCATGGCAGCTACAACATCTTCGAGGAGCCATGCACTTTCCTCGCCATGATGGCGAGCCCCGAGTTCAAAGAACCGGGCATCATTGATGTGTACCGTGAAGAACCATGGTGCAGCCTGAAGACGCCGGTAGAGTACTAAACCGATGAACATTCAACAAGACGGATTGACCCCCAACGCCGGCCGCCTGATGTGGGCTGGATTCCTCGCGATCCTTGCCGCTGGCATCGGCTTCGGTGTGCGCGGCGGCATCATGGCCAAATGGGGCCTTGAGTTCGGCTTCAACGCCAAGGAACTCGGCGACATTACCGGCGCCGGCTTCACCGGTTTCTGCTTCGGCATCATCGGTGGCGGCCTGGTCTGCGACAAGCTCGGCTACGGCAAGTTGGTGTTCCTGGCCTTTGCCATGCACTGCCTATCGGCGGTCGTCACTGTCATGGCAGCGCCCGAGCAAGCGCATGAAACAAGCTTTGCCCTGCTCTATTGGGGCATGTTCATCTTCGCCTTCGCGAACGGCACGTTGGAGGCGGTCGCCAACCCATTGATCGCCACGCTGTTCCCCTCGAAGCGCACCCACTACCTGAACATCCTGCACGCAAGTTGGCCTGCCGGTTTGGTGCTTGGTGGCGCAATCGGCTGGATCTTGGGTGATGGCATGGATTGGCATTGGAAGAGCCAACTCATGTTGTTCTTGATCCCGACCTTGCTCTACGGCCTGATGTTCTTCCGCCAGGCAATGCCGCAATCGGAGGCTTCTGAAAAGGGCTTATCGCTCGGCGAGATGTTCAAGGATGTGGGCATCCTCGGCGGCCTGGTGGTCTGTTACTTGTTGTTCCTGTTCTTCTCCGCTGGCATGGGCCTTGGCGACGGCGTCGCTTATGCCATCGCTGGTGTCTGCCTGATCGGAATCGCTTGGATCACCAAGTTCTCGATGGGTGCGATCCTGTTGTTCGTTCTGTTCATCGCCCACGCACTCGTCGGTGCGGTCGAGTTGGGTACCGATAGTTGGATCCAGAACATCACCGGCAACCTGCTTACCCCTGCCGAAGGCAAGATTCTGTTCATCTGGACTTCGGCAATCATGATGGGCTTGCGTTTCTGCGCTGACTTCATCGAACGACGTCTGGGTTTGTCGCCGGTCGGCATCTTGTGTGTTTGCGCAGCGCTAGCCACCGGTGGTCTGGTACTGGCAAGCAGCATGAATACCTTCATGGGCGCAATGTTCGCACTGGCTGTCTACGCCGTCGGTAAGACCTTCTTCTGGCCGACCATGTTGGCAGTGACCTCTGACCGTTATCCACGCACTGGCGCCATCGCGATTTCGATCATGGGTGGCATAGGCATGATGAGTGCTGGTTTGCTTGGCGGCCCTGGCTTGGGTTATGCCAAAGACCGTTTCGCTGGCGAGGCTTTGCAAGAAGCCAATGCCGCGATCTATCAGGAGTATCAAGCCGAGAAGGAGAGTTCTTTCTTGGTCTTCGAGCCTTCCCGCGGCCTTGATGGAACCAAGTTCGGTGAGATCAACGAGAAGTTGACCGACGCTCGCGCCGCCCTCGGTGAAGCCGGTGAGACCGACCTCAGTTCCGCATTCGATAGCCTCACCGCAGCCGAAAAGACCGTGCATGAGGCCCGCATCGAAGGCGACCGTCGCACGCTGAAGGCCGACGCCGTAATCCCGGCCGTGATGACGGTGATTTTCTTGGCGTTACTGGTCTACTTCAAGTCGATCGGCGGCTACAAGGCGCTGCACCTGAAGGACGAAAGCGCGGCTTAGGCATCCGCAAGCATCCTTGCCGAAGCCTCTATGGCAACAGCAAGGATGTCACTGGACTCAGCGTGCCTCCCCCACCATCGAGAAGCAAGCCTTGGAACCAGGCAATGTTGCCGGACAGGTTCGATGGCACTGCCAGGGACTGCTCTTCGATCCCGTTGCTGCCGACGACGCGATCGACGAGCTCATGCAAGGTCGCCATGTCCAAGCCGAGGGTTCCCCAAGGTGTACTGGTCTGGCCGGTGCCCAGCGCAGCTCCGACACGCAATCGGGCACCGGGATCACCGAAAGCACCCAATACCAAGCCGCTGGCCTGGCTCGGTTCCTCCAGCACCCACAGCGCAGGATTCCATCCCGCTGCCTCGACGCTGACCGGTTGCCCTTCACTGCCTGCGCCTAACAGGTGGTGATAATGAACCGGTTCCTGCTTCACCTCCGCACGCAGGAAGCCCGTTCCATAACGTCGATGGAGCCGGTGCTGCTCTGCTCCCGAGAGGAAGCCGTTGGTGCCCGCCCAATCGGTGGCGCCGAAATGATCGCCACCTTCGATCAAGGCCCAGGCGCGACGCCCCGCACCCTCCGCCTGATCGAACCATGGGCGGACCACCAACCACCAATTGTTGGTCAGGTCCTGGCTCGCGCCGATCACCAGCACCGAGCCGCTGAATTCGTCGAAAGAGTTGAAGCCGACACTGGTATTGCCGAGCAGAGGTCCGAAGTAAGGCTCGAACATCACCACCGTACGCACGCGTGAGTCCTGGCGCAGCAGGTAGGAAGTCGAGCCGCCACCCATCGAATGGCCGATGGTCGACCAGTCGCCGAGGTCGACCATATCCTGCAACCAGGATTGAGGATCTTGCGACTCATCCTCGACCCACTGCATCAAGGCGCGGGTGTCCTTGGCCTGCGACTGCATGGTGACGAACAGCAGCGCTGTCTCGGTGTCGTTGGACATCACGACGAATCCCCAACTCGCTAACTGACTGCAATAATCATCATAGTCGGAAGCTGGTTGGGTCCACCCATGCATGAAACTGACCAGCGGAAAGGGGCCAGCTCCGCCGTCAGCGTCGGTGGCGTACCCCGCGGAGGTCGCTGGATAGTAGATACGCCCCTGAACGTTGCCGCGGCCGTAATGAACATCCTGGATGCTGACATCGCGCCAGCCGACCTGAAAGGGGCCGTGGTCCTCCAACTGCTGCGCGGCTAGGGAGCTGAAGGCGGAAAGGGCAAGGATGAGGGGAAAAATGGAGGGCCATTGCACCCTCTACTTATAACACAGTCACTAGCCTGCCCTGGGACACCCTGGCTTTTCAGCCCTTGGCACATGGGTTGAGCACCACCGACCGCGAAGAAGTCGAACCGCCGATGCAAAAGGAAAACGACCCTTCTGCGAATGCGGAAGGGTCGTTTCACTTTGGTAGCGGAGAAGGGACTCGAACCCCCGACACGCGGATTATGATTCCGCTGCTCTAACCAACTGAGCTACTCCGCCGTGTACCTCGTGAGGTACAGGGACGGAGATTCTACTGTGAACCACCGTCGTCGGCCACCCCCAGAAGGGGCAAATCAGGGAGCTGAACGCTGCCTTGGCCTATTCGCTCGCCGCAGTGGCTGGAAACTCGCGCAGGCGTTTCAGGCTGCGCTCGCGGCCAAGCATCTGGATGACGGCATCCAACTCCGGTCCACCTAGGGTGCCGGTCAGCGCCGCGCGCACCGGCTTCATGACCTTGCCGAGGCCGACCTCGAGTTCCCCTGCCACACCTTTGACCACCGACATGAAATCCTCCGGTGGCCAAGCTCCCTCCTCCAGGGTCGCTGCCAACTTGGCGACGGCATCGGCGGCGCCATCGGCGGCCAGAGCCTTGCGTGCCTTCTTGTCCCAATCGGGCAACTCACCGAACATGCCGGCGGCTTGAGGCGCAAACTCACTGTAGAGCTGGAAGCGTTCCTGGAAGGCGGCGACCACCTGCTGCAGGTCTTCGCAGGCGGAGGCATCTTCCTCGACCAGGCCTGCCTCGATGCAGTAAGGCAGCACTGCGGCGGTCAGTTCCGGTACCGACATGCGTCGCACGTAATCGCCACAGATCCACGCCAACTTGTCGGTGTCGAAGATCGCACCGGCCTTGGAGATGCGCTTCAAGGAGAAGGCTTCGAGTAGTTGCTCGCGCGTGAAGACGTCGGTCTTGTCGTCGATCGAGAAACCGAGCAGACAAAGGAAGTTGAACAATGCATCGGTCGGGTACCCGGCGGTGATGTAATCACCGAGCGCGGTGTCGCCGGTGCGTTTGGATAGCTTCTTGCCATCCTTGCCGAGGATCAGTGGCACATGCGCGTACTCCGGTTCCGGCAAACCCAAGGCGCGATAAACCAGCACCTGCTTGGGAGTGTTGACCAGGTGCTCCTCGCCACGGATCACATGGCTGATCTCCATGGCGGAATCATCCAAGGCGCAGACGAAGTTGTAGGTCGGCATGCCGTTACCACGCACGGCCACCCAGTCCTCTACCTCATTGGACGAGAAGGAGACATCGCCGCGGATGTGGTCGCGGATGGTGATGTTCTGATCGGCTTGTACACGGAAGCGCAAGACGTTGGCCTCGCCGGCTTCGTGGCGCGCGTTGGCATCTTCGGCCGACAACTCACGCGACGCGGAATCGAAACGCCAGTTGCTCTTGGCTTCGCGCGCGGCTTCGCGTTGTGCTTCCAACTGCTCGGTGGTGGCGAAGCAACGGTACAACCAACCTTCCTCCAGACCACGGGCGATCGCATCCCGGTAGCTGTCGACCCGTTCGGACTGGAAGTATGGGCCGAAGTCGCCATTCGCATCGGGGCCTTCATCCCAATCCAGGCCTAACCAGCGCAGCGAATCGAGAATCGATTGCAGCGATTCCTGAGAGTTGCGCGCGGTATCGGTATCCTCGATGCGCAAGATGAACTTGCCGCCGCAACTGCGCGCGAAAGCCCAGTTGAACAGTGCGGTACGGGCGCCACCGATATGCAACATGCCGGTGGGTGAAGGTGCGAAGCGCACACGAACAGGGCGGTCGGAAGCCATGAAGCTGCGGATTTTAGCAGCTGGCGTTCATTTCTTGGCGAGCATGCTGCGGTACTTGGCAGCGGCTTTTGGGATGTAGGGCACCGCGAATGGAGTCTTGCAACTGGTATCGCCATGATCCACCTCAACCAAGCCAATCCGCTGCGCAACTTTCACCGCAGTCTTTTCATCGATGTAAGTGCCAATACTGATCAGAGCCCCGTTCATGGAAGCCTTGACACGATTCTGTGCCTGGTGAATCTCAGCCTCGATGGTCTTCAGGAATGCCTTGTACTCAGTCTTGGTGTAAAGCTGCGGCGATTCACGCGCGATGCCGGCCACCATCATCCATGCAGTGGAAGCCACCAACTCCCACCGTGCCTTAGCCCATTTCGCCACCATCTTCACGGCGACGGGACTGCGCTGTGCGACATTCGACAGGCTCACCGACAAGCCGTGGCAATCCACATCCTTCATCCATTTGCCAAGCGATGTCATGTTCATGTGATCGGGCACCGCCACCATCGTGGCCAGAACCCTGGCATCAAAAACACCGCTCTCCCACAACTCCAAAGCAAGGTCATGGTCCGACTTGATTTGCCGGACCATCTTGTTCAAGTCGCCGTACTTGACCCCGAACAACGGCCCCACCGTGCCATGACGCCGGTAGGTCTTGCGCGTCTGCTCACTGCCAAAGGCTTTGAGCTGCTTCAGGGCTTCTGCTTTCTTCAAAGCGACCTAGTTCTCCTGAAGGTATGGCTCCAAGTCCTCATCGAAGGACAGGTCGTAACCCCAACGCACAGCCTGGGTCGAACCCGGTGCCATAGTCAAACGCCAGCGATACACACCACGCTCTTCACGCGCGATCATGTCTTCTTCGGTCTCGACCGGGGTTGGCTGCAAGGTGCCGATTTCAACACCAATGCGATCATCCCAACTCATTGGCAGCGGTTCCTCCACCAACACCTTGATGCGTCCGCGTGCGGCAGCGCTGAGATGCAAAGTGGCACGGTAGTTACGCGAAATGGTTGCAGTCGAACCGAATGAGAATCGCCCTGGGTTATCGCGCGAATCCTCAAGAGTCTCCCACTCCACGGTCAAGTTCGGATCGATGCCCAAATTCAACATGGTGCTATCACCTTGACGCAAGACAGGGAAACTGGCCTCGCCGAGATAATCCGGGCCGAGGAAGATCTTGGCCACACCACTGAGTAGAGGTGCGTCGCCGGTATGAATGACTTCGGCACGCAAGTAGGCATTGGTGCTCATCGAAGGCACCACATAACGTTCTGGCTTGACCTCCAGTGGCAACTCGCGGATGCGGAAACGATGGGCCTCGCCGTTGGCACGCACCGACGTCTTGCCTGGCATCACGAACTGGGTGCTTAAACCGAAGTCTTGAACGGCCACGGTTGGTGCAGGCGAGAAAGCTTTGGCGTCGGTGGAAGCCAGCGCCAGCGAATCGCTACCGACGTAGCCTAGTTCTTCTAGAGCATTATCCCGGGCCATCAAGCCCCCACCCGCGCGTGGGTATTCGCCATAGACGCTGTAATACCGGCGCGGCAACGCTGGCGGATCCAAACCAATATTCGGAGTACTGGTGCTCAACACCAACTGCACACCATCCCAGTCTTCACCGGAACGTTGCGTGACTTGACCGACCAAGCCAACATTCACGCCAGTCAGGTCTGGAGCCACACGCACGTCGTAAGCCGGAGTCCACCAGGCGCCATCGACCAAGTAGGTCACCTTCATGCGCACGGTGCCGAGTTGCTCGATGTGAATGCCAATGCGCGCTTCGCGAAAAGTCTGTTTCGAACCAGCCCGAGCTCGATCCAGTTGTGCGCGAAGATCACTAATTTGCGCCTCGACCTGCTCCATCTCCCGTTCCTTGGTGGCAAGCTCTCTCGACAGCTTAGTCATTTGATCTCGCACGAATTTGATGCGCTTTTCAGGATCGGATGGCAAGCCACCAACAGAATTGGCCGTGGGACTTGGATCGTCTATCAAGGCAGTCAAGGTATCGATACCAGCCTTGATGCCAAGCAGATCGGTCTTGAGCAAACGGTGCTGCCAGAGTGCCTCTTTCACTTGACTCTGCAGCGACTCGGACTGCTGCCACTCCAAAGCGCCGGCCGTGCGCGTGCGCATTTCCAAGCCCTGTACCACACCGGAACCAGCAAGCACTTCGGTCTGGAAAGACGTTGGCAGGGCGGACATCGGCAACGGGCCGATGCGCATGTTCACGAGCCCCAAATCGGTGGGCACAATCTCTACCACCCGCTCGACCAGTGCCTGGCCGGGATAGACGGTGACCCGCTCGATGGCAGACGGATAAGTTGGCACATCTGGCTCTTGGCAGACGACGGCTGCGACTGGTGGCAGCGAGCAACTCAGGCTCAATAAGAGAGTAGTAATCATGACTTCGTTATTCTATGCGGTTTGATGGAAGTTGTTCCCGTGATTGGAGCCGGTTTGGCTGGCTCAGAAGCTGCCTTGCAGATTGCAAGCGCGGGTTTTGATGTGGTGCTGCACGAGATGCGCCCTGTGGTGCCGACGGCAGCCCATGAGACCGACCATTGCGCGGAATTGGTCTGTTCCAACTCCCTGGGCAGCTCGCTGGCGGATCGCGCAGGCGGTGTGTTACAGGCGGAATTACGAGCGCTGAACTGCCAGCTGCTGCCGATCGCCGAAAGCAACTCAGTACCTGCTGGTGCAGCTTTGGCTGTGGATCGTTTGTTGTTTGGCCAAGCCGTGACCGAGGTCATCGAGAAGCACCCACGGATTGAATTGGTCCGTGGTGAACTCCCTGCGATTCCTGAAGGCAACTGCATCGTGGCATCCGGCCCGCTTACCTCAGAAGCTCTGGCCGCGGATATTCAACGCCTCACAGGCGCCGATCATTTGGCTTTTTTCGATGCCATCGCGCCGGTGGTGGTGGCTGACAGCCTGAATCTTGAAGTGATCTTTGCTGCTGCCCGTTGGGGTAATGGCGACCCGGACTACCTGAATATTCCGCTCAATAAAGAAGAATATGAGGCCTTCCTCGATCAACTATTGGCCGCAGACAAGCACGAACTGAAGGATTTCGAGGCTGCCGACCCGCGCGCCAAGCAGTTCTTCGAGCGTTGCCTGCCGGTGGAAGTACTGGCCGCTCGGGGGCGAGAATCGCTGCGTTTTGGCCCGATGCGCCCGGTGGGATTGGATGACCCGCGCACCGGGCGTTGGCCGTGGGCGGTAATCCAAATGCGTCGCGAGAACACCGCAGGCACCGTCTATAACCTGGTCGGTTTCCAGACCAACCTCAAATACGCACCACAGCAGGAGCTTTTGCGCTCTTTGCCGGGCATGGCTGGGGCCGAGTTCGTGCGCTTAGGCAGCATGCACCGCAATACCTTCTTGAACTCGCCGAGGGTTCTGAACTCCACTTTGGAGTTCCGTCAACGACCGGGGTTGTTCTTCGCGGGCCAAATCACCGGCATGGAAGGTTATTTGGGCAATATCGGCAGCGGATTACTGGCCGGATTGAACATGGTGCAGCGTTTACGCGGTGAAGAACCCGCTACGCCACCGCGCGAAACCTTGCTTGGCGCCCTCACCCACCATGTAGCCGAGTCCCCCAGCAAGGATTTCCAACCGATGAAGGCCGAATTCGGCCTCTTGCCGCCGCTGGTACCGCCAGTGAAGAAACCTGTACGTCGGCAAGCTTATGCCTCGCGAAGTGCTGCGGAAATGGCAGCGTTCGGGCATAATCTGGGCCTTGTCCCGGCATCCCCTGCCTCCCCAGAAGACCATGCAAACAACCTCTGAGATTACCCCTTTTGTTAATGAGCCCTTCGTCGACTTCTCTGTCGAGGAAAACGCCGCCGCATTCCGCGCCGCCCTGGAGAAAGCCGAGAAATCCTTTCCGGTCGTAGGTCGTCTGTGGATTGATGGCGAAGACTGTGAAGGTGGTGCTGGAACGTTCGAGTCCACCGACCCAAGTCAGACTTCCCGTGTCGTCGCGAACTGCGCCAAGGCTAACCGCGAGGATGCATTGCGTGCGATCGCCGGTGCCCACAAGGCCTTTGGTGATTGGTCGAAGAAGACCGCTGAAGAGCGCGCCGAGTATTTGTTCAAGGCAGCGCGCACCATGCGCCTGCGCAAGCACGAGTTCAGTGCACAGATGGTCTACGAGGTCGGCAAGACCTGGGCCGAGGCCGACGGCGATACCGCCGAGGCGATTGACTTCCTTGAGTTCTACGCTCGTGAAGCCCTGCGTTACGCACGCAAGCAGCCCATCACCCCAACTCCGGGTGAAGACAACGAGTTGGTTTACATCCCACTCGGTGTTGGCGTTGTGATTCCACCATGGAACTTCCCGCTCGCCATCTTGGCTGGCATGACCACCGCCGCTTTGGTCTCCGGTAACACCGTAGTGTTGAAGTGTGCTTCCGAAAGCCCTGGTATCGCCACCATGTTCGTCGAGCTGATGAAGGAAGTCGGCTTGCCAGCAGGCGTGCTGCAGTTCTGCCCAGGTGCAGGTTCTGAAGTAGGCAACACCTTGGTCGAGCACCCACTCACCCGTTTCATCTCCTTCACCGGTTCCGCCGAAGTCGGCAAGGGAATCTACGAGAAGGCCGGCAAGACTGGCGAAGGCCAGATCTGGCTGAAGCGCGTTGTTGCGGAAATGGGCGGCAAAGACTTCATGTTCATCGATGAAGATGGCGACGTCGATAAGGCCGTTGCGGGTGCACACTCCGCAGCCTTCGGCTTCCAAGGTCAGAAGTGCTCGGCTTGCTCGCGCTTGATCCTGCACGAGAAGATCCACGATGAGTTCATGGAGAAGTTCCTACCTTTGGTTGAGGCCACCACCATGGGCCACCCATCGGATCAGAACAACTACATGTGCGCGATGATCAACGAGAAGGCACGCGGCGAAGCATTGGCTGGCATCGAGGCCGCCAAGAAAGAAGGCAACACTTTGGTCGCTGGCGGTGAAGTCGGTGAAGGCGAAGGCTGGTACTTGCAGCCCACCGTGTTCACCGGTGTGGGTCGCAACGACACCATCTGGAAGGAAGAGCTGTTCGCTCCTGTCCTTGCTGTACACAAGGTTTCCTCCTTCGAGGAAGGAATTGAAGCTGCAAACGACACCATCTTTGGTTTGACTGGCTCGTACTTCAGTTCTGATGAAGACAAGCTGGCGATCGCCAAGCGTGACTTGTTCTGCGGCAACCTGTACCTGAACCGCAAGTGCACTGGCGCTTTGGTTGGCGTTCACCCATTCGGTGGATTCAACATGTCCGGCACCGACTCAAAGGCCGGTAGCCGCGATTACCTCCTGCTGTTCATGCAAGGTAAGTCCATCACGCGTGCCAAGTAATAAAGATACCCCAAACCGCCGGGTGGAGCCGGTTCCGGAATCGTACGACCCGTCCGAGGTCTTCGATCCGGAATCAAGATCACGCCAAGGGCTGGCCGTATGGTTACTCATCGGCCCGTTCTTGGCCGCCTTCGGTGGTTTGGGGTTTCTTCGTATGTTGTCGGGAGTCAGCCGCAGCGAACGTATCCGGTTCGACGGCGGTAGTTTCTTCCTCGACTTGACCCTGCTGCTGATCTTCATCGGCACGCACACGGCCTTCGCTCGCGGTTGGGGCCGACGTTTTCTCAACCGCCCCTTCGGCCCCGACGCCGAACGTCCGCTGTACGTCTTGGTCACGGGCATCACCTTGTTCGCGATGACCTTCTTCTGGCAGGACACTGGTCCGTTGATCTGGAAGTGGAATGGTTGGACCTCGGTGCTGCCACGTTTGGTACAGATCCCTGGCCTGATCCTTGTGATCTGGTCGGCGGTGGTGATCGGTGCTGGTGGCATGATTGGCCTGCCGCACATTCGCGCGCTGGAGAGTGGGCGCGCCACACCGAAGCAAGAATTCGTGGCCTTGCCGCCCTACTCCTTGCTGCGCCAGCCGTTGAACCTTGGCTTGTTGATGCTGTTGATTGGCATGCCCGAAGTGACGGCCGATCGCTTGATGTTGATGATCGTGATGATTGCCTGGATCCTGCTGGTCGCCCCTATCGAAGAGCGCGACGCCGAACTGGAGTTCGGTGAAGGCTATGCGGTCTACCGCGCGCGCACACCGCGTTGGTTGCCGAAATGGCGCCCCGGAGATCGATGAGCGCGGAGTCGTGGAAAGCCCAGCTGCGAGAGATCGTCGGCAAGGATTACCTGCTAGACACTCCGGCTGCGTTGCTGGCTTATGAGTCCGACGCGCTGACACTGTTTCGTTGTAAGCCGTCGGCGGTGCTCCTGCCGGAGAATGCCGACCAGGTCGCTGCTTGTGTGGCGGTTCTACATGCAGCCAAAGTTCCGTTTGCGGCGCGCGGTGCTGGAACCGGTTTAAGCGGCGGTGCCTTGGTCGCAGAGGGCGGTGTGGTAATCGCCATGACCCGCTTGAAGAAGATCCACGCCTTGGATGCCGAACGCAGAATCGCGATCGTTGATCCCGGTGTGGTCAATCTGGACCTGTCGCGCGCGGCTGAGAAATTCGGGCTGCGTTATGCGCCGGATCCGGCGAGTCAAAGTGTGAGTACTTTGGGCGGCAACATGGCTGAGAATGCCGGGGGACCAATGTGCTTCTTACACGGGACCACCGCCAATCATGTGTTGGCCGCAGATGTGGTCTTGCCCGATGGACGCTGCGAGACATGGGGTGAAGTGCATGACCACGCGCAGGATCTGGATCTGCGCGGTTTCCTGTGTGGCTCGGAGGGTACGGTCGCGATTGCGGTTCGCTTGTACCTGAAATTGGTGCCAGTGCCGGAGAAGGTGGTCACAATGATGGCTGCTTTTCATTCGATCGCCGAAGCTTGTTCGGCGGTATCCGCCATCGTTGCTGCAGGTTTACGCCCGGTCGCCTTGGAAGTCATGGATCAAGCCACCATCAACGCCGTCGAGAACTCGGTCTATCGCGCGGGCTTACCCACCGACGCCGGTGCGGTGTTGATCATTGAAGTCGAAGGACCAAGCACCACTGTGGAGCATGATGTTCCACAGATGGAAGCCTTGTTGGACAACTTTGATTTGTTACGTTTGGAACGTGCTGAAACCCCGGAACAACGCTTGGCGGTGTGGAAAGGGCGGAAAGGAGCCGGTGGTGCGCTTGGTCGCTTGGCACCCGATTCCTATGTGATGGATGGCGTCGTGCCACGCTCTAAGCTTACCGAGATCATGGATTACGTAGGCGAAGTCCAAACTGAAGCGGGCTTGCCGGTGGCAAATCTATTCCACGCTGGCGATGGCAATATCCATCCGCACTTCTCTTACGATGCGCGCGATCCAGAACAAGCGGCGGCAGTAGAAAATGCCGGAGCCAAGATCCTGCGACGCTGCTTGGAACTGGGCGGCTCGATCAGCGGCGAACATGGTATCGGTCTAGAGAAGCAACACATGATGGCCGAGCAGTTCGGCGCCGAAGAAATCGCGCTGATGGAACGCTTGCGGCGTGTCTTCAATCCGACCGACTTGATGAACCCAGGACGCGGCTTGCCGATGGGCAGTGGCTGCGCCGAAGCTTTCCACCGCCATGGAAGGATTCAAAATGGTTGAGCAACATAGCTCTGTGGATGCGGCCGCGCAGACGAAGCTCGTGCACGCCGACAGCGTCGAGGATGCTCCAAAGTTGCTGCGGGAAGCTCATGCTGCAGGCCAAGCCGTCTTGCCATGCGGCAAGCGCAGTCGCCAAGCACGCATCGCCCCTACTGCCAAGGCTGATTGCTGGCTATCACTGGCGCGCTGCGATCGATTGCTTTGGCTTGATGCTGAAGACCAAACCTGTGAGGTGCAAGCCGGCATGTCCATGGCCAGCCTGCAGCAGCATCTGCAAGGCACCGGACTAGAACTGGCGTTGATGTGCCGCGGTGCTGAAACCGGCACCCTTGGCGGCTTGTTTTTGTCGGCGGAGCCATCGTTATTGGCCAGCAGTTGCGGCCCGAGCCGCGATTTCGTGCTTGGCGGCGGTTGGATTCTGGCCAACGGCACCGCAGTGCGCAGCGGTGCGCGCGTGGTCAAGTCAGTTGCCGGTTACGACGTGACCCGTTTGTTGCTCGGTTCGCGTGGACAGCTGGCAATCAACACCAGCTTGATCCTGCGCCTACGCCCGGCGCCTAGAGAACTGCATTACTACTCGGTGGAAGCGGCATCTTGGCCGGAGTTGCGCAATCAACTGGCACCGGCACGTCTGCTGTTTCCTTCCGAAGAGAATGGCAACATGTTGCTTCAGTTTGCCAATCTGAAGGTGCAACACGCAGCATTGGAACCCGTGGATTTCGAACTCGCAGAGCAGCAAAGGGTGGCCTTCGTGGGGCAAATGACCACACAACTGCCGACGCCGTCGCCATGGTTAGAAGCTACCGCTGAGGCATGCGCGCCGGGTGCGCCACATTTTGGGAGACGTCCATGAGTACTGGCCTGGATGCTCTGCCTGGATTGCTCGATTGCATGCATTGCGGCCTATGCCTACAAGCATGTCCGACCTACACCGAAACATCGTCGGAAACTGATTCGCCACGCGGACGTTTATTCCTGATGCGTGCAGTGGCTGAAGATCGCTTGGCTGTTGCCGACGCCATGCCCGCCTTGGAACGTTGCGTGCAATGCCGCGCTTGTGAACCAGCTTGTCCGTCGAAGGTTCCGTACAGCGAGATCCTCCATGAGCATATGGAGATTCACGCGAAGGCCTCCGGCCAGATGTCCAATTGGCTGGGCTCGAGTGTACGCATGAAATTGGCCGGCAAGGTCTTGCGCTTTGGCCGACAAAGCGGTCTGCTGAAGCTTGCTGCATCGCTGCCGAATAAACGTTTGCGCCGAGCAGCCAATATGGTGCCGCATAAGCCAAAGCTGTATCGCCCCAAGCCCGGTGCAGAGTTCGAGGCCGCGGGCGATCAACGTGGTGTGGTAGCACTGCACCTGGGCTGTGTAGAGGCTGAGTTATTCGGCCACAATATTCAGGACAGCATTGCCACGCTCACCGCCGAGGGCTTCAAAGTGGTTTGCCCGCCACAACTTGGTTGTTGCGGTGCAGCAGCGGCCCATGATGGTGACAGCCAAGCCGGTCGTGAAAGTGGCCAACAGAGTTTGGCTCAACTGCAAGGCTTTGATGCCATCATTGTTCCCGCTGCCGGGTGCGCGGCCTTCTTGGGCAGCCTGGACAGCAATGCTGGCGTGGTCGACCCCATGATCTTCTTGGCACGCGCAGGTTTGCGTGGTTCCCTGAAAGCTGTCAAGCGCGCGGTGGTTTACGCCACTCCATGCCATCGGCAGAATGTCATTGGAGATGCTGAGGAGATGCGTACGGCCATGCTTGCGATTCCAGGATTAGAGTTGCTAGAGAGCGAAGAATCGGAGATGTGTTGTGGTGCTGGAGGTTCTGCCTTCCTACGCGAACCGGAACTGACCGACGCCATCGGCCAGCGCAAGGCCAAGTTCCTGCAACAGACTGGAGCGACCCAAGTGGTCAGCGGCAACCCTGGTTGCGCGATGCAGTTGGAAGCGAAGTTACGCGAGCGTGATGCAAAGATGCAGATTGTGCATCCGATCAGCCTGTTGCGCGAATCGCTCGGCGTCTAGACCACATACTTTGCGAATCGCGGCAGTATCTTCTGGATTACCCAGACGGTTACAGCACTGGCAAGGAAGATGACTGGCGGATGGAGTAGGCCAAGATACAGGTTGAACTTCATGCAGATGTCGAGGAAGAATGGATGGATCAGATAGATGCCTAAGGACAGGCCTGACCACCTTGAGACCGGAAACCTCTGCAAACCTTGGATCGGAGGTAGCAGCAAGACCGATGCAGCCAGGGTTCCAACCTAGTATGGAAGTCCTTGATCGGGTATGGAGATCGTAGTGACACAAGCGATCACCGTCATGACGAAGATGCTCCAGCGAAGCGGCTGCCGAATGGACTGTCCTCCCAAACGAAAATGCCCAAGAAAACCGCAGGCATGGCGTGCACAAAGGTAGCCCACGGAAAGCCCAAAGAGAAGCTTGGCTCCCGCCACCACTCGGCAGTAGCCAACGAAACTATGGCTAGCAGACCACATGCAGTTGCGAAGTTTCCTTTGCTCACTAAGCCCCGCAAACGATCCAGCAACACCAAGATCACGAATGCGAACGGCAGATACCAAAGATGATTGGCGGTCCCCCACAACAACTTGGAAACGAAACCGCTGGCATAGGAAACCAAGGGGCGCCCCCGCAGCAAGATTGATCGCGCCATAGAACACCAGGCCGCCATAACCGACTTCGGCACCGGCGACTTGAGTATGAAACCAGAAGATGCCAAGTGCGCTCAATAGGCGCAGCAACTCGACATCTTAGCGAACGACTCTCACGCGCGCCTAGACAGTCTCCGGCAGCGGCTCCGCATGCAGGAACATATAGCAAGCGGTCAGCACAGCCAACACCGCCAGCGTTACGAACAGGGTCACGGACCGCACATGCGGCTTACGCCATCGGCTTTGGCGACGTAGGCGGTAGCCGCTATAGATCACCGGCGGCAAGGATAGTAAACAGCCGATCGCGAAGACCAAGTGGACTTTGAGTTCCCAATCCACGAAGCGGAAGCCGTGGCCATACATGTCGGCCTGCACGATAGCCAGGCCCAAAACCACGACCGTGACCACTGCGACGCGGATATGCAGCAGTTTCTGACGCCGTTTGCCGGTCAGCAGGGTGACCACCAACAAGGCCACTGCGGCCACAAGGTTCAGCACGAACAAGGATGTGTTCACGCGAGGAGGATAACATCGCCGAATGCTTGCGCTCCCCCAAACCCTACTTTGCTTTCTGCTCGGCTCCACAGCTGCCGCCGCCAGCGTGCCCAGCCAGGAGCCCTTGCCTCCCGTCGACGCCCCGCTGGTCATCACCAATATCGATGTCTGGGCTGGTCCTGGCAAGATCCAGAATGACATGACAGTGGTCATGCTCGATGCCTTTGCAGTCGAATACCGCAGTGATGCGGTCGACCCAAGTGAGTTCCCGCAGGCGCGCTTCCTCGAAGCCGAGGCGGACTGGATCCTCTACCCAGGCATGATTCACGCGGACTTCCCGAGTGGTCGGGGCGAGCAACCGCAGAACCCTTATCAAGGAACCGCGACCGACCCTACCACCGGACCTTTGACCGCGATGGAATACGGCGATCACCGTTCCTTCTTCGCGTGGATGCATGTATCCGATCACGCCGATTGGAATCCCGACGCCGCCGCGAGCTGGCGTGAGCAGGGATTCACCAGCGTTTACTTGTTGCCGAACCGTGGCTTGGTCCAAGGGCGAGCTGCACACTTGGCGCTGAACGGCAAACCATTGGCCGAGTCCATTCATCAGCGCGACGGGCATCAGCTGATGTCGATGCGCGGCATGGGTGGTTACCCACAGACGGACATGGCTTCGCTGGCAGTACATCGCCAACTGTTGTTGGACCAGTCGCGCTCGGACCTATCGCCAGACTTGCAGCTTGGCAACCGCCGCATCTTCCGCGCCAACAGCGCACGACGGATCGAGAACTTCCTCGACTTGCAGGAAGAGTTCGATCACAGCAAAGGCGTGGAGTGGTTAATCCTGGGCGGCAAAGAGGCCTGGAAGCATGCCAATCGCTTGCGCGTCCAAGGCATTGGCGTGCTGTACGTGATCGATTTCGACGAGGCACCAGACAGTGAGGAAGACTTGGATCTCGATGACGACGAAGGGCGCTCCTGGTGGCAGAATCCGTTGAAGCAACGTGAAGAGCAACGTCGCGAGCATGCTGAGCAAGTCGCTGGTTTTCACAAGCTGAAGCAAGCTGGCGTGGATTGCGCCCTCGTACCGAGCGCCAAGAGCGGCGAGTTCAATGACCGCCTGCAACAGATGGTCGATGCAGGCCTTGATGTCGAAATCGCCTACCAAGCTCTTTCGACCGACATGACCGAGCTCTTGGGCTTGTCCAAGTTGCCAAGTGATTTCGTAATCTCACGTGGCGCTTATGCATTCGGTGAACCGCAACTCGCATGGGTCATGAGTCATGGCCGTGCTTGGGAGTTTGAGCAAAGTGAAGATGGCGATGACGACGACGACAGGGCTTCCACCTCCGATGCCGACACCGAGATTAATGGTTCTTGGGAACTGGTAGTCGAGAGTCCAATGGGCGAGGAGCGTTTCGGCGCCAAGTTCAATGCCAGTGAAAGCACCATTGAGGTCTTCGATCTCGGCAATCCTCGCGATGCCGAGTTGGCTTCTGGCGTGAAGTTCCAACGCGGACGCGCGAAGTTCGACTTCAGCGTGCCAGAGCCGGAAATGGATGTCACCGTCTACCTGAGGCGCGATGGCGATGACTTGGTCGGCAAGATGAAGACACCGTTTGGCGATGTGCCAATGACGGGATCCTTGATCGATCCGCAGACTGCGGCATCATCCACTGACAAGAAAGATGACCCATCCGACCAGGATCCCGAAGAAGGTGAACAGGAGGAGGAAGAAGTCGACATCGATCTCGGTCACCCACAATGGCCAGTCGAGACGCACGCCGATCGCCTGCCACACAGCGAGTGGGCACTGGCGGCAAAGGGCAATGTGTTGCTGAAAGGCGGCACCTTGTACTGCATGGACGGCAGTGAGCCCTACGTCGGCGACCTCTTGATTGAAGGTGGGTTGATTGCCGCCGTCGGTGACGAGTTGGTGGTACCGAGTGGCTTCGCTGTGGTCGATGCCAGTGAGCTTCACATCATGCCCGGCATCATCGATGCACACTCGCACCTTGCCCTGGATGCGATCAACGAAGGTAGTGTTTCGATCTCCTCCGAGTGTCGCGTTGGCGACATGATCCATGCTGAGTCGGTGGGCATCTTCCGCGCTGCGGCTGGCGGCGCCACGGTGGTTCAATCACTGCACGGTTCGGCCAACCCGAT
Organism: Planctomycetota bacterium; assembly: GCA_024229395.1. Lineage (GTDB taxonomy): Bacteria > Planctomycetota > UBA1135 > UBA1135 > UBA1135. The sequence goes on along the minus strand of JAAESM010000033.1, from coordinate 160,250 downwards.
TGGTGGCCAGGCCGCGACTTGGGAGTTGAACTATCAAGTCCCTGCGATCGCTGATCTGCTGATTCCTGAAGCCGCGCGCAACATCAAGTTCGCGCTTGGCGAGAACGTCAAGCAATCAAACTGGGCAAGTTCCTGGGGTAAGCGTTTCCCGAACTCGCGCTTGGGTGTGCAAGCGGTCTACCGCCGCGCATTCACGGCCGCCGAGGATTATGCCGAACGTCGACGTTTGGCTAATGCTGGCCAAATGCCGAACTTCCGCCGCGATGTGCGCCTTGAAGTATTGGCGGACATCCTCGACAACGTGGTGCACATCCAGTGCCACAGTTACCGCGCGGATGAACTGCTGATGTTCATCGACATCTGTGAACAGTATGGGATCCTGGGACCTACCTTCCAGCATGTGTTGGAGGGTTACAAGGTAGCTCCAGAACTCGCCGCTGCTGGCGCCATGGCGTCGACATTCTCCGATTGGTGGGCCTACAAACTGGAAGTACGCGACGCGATCCCATGGAACGTGGAGCTGATGCAGAAGGCGGGCGTGATCGTGTCGATCAACTCCGACTCCGACGAGATGATTCGTCGCCTCAACACCGAGGCCGCCAAGGCCATGTTGTACGGCAACCGTAGTTGGCAGGAAGCCATGGCTTGCTGCACCATCAACAGCGCCAAGCAACTACGCGTGGATCATCTGCTTGGCAGCCTTGAAGTGGGCAAGCATGGAACCATAAGCGTTTTTGATGGACCGCCCCTCAGTGGTTATTCACGTAACGTATTGAGTCTGGCACGCGGAGTGGTCTTGTTCGAAGCCGCCACCGATCGTGATGCACAATGGGCCGAGTATGGCCAAGGTGTGGCCGACTTCGCCCTGCACCTACGTGCACTCGCTGCAGCTGAAAGCAAAGATGCCGACAACAGCCTGCTACCTGCCCCGAAGACGATTGATAAGGAAGAGCTGCAACATTGGACCGCCAACGGCTTGGGCAAGAGCTACTTGATTCAAGGCGCGATCATCCATGCGATGACCGAGGATCCATTCGTAGGCAGCGTTGAAGTCAAGGATGGCTTGATCGTCAAGGTGTACCGCGGCAAGGCCAAGATCGCATTGGCTCGTGACATGGAAATCATCAACGCCAACGGCAAGCATCTCTACCCGGGCTTCATCAACTGCGTCGACCGTACCGGCATCTGGGAGATCGGATCGTTGCGCGCATCGCGCGATGACATTGAGACAGGCACCGACCACCCGGACCTGTCCACCGCCGCTGCTATCCACGCCGATAGTGCGCATCACAAGGTGGCACGCAAGACTGGTGTGGCTTATGTGTTGACTCGCCCCACCTCAGGACGCATCCGCGGTAAGGGCGCGCTGATTCAACTGGATGGCGTCACAACTGCCGATATGGTGGTTCAGAAAGATCTTGGCCTGTTCATTCGTTTCCCACGCGTGTCTGGCTTTGAGCAAGAAGATGGCCCAGAGGTTCCAGACGAAGTCACCGAACTGGACAAGTGGTTCGACGACGCTCTTGAACATGCCGACCGCATGAACCGTTTTGCCGATGCCGAGCGTGTCCCATTCGATCGCGACCTACGCTTGCGTGCCTTGTTGCCCTTCGCTCTTGGCCAGGCCCCTGTGTTCCTCGAAGCCAATAACGCCGCGACCTTGATGGCCGCCCGCACATGGGCTCATGAGCGTGGTTTGGATGTGGTCTATGTGGGTGCCAGTGAGGCTTGGAAAGTGGCTGGATTCTTGGGTGCCGACCAAGCACGCATCATCTCCAGTTCCACCCACCTTCTTCCGCGCGGCCGCTTCGCTCCTTATGACAGCGCTTTCCGCAATGCTTCGGTGCTGCGTCAAGCTGGCTGCACGGTGGGCTTGGCCACGGATAACCCCGAGGTCACCCGCAACCTGCCATTCCAGGCTGCCACGGAAGCGGCTTGGGGACTGGACCGCGAGGCGTCGGTACGCTCCATCACACTCGACGCAGCTCGCGTGCTTGGAGTGGACGCTTACGTCGGCAGCATCGAGGAGGGCAAGGTCGCTAGCTTGTTCCTGACCTCGGGTGACCCCCTGTTGATTCAGGACCCGGTCGAACAGATGTGGATTGGCGGCAGAAAAATCGAGTTAGAGTCCAATCAAACTCAACTTCGCGACCGTTACTTGCAACGCCTGAGCCCTGCGCAACGGTAAACTAGGCTTTGTGGAACACGTTCAGGACATGATCAAGATTTCGTCGGATTGCGGCCAAGAGGCTGCACAACGAGGCTTCTCTACCATGGCTCAATCCATGGTGGGTTCTTCGATTCTGAAGGTCGCGAACGAGATCCGCGCCCTGAAGGAAAATGGCGTCAAGGTCGCGGACATGACGGTCGGCGATTTCTCGCCCTCGGAGTTCCCGATCTCACCGGTGTTCAAGGAGTACCTACTGCAAGCCATCCAAGAAGGCTGCACGAACTACCCACCTGCCGCTGGCGAAAAGGATTTGCGTGAAGCCGTGCAGGAGCACCTAAAACGCACCCAAGGTTTGGACTATCCGCTCGACAGCATTGCCATCGTTGCCGGTGGTCGCCCGTCGCTTTACTCCACCTATCGCTTGCTGGTTGATCCAGGTGAGTTGGTCGTGTTCCCGGTCCCTTCGTGGAACAACCACAACTACCGCGATACTTGCCAGGTTGAGATCAAGGGTCTGCAAGCCCACCGCGACAACGCCTTCCAACCTACGGTCGAGCTGCTGAAGGAGCATTGCAAAGATGCACGCCTGCTAGTGTTGAACACGCCGCAAAATCCATCCGGTGGTGTGATGACGCGCGAAGAGGTCGAGAAGTTCGGTCACTTCCTGGTTGAAGAAAACAACCGTCGTAAGGAGCTCGGCGAAAAGCCGCTGTACCTGCTCTACGATCAGATCTACTCGCTACTGACCTTCCCAGGTTATGAACACTACTCGCCGGTGCAATTAGTTCCGGAGTGCGCCGCTTATGTGCTGCACGCCGACGGCATCTCGAAGGGTTTCACCTCCACCGGTCTGCGTTGTGGTTGGATCGTTGGCCCGCCTGCGATCGTGCGCAAGGTTGTCGCACTCGGCACCCACGTTGGTGCCTGGGCTCCGCGCCCGGTGCAAGTCGCCACTGCGCGTTGGTTGCGTGACACCACCAATATGGACGCATGGCACGGCGAGATGATCGAGCATGTGCGTGAGCGCCTGGATTCTCTGCATGATGGCCTGCAAGAGCTCAACAATGCTGGCTTGGCAGTCGACTCGATTGAACCACAAGGTGCGATCTACATGTCGGTGCAACTGCGCTTCGTTGGCAAGACCACGCCGGAAGGCAAGGTCCTGCGTAACAACGAAGACATTCGCGCCTACCTGCTCAAAGAGGCTGCTTTCGCATTGGTGGCCTTCGGCGCCTTCGGTGTTGAAGAAGAAGATGAAGACGGCTGGTTCCGCGCCAGTGTCGGCGCTGTGAGCAAGCAGGACATCCTCGACGCCATGCCTGGCGTACGTCGCGCCCTCGAAGCACTCGTTTGAGCTAAGCTGGAGCCAATGGCTGATACCCGACCACCGCTGCTAAAAGCGAAGCAAGATGCCTTTGGCGATGTCACCGACGAATACGACGACGGTGAGGTGCTTTCCAGGATTCCCACGCCAGTCTACACCATGGCGTGCGGACTCATCGCCGTGACGGTCGCCGGCTTGGCTTTCGTCGACAGTTTCAGCGCGATCGCAAACTTTGATTTGTTGCTGAACTTCGTACTGTTCCTGGTGGCAGGATTGATCTGCCTAGGCGCAGGCAAGGAACGCCCCGATGCCGTGCCCGGTGTGGTTGTTACCGCAGTCGGCGTGCTCGTTTCCAGCCTGCACTTGCTGTTCTTCCACGACCATCCGTGGTTCCATTAAGGAAAGCCTGATTCAGTCTGCCCCTTCGCGTTGAATCGCGAAATCCACGCGCGCCGTCAACTCACCGTTGAATAGGAAGTTGGCCCCCGCAGCGCCGTCGATCAACAAGGCGGCCTTGCGATCGAAGATGCGTTCGCGCACCAACAGTTCCGTCTGTTGCCCGGCTTCCAATTCGAAACGGCCACCTTGGTAGCGTTTGCGCCGTGGACGCCCAGCGATGCGCCCTGTACTCTCCAATTCGTAGACCAACTCGAATTGGCAAGCGGAACCTAGATTCTCGACCTGCAACTCAAAACATAAGTTGGTATTCGGCGCCACAGTCTTGCCTTGGCGCAACTTGGCATCGACCTTCACATCCAACTTGCCGAAGCCAAACAATTCCAAGACGCGCGGATCGCCGGCCTTCGACAGGCTGCGCAATCCCTTACGCGCCATATGTTCCGTCTGGGCACCTTGCCCTTCCTGCAGCCATCGCCCGAGCAGACTTAGGGCAAGCAAAGGCTGACGTCGGCTGATGTCATTGCAACAGTTGGCAACGGCATTGGCCGGGAAGCGATCGTCTTCATCACGGAAGGATTCCAGGATTGGCACCAGGTAGCCCGGTTGCTCGACCGCCCACTCGAGGTTCTTGACCCAGAAACCGCGTGGCCGCACTGCCGTGATGGCAGCGCGTCGGACACGTGGATCCTCATGCCGAAACCATGGCTCGAGCAGATCCAGGATGGCGGGCCCGAGTTGCTGGGCAAAGGGCCGAATACCGAAGGCTTGGCTGGATTCGAGCACACGGAAATCGTCGTCGGCCGCCAATGGCAAGATTGCACCCAGCGCCGCCTGAGGCTTTTCTGCCCCCCAACGTGCCCATAATCCGGGAATGTAGAAGCGAATCTTGGGTTCCGGATACCTTGCCAGTTGAGCGATGGAATTAGCAGACTCCTTTTGCTCCTTGAGGCGCTGCCAGAGTAGCTCGTGGATCATTTGCCATTGACCGACCAGCCCGGCCTCAAAATATCCGCCCGCCTCCAACTCGGCGCCTAAGTGCATTGCGCCTTTCACCCCAGCGCCCGACGCGGCCAGCTCCAGCAACGGAAGTACAGTGTTTGCAGGGGTTTCGGCCGAAACGCCTGCGCCCATTCGACGCCTTCCAGGGATTTTTCGAGCCATGATTCAAGCGACCCTTGGGACCGCACTGGGGGGCATTCTAGCGAAAATGGTACAATTGCCGCGTTGGTGACTGATTTGGGGTACTCTTAGGTGTTGTTGCCATCCCCGCAAATGCGTATTACCCTGCTGCTTTCTGCACTGCTTTCCTTCCTGCTGGTCTGTCCCGTTGTAGCTCAGCAGACATTCAATTACGGCCAAGATGTTACTTTGCCAGCGGTTGGGCCACTTGGCGCTGACCACGCCACCGTTGCCGTCAACTCTTATGGCGATAGCTTCGTTGCCTACCACTCCTTGTTCGGCACCGGCCGCCATATGGTCGAAGGCATGGGCATTTTCGCCATAGGAAACGGCCAGTTCCAGACTGGATCCACCGCTCACTTCGCCTTGGGCAATCAAACCCTCAATGTGCTCGGTGACGACACCTGCATCAAGCCAGATGTGGTTGCCCTGTCTGATGACAGTTTCGTGGTCAGCTGGTCACGCCTTGATAAGAGCGGCCAAAACCCTGCACGCATCGAGATGTGTCGCGTAATCATGCGTGATGGCTCTGGTGCAGCCTTGGCAGCTCCACAGATCATCGCCCCTCAAGCCGGTGTCGGTTATGTCATCGATGCGAATTTCGACGCCACCGATAGCGGCGGCATGGTCGACCTGGTCGATCTGGAAGATGGCTCGGTCGCTGCAATCTACGCCCACCAGACCAGCCGCGTGGTTGATTCTCAGACCAGCAACACCTGGCGCGAATACGATCTACGCCTGACGCGTATCGATTGGAACCTGGATCCATCAGATCCAAACTTCGCTGCTGCCCCGATCGCATTGGTCAACGACATCGCTTTTGATAACCCAGGAAATCACGTTCCACGTGGTGGCCAAATCTTGCCCGACGTGGTCCTCGATGACAATGCCAACATCGTCGTGGCTTATGAGGAATTCTGGCTCAACGGTCACGGCGGCGTCAGCGGTTCCAACCTCGGTCGAGTCGTGGTCAAGCGTTTCGAAGGATTCCAATCAGCCACGCCATTGATGGAGATGAACAGCAACTTCTTCACGCGTAATCCATCGCGTAGTCAACGTCGTCCGAACCTTTCGGCCAGCCGCTTCGATAACCAGAACAGTGTCTCCTTGACTTGGGGCCACGATGAAATCTGGTTCTTGGCGGACAAGATCGTCAGTCGTCAGATCCATTACCAACCAAGCGGTGCTGTCGTACAGAACCTCTACTGGAAGAACCACGCCCTTTACGAGGATTCGCTACCGGCAGTGGCTCACGGCGCCAACATCTCGCGTTTCACTCTGGCAACACGCGCATTTGCAAACAGCAACGCCTTGATCGTGGCTCGCTCCCTGCAGCTGGACATGATCGAGATTCCAACAGCAGTGGATTTTCCACTACGCCCTGCAACAGCTCTGTTGGAAGAGGACAATGGCTCTGGTGGAATCGATCAGTTTCTGTTCACGACCTACGAAGGTGCGAACACGGAAAACCCGATCGACTTCAGCATTCACTTGGTGATTCACCGCGTGCCATAAAGCCGATCGGGCCAGAATCAACAATCACTAAGAACAACCTCCATCCTTCTTGCCTTTGCGCGAAGGAGGCGGCATGTTCTTCTTAGGTAACGGCGGTGGAGCCGCACCATCAAGAATCGGGCTACCGCCGAACATCATCATGCGGTAACTTTGCGCAGCCGGAGCAATGGCATCTTCGGCCAGCACTTCGCGGCTCCATGCGCCCACTCCCCCTTGCAGGACCACGGCATCGAGCCCACGCTGACGCTAGGTGAAGGCGACTTCACGCGCTTGGCCTTGATCGCTGTCGTCAACCACGATTAGGCGTCGGTCATCCGGCAGGTCAGGGCAAGTGCGTTGGTCAGTCAGAGTGGTTGCAGCCACCGTCCAAGCACCTGGCAATTCGATTGCACTGTCTGCAGGGCGCAAGTCGATTAACAAATAATCGTTACGCCCTTCCACGGCCAGCGATGCAAGTTCCACCGCTTCGAGTGAAGGTGCATGCGCAGTGAGTTCGGTGACTCCCATCGCGCGGGCGTCGCCAGGGCCAGCAAACTGCACGGCAGCAACCAAGACTGCACCGGTGACGGTAGCGCCGACACTGACGAAGGCACGTTTCGGCAAGACTTGTTTCGCAGCCTTGCGCTCGAAAAAGCCGACCACCGAGAAGGCAGCGACCGCCATCGCGACCACCATCAGGACGATGAAGCCATTGGAGATTCCCATCCAGTCGGACAAGCTGACGATGCCCATGTCTCCCCAGTCCCGCACGCCTACGAAAGAAGAATAAGCCTCTTCGAAGATGCCGATGCCGAGCAACATGCCGACCATCGCGAATACGGCATCCATCTTGTAAGCGATGGTCGGTGACAACTCCAACATGGTGAAGTTGGAGTACACCGAGCCGAAGCCGTTCGGCGGAGCCATCAATAGCGGGTTGGTGCTTGAGGCTGGGTAGTTCAAGCCAAAACCGCTGACCCCCACCGCGTTCATACCCACGGTCCAGTCGCTATCCTCGATGTGATAGGCCATCGAGAAACTAGGGATTGGCGATACGGAGGCATCGCTGCTGGTCGTGTCGGTCACCAACCCACCTGGGGTGGACATGGCCGACGTCAGCTCAATGCTAGGCTTGAACATCTCCATACCGAATTGGATGCTGTTTTCTGGCAAGGCCGTAATAGCTGCCGAGTTCCACAGCAAAGCGCCCGATGCATCCAGTGGGGTAGCCGTTGCGACACCAGCCATTGACTGGTTCACATGTCCCTCACCATTTAGTACGTGGCCCGTCTGGGCTGGCACAGTATCCGAGATCAGTCCGAGGCAAATCAGGCTGATCAGAGCAATCTGAGTTGAAGTCCGAAGCATTGTTTCTCTCCTAAAGAACAGGACCCGTTTGGCCCGTGCTTCGAATTGTGTTCCAGAGAAACCGACTACATCTTCGCCTTTCCTTGAAGCCTTTAGGCGTTTTGCAGCACTCTACTAATGGACTCAAGGGTTTGACGAACTGCTGCGGTGTAATATGGACGCGGCACCTCGTCGATGCGGAGCAGGCAACGGCCATCCTTTTTCACCACGATGCGAGCATGAAACAGTTGCGAAAAAGCATCATCAGCGGCCAAAATCCGCACAACCCAGCCATCACTAGAGCGGAACACTTCCTTGACCTGCCCTACCCCACAACCATGCTCGAAACGCTGCCCGACGAGAGCTTCGATGGCCTCTTGAGTCGGAGGGGTTTTTACGTGAAGAGTTTCCATTTTTTTGATTTTTAAGGTTCTTGGGGCTGCTGCAGGGGTCTTCAAAGTGACCAAAAGACGATAAATTTGGCGTCCCTCTTCCAGCCATTTAGTCTCATAACGCGTGCGAAACGGGCGCTCTGGATTGATCTCGACCGGGGTCACATCGAAGGCTGGATTGGCACTCAGATGAGTCTCGGTTTCAGCGGCATACCAGTCTTGATCGGTGACCAATTCGAAGGAACAACCAGGCTCCAGCACATCGGCCAAGGTAGCCGCGAACCCAGGGCTAGAGACGCGGTGCTTGGCGTGCTTTTCCTTCGGCCACGGCATGGGGAACTGCATCAGTACATGGCGCAGCGAGCCGGCCGCGAACAGTTCGCGCAGTAGATAACGGGCATCGCCTTGGACCAAGCGCACATTGCTGCGCTTTGAGTCTTCGAAATGACGCGCCGCGCGAAAAATGCAATCCAGTGGCAACTCGATGCCGATGAAATTCCAATCGGGTTGCTCGCCGGCCCACCAGTTGAGGTACTCGCCCCCACCAAAGCCGACTTCGACCGCTAACGGTGCCTTGCGGCCGAAGATCTCCTCGGCCTTCAATGGCAGGTCTCTATCCTCGGGATGCAGCAAATGATCGCGCAAGGCACTAGGCGACGGCTTCATGACTACTCAGCTTCTTCGGCGGACCAACCGCAATCTTCCAAGGCGGCCATGATCTGAAAGGCCACATCCACTGCGGAACGGCCTGCTTCTCCGGAAACAGTCACTTCTTGCTCGCCACGTACGGCGGCGACAAAGGCTACTAACTCGGCGCTGAGTGGTTCATCATCGTCCAACTGCAGTTCTTCCACATCCAATAGGCTGCGGAAGCCTTCCAATGGATTACCCGAAGCCGCGGCGGCTTCGACGGCCTGTGGCGAGAAGTTCGGCGATTTCTGAACGGCCAATGCATAGCGGTCTTGGCTATCGACCGACAAGTAGGAGTCAGGGCCAAACACGCGGAAGCGACGCATAGGCGTCAGGCTCAAGCGCGAGGCCGTTAGGTTTGCGACCGCGCCGTTGGTGAAATGAAGGCGCGCGGACACGATGTCTTCACTCGGCGACAAGGTCGCACCACCCACTGCATCGACCTTACTGACCTCAGCGCCAGTCCAAGCCAAAGCCAGATCGATGTCGTGGATCATCAGATCCAACACCACTCCGACGTCGGTGCTGCGGAAGGTATAGGGTGCCAAACGATGCGCCTCGATGAAGCGTGGGCGGATGCCCATCTCCATGGCGCGCTTGACTGCCGGGTTGAAGCGTTCGACATGGCCCACTCCCAGCAAGGCACCGCCTACTTTGGCGTCGGCGATGATGGCGTCGCAGGTGGCTGGGTCGGGTGCCATGGGCTTCTCGACCAAGCAAGCCACGCCAGCGCGCAACAACGGTGCGGCACAATCCTGGTGCAGGATGGTCGGCACAGCAATGACTGCCAGGTCCAACTCCTTTTCCAGCCCAGTCGAATCAGCTCTCCACTGGGTATTGCACTTAGCAGCAATGGCCTCGCCTTGCTTTTGGTCCTGATCAACGACAGCAACGAGCTCCACGCCATCCATGCCTGCAAGAATGCGCGCATGATGACGTCCTAGATGCCCGACACCGATGACCGCGGCGCGCAGAATCTTTTTAGACATTGTTGTTTGGGCGCCTAGGCGCGAACGTCGCCGGAGGAACGGCGCAAGGATTCACGGTAGCGACCTTGATAGCCGCGCTCCATGTCACGCAAGAAAGAAATCAAGCGACGGGTCTCCGGCAGCAGATCCTTCTCGGCTTCCATTTCCTGAATAGCGAGCGTTGTCGGTGCTTCATCGGCGATCAATCGACGGAAGGCATCGCGCAATTGTGTGAGTACTTCCACGCCTTTCTCGCGGCGACGCAAGCCGACCACGTTGACGCCACGCGGACGTGCAGGTGCTCCTTCGGAGATCATGTACGGCGGCACATCTTTGACGATGCGCGCCATGCCACCGACCATGGCAAGCGTGCCGATGGTTACGAAGTGGTTGACTGCGACACCGCCAGAAACGATGGCGTGACTTTCGATACGCACGTGACCAGCAAGCAACACGTTGTTGCCGATGATCACTTCATCCTCGACCACACAGTCATGCGCCACGTGGGCACAAGCCATAATCAGGTTCTTGTCACCGATGGAAGTGACCCACGAACCTGCGGCGGTACCGATGTTGACCGTGACGAACTCACGAATCACGTTGCCGTCGCCGATGACCAGCGCAGACTCCTCTCCCGCGTACTTCAAGTCCTGTGGCAGACCGCCGATCGCGCATTGGCCGACGAAGTGGTTATCACGACCGATCGTGGTCCGACCTTGCACGGTGACATGCGGACCGAGGCGCGTACCCGAAGCGATGCGCACGCGGCTACCGACGTAGCAGAAGGGACCGACGGTGACGTCGGAATCCAGTTCTGCACCGGGAGCTACATAGGAAGTTTCGTGAATGGAGGTCATGAGGCAGCCACCATGGCAAAGGACAGAACTGCTTCCGAGACGATGCGACGCCCGACCTTGCCGTGCGCTTTCACCGTAGCCCGGTTGCGGCTCATGCGGAGAGTCTCGACTTCAAGGCGGAGTTGGTCTCCAGGAACCACACCACCGCGGAAGCGGACCTTATCGATCGATGCGAGCACCACCAGCTTACCGGTGTGCTCCATCTTGCGCTGCAAAAGGAAGCCACACAGCTGTGCCAGCGCCTCCAGTTGCAGAACACCAGGCATGAGCGGTTGGTCAGGGAAGTGTCCACCAAAGAACGGTTCGTTGATGGTGACATTCTTCAACCCGACGGCACGCCGCCAGCCTTCGACCTTGATCACGCGGTCGATTAACAGGAAGGGATAACGGTGCGGCAACAGGCGCATCACATCGGTGATGCCATAGCCTTCTTCGTTGACATCTTCTTCCAGTTCAAAATCCTCAAGCTGACCACGCAGATGCTTGGCCATGCCTTGGTTCAGGCCGTGCCCACTCTTCAATGCGATGATGTCGGCATGCAAGTCGGCGCCGACCAAAGCCAGGTCGCCGAGCAGGTCGAGAATCTTATGGCGCGTAGGTTCAAACGGTACGCGCATCTCAGGTGCTTCTTCGCCGCCCAACACCATGGTGTTCTCAGCGTTGGCACCCTTGCCGAGGCCGGCTTCGAGCAGCTTCTCGACTTCTTCGGCACGCACGAAGGTTCGCGCACCGGCAATCTCTTTCTCGAAGTTATCGATTGCCGTATCGAAGACCACGGGTTTCGGATCGACACCTTCAGGGTACTCCGGCATGTAGCGCACACGCAGGCCTTCACCCGACGGCGGTAGCACCACCAACTCGGTATCGCCATCACGCAACACATGGGGATCGAAAACGCGCAGCACCTTGCGCTCGCGCTTCTGTTCGATGATGCCACCTGACTGCAGCATCTCAACGTAAGGCCGAGCGGAACCATCGGTGCCGGGTAGCTCCGCACCACTGACACGCACGATCAGGTTATCCACTTGCATGCCATGACAAGCAGCCAGCAGGTGCTCGACCATGCCGACATCGCCATTGCCTTGACGAAGAACCGTGCGGCGCTGCGACATGGACAAGTTGCCAGCCAGCGCCGGAATATCCGGGCTATCGGGCAAGTCCGCGCGCTGGAACACAACTCCGGTGCCAGCAGGCGCAGGCTCAACGCGCACCTCGACCGTCTCACCGGAATGGAGGGCGACTCCTTTCAGTTCTGCGGCGCGTTTGAGAGTGCGTTCCTTACGTGTCATGTTTCCGTGCTCTAGTTGCTGGCCTTCAGCATCTCGATGACTTGATCGGAGATGTCAAAGGTGTTGTTGCTCCAGACTACCCAGCGACCTTGCATATCCATCACGGAATCCTGCAACTGGACTTCTGGGCCAGGCAGTGGCGGCGGCGACATCAGGATGGCGCTGAAGCCTTCACGTTCCCCAAGCTCCGAGCATGCCATGTGAATGCGGCGTACGCCAGCATCCAACAGACGTGCACTACGACGACGGAAGTTCGCTTGCAGGAACTTCTCGCGCTCTTGCAGGTTGCTTTCCTGCACGCCTAACGAGAAGGCGATGGCGACATACTCTTCACTGTTCTTGTCATATTGATCCAAGTCAGCAATGGCGAGCTCGAGCTCGGCGTTGTCGGCCTTCAACTGCTCCAACTGTGCGGTGGTCTGTTCACGCAGCAGGTTGCTCTGCTCCTGCAGGAAGTCCCAACCTTCGATGACCTTTTGGACATCGACATAGCGGACTGACTCGTTTGCCTCGGCGGCGAAACGGTCTGCGAAGAGTGAGCCGCCTAGGGCGAGCACCAGAACCAGAATCAGTGATTTCGTTTTCATGCTTTAGAAGTTACCAATGGTGAAGGCGAACACGCGGGTGTCGTCGCCAGGCTCGCTTTGTACCGGCCAACCGAACTCCAACGAGAGTGGCGCTGTAGGCAAAGCGGGGAAGCGTACTCGGACGGCAACACCAGCCGAGACGCGTGTGGAACCTAAGTTACCAAAACTAGGACCGAAAGAACCTGCGTCGACGAACAGTCCCCAGCGGGCCATCTCGAATTCCTCCACCATGCCGCGTTGGCGCGTGGAGATCATGGGCATGCGCAATTCAAGGCTGCCGTTCCAGGCTACGTCGCCACCGACGCCGAAGCCGTTCGGGTCTTCGCCGATGCCGCGGAAGTTGAAGCCACGCACACTGTTCTGGCCACCAAGGTAGAACTTCTCAGGGTAAGGCAAAGTGGTGAGATCACCCTGTGCCCATGCCTTTCGTGCAGAACCGCTGAGCGCGAATACATAGTGACGTCCGAGCGAATCCTCCCACAAGGGGAAGTACTTGGCGGCGCGCACTTGGGCCTTCAGGAAATCCCAATCGCCACCCATGAACTGACCGGTCTGGCTTAAGTGTAGGGAGTAGTTGCCCCCATCGACTGGCGAGAAGGGATCGGCCACGGTGGAGTAACGCGCGCCCATGGTTAGGGTCTGCATGTGGTTGTTACCGGCGAAGTCGGTCAGGTCGGTCGGCGCACCAGGCTCGATGTCATCGAGCTTGACGGTCTGCAGTTCCGGCCCCGCGAACAGGGTGAAGTAACGGCCGAAGCGACGCCCCAAGGTGAAGCCGAGTTGCGAACGCTCTTCATCGTGGGTGGAGAACAGGCGCAGGTTCTTGCGCCCTACCACGTTCAAGCTCAAGCGGCTGATGTGCTCTTGCAGCAAGTCAGGCTCGGTGAACGACAAGGCGTAGGAACTGAAGATCGTGCCTGGGCGCAGCGCCAAGTTCAGTGACTGCCCTGCACCGGTGTAAGCCGTACCGTTCCAGATCTCGGAGAATGCATTGCCGAAACTGGATGGGTGGTCGGTGATGTCGAAGTTGGTCTTGGTTAGGTCAATCAACAAGGCCGGACCGTTATCGGAGTTCCACGAACCACCGAATCGGATGCGGTTGTTGGAGCCGACGTCTTTGACCTCGAAGATCAAGTCGACCAGTTCGGAGTTGCCGAAGTCCTGCAGATACCAGTTCACGAAGGGCTGACGATTCTCATCCTTGAAGTAGCCCAAACCGATCAAGCGGCGCGCCGACTTCGAGGAATCTTCTTCGTTCACCCAATCCCCCGGCTCGTTGATGATCTCACGACGCACCACGCGGTCTTGGGTGCGTTGCGTGCCTTTGATCAGGACGTCGCGAATCCGACGAGGGTGACCTTCTTGAATCACGAACACCAAGTCGACCAAAGGTTCGACTTCATCAACCAGGGCGTCGGGCTGAAAGCCGCCACGGCTGCCGCCGATCGACAGGAACTCGACACCACTGCGTGGATTGCGCAAGTGCACCCGCGCCAGCGATGGATAACCCAAACCGCTGTAGTGACGCTGCAACAACATGCGATCCTGAGTGACTGAAGCCAGCTCATAGGGATCGCCGGACTTCAACTTCAACAGCGCTTCCAACTCGGTTTGGGAGAAGCGCAAGGTGGTTCCATCTGCGGCCTTCACCGTGACACTGCGTACTCGGTAAAGCGGGCCTTCGGTGATCACATAAGTGATGTTGGCATCTGCGCGATCGCTGCCGGTGAACTCGACCTCGGAAGAGATCATCACATCCAAGTAACCGTAGTCGCGGTACAACTGCACCAATGCGTTGACGTCTTCGGAGATCCGCGACGGGCTGTAAGCCTTACCGGACAACCAGCCACCGGTGGTGTTCTTCAGGGCTTCATAAAGATCAAGACCAGGGGTCAGCCACATGCCGCCACGAATGGCCTCGTTGCCGACGAACTCAATGTCCTCGACGGTGACCTTCGGCCCCTCTTGGACCGCGAAGACCACTTCATCTTCGGCGCCATCCTCACGGATGACTTCGACATGGGCAAAGCCCTCCTCCTGGTAGTTGCGGATCAAACGCTCACGCACCACCTCCACCGAATCGGTATCCAGTGCCTGGCCATAAAGACCAGCCCACAATTCCAATTCATGGCGCTCGAACTCCTCATAACCGGTGAAGCGCACGCGGCGCCAGGTTGGCAGTGGAGTCACGTAGAAGACCAGCACGATGGAGTCTTCGGCCTCGCCGGGCTCGTGCACCACCGAATCGACGCGCACGCGCATGTACTTCCACAACCACTCTTGGCTGCGCTGCACGGCAAGGATGTCGAGCTTGGCACCGATTTCCTGCTGGATTGCAGCAAGGATGGCGTTGGATTTCTCGCCGCCGCCTTCAATGCGGATCGCCTCGACTACTGGCTGTTGATCAGGCTGTTGACTGGCGGCGGATTCTGCAGCAAAAGCAGCAGTCTGCGGCGCAATCCATGCGACCAGCAGGGTGAGGATGAGTGGGAGAAGTCGTGGCATTAATCAAACGCAGGGGCCGATGGCATTGGCATGCCTGCGGACTCCTGGATGTAATTCTCAAATCGCATGTACTTCTTGGTGAAGCGCAAAGGGAAATCGCCGGTGGAACCATGACGGTTCTTGGCGATCGAAACATTCGCTTTATCGCGGTTGTCGTCCGTTTCTTCGTAGTAATCTTCACGCATCAGCAGCATGACCATATCTGCATCCTGCTCGATGGCGCCGGATTCACGCAGGTCGGAGAGCATCGGTTTGTGGTCCGAACGCTCCTCGGCCTTACGGTTGAGCTGAGCCAATGCTAGTACAGGAACCTTCATATCCCTGGCGATCGACTTCAGTGTCCGCGAGATCAGCGAGATCTCGTTTTGCCGACTTTCCGCCTTCGCACCTAGCAACTGCAGATAGTCGATGATGATGAGGTCCAAGGCCCCATCCCGTTTGAGCCTTCGCGCTTTGGCGCGGATCTGCGCCAGGCTAGGTTGCGAGCTGTCGTCGACAAACACGCGCGCGTTACGGAAAGCACCACCGGCATGGGTCAAACGCCGACGGTCTTCCTGGGTCAACTTGCCTTGACGCAAGTTGTGGTGCGAAATACGGGCGTGCGACGACAACAATCGTGTCATTAGCTGGTCGCCAGGCATTTCGAGGGAGAACATCAGGACCGACTTCTTCTCCTTGACCGAGACGCGCTCAAGGATGTTCAACGCGAAGGCGGTCTTGCCCATACCAGGGCGAGCAGCCAGCACGACCAAGTCGCCAGGACGGAAACCTTGTTTCTCATCCAAGTCCATGTAACCGGTTTGCAGACCTTGCGGCGCACCATCGGCGTTGAGCAACATTTCCAAGTTGCGGTCGACCAGTTCACGAGCACTGATCATGTCCTTACCGACCAAACGATCCCCCACTTGGAAGACAGTCTTCTCGGCATCGGAGACCAGCGTGTTGACATCATCAATCGCTTCGTCGTAGACGCTGCGCTGGATGGTATCTGCCGCGGATATCAAGCCGCGACGCAGAGCCAGATCGCGCACAATGCGGATGTGGTTCTCGAGGAAGGCGATCGATGGCACCGACGCCATCAACTCCTTCAGATAAGCGGGACCGCCTAGTGCCTCAGTTTGATTCAGGCGATCTTGTTCGTGAGCGACCGAGACGGCATCACAGTGGCCGGGGTTGCGGCGCTCAAGGCCTTCCATGAGGAGATAGATCTCACGGTGGCGCGGTACATAAAAATCGTCTGCACTGACGAGCCCATCCACTTCAGGGAAGCAACGAGGATCGCGCAGCACGCTGCCCAAGACACACTTCTCGGTGTCGAGGTCATAGGGCAGTTTCTCGGGGATGCCGGGAGCAGACATAGACTGCCAGGATACAAGCGCAGACGATTCAGCGAATTACACGCCGAATCGCCTGCAAACTGGTTTTTTTAACCCTCGACCGAAGCCTCGGCGTCGGTCTCAGCGGTTTCGTCAGAATCGACGTCTTCGTCTTCCGCCTTAGGCTCCTCTTCTTGTGCCAGTACCCAGACCTTCACCGCAGCGTTGATCTCGGAGTGGACGTGAATCGGTACCTCGAACTCTCCGACCAAACGGATTGGCTCGGCGAGACGGACGTGTGCTTCTGGAATCGTTAGGCCTTGCTCTTCGATGGCCTCGGCGATCCGCTTAGAGGTTACTGCACCGTAAAGGTGACCAGCTTCCGAAACGCGCTCGACAAAAGTCAGCTGTACAGACTCCAGACGCTTGGCCAATGCTTCCATGTCCTTCAACATGGCTGCACGGTTCAGCTCGGCTTCTGCCTTCTTCTTTTCGATGCGACGCACAGCATCTGCGCTGAAATCGTAAGCCAGGCCCATTGGGACCAGGTGGTTACGCGCAAAACCTGGAGCGACCTCGATGACGTCGCCGGTGTGGCCGAGCACTGGGTGATCGACACGCAGGATCAGTTTAGTTTTGAAGCTGCTCATGACGTGAATGGGATGAGGGCCAGGAAACGTGCGTACTTGATGGCACGCTTGAGACGACGCTGCTCACGGGCGCGGAGGCCAGTGCGCTTGGCAGGATGAATCTTGCCGTGCGAAGTCATGAAGACCTCAAGGCTCTCGATGTCCTTGAAATCGAAAGTGCGGCTGTTCTTAGTTGCCATCTTTCTTCACCTCCTCGGAGTTGTCATCAGCGGCAGGTGCTTCAGCGGCAGGTGCTTCGGCAGCTGGCTTCTCGGTTTTCTCTGCGGACTCTTCGCCCTCAGCTTTCTTTTCGCCCTCTTCAGGCTTCTCGTCGGTGGCGCGTTGCTCTTCTTCGGGCTCCTCGTAAGGCTCCTCGATCTCGAACTCTTCGATTTCCTCAGGGATGACGACCTCGGAATCGGCGATCTCTTGGATGCCGGTAGCGAGCTCTTCCTCAGGAATCGAGTCTTCTTGCAGGAACAAGCAACGGAATACCGGGCCCAACAAGTAAAGCTCGCGCTTCACTTCGTTGACGGCATCGCCGGATGCTTCCAGCCAACCAAGAAGGTAAGTCGCGCGCTTGCGACTGCCAATCGGGTAAGCCAGTTGACGCTCGCCCCAGAGGCGCAGCACCTTGACTTCGATCCCGTATTTCTCGAGAGTAGTTTTGACCCAATCGCGCGAAGCGTTGAATCCCTTGCGAACCTCCTCGTTATCGAGCAGGAACATCGCTTGGTAGATGTGTTTGTGTTCAGTCATGTTGCCATTCCGGTCCTACCGGTTAGTCCCTGAAGGTTATTCCTCAGTGGAACCCGCCTGCGGCTTGCGGCGGTTGTATCGGGCTTGAAGATCCTCAAGTGGAACTCCTTTAACCCAGTCCTCCACCACCCATGAAGAAGTCATCAGAGTCTCCTCGATGACATCTTTTTCGGCGGCGGAGAAAGTGTCGAGTACGAAATCCACCGAGTTGCGACCGGGATCCCCGACTCCAATGCGAAGGCGTGGGTACTCCTGGCAGCCGAGCTGATCCTCGATCGAGGCCAGGCCGTTATGCCCCCCAGTGGAACCATTGGCACGAATGCGTAGTCCGCCGAGTGGCAGGTGGAAGTCGTCGGTGATTACAAAGATCTGCGTGGCTTCATCGAGCTCGTAGTGGAGCCAAGTCTGGCGCAACGCGACGCCGCTTCTGTTCATGTACGTCTGCGGCTTGACCAAGGTGCAACGGTACTCCGGGATTTCCACGAGCAACGCGTTTTGTTCGCGTTTCCATGAAAGGCCGAAGCGGCTAGCACAAAGATCCAGGGCATCGAAACCGACGTTATGTCGAGTCGTTTCATAATCAGCACCCGGGTTACCGAGACCAATCACGAGTCGCCACCCCTGTTCATCAGGAGTTTCCATGCCATCGATTGCGGGAATCATAGTCTTGCGGCCCAAAACCGGCAATCAAAGGAACTGCCCAAGGCTTACTCGTCGCCGTCTTCGTCGACGAAGCCTTTGTCGCCAAACTTGACGGCGCGGGCGATGGCACGCTCGCCATCGGTGTCACGAATGAAATCGATCTGGAGAATCTTGTCTCCTAGGCGATCCCACTGCACCTCTTGGATGGCTACTTTCTCTGTGCCGGCCTCTAGGCCGAGCTCGAAGCTACGTGCGGTACAGCGCACGGCAGCATCGAAGTCTTCAGCACTAACGCTGAACTGCACGGTGGGCTTAGCCTCACCGACGAGAGTTGCTGGGTAACGACCGGTGCCTCGCAGGGCAGCAGCCTCGCGGCCGCCAAACTCGGTACGGGATTCGGTCTTAAGGGAAAAGATGTCCATTGCTTCTACGTGCCTGAGCTGACTCAGGTAATGTTTTCGTCTTCGAAGAGGGCGCTGACCGACTCTTCTCGGTGAATCCGAGTGATCGCGCGGGCCAACAGCGGCGCCACCGAAACAACTTCAAGGTTGTCGGGCAGCTCACCGCGGAGGGCCATTGTATTAGAAACCAGCACCTTTTCGGCGGCACAATTCTGCAACCTTTCTACAGCCGGTCCGCACAGCACAGCGTGGGTTGCAGCAATAATTACGCGTTTAGCCCCCTTTTCCTTCAAAATCCGCGATGCTTCGGTAATTGTGCCCGCGGTCGAGATCATGTCGTCGGAGAGCAGAACATTGCAGCCTTCGATATCACCGATGACATTTTCCATCACCACAGTGGTGCCGCTGGTGCGTCGTTTATCGACAATCGCCAGTGGTGCATGCAGCGATTTCGCCCATGCGCGGGCCAACTTCACGCCACCGACATCGGGTGAACAGACCACCAGATTATTGAGATTCATGCCGTGTACGGTCTCTTCAAGTACACCGCGTGCCCACAAGTGATCCACCGGGATATCGAAGAAACCCTGGATCTGTTGTGCGTGGAGGTCAATAGTCAAAACACGATCGACACCGGAGCCGACCAGCATGTTGGCGATCACCTTGGCCGAGATCGGTACGCGCCCCTCATCCTTACGATCCTTGCGGGCGTAACCGAAGTAAGGGATCACCGCGGTGATGCGTCCGGCCGAAGCGCGACGCAAGGTATCCACCATCAACAACAACTCGATGATGTTCTCGTTGACCGGCGGACCAGTCGGTTGCACTACGAACACATCCGAACCACGAATGTCTTCATGCAATTTGATGTCGATCTCCCCATCGGGGAAACGGCCGACCGAAGCCGACGACATGGGGACATCAAGGTAACTGGCGATTTCGTTTGCAAGTTCTGGGTGGGCAGAACCTGACAACAGTTTGAGGCGGGAATCCTGGTAGCTCATGGGACGAGAGGTAGCGGGAAGTTTAGGGGCAGGACTTGGTGGAGAAGACTTTGGCAGGAACACCGATGACGGTGGAACCGGCTTCGACGTCGTGGTTGGCGGTCACGACTGCGCCGGCGCCGACGGTAGCTGCATCCCCCACGTTGACGGGGGCGACCAATACGGCACCGGAACCTACGAAGGCCCGTTCACCGATGGTGGTCTTGTGCTTATTCTTGCCGTCGTAGTTGGCGGTGATGGTGCCGCAGCCGATGTTGGCGCGTGCTCCGATGGTGACATCACCGAGATACGACAGGTGCTTGGCTTTGGCGCCTGGACCGAAGTGGGCGTTCTTGGTTTCGACGAAATCGCCGATCTGCGCACCATCTTCCATGACCGTGCCAGGGCGCAAATGTGCAAATGGACCCACTTCACAGCCACTGCCGATTTTGACGCCGCGGCGCAACACACAAAACGGCATGATGCGCGTGCCTGGTCCGATCTCGACATCGCATTCAATGAAGGTGCTGGCCGGGTCATCGATAATCACGCCTTGCGATAGGTACTCCCCCATCTTCTGTTCGCGCATCAACATGCTGACATGCGAGAACTCATGCAGGTCGTTGACGCCGAGCACCTGCTCCCAGTCATCTTCCAAACAAACGGTGGCGCCGGTGTGGGCCTTCAAAACTTCCACTGCGGCATCGGTCAAGTAGATCTCGCCCTGTGCGTTATCGGCAGTGACATTCTTCAGTGCGGCGCGCAAGGCTGCGATGTCGAGCACGAACACACCAGAGTTGATCTCGTTGATCTGCTGTTGCTCCTCTGATGAATCGGCCTGTTCGACGATACCGAGCAGAGCACCTTGCTCATCACGCTCGATGCGGCCAAGACCGAATGGGTCGGGGACCACGGCGGTCAACATGGCGTTGCCTTGGTCGACCAACAGCTTCAAGGTAGAGCTACTGAGCAAAGGTGTGTCACCACACAGTACCAGCAGTCGACCTTCATCAGGAAGGACCTCGAGAGCACATGCGACGGCGTCGCCAGTGCCGCGTGCGACCTCTTGGATCACGACTTGCCAATCGCTATGACCGGCCTTGTTGAGCCAGCTTTCGATCGGATCGCGGTGACGCGGACCAAGCACTAGGACGCGCGAGGCCGGGGCCAAGTCGTCGGTGGCGGCAAAAATATGCTCGAGCAGCGGGCGACCGCAGATATCCAGGAGCGCCTTAGGCCCCCCGGTACGTAAACGCGTGGACTCGCCGCCGGCAAGAATCAGGACATGGAGGGGGGTATCGACCATGGTTGTGGGCGGAGTATAAACACTGCCACTCGGCACTACACTATGCAGCAGCCAGCACTCCTGCAATGGACGCACGTTACCTCTTCACGCTGCCCGGAATTCCGCGCCTTGGCCTCTCCCGATTGATGGGAAAGGTGGCGCGTATGCCTATTCCAAAGCGAATGCGGGCGCGTTTGTGGACTTCAGTGGCCAAACGCCTCGGTATTGATGAAGCCTCCGTGCCCGGCGAACTGACCGAATACCCCACCTTCTTGAGCTTGTTCACGCGCGGCCTGCCGGCTGATTCGCGGCCAATTCCGGCTGGCGACGCCTGGCTGTCCCCCGCCGACGGCAAGCTGGTCACCCTCGACCGGGTCTGCGCCGAGGGCAGCTGGGTAATCAAAGGCACGCCTTACTCCACCCGCGAGTTGATCCCTGGCGGCCACCTCGATGGTCTACTCGGCTACCAGGCGCTGCAGATCTACTTGTCACCGCGCGATTACCACCGCTACCACACGCCTTGTGCGATGGAGGTTCTCGAAGCCATCGTCGAGCCCGGCGACCTGCAGCCAGTGGATCCAAGCTTGGTGCGTCGCTCGATGCGGGTACTAGCCACCAACCGCCGCATCTTGCTGCATTGCCGCAGCAGCGACGGCACTCCCTTCTCCATGCTGTTCGTGGGCGCACTGAATGTGGGTGGCATGCGCTTTGGTTTCGACGACACCCTTGGCCAAGCACCATGGGTACGCACCCATCGCCACTTCGATCCGCCGCCCAAGTTAGATGCTGGCGACGAACTCGGATACTTTGAGTTCGGTTCTACCGTGGTGCTGTTCGCGCCACCACAGCTGCGCCCTCTCGCCGCCGCCGGCGACGCCACTTTGGCCCGCACTCCACTGCTGTCGAACATCCGCGTCCCCGGAGCCGTTAGTCTGGACGAGAGTTTATGAGTCGCCTAACGCCCATCTTCAACATTGCCTCGGCCTTGCACCATGGCAATGACGACCGCCTGCTGGTGGTCTGCTCGCAGATGATCCAACACCCTGAAGGCAACCGCGCCTTAATGCAGGATGTGTTGCGCTTGTGCCATTTGTTCTGTGGCTTCCCCAAGGTGGTGCGCGCGTTGAATCTTGTTTGTCATGAATTTGGATTCGCCGAGGAACAGGATCTCATCAACCATGGCGGTAACGCCACCGGCGAAGAGATGTTCACAGAGGTCTATGGCACCGACACCGAACCGGTCCTCGCGCATTTGCAACGCGTCGACCCGACCTTCCTTTCGTGGGTTGTCGAGCATGCCTACGGCACCACCTTCAACGCCACCGATTTGAGCTTGGAAGAACGCGAACGCCTCAGCGTGGTGGCTCTTGCGGCCAGTGGCTGCTGGCAACAAGCACGCTCACATATTCGCGCTTGTTTACGTCATGGCGTGAGTTTGGAAGACTTACTCGCCGACTTGGAACGCGTGGAATGGCTTAGCTCCGAGCAGCAGGATCTGGCAGCGACTTGCATTCACACCGAGAATGAAAGCAAATGAAGCACGCGCGGTCCTTCCACCTGCTTGTGCTGACACAGTTCCTGACTGTCTTTAACGACAACCTATTCAAACAGACGGTGCTGTTGTTGGCCGTCGGCGCCGCTGGCAGCGTCAGCACACAATCGTTGGCGTCGGCACTGTTCTCGATCCCCTTCGTGTTGTTCGCTGTGGTTGCCGGTGATTGCGCCGACCGTTTTCCGAAACGCAATATGGTGGTCGCCACCAAATGGGCCGAGGCCATCGTCATGCTCGGCGCCGCGGTGGCCCTATTCATGGGTAACTTCACCGCGCTATTTGTGGTGGTGTTCTTCATGGGCATGCAGTCTGCCTTCCTCGGACCGGCAAAATATGGATCGCTGCCGGAACTGGCCAGCGCCAAGGAGCTGCCGCGCGCCAATGGTCTATTCCAAGCCTCGGTGTTAGTTGGAATCTTGGTCGGCACCGGCAGCGCTGGCCATATCCCCGACGATCGCCCCGACCTGCTCGGGTTCTTGGGGCTCGGTATGGCAATCATTGCCGTTGGCGGTGCTTTGGTGGCGCAACGCATGCAGACCATTCCGCCGGCAGCCCCCACCAAAAAGATTCGTTTCGATCCGCTGCGACGCTTGTTCACCGGCCTCGCCGACGCCCACAAGATTCCCGGCTTGCTGCCCGCCATCGTCGGTCATGCCTGCTTCTGGATGTGTGGCAGTTTGATGCTGTTGGCTTGGAATGAATTCCTCGCCGCTCCGGAAGGCCAGCAACCCTTGATCGATGTGGATCCAGGCACTTGGTCGATGGGCCTTGCCGGGTTGAGTTTATTCATGGCCGCAGGTGCTGTGGTTGCAGGTTGGCGCTTGCAGCAGCGGATTCCTCGTTGGATGCCAGTCTTTGGCGCTCTCGGCATGGGCGCTGGATTCGCATTCGCCGGCCTCGTTGATCCGCAGCCGTTGAACCTATTCCTTTGTTTGGGTGGTGCCAGCTTCTTCTCCGGGTTCTATCTGATCCCTCTGCGCAGCCTGATGCAGAAGTTACCGCCAGCGGAACGCATCGGGGCGACTTTAGGCACTGCTCAGATGCTCGACTTCTTGCTGATCTCACTAGGCACGGCAAGCCGCTTGTGGTTGCAAGATATGGGCTTTGGCACCCAGGCCGTGTTGATCTTCGCCGCCGGAGTATTCGTGGTGGCGGCCTTCATGTTGTCGCGCTTTCTACCCGGCTACACCGATCTCAGCGCGGCTCAAAGCGCAGACTGAAACGCGCCACCTGCAGGCCATCGGTGCACTCTACTTCGAAGCGCGACCTCCGAGCCGTACTTGGCTGCCAATCGCAGATTGGCAAACCATCTAAATCCAAAGCGCCGTCCTGCCAAGTCAACTTCTGCAGTCCTTGGCCGGCTGAAATTCCAAAGCCTGGGAAGCGCTTGCCATCGATGCGCATCGACGGCGGATTACGACGACTGCTATGCAATAGCGTGATGTTGCCCTGTAGAGTCAAGTTGCTGGGTGGCGATTGCTGCTCGGCCAACTCCCAACTCAATTCCCAACTGCGAATTTTCCAAGCACTGGCTTCAGCACCAAGATTCAACTCCCAGTTGTCTTGCCACGAGACATCCTCGAAAAACACCAGGACCTGATCACCACGGATTATTGCAGTAGCTTCCGGCATGGCCGCCAGCACCGCACGTTGCAATCGTTCTGCCGGAGTCAACTCCGAGAGTGGAGTCTCTGGGGCAGTTGGGTTTCCTGGATTAGGAGTTTCCGCGGTGCTCGCCCCATCCACGCGTTGCAGGCCTTTCTGCGCTTCGTCTTGCCATTCACCAATCCACATCTGCACTTGCCATTCCAGCGGTGAATCTGCGACATCCAAGGAGCGCATCCGATTCCAAGCTGCGATCACGTCGCCCTGACTCCAAGCCAAATGTGCGGCCAACCAAGGGCCATCACCACTCTCCAACCAGCTGATCACGAAGGCGGGATCGAGGTCGGCCATTTTGACCGCAACCATGGTCTGATCGTGATAGTTGACGGCATAGCCCTTGCCATCACTAGCGGCGAGCAACTGCCCTTCGAGGTGACTGCCACCGCGTAAGGTCAGATTCACTTGCTGACCAACTTGCTCCCGCAATGCTGTCTGCAGGCGACGCTCCAGTGCCAACAATCCTTCGATGCGGGCAAGGTCGGTACGCGCCTCTGCCGAGTGGATGAAGACCACGCTGTCAACACGCTCCCAACGCTCCAAGGCCTGTTGGTATTCGCCTGCGCGCAACAGGTTGCCGGTATTGACTCGAATCGGCGCGACACTCTGCAAAGCGCGGCGAATGCGTTCTTGCGCATCTTCATTCTCCAACGATGCACGCATCATCTTCAGGCGACCAAGTGGATCGGGCGACCCCGGATGCAAAGGCATGTCATCCAAGCGCAAACCGGCACGGCGCCAAAGGTCGATCACGCTAGCTTGCCAAACCAGTGCATCGAAAGCGCCGCGGTCGATAGTTTCGCGCGCATAGTTCGCTTGATCGACCAACATGTCCATGGCCTGCCCGGCAACGCGTTCGGCTGCTGCAGCAATCTCGGTGCGATGGTCATTGCCCCAGTTACGACGCGCCTCCAGGAAACCGATTGGGGCATCCTTCGGCACTGGCGCGCGCAAGACCAGAGCAGTTTCGCTAAGTGCGTCGCGATAGCGCCCAGCAGCAAGGGCCTCGAGGTAGCGATTCTCATAGGCCGTGCTCCAGTACTGGAAAAACTCCTCGGCAGCAAACTCGGAGACCTCAGGGTTGGTTGGTGAAACCGGTGGCGGCACGGTGGGTGCACCTTCGACGACTTCCCCTACCCCAGCAGTCTCGCCTACCTCGGTGGCGACCAGATTGGGATCCTCTTGCGCCGCGGATTGCCAAGGCGACCACCCCCAGACTCCGCCAATCACCACCACAGCCGCGGCGGCGGCAACTAAGCGCTGCAGACGTTGACGTCGGCGGTATGCGGTGAACAAACGTGGCGGGTAACCGAGCAACACACGACCTAAGTCGGAGCCGAAATCGCGAGCGCGGGCGTAACGACGTTCGGGATCCTTGGCCATTGCTGTGGCGATGACCTTGCCTAGAGATGCTGGCAGGTCGTCGGGCAATGGCTCTGGCTCTTCATGCATCACGCGATGGATGACTTCGCCTACGCCAGTACCCAAGAACGGAGGTGTACCGCTGACAGTATGAAACAAGGTTGCGCCAAGCGAATAGATATCGGCTTGCGCATCCACTTCGGATGGATCGCGCGCTTGCTCGGGGCTCATATAAGCCGGCGAGCCGAGCGCAGCCCCATGGCGAGTCATGGTTGGGTCTTCTTCACTGCGTACCAAACCCAAATCGGCAAGGATGGCGCCGCGCACGGGATGCAACAGGATGTTGTGCGGTTTTACGTCGCGGTGAATCGCGTTGCTCTTGTGCAACTTCTCCAAAGCCCGCGCCACTTGCACACCAAAACGGGCAGCCTGCTCCCAACCGAGTGGGCCATCTTCCAAACGCGCGCGCAAGGATTTGCCGGCGATATATTCCAGCAACAAAGCCGGCCGGCCTTCCACTTCGCAGGCGCCATAACTGCGCACCAAGTTCGGATGACGGATCTCATCGAGCAGCTTGGCCTCTCGGCGCCAGCGCTCTTGAATGCGCTTATCCTTAGCCACCGACGGCCGCAGGATCTTCAAAGCAAAACGCTCGCCTTGCGGATCCTCGACCAACAGCACGATGCTCAACGGCGATTGCCCCAAGGAACGAATCAAGCGCAAGCCCTCCGGCAGACGTGGCTGAGCGACGTTTTTGCTGGCCTTAGCCTCGGAGCCTGCTTCGGTACTCAGCTCTCGTCCTCCGTGCTGATGGCGTACTTCTCGATCTTGCGTAGCAAGGCGAATCGCGTGATTCCAAGCAACTTGGCAGCCTGTGAACGATTGTTCGGCTCCTTGGCGATGGCCTCACGAATCGCAGCGATTTCCAGCGCCTTAACGCGATCCGGCAAAGGAGCGCCCTCTCCAAGATGCAGAGTGTTTCCTGCCTCGGCACGCAGCACTGGTGCCGACAACTCATTGGCCTGTACTTCGCCCTCACCGAGCAAGACTAGCCGGCGAATTTCGTTACGCAATTCTCGCACATTGCCTGGCCATGAGTAGGCCTGCAGCGCCTTGGCCGCAGCCGCACTGAGGCTGCGTACTTCGCAACCATTCTCGGCGGCCTCGATGCCCATGAAGTGCTCGCACAACAACGGAATATCTTCCCGACGCTCGTGCAATGGCGGCACACGCAAACCGATCACCTTCAGGCGGTAATAGAGGTCTTCACGGAACTCGCCAGCCTTGACCTTGGCAGCCAAGTCGGCGTTGGTGGCGGCAACCACCCGGACTGAAACACGACGTACTTCATTACTGCCCACCCGACGAATCTCACCTTCTTGCAGCACGCGCAATAAACGCGCCTGCATGGCGGTGGACATTTCGCCGACCTCATCGAGGAACATGGTACCGCCGTCGGCTTCTTCGAAGCGGCCTTTGCGATCACGCGTGGCACCGGTAAAGGCACCTTTGCTATGACCGAACAGTTCCGATTCCAACAAGGTGTCGGGAAGAGCACCACAGTTCTCAACCACGAACGGCTTATCCGACAAACGACTATGGAAGTGCAAGGCGCGCGCCACCAACTCCTTGCCAGTGCCACTTTCGCCTTCGATCACCACCGCAGCATTGCTATCCAAGATGCGCTCCATATCGGAACACAGTTTCTGCATGGCCGGTGCGGTCCCGACCAAGCCCGCAAAGCCTGCGCCACCGCTAGTTTCCAACGGCGCCACAGAAGCTGAGCTATTGCGCTTACCCAGTTGACGCTGCAGACGGCCGTTATGGCGTTTCATCTTGGCTAGCGATTGGTTCAAGCGCTTTGCACCAAGGTAGGCCGAGGCCAGACCTGCCAATCCCCCAACCAGGGAGATGTCGCTGCGTCGGAATGCGCTACTGGTCAAACGGTGGTCAACGGCGAGCAATCCCATGACCTCGCCGCGATAACGCAACGGCACTGCCAGCACCGAGCGCAAACCAAGGTCGGAGATGCTCTCGACCCCAGCAAACTCGCCATCGGAGGCTGCATCCTTCAGCAATACCGCATCGCGGCAATGCAGGGTCTTGGCCAACAGCGTGCGCGAAAACTTGGTCTCGGGTGCAGGCACCGGTTCACGCGCGAAGTTACGCGCAAGAGCAAGGGTGGTACGGCCGTCTTCGAGCAGAAACAGGAAGCCGCGTTCGGCGCGGGTCAGCGACACGGCGGCGTCGACCAACAAGGCGGCTGAGCGTTCCATGCGATCCTCTTGCTCCAAGGTGCGTGCCACCGCCAGAATGGTCTGCAGCATATCCTCCTCACGCGGTGTCTCTTGCGTTTGAGTGGACTCAATCGAAGCCAGGCTGTTTTCGACCCCACCAGCGATCTTCAAGGTGGTACTGCCGATACGGATTACATCGGCGGGTGCAAGCGTGCGGCGCTCAATCTGTTCGACCCCCACCCAAGTGCCATTACGCGAATCCAGATCGACCACAAAGACCTCGCGGCCGAGGCGCTCCAGGCGGCAATGGTGACGTGAAGCGAGCGGGTCTTCGATACGGACTTCGCAGTCGCGGCCGCGGCCAATCAGCACCGACTCGGCTTCAACCGTGAGCACTTTTTGGATATTGTCACGCTCTACGTGAATCTCGATGGGATTCCTCATCCCCACCAGGATACCCTGTAGCCATGACAGTTTGGTGGAACGACGGCCTGCCCTTTGACTGCACGCAATGTGGCAAGTGTTGCCATGGGCGTGGCGACGTGACGCATGTGTATGCGAATTATCAGGAGCGGAAGCGCTTGGCGGAGCATTTAGAGATCTCTTTGCCGGAGTTCAATCGCACCTATACCCAGGCACTGGACACTGGTCACCGCACGCTGCGTTTTGTCGACGGACACTGCATCTTTCTTGATGGCCCTACCTGCACCGTCCACGACGCCAAGCCCGTACAGTGCCGCACCTGGCCGTTCTGGGACGAATTGCTCGAATCGGAGGAGACTTATCGCGAGCAGGTCCTGGACTTCTGTGCCGGCAGTCAGGTGGATGGACCAGTGGTTTCGGCCGAGTCGATTCGCGCTCAGATGAAGGCTACCGAGAAAGCTTTAGGTGAACCGTAAATCAGGCCTTCTACCGGCCTGAATCATGGATAGAATGTTGGGTCGATTATGTCTGAGAATCCCAATGAGTACGTCCTCCAGGTCATCGGCCTGAACAAGTTCTACGACCGCACCCAGGTCCTGAAGGATGTCACGCTGTCCTTCTTCGCTGGCGCGAAGATCGGTGTGATCGGGGCGAACGGTTCCGGCAAGTCCACCCTGCTGCGTATCCTGGCCGGTGCCGACCCCGATTTCGACGGCAATCGCATCCAG
Organism: Planctomycetota bacterium; assembly: GCA_024229395.1. Taxonomy (GTDB): domain Bacteria; phylum Planctomycetota; class UBA1135; order UBA1135; family UBA1135. The sequence goes on along the minus strand of JAAESM010000033.1, from coordinate 131,070 downwards.
ATGAACGGCCGCAGCATCGGCTATGTGTCGCAAGAGCCGAACCTCAAGCCGGATATCACGGTCAAGGAGGCACTGGATGAATCAGTAGCCCACGTGCACGCCATCACCGATCGCTACAACGAGATCTGCATGCTGATGGGCGAAGCAGATGGCGACCAGCTGGAGAAGTTGTCCGCGGAGTTCGATCACCTGCAGGCCGAGATTGACACCAACAACATGTGGGAAGTCGATCGCCTGCTCGAAAAGGCTGCGGCAGCATTGGACCTTCCCCCCATGGACCGCCTGTGTGGTGTGCTCTCTGGTGGTGAAGCCCGACGTGTAGCCTTGTGCAAGACCTTGATCGAAACTCCAGACATCCTGCTATTGGATGAACCTACCAACCACTTGGATGCCAACACCACTGCATGGTTGGAGCACCACTTGGCCGAGTACGCCGGTCTGGTGATCGTGATTACTCACGACCGTTACTTCCTCGATAACGTGGTTGATTGGATGCTCGAAGTGGATCGTGGTGTGTGTCGCCCGTACAAGGGCAACTACACCATCTATCTCGAAGCCAAGGAGAAGGAGCTGGAGCTCAGTGATCGCCAGCAGGACAAGCGCAAGAAACGCTTGCATGCCGAACTTGAGTGGGTACGTCAGAACTCCAAAGCGCGTGGCAATAAGAACAAGGCGCGTTTGGCACGTTATGACCAGTTGGTCGATGAGCAGCAGAGCCTGCGCCCTGAAACGATTGACTTGATGATTCCGTCGGGTCCTCGCTTGGGCAATAAGGTGATTGACCTGATCAACGTCAACAAGGCTTATGGCGATCAGATCTTGGTTAAGGACCTGAGCTTTGAAATGCCTCCAGGTGCGATCATCGGCATCATTGGCCCCAACGGTACTGGCAAGACCACGCTGATGAAGATGATCATCGGCGAGGAAGACGCCGATTCAGGGACCATCGCCCACGGCTCCACCATCGAGGCTTGTTTCGTCGACCAACGTCGTGCTGAGCTGAGTGATTCGAACTCGGTGTTCGAGGAAATCACTGACGGTCTCGAGTTCCTGCCTTTTGGTGCGGGTGAAATCCAGTCGCGCGCCTATGTGTCGCGCTTCAACTTCAAGGGTACCAACCAAGAGCAAAAGGTCGGCACCTTGTCCGGTGGTCAACGCAACCGCGTGCAGCTAGCGAAGATGCTGCGTGTTGGTGGTAACTTGATCATCCTTGACGAACCGACCAACGACTTGGACTTGCCCACCACGCGAGTTCTTGAAGAAGCCATCGAGCACTACGCAGGTTGCATGTTGATCGTGTCTCACGACCGTTACTTCCTTGACCGCATCTGCACCCACATCCTGGCCTTTGAAGGCAACGGTGAGGTCGAGTTCTTCTACGGCAACTACACCGAGTACGCCGAATGGCTGGAAGAGCGCAATACCGCGGCCGGCAAGTCGAAGGATTCCAAGTCCGGCAAGTACCGCAAGCTAGGCCTGTAAGGTCTATTTGCGCGAACTCAGCAGATACATCGCGATCGCCTCCTGGATGGAGTGAGCGCCGTTCTTGGCCAAAAGGTTGCGCACATGGTTACGCACCGTGGAATGACTGATGAACAGCCGCCGCGCGATGGTGCGTAAGGTGCAGTCATTGGCCAGCAACTCGAGGATCTCGAGCTCACGTTTAGATAAGGGTTGCACTGGCAAATTGTCGAGCCGACGAGCCACACGCTGCTACGTAGAGCGATCTTGCGGATGTAGCGTTCCAGACGCCAAGGCAGATCGTAATCCACCACACAGCAGACAAGGCACGGCCCCCCTCCAGGGAATCGTCCACTGGAAGGTAAACCACCTTGATCCAGTGTTCACCGGTCTCTTCTGAACCGATCCTCATCGCCACCGGCGATACTTGCTTCTTCTTGCTCAGCATGTCCTGAATAAGGCATGGCTGACAACAAAGCGAGTCTTCACCGTTGCTGCCACCGATGACTTGCGCTCACTCCTTTCCCTGGGCATCTTCCGATCGGATACCAAGCAAGCACTCGGCAAGTGGATTCAGGAACTCAATGCGATAATCCGCGCCAATCACCCAGGCAGGCACACCGAGGTCGTGCACCCAGGAGGGTAGGGCGCGGGAGAAAACGTGGCTCGGTCCCAAAGGACCACTCGGGCCATCATTTGAGATCAACTGCATAAGACTCCTGGGGATCGAAAGTCATGTCGGGGGCATTTCCGACTCGCCCAGTGTACGTCGGAAAAGGCGAGCCCCAGCCTGAATCGACGGACTTCATCACAAAAAAATGACTCAATCGCATTATTGAAGAAAGCATGTCAAATGCATTAGTTTTCATGTCGACGCGCCGCTGGTTTCTCAGGGGCCAACCAGCGGTCAAATCCACGGCCCCGATTACAAATCTGGAAAATGAACCGCTTCATACTCATCCCCATCATGGGCGGCCTTCTGTCCTTATCAGCAGCAGCCCAAACTCCCCGCGACATGGCCAAACTTGTCAACGGTGCAGGGCCAGCCATCGATCCCGCGGTGGCGACTCATCTTGAATTATCCGCTGTCGTGTTCGAGAACGACGCGAATGAATCAATCCAAATTTCACTCTCTGATGGCCGCGGTCTGACATGGACTCCTTCCATGCGGGTAGACCAAGGCACCTTCGCCGCCAAGAAACTGAATGATGACTCCGTCGCCGTCTTCGACGACAACATCTATGTCTATTGGCTTGACGACCGTCTGGCGGAGACAGAGATTTACTTCAACTTCTCCACCGACCGTGGACTGACTTTCCAACCCTTCGACCTCAAGGTCAATAAGGGTTTCATGACTGATGCAGTGACGACAGCGCGCATGGCTGTCGATCCAAGAAGTGTGAGCCCAAACGATGACATCATCGTGTTCCTCATTGCCGCGCGTAAAGACGGCACGGGAATGGATGAGCTCTACTTGAACTACTCCATGGATAGCGGCATGACCTTCTTGGGTGCCCCTATCCCATTCACCTTCCACAACATGTTGGCGGACATCGATTCCATCGACCTGGCTGTTGAAGGAGGCCTCATCTACGGTATCTGGCAAGACAACTTCTACCGTTTCATGCCGGACCTGGATGATGTCATGTTCTCCGCATTCGATCCATTCCTAGGCAACTTCTTCTTCCAGGATGTCATGCTCAACACCAACTCCCCATCGACGTCGGCGGCGGTGGTCAGTACCAACGGCTTAGGCAATCTGATCATTGGCTATACCGAACAGGATCCTGAGACCGCAGCGTTACGTAGTGGTTCACACAATCTGGTGGTCGGCATTCATCATGGCTACACCAGCTTTGGTGGCCAACTCAACCTAGCCGAAGGGTTCGCCACCATGATTGCTGGTGGCTCCGAGAACCTGGCCAGTGGCTCGATTGCAGCGATGAGCGGTGGCAGCCTGAACCAGGCGCTCGGCTACTTGTCCGTGGTCTTCGGTGGACAAGTGAACAGCGCGCCAGCGGCGACCGCGCGGCTGTGCTTGGTGGCTCGCAAAACTCTGCAGCGGGCACTTGGGCGACGGTGGCCGGTGGTTGCGGCATCACCATTCTGGAAAGTTGTGGCTCCAACTAAGGAAACCTGCCTCTGCAAAGATGGAGGATTCGCATGAGGAGTGCGGTCCGCGGGCCTTGCCCGCTAGTGAAAGGGATTCGCTAGCAACAGGGCAAAGCCCGCGTAGGCGGGTATGCTGTGCCTATGCCTCGCCCTGAGTTCCACGCCACCATGCCCGGCTTTGCTGCTGGCGGTGGTCCCATCGCCATCATCCTGCGTGTCTTGATGCTTGGAGTGGCTTTGGTGGTTGCCTTCTTTTTCGTCTGCGTCGCCTTCGTCCTGGGCGCTTTCTTTTTACTGCTACGCTCACTTGGTTTGGGTCCTAAGACCCCACCGCAGCGCCAGAATCCTTTTGCCCCATTCGGCGCCGCCTTCGCCGGTCGTCACGCTCAGCCTGGCCACGACCCAGGTAGCGCTCATGCCCACGAAGATCTGGAGCAGGAGCAAGAGCCCGCCAGTCAGAAAGAGACCGTCAAGCAGTTGGAAGAGTTTCACGGCAGCCTTGATGAATTTCTGAAACAGCGCAAGGACTCCAATCCTTCATGACCACGAATCTCCAGAATCTGCCCCTCGCGCGGCTGGAACAACTTGTATCTTCCGTAGAGAAAGCCGTCCGCGGCAAAGAAGAAACGATCCGTTTATGTTTCGTCGGACTACTCGCACAAGGCCATGTCTTGCTCGAAGATGTCCCCGGCACCGGCAAGACCACTTTGGCACGCGCCATTGCACGCGCGGTCGGACTGGATTTTCACCGCATCCAATTCACGTCAGACTTGCTGCCCAGCGATGTGCTCGGCGTGAGCATCTGGGATAGCAAAGAGAGCTGCTTTCGTTTCTCGCGCGGGCCTGTGTTTCACAACATCCTGCTTGCCGACGAGCTGAACCGCACTTCACCGCGTACGCAATCGGCCTTGCTCGAGGCCATGAGTGAATCGTCGATCTCAGTCGACGGCGAGAACCATCCCTTGCCGCAACCCTTCTTCGTGATCGCAACGCAGAACCCGATGGAGTTCGAAGGCACCTACCCACTGCCGGAATCTCAGCTCGACCGATTCCTGCTACGCCTGAGTCTGGGGCACCCCGATCGCGATGTCGCACGCGAAGTGCTGGCCAGTCGCAGCCTCAAGGATCCAGTGATGGCGGTCAAAGCAGTGATCGCTCCTGATGAGCTGCAGCAGCTGATCGAAGCAGTCCCCAGCGTTCACTACGATGACGACCTGCTCGAGTACCTGCTCGACTTGATTGAGGCCACGCGTTCCCACCCGCACTTGGCACTCGGTGCTTCCACGCGTGCGGCGCTTGGCTTGCACCGTGCCGCCCAGGCCTTGGCCTTGGTCAACAATCGCGACTACGTCATCCCCGACGACATCAAGGAACTGTTCGTACCGAGTATCGCTCACCGTGTCTTGCCGGCCCCCGCCTATGAAGGTGGCGTACATGGCACGACCACGGCGCTGGAAGACATCCTCAGCGAGATCGGTGTTCCGCAATGAGCGAAGAAGGTGGTGCGCCTAATGCCGAACAGGCAACTTGCCTGTCCTTGCGCCCACAACTCACCCCACTGGCAAAGACCTTGCTGTGGTTGAGTGGTTCGGTGATCTTGTTATCACTTCTTTCCACCAACCTGCGTCCAACTCCCTTCATCCTGGCCTTCACCAGTCTGTTGCTGCTGCTGTTCGCCTGTAGTTGGTGGGTCGGCCGCATCTCTCTTGGCAGCTTGATACCTGACGGCTTGCAACCTGCTACTGGTTTCGCTTGGGAACGCTTGCCGATCCGTTTCGCCTTGCACCATGTTGGCGAGCGCTTCAAGGTCCGCGATGTGTTGCTGCTGCACGGCAGTGATGGCAATGAGCGCGGCATGTTCGGCTACCGCGCCAGCATTGAGCCTGGAGAATCAATGTGGGTCGACGGCTCACTGCGTTTGCCTAGGCGCGGTCGCTTCCGAAGTCATGGGCTGCGCTTAATCTCCACCTTCCCCTTCGGGTTGCTGCGCTGGACAGCATCTTGGCATCTGCCTGCCGACTTGATTGCACTGCCGCGCCTAGGAGCCTTGCGCGATGCCACCAGTTTGATCCCTAATGAACGCGAAACAGTCGAAGCCGGTGCTGGTCGTTTCACCGATACCGAAGAGTTCCACACCTTGAAGAAGTGGCGTCCAGGCATGAGTCAACGCCTAGTCCACTGGAAGAGTACGGCGCGACGTGGTCACTTGATGGTTCGCGAAATGCATGGCGTGCGCTTCCCGCGCCTACGCGTTGAGCTGATCCCGCCAGCCTTGGGCAAGGACACCGATGCGCGCGTGCGTCGCAGGTTCGAGGAGAGTATCTGTTTGGCCGCAACGCTGGCGGATTTCTTCCTGCGCAAGAATTACCGCGTGGAATTCGCCACCATGGGCGTGGAGCAACCCTTCTATCTGGAAGCACAACGTGGCCGCCACGCCTTGTTCCAGATCCTTACCCGCCTAGCCGACGTCCAACTGCCGCGCGTGGATCCGATCGCCGAGAAGGCCGGAATCAAGACACCGCCGCCGTTGGGGCTGCATATCCCACGTTCGGATTGCTTCCGCATCCAAGTGTGCGCAGGCGCCGGCAACAAGCGCGATGTCGGCCGCCATCGTCTTGATGTGACCTCCCCCGCCACCAAGCGTTGGTTCCAAGCCAACCGACGCTTCTCTACCGGTACCTTCATCCAGAGTCGCCGCGCATGAGATCGCAAGTCCGGCAACGCCTGTACCCCACTCTGCCGAGTTCGCCGCTCGACAGCTGGTGCGCAGCCGGCTTGATGACTTTGGCATGGTCCGGTGGAGTAGCTTGTGCGTTGTGGTTTTTCGACCACGCCAACGTTTCCTTCGGCTTGAGCCTGTTCGTGCCCTTCGCCATGTTGGGCGGCCCGCAGCTGACACGCATGCGCTTGCCGGGCGACTTCATCCAACATCACCACCGCAGCCTCAGCCAGTTCTGGGTGCTGCTAATCGCTGTGATTTACGGCGTGCTAGGCCCCGACCCAAACGCCTTCACCTTCAGCATCGTTTTATTGCTGGGCGTGCATGGTTTTGCCCTGCGCTATTCACGGCCCGACCACTTGGCGTCGCTGGCCCTGCTGATCCCATTGATCGAACTGCAGTTGGCGCATGTCGTGCTGTGGCCCAAGGGGCTGACCGCGCGCATCGTGATTGCCGTGTGGATGCTGTTGACCTTGCTGATCGCCGCAGGCGTCACCACTTGGCTGCATGCACGTTGGGCACGTCGGCATTTGCGTTCCGATCGCAATCGCTATGACAACGAAGCGGAAACCGGCGAAGGTCTGTGGGGTCGCGCGCGCTTCATCCTGATTCTTGGCCTGGTCTTGTTGCCAATTGGACTCGGTATGCAGCAGGGTGGACTGGCGGCTTCGAAGGCCTTGCAACCACTACCGAGCAGCAGTGGCGAGCTCAATATCGCGGGCGGTGGCGGCCGACGCGGCACGGCTTCCGAGACTGACTCAGAAACTGAGGGCACCGACGATGAAGTCGTGGAACAGCCAATCCGCCGCGCTGAGACTTCCGACTTGATCATGCCATCGACCATCCCGTGGCATGGAAAGATTGCCGGCAAAGGCCGCGAAAAGCCGATCTTGCATGTCAAGACCAAGCGCGATGCCCAAGGCAAGGAGCGCTACCATTCGATTGACCGTCCGCTCTACCTGATCGCCACCACCTATGACAGCATCGGCGTGGATGGCCTGTACCGCAGCCCTAGCTCCGAGGTCGTGCACTACGCCAACGATACCGCCGGCGAGAAGGATTGGATTGTCTTCGACCAAGACTTAGTGATGAACCGTGTGGTCAAATACAAGATCCTCCAGCGGGTTCTGTTCCATGACAGCAAAGGCGTCAAAGGCACACTCAGTTATCTACTGCATAACCGCCGCTTGGTCGCACTCAAAGCGCAGAGTTGCCGACTGGATGACGACGGCACGGCGTTGGTCGATCCAGGTGATGAGAATCTCTTGTCCTACCAGTGGTGGGCCCAAACGATCGATCAGGATTTGCCGATTCGTTTGCGTAACGCCAGCCAAAGCCGTTTTCTGCGCTTACCAAGCGGCCCAGCCTTCCAGGATTGGATTCTCGATGCCCGCGCCCTGTGCGCCGACCTCAGCGATAGCGAAGAAATCGTGCGCCGCGTTGTGGAGCATTTTGAGAACAATTATCAATACGACCTGGAGCCATCGTCGACCAACGGCATCGATGCCTTCACCGATTTCTTCGACAACAAACGCGGCTACTGCAGCTACTTCGCTTCGGCCGGCATGCTGTACTTACGCGCCAATGGCATCCCAGCACGTGTTGCGAGTGGTTTCCTAATCACTGAATTCTCGGAAGCCGAAAATGCTTATGTAGGTCGCCTTTCCGACGCACACGCATGGTTAGAGGTGCAACAAATCGATGGCTCTTGGCGTACCGTTGATCCAACCCCAGTTTCTCAACGCGCTGATCTGTTGGCGGCACTGCAAAATGAGTCTGGCAGCGACCTCGAGCCACGCCCGGTCGAAGATAATCCCCTCGCCTTGGATGAAGAAGGCCGGGAGGCTTTCCTCAAGGCTGCTGCCGAGGACCCGCGTTTCGGCCTGGATGATTTCATGTTCACCATCACTACGATTGTTGGTTTGGTGGCCTCAATCCTGGTCATGGGTAATGTCTTCGCTCGTCGCGCGATGCGCAAACACTCCAAGGAGCATGGCCTCAGCCCAGAGGCAGAGCATGCCTTGGATTATTGGCTGCGAGTGCGTGACTTGCTGACCGACCTAGGTTTCAAGACCAAGCGCTCACAAACTACGGCCGAATTCTGCAGCTCGGTGCAACGTTGGGGCGGTGATTTCTACCGACCGCTGAACTCGGTCACGGTGTTGGTCTATCGCGCACGCTTTGGTGGCTATGGTTGGAGCGATCGCGAGCAAGAGTACCTCGACAAGTACGAAGCGATGCTCGAGCAGAAGTTGCGCGAATCCGGTTAAGGCGCCGTGCCTCAGGCAGTGATTTCCACCACCTTACTGCCAGGCACCAAGTCCTCGGTTCCATCCGCGAAACGCACCAGGCATTTCGTGCCGCCGTCGTAATCCAGCGCGCGCAACAACAAGGTGCCCTCAAGACCAGCAGCCGTGCACGGAAGATCCACGCTTTGTTCCAGCCCGCGCCACCAGCGAACAAAGGGGTTGTGCTCCCACTCCTGAACGACCGTGGTGCTGTCCATATGGCCTGGATAGATGATGGCCTGCGGCGGCAAGGTCATCAGTTGCTGCATGACGCTTTCACGCAGGTCTTCAATGGTGGTATGACCGCTGCCACGGGTGCCGCCGACCGATCCGGCGAACAGGACGTCGCCGGTGAAGACCGCCTCTTGATTGATGACATAAGCCATATGCCCTGCGGTATGCCCCGGTACCCAACGAGTTTGGATAGCGAGCTCTCCGATTTGCAGCCTTGCCTCATGCTCCAACTCCTGCGTCAGCATTGGAATGAACGTCGCCTCTTCGCGATGAGCGGCCACCGGCAGCGAGAAGCGCTCCACCAGCTGACGATTGTGAGTGATGTGATCAGGATGGCGATGGGTGCACAACAGCAACTCTGGCTGCACCTGCAATTCCTCGCATTTGGTCTCAATCAACTCCAATGGCCCGCCGCTATCGATCAACACCGCGCGACCGCCCGGGCGGTCAGCCACGAGATAGCTATTCACCAGCCAATGTGGGTCGCGAAAATGGTGCACCAGCATGCGCACATTCTAAGCGAAGCACGAAGCCCTTCCGAGCAGCGCAACCAATCCGAGTTTCCTAAACTCTGTCATGTTTCACTTCCTGCGCGGCTTCCGACGCAAGCGTTTCCTGCGGGAAGGGCTGAGTGAGGAATCGCATGCTTGGCTTGATTATCTGCCGGTGCTGCATGACCTGCCGCCAGGAGACCGCAAACGCCTCGAAGGCATGACCCGTGTGTTCCTCGAGGAGAAACATTTCGAGGGCTGTGGCGGCCTGGAAATGCGCGACAAGATTAAGGTCGTGATCGCCGCCCAAGCTTGCCTGCTGGTCCTGAATCTGCATCACGATTTCTATCATCGTGTGCGCACCATCCTGGTGTACCCCACCACCTTCAAGCATGGCACGACCTGGCGCCGGCCTGATGGGGTTGTCGAACGGCGAGAAAGTGCCAACTTGGGGGAAGCGTGGCCTGGCGGACCGGTGGTGTTGGCATGGGATTCGGCCTACCAAGGTGGCCGCAACGCCGACGATGGTCAAAACACTGTGTTCCATGAGTTCGCGCATAAGCTCGACATGCTCGATGGCATCACCGATGGCATCCCCCCGCTCAGCGACGACATCAAGAATGATGGTTGGCGCGAGGAGTTCTTCGCCGCCTATGAGAAATACCTGAGTGACTTGAAACACGGTCGCCCGCGTCTGTTGGATCCCTATGCCGCCACCGAACCGGCGGAGTTCTTCGCCACGGCCACTGAGTGCTTCTTCGAGCTGTCGGTGCAACTGCAGCAACGCGAACCGCAACTCTACTCCTTGTTGGAGCGCTTCTACCGCCAGGATCCGGCGGGACATGCGGGTCACTACGGCACTTCCTGAGCGCCGGAGGATGCACGCAAGGGCTGTAACTCGCTTACAGCTGATACATGGTCCAAGACCATGCTGCGATGGTGAACAGTTGCGCAATCCAGAAGGTAGGAAAGCGAATCTTGTGGCGGAATGCCATCATGGCAAGCAAAGCTCCTGGCGCGCCACCGAGATAAGACCAAGTCAACAGCACGCGTTCGGGCACGCGCCGCTTGTCGTTCTTGGCCAGCTTTTTGTCGAGTCCGTAAGCGAGAAAAGCGCCGACGGACATGACTGCCACCCAGGCCATAAAGATTTGGATAGCAGTCATAGTTGACTCCCTAGCCTTCGAGCTTGTCCATATGGACATCCATCTGTGGGTAAGGAATGCCGATGCCGGCTTCATCCAACGCGTACTTGACGCAGCGCGTGGTCTCTTCCATGCAGCCCCAGTAATCAGCGGACTTACACCAGACACGGATCTTCCAATCGATGCAGCTATCGCCAAGACTGGCAAGCACGATCTGGTGACCTGGATCGTCGATGCGGGTTTCGAGTTTGGCTACTGCCTTGTCGAGCACCTCACGGACCTTGTCAAGGTCTGCACCATAATCGGTGCCGACCAGGACCTCACAACGACGGGTATCGTGGAAGGAGATGTTCTCGATCGTGCCACCGAAGATCGCGCCGTTAGGAACGATGATGCGACGGTTATCAGGAGTATCCATCACTGTGCTGAAGAGGTCGATCATATTGACCTTGCCGACCACACCTGCAGCGTTGACGACATCGCCGATTTTGAATGGGCGGAAGATCAACAACATTACGCCGGAAGCGAAGTTGCCGAGCGTGCCCTGCATCGCCATACCGATAGCAAAGCCCATTGCAGCGAGAATCGCAGCGAAGCTACTGGTCTCGATGCCGAACCTGCCAAGGATGACGACCACACCGATGACCATCACGGCGGTGCGTCCAAGCTTGCCGAAGAAGTGGGCCAGGGTGCTTTCGATGCTGGCCTTCGCGCATGCGCCACGAATGAGGCGGGCTACCCAACTAGCGATGATGGTCATCGCGAAGAACAGAACGACGACCATGACGGCGTCCATCCAATGTTCTAGGGCGAAATCCTTGATGCTGGAGACGATGGCGCCTGCGCCTTCTTCAGTTTTTGGTGTTTCGCCACCAGTAACCTGATTGGTTACGGCTTTAGCAGTCTCACCAGCCTCGGCCGCAGGGTCTTGGAACATTGGGAGGAGGTTTAAGAACATGATTGCAATCGTAGGTTTGAGGGGGGAATGAGGCTAGGCAAAGTTGAAGGCTCAGACCTCAGCGCCGTCTTCGAGCAGACGGGCCAACATGGGTTCGTCTCCCTGTAGGGCGGTGCGCTGCATGTAAAAGGACAAACCGCGAATACCGCCGAGTTCCTCACCTGCGCCGGCACGACCGGGGCCACCGTGGATCAAGGTCGGCAACACTGCGCCTGGTCCCATCGAGAACTCCGCGACCTTCTTGGAGCCGAAGTTGAGGCGCCCGTTATAAGGAGCCACCGCAGTCACCAAGGATGCTGCAAAGTCGCGTTTATCGGAGTACACGGAAGCGACGAGTCCCCCATCCCCGAGGTTCATCAAAGCTGCAACTTCTGCGGCATCGCCGGAATAAGGCAAGATCGTTGCGACCGGGCCGAAGACCTCGCGCTCATGCACGATGCCGGCGTTGGCAGGATCTTTGGCCTGCAGGAGCACTGGCTGCTGGAAGTAGCCGCTTTCTGCATCGGTGTCCATCAACTCACCAGGACCGACCTCGCCGTGGACGATGTCGGCGACGGCCTGGAGTTCACCGATGCCGGAACGAATGTCCTCCAGCTGCGAAGCGGAAGCGAGTGGTCCCATGCGTACACCACGTGTTGCCGGATTGCCGACGCGGGTGCTCGACAGAGTCTCGATCATGTCGGCCTTGACATCTTCGACCTTGTCTTCCGGAACGAAGATGCGGCGGATTGCGGTGCACTTCTGCCCCGCCTTCTGAGTCATGTCGGTGCAGACTTCGCGGATGAACAAATCCCAAGTCTCACCTTGGTGTTTGACATCCGTACCAAGCACTGCGGAGTTGAGACTGTCTGCCTCGACGTTGACGCGCACCGAGTTCTTGATCACGGCCTCACCGGAACGGATACGGCAACCGGTATCGGCGGAACCGGTGAAGGCGACCACATCTTGGGTCACGACATGACTGAGCATGTCCCCTGCCGATCCACAGATGAAGGAGATGACACCAGCCGGCACAACATCCTTCTCGACCAGGATCTCGATCATGCGCTCAGCCAACACCGCAGTGCTGGTAGCTGGCTTGGTCACCACTGGCATGCCGCCGAGGATGGCAGCGGCCATCTTCTCGGCCATTCCCCATGCAGGGAAGTTGAAGGCATTGATGTGGATCGCAGCACCTGCGCGTGGCATACGCACATGACGTCCGACGAAACGTGGACTGCGCGATAGGCGGATCGAATCGCCATCGATCAGGAACTTTGCCTCACCAAGCTTGGCACCGATGCGTGCATAAGCCGACAAGGTGCCGGTTGCGCCATCGACGTCGAACTTGGCGTCGCCGCGCGTGTTGCCACCGGACTCGGTGCTCATGGCGAGCAGTTCATCGCGATGCTCATGCCAAGCGCCAGCCATGGCCATCAACAACTCGCCACGTTGCGCGAAAGTCATCGCACGCAGTACCGGGCCGCCGGTCTCGCGTGAGTATTGCAACGCCGCTTTGTAATCCAAGCCGCTGTTGTTGACCTCGGCGATCTGTTCGCCGGTGGTCGGGTTAAAGACCGCAACGGCGTCGCCGTTGCCCTCGTGCCACGCCCCGCAGACGTGGCTTCGTAAACGCTTAGCCATGGTTATTTATTGCCGTGCTTGCTGGACTGAAGCCTAGCCGTGGAACTTGACGTATTCGAAATCAACAGGCTGGCCGTTGAGGCCTTTCGCAGGTGGAGCGATCCAACCAGCGAATTTACCTGGCTCGTTGACGGAGACCATCAACGACTTGACGTAATCGAGGTCCTCGTGAGTTGGCAGCCAATCGACATGCTTCGACCAGTAGGTCTTGTCATCCATGAGCTCGCCATGTGGATCGAAACTCTGCTTGGCGTAGACGCCTATGCCGCGGTTGAAGCGCTGCGAAGGAAGGTAGAAACGCTCGTCGCGCCCAGCCTTCTCCATCACTTTGTTCCAACGTGCAAGCGACTTGAGGCAGTCTTCGCGGTAAGCATCGCGCAGCACCAAGTTCATGGCGCGGCGCATCGGGATCTCGTGGCTGCCCATCTGGCCTTCCTCGACCCAATCCAACTCGTAGCAACCTTCCAGCGCGGAGTGCTCGGTAAAACGTTTCGGGTTCATCTCCTGGAAACGACCCTTTAGACCAGCGCCGAAGTAGTTCGCGGCGTTGGAGCTATCCTCACCACCGAACAGGTCGAGAGAGGCGCTATACCACTCGTTGATGTACTTCTGGATGATGTCGAGAGGAATGCCGCCATGCTTCTTGACGTCTCCATGTGGATCTTCGTTGAGGATCTCTGTGGTGCGCTTGATCACGCGACCGACGCCGGTCTCACCGACGAACAGGTGGTGAGCCTCTTCAGTCAACATGAACTTGGTGGCACGTGCGAGTGGATCGAAGCCACTCTCGGCCAAGGCACCGAGTTGATATTTGCCATCACGGTCAGTGAACATGGTGAAGCAGAAGAAGGCCAACCAGTCTTCGATCGGCTTGTTGAAGGCATCGAGGATGCGTGGCGAGTCCGGGTTACCGGAACGACGGAACAACATTTCTTCAGCCTCTTCACGACCATCACGACCGAAGAACTCGTGCAGGATGTGAACCATGGCCCACAGGTGACGACCTTCCTCAACGTTGACCTGGAACAGGTTGCGCATGTCGTAAAGACTTGGGGCGCACTTACCGAGCAAACGCTGCTGCTCGACCGATGCTGGCTCGGTATCGCACTGGGTCACGATGATGCGGCGCAGCTCCTTACGGAACTCGCCAGGCACCTGGTTCCACACATCCATCTCGGCGTTGTCGCCGAAACCGATCTTGCGATCCTTCTCCGGAGGCGTGAGGAAAATACCCCAGCGGTAATCGGGCATCTTCACATAACCGAAGTTAGCCCAACCGTTGGCCTCGACGCTGACGGCGGTACGCAGGTAGATGTCGTCTTGCTGGAAGCCCTCAGGCCCCATGTCCTGCCACCAATCCAGGAAGCTTGGCTGCCAAGCCTCAAGTGCCTTCTGCAGCTTACGGTTGCTGTTCAGGTCGACGTTGTTGGGGATTTTGTCGTAGGAGATAGCCATGATTTAGGTGCGGTTGAAGTCAAACTCTGGAGATTCTGGGCGACCGTAGAGGCTCAAGGCGCCCTTCGGACCGACCGCGTTCGGACGTTGGAAGATCCAGTTCTGCCACGCGGTCAGGCGGCCGAAGATCTTGGTCTCGAGGGTCTCAGGACCGCCGAAACGAATGCTCGCTTCCATGCCGGTAAGCGAATCAGGAGAAAGGCTGACGCGTTCCTCGATGGCCAGACGAACCTCATCATCCCAGTCGATGTCGTCGGCGGCAACCGTAATCAAGCCTAAGTCGTTGGCCTCGTCGGCGTCGATTTGATCGCGGTTGGCGGCGAGCTCATTGGCCATCTCCTGGTCCCACACGAAACGGGTTTGCATGCGGCTGAGGCCGTTACCCATCGGGTAAGCGCCTTGATTCATGTTGGTCATCTGGAAAGTGACGCCATCCTCTTCAAGCATGAAGCTGCGGTCGGCGGCGAGCACCAGTTCGTACAAGGTGCCAACGAAGCAGCTGCCTTCATCGACGATCGCGAACATGGACTTGGCCATGTAATCGACGCGCTTCAAGGTGCGCTTGATGAACAGGCGCACCTCGTTGACGAACCAATCATCGGCGTGTTGATCGAGTTGCTCATCGAAGGCGACCATCGATGCGGCGTTGCCACGGGTCTTGAACAGGATTAAACCAACCAAAGGGTAGTTCAAGCGCAAGCGCAAGAGTGCGTCATCCAGCTCGCGGAAAGCGCGCAGTGGGAACCACGCAGATCCAAGGTCCGAGGCCGTTACGGGCATTTGCGGCACATCGTCAGGAACGGTGATCTGCAAGGTGGCGGTGCGGCCGTCTTCTGAGATCTCCATCGAGACATGCTGATAGTCGAGGCGATCTTCACCTTCGGTTGGCTTCAGTGCTTCAAGCTGAACGCCTTTGCGATCTGGCTTGCCACCATTGGCAACTTCTAAAGCGCGTGCTTCGACCGACTCCTTGAACTTAGAAGTTGGGAAGACGTTATCGACCAAGCCCCATTGCACGGCGCGCTTACCTTTGACCCCTTCTGCCAAGGTCACGAAGACGTCGGCGATGTCGCGACGCACGTGGCGCTTATCGACCAAGCGAGTCAAACCACCGGTACCTGGCAATACGCCGAGGTATGGGATTTCAGGAAGGGAAACAGCACTGCGACGGTCATCTACCAAATAGATCTCTTCGCAAGCCTGTGGCAGTTCATAGCCACCACCGGAAGCCACGCCGTTGAGTGCAGCGATATAGACCTGACCGGAGTTGGCGGTTGCATCCTCGATCGAGACGCGAGTCTCGTTGGTGAACTTACAGAAGTTCACTTTGTGCGCGTGCGTGCTAGCTCCCAACATGAAGATGTTGGCGCCAGAACTGAACACACCTTCCTGGCCACTGGTGACGATCACCGCACCCACTTCAGGGTGCTCGAAGCGCAAACGCTGGACGGCGTCGGCGAGCTCGATGTCGACGCTCAGGTCGTAGGAGTTCAGTTTCAGGGCGTAGCCAGGGCGCAGGCCTTCGTTCTCCTGGATATCGATCAGGATGCGGGCTACGGGGCCATCGACCTCGATCTTCAGATGCTTGTAGCGATCTGGATGAGTCTCAAAACAGATCACCTCAGGGGCAGGGGCGGTTGCTTCCATACCGAAGAGTATGTCGCGTCCCGAAAAGCTCGCAAGCTATTTCCTCGTTTTTGTTTTTATTACAGAAAAAGACTACTCAGTGGGCTTATTCACCGCTTTTTCACCAGGCCGCCCTGCCCTAATCCGACACCGCTTGGCCGTCGACCCATGTGTAGAAACCCTGGCCGGTTTTCTTGCCGTGTTTGCCCTCAGCGACCATCTTTCGCATCAGATCCGGCACCTTGAAGCGATCTCCCTCAAGGTTGGCATCGAGATAGCTGGCGATATCCAAACGCACATCAATGCCGATCAGGTCGGTCAGTTTCAGCGGCCCCATCGGGAAGCGATAGCCCAGTTCCATGGCCTTGTCGATATCCGCTGCCGACGCCACCCCCTCTTCGAGCATGCGAATCGCTTCCAATCCAATCGCCACACCCAAGCGCGACGATGCAAAGCCAGGGCTATCGCGAACCACGATCGGCTCCTTGCCCATTCGCTTACTGAGTTCCAAAGCGGCATCGAGTGACGCGCTACTGGTCTCTTCGCCATGCACCACTTCCAACAGCGGCATCAAAGGCGGTGGATTGAAGAAGTGCAAGCCAAGGAATCGCGAAGGGTTATCCACAGCCTTGGCCAACTTGGTGATCGAGATCGACGACGTATTGGTGGCGATCAATGTGTCTTCGCGCACCAAGTCGCTGACCTGCCGAAATATCTGCAGCTTCAAGTCCAAACGCTCTGGAACAGCCTCAATCACCAGATCGACGCCGTTCATGGCAGTCTCCATATCCCAACATGGAGTCAAATTGGCCAATACGCTGGCGCGCTTCCCTTCACTGACCTTGCCACGCGCGACACCTTTATCGAGCATTGCGGTGATCTTGGCCATGCCCCCCATCGCGAACTCCTCGGAGATGTCGAACAGGTGAGTCTTGATGCCAGCTTGGGCAGCGACTTGAGCGATACCGGCACCCATGGCGCCAGCGCCGAGAACGGCAGCAGTGTTGATTTCAGGAGTCATCTTTCAGCAAACGATTTCAGGGAGTTGGCGAAAAAAACCGCGCCGCATGGTACACGCCACGCGGCCGATGGGAACGCGTCGGCCGCCAAAGCCCACCAATGCGGCCCTGCAAGCTGCTAACCTTTGCACAACATGGCCACCCGCCTCGTACAGACCTTCGTACCCGACGTCGCCGTCGAGAAGGTTGAGAGCATTATTGAGGAGCTGCAGGACGAAAGCATTGTTGCCTTCAAGAACAACTTGCCGGGGCCACTGACCCAGTTCCACATCTTGGTGGAAGCCGAGAAACTGGAAAGCGTGTTGGACCCGATGCAAGCGGCCTTAGGTTCTTATGAGAACTTCCGTGCCATCGTATTGGCAGTGCAGACAGTGGTGCCGAAACTGCCCGAACCGGTAATCGAAGAGGAAGAAGGCGACGGCGAAGCTGGGGCTGGAGGAAATGGCAAGGGCAAAGCCGGAGAAAACGGCGAACCTTCCAATGGCAAGAAAGCGAAGAAGAGCAATCGCATCAGCCGCGAAGAGTTACTTGACGACCTTGCCAAGGTCACCCACCCAAACTCGGTGCATTGGTGGATGGTTGGCCTTTCCACCATCGTCGCCACCATCGGTTTGGCCACCAGCAATACGGCAGTGTTGATTGGCGCCATGGTGATTGCGCCACTGCTCGGACCAAATATGGCGTTGGCGCTGGCCTCCACTTTGGGTGATTTGTCGTTGGCCAAGTCGGCAATCAAGGCCAACATCTTCGGCGTGGCGCTGGCCTTCCTGGTAGCCTCGATTGCTGGTTGGTTATTCGATCTGAACCTGCAATCGCCGGAGATCCTGGCACGCACCGACTTGCACTTGGAAGACTTGCTGCTGGCCCTAGCCGCAGGTGGTGCCGGCGCTTTGGCATTCACTTCAGGAGTTCCTGCTTCCCTAGTTGGCGTGATGGTTGCTGTGGCTTTGCTACCACCGCTCGCCGTCTGCGCGTTGATGGCAACTTCCGGCAACTGGGAGGCCGCGCGCGGTGCAGGCATGTTGCTACTCGGCAACTTGGTCTGCGTGAACCTAGCAGGCATCGTGACCTTCCTGCTCAGTGGCGTCGCACCACGCACCTGGTGGCAGAAGCGCAAGACACGCAAGATCGCCTATGGCATGCTCACCGTGTGGGCACTGCTATTGGCCGCATTGATCTTCTTCGTGATGCTGGCAGAAAGCGGAAAGCCTGGACTTTAGCAGTAAAGCTCGAGTTTCATGCGCCGTTAAGGAGAAGCAATGGCACGCCTCCTTTACACACTGCTGCCGGCCGTGCTGCTGGCACTTCCGGCCTGCTCATCAGGGCCTGAAGTAATCACACATGACAATGGGCATATTCGCCTGGTCATCGAATCCGACGTCGACGGTGTTGACGTCGAGGACATGAAAGTTCGTTTCGATAACGAACGCGCCACTGCGCAGTTCAATATCGTCAACGACGACGACGACGCCCGCCGCGTCTTCGTCAGCTTGGAATGGCTCGACGCACAAAATTTCATGCTCGAAGATTCGATGGAAGCGGACGCCAAGGAACGCACCTTTTCGGTGCGCGGCAATAAACGCCGCACGTTGACCTTCTTCAGTCCTGAAGGAGGGAAACCCACAACACTGCGTTGCAGTCTGGAAGAAGTGGACTTTTAAGGCTCATTCGGATTTAAGAACCGGGAATTGGCGCGTGGCTGACAGGGCTGCGCGCCATTTTTCCAATTTGGCTTCGACCTTCATCGCAGCATAAGCCGGCGAGGTACTAGGCATCTTCAAGCACTGCAGTTCCAAACCATGCTCGGCCATAATCGGCTGCACCGATCGCTTCCAAGCTTGCTTGGCCTTACCGCCGTTGAGCAATATCAACTCGATTGGATGCTCCTGCAGCAAGCCAATGAAGTCATTCACCACTTCACTACCTTGATCAATGGCGCTGTCCAGACTGCCTTCGCGTTGACAGCTTGCCAGCACATCCCAAACCGCAATACCGGAATCCGTCAACCGTGTCACACGTTGCTCATAAGGCAACTCCCAACTGGCGCCAAACAGCTCGCCCATGATCCACCAGAAACTATTGCGCTCGAACGCGTAGTACTGGTTTTGCCGAATCGATTCGGCGCCGGGCATCGAGCCAAGGATCAATACCTTGGCTCGGTCCCCCAACAACGGAGCGAATCCCTTGCACAGCATGAGCTCTGTTTGCGGCGGGTCTAATCCTTACGTGGAGTGACCAAGCCCTGCTTCTCGTAGTACTGCTGATGGTAATCCTCAGCGACGACGAAATCAGTGGCGGCCAAAATCTGCGTGGTGACTGGCCCTTGAACGCGCCCGCTTTCCTGCAAAGCATTACGCGTGGCGATGGCAACCGCTTCCTGCTCGGGGCTATGGAAGAACACTGCAGCCAGATACTGACTGCCAATGTTCACGCCTTGGCCGTTCGCTTGCGATGGGTTGTGGTTCTCCCAAAAGATCTTGATCAAATCATTGTAGGAGACACGGTTCGGGTCATAAGTCACACGCACGGCTTCGACGTGGCCGGTGGTGCCGGTGCAGACCTGCTTGTAGGTTGCCTCGGGAACATGGCCACCGGTGTAACCAGATTCGGTACTCAAAACGCCATCTACAGCACGGTAGGTGGCTTCGACTCCCCAGAATCAGCCAGCGGCAAAAGTGGCCTGAGCGCTGGCTTGCTCGGACGAATCAGGTGTATTTTGGCTCATGTTCTTTGCTTGAGGGGTGGTCGAAGAACTGCTCATGGGATTCCCCGCACTGCAGGCCAAGGCCAACAGCGGCAGGATCAGGATACTCAGATGCAGTCTCATGCTTGTCTATAGGATAACCCACGGCCTATTCACGCGGCTAGACTTCGAAACATGAACCGGGTCGCCCCCCTGCTCCTGATCCTGGTGCCGAGCTTGTCCTGTGCCGGCCCCACCCAGATCAGCCACGATACTGATTCCCCAAAGCCGCTAGAAACCAGCCAGTCCATGCCTGATTTTCATGACCGAATGACCCACGATCAGGTCGCTGCCTTCGCGCAGTTGGCCTTGGATGGCATCGTGCGCGAATGGCCAAATAAGCCGGGCCAGGTTTACGTCGGGCCCGAATCGGCGAAGACGCCGCGCGAGATGCACCCGGTGTTCTACGGCTCCTTTGATTGGCATTCGGCTGTGCATGGCCACTGGCTGCTGGTGCGCTTGCTGAAGGAGTATCCCAATGCGCCGATCAATGATGAGATTCGCAAGGTGCTGAATCAGCAGTTGGAAGCGACCGCCTTGTTGAAAGAGGCTGCTTACTTCGATGAGAAACAGAATGGCGGTTTCGAGCGCATGTACGGCTGGGCTTGGCTGCTGCGCTTGGCCACCGAATTGCACGGTTGGAATGATTCCGATGGCCGCCGTTGGGCACGCAGTCTGAAGCCTTTGGAAGATCGCATCGTGCGTGGCGTAGAGGGCTACCTACCGCGTTTGAGCTATCCAATCCGCACCGGCACCCACCCCGACACCGCCTTTGCCTTGGCTTTTGAGCTGGATTACGCTCGGGCCAAAGGCAACACCGAGTTGGAGCACTTGATCGTCAACAAGGCGCGCGAGTTCTATCTCAATGACACGGATTACCCAAGCCGTTACGAACCATCCGGCGAAGACTTCTTCTCGTCGGGTTTGAACGAAGCCGACTTGATGCGCCGCGTGTTGCCGCAAGAAGAATTCAGCGATTGGTTAGATGGATTCCTACCTGGTTTACGCAACGGTGAGTTGAGCAACCTTGGGATTCCGGTCGAAGTCACCGACCCCACCGACGGCCGCCTGGTCCACCTGGCCGGTCTGGACCTGTCCCGTGGATGGACTCTGGTCGGCGTGGCAATGGCCTTGCCGGAGAGTGATGCACGCAGGCAGTTGCTGCTCGAGTCCGCCAGTGCCCACACCAAAGTCGGCATGGATTATGTCTTCAGTGGTTTTTACGAAGGCGACCATTGGCTGGCCTCGTTCGCGGTTTACTTGGTGACCGGCAGCGGGCTTTAGAACTTGTGACCGCGCATCGCGAACTCCAAGACACGATCCAAGGCAATCGGCACACCGGTACTTGCCGGGTGTTGGATGTGCGATAGGTTGCGATAAGCCGCATGAGGCTCATTGGGGTCGACTAATAACACTGGTGTGCCGTCGCGGCGCATGCTGACCAAGGAAGCTGCTGGATAGACGGCGAGTGAAGTGCCAATCACCAGGAGGATGTCGGCCTGGGAGGTGATGCGCGCGGCCTCTTCCATGGCCGGAACGGCTTCACCGAACCACACCACATGCGGACGTAACTGATAACCCTGCGCCGTTAAGTCACCGAGATGGATGTCGGCACCATCAAGGTCGTAAAGGCGTTCATCATCATCGACACCGCGCGCCTTGAGAATCTCGCCATGCAGATGCAGCACCGAAGTGGAACCTGCACGCTCGTGCAAGTCATCGATATTCTGCGTGATCACCGAAACCTGCATTTGTGATTCGAAATCGGCCAATGCCTTATGACCGGCATTAGGTTGCGCCTTCATCACGCCACGACGACGCTCGTTATAGAAACGTAAAACCAAATCCGGATTGCGCAGGAAGGCCTCGGGCGTGGCCACGTCTTCGACGTGGTGGTTCTCCCACAAGCCATCGGCGGCACGGAAGGTGGGAATGCCACTTTCCGCACTGACCCCGGCACCGGTCAAGACCACCAAGTGGGTATGACTTGCTGCGCTCATTCTTCGCGGATCGGCACGACCAATACTGGACAATCACTTTGCCGTACAACGCCCTCGCTGACACTGCCAAGCACCATGCGGAACAAGGCGCCATGACCATGCGAACCGATCACGATCATGTCGGCCAAGGACAGCTCGGCCTGATCGACGATGGTCTCGACGAAGGGTCCCATGACCATGCGCGCACTGGTCTTGATGCCCTCTTCATTGAGTTGCAAAGCCAAACGTTGCAGATGCCGATGCTCTTCGCGCAAGTCATTCGCCACTTGCGTGCGGACGACGGCTGGGCCGGCATCGTAGGGCACGAAATCAGGCTCCGGTGGAGCGACATGTAAGAGCCTCAATTGGGCATTTATGGCTGTTGCCAGCTGTTGCGCTGTTGCCAACACTTTCTCGGTGCCAGCAGAGAAATCAATCGGGACGAGAAGAAGTTCCATGGTGATACCCCTGACTCATGGTAACAGGACCAAGACCTTCCACGGCCACGACTCAAAGGATGTTCCAGCGCGGCTCGAGGTGCAGGTAGCAGCCGTCGAGGGTGTCGGGGAAGCCCCCCATCTCCATCACTTCTCTGCGCAAGTCTGGCAGGATGTCATCGTGATAAGCTTGGTGCAGGTCTTCGTCGCGCCACATGGTCACCACCAAGAAGCCGTCGCTACCATCACTGCCGAAACTGCCACCCAGCATGCCTTCGACCTTGCGCAAGGCGGGGATCCAGATTTGTCGTTGGGCGCGCAGCAACAGCGGATACTTCTCCGAAGATACGCGGAAATGCGCCACCCACATGAAACTGCTTTCACGGGCTGCGGCACGCAAACTCGGCAAAGCGCCTGGCATTGGGAAGAGCTCGTTGTAGACGCTGGTCTGGCAGCTGCGCAACAAAGCCTCTTGGCCTGTTGCGGCATAGATGCGGTCATGCGCACCATCAGGTGTCATGAAAGCTTCGAGAGTCTTTTGGTTCTGCCACAAACCAACGATGCCAGCCTTGTTGGGATCCAGGTTGTCCCATCCACCGAACTGGCCAACCAAGCCATCTTGGCCACGCATGGCACTCCACTGCTGCTGCGAGTCACAGAATGCCTCGCGGTTGTTCTCATCGACACTGCAGCGAATCCATTTGAGCCACATAGGTTTACTCGGTTATTGCCCTTTGAATTTGGGCTGGCGTTTCTCAGCGAAGGCCGCCAAGGCCTCGAGACGATCGCTGGTTGGAATGATGCGTGCGTAACAAGCGGCCTCATGTTCGAGTGCCACTTCACTTGGGAGATCCAGTCCCCCATCAATTGCTGCCTTGGCCGCCTGCAGAGCCAACGGCCCATTGCGCAGCAAAGCTTCGACCATTTCATCGGCGACGCCAGCGATAAAGCCAGCAGGTGCCACGCGATGGACAAGACCAATGTTCAAGGCTTCATCGGCGGTCAAACGACGCGCCATGAGGATCAGTTCCTTGGCTTTGGCGGCACCGACCAAACGCGGTAAGCGGATGGTGCCTCCGGCGCCGGGGATGATCGCCAGACTGGTTTCGGTCAAACCGATCTGCGCGTTGGCATCGAGGATGCGCAAGTCACAAGCCAAAGCCATTTCACAACCACCACCGAACGAGTGACCGTTCATGGCAGCAATGGTCGGCTGCGGCAAGGCAGCAATGTCATCCATCAAGCCGCGGATGTTGCGCACAAAATCAGCGACCTGTTCCTCGTTCAGCGTACGACGCTCTTTCAAGTCCGCGCCTGCACAGAAGGCCTTCTCACCAGCGCCGGTGATCACCACCACCCAGACGTCGGTGTCTTTACGCAGCTCAGCCAACAAGGTGCGCATGCGCAGCAGAGTCGGGAAGCTCAATGCATTGCGCGACTCGGCGCGGTTAATCACTAATCGGGCAACGTGATCGTCGCGCTCCAGCAGTACCAAGTCCTGGTCGGTCATCACCCTAGGATAACCTATCGAACCCCGACTTTCGCCTGCAATCAGGCCGGCCGACGTGCTCCACCCATGGCCAATGGGCGGCCCAGCTCTTCCGATAACAAGGTCGCTGCACGATCTAGAGCAGCGCAATCCATGTCCGGAGCCATGCCTTTGCTGGCGGCATAAGCCAACAAGGAACCTGTTGCCAAATTTCCTGCCGCGCCAGGGGCGAAAGGACAACCACCAGTCCCACCCGCAGAGGCATCGAACATACGCACGCCCATATCCATAGCCACAGCGCAGTTCTCGAGTGCAGTGCCATAGGTGTCATGCATATGCAAGGCGATCTTCTCCAACGGCAAGTACTTTTGCGCGCCGCTGACCAAAGCCTCTACTTGTTCGGCGCGACCAACACCGACGGTATCGGATAACACCACACGCTCAACCCCCATTTCTGCCGATGCCGCAATCAGGTCCAAGACCACCTGCGGATCCGTGTCGCCGTCACTGGGCGAACCGAAGGCCATGGAAAGATACATACGTACCGGATAGCCGTCGGCCTTCGCAGCAGCACACAAGCTGCGGTTCACTTCGGCTGCCTTCTCGATCGCCATGCCAGAGTTCGCCTTGGAGAAATTCTCGTTGGCGCCGATCACTGCAGTGATGGCATCCAGGCCACTGTTGTGGAAACTCTCGTAACCACGCATATTCAAGACCAAACCGACCAACGGCAAGCCTTCACGCCAGGGCACATCTTTCAGCGCCGCGCACAACTCGACGGCGTCGGCAAGTTGTGGCACCAAGTCCGCACGCACGAAGGAAGTCACTTCGAGTGAATCCGGGCATGATGCTGCAAGCGTTTCCAGCAGCTCCAGTTTGCGGGCAGTAGGAAGCACCGCTTTCTCGTTTTGGAGGCCGTCGCGAGCGGCGACTTCATGCAAGCGCAGGAGCTCAGTCATGGGCGGATTGTCGCATAGCGGTGGCCGCCAAGGTGTCGACCAGCAAGGCGACATGGCGGTCCAGGCTGAATTGCTCGCGCACCTCCATCACCAGCTCGCGCCAGGCATCGGTTGAGATCGAGGTTGCCGCAACCAAAAGCTCCAAGGCGCTTGCTGCAGCCACTTCCGTGAGTTTGGGGGCAACGGTCACGCACAGATGTTCGGGCAGCAACTCGGCGACTCCCGCTTGCTGCGTGGTGGCAACGGGAACCCCTGCGGCAGCCGCTTCCAGGCAAACCAAGGAGAAGGAATCGTAGAGCGTGGGGTGAAGCAGAAGATCGGCCTTAGCCAACGCGGCGTGAAAGCCACCATCCCAGTCGTGCAAGGTCACGCCCAGTTGATTGAGTTCTTCAACACTCTTACCGATGGCGCGCGCGGCATGCGTCTTGGTTTTGGACCACAGGTCCAAGCGTGCCGGGATCTTGCGTGCCCGGATTGCGAGGAACCACTCCACTGCTGTGGCGCTGCCATGGCGCAAAGGATCGCGTCCGCAATGCACCACGCGTAAGGGTGCAGCTTGTTGCCAATCTCGACGCATGACTGGTTTACGCAAAGCAAGCGGTTCCTGCAATAACGGCAAGGGTGCTAATACTTGCTTCTTTTCCGCCGCACGTTCGCGAATCTCGCGACCGACCATCGGCGACGGCACGAAAACAGTGTGCGCTGCTTGCAAGGCTGCATTCTCCAAACGCATCAGCGCACGGGTGCGCAGACTTGGTGGCCGCCCGCGTGCTGCTTGCACATGCGGGGCACTGCCCCCCATCGGTTGCCACACACAGCCGGGCGACGAGATTGCACGCGGTGAGAAGGTGGCGTCGGCACGCCAGGCTTTGGCGGCGGCTACGGCTTCCCGCGCCTCGGCGTAATCGGACCAAGGGCGCGGCAGAAAACGTCCACGGCCAAGTTCATGCGATTCCACACCAGGCGGAGTGCCGCGGCTGGCGCCGGCTGCAACCAACAGGACCTCATGGCCAAGCTCCACCAGCCTGGGCAGCACGAACTTCAGATACTGCTCAAGCCCACCGCCGGCACGATGCCAGTGGTCGAGCAGGACTGCGATTCTCATCCGTATTTCGGAACGTGGGCCGCGATACGGGCGGTCTTAGCCACGATATCGCGCACGCAACGTTTCACATTGATATCCATGCGCGTCTTCGACATGTAGCGCAGCAGGAAACGCAGGCGGTCGGCGCGCGTGACGGTTGCCGGAGCCGAATGGTTCAAAGCAGCCAAATCCTTCACCAGCCAGCGCCTACGAGGCGGGAAATCGCGGTCAACACGCTCCAGGTCAATGAAAAAAGGCCGTCCCCAGCGCGGATCCTTGGTCACAATCAGGTGACAGCAGTACAGGTCCTTGTGGTAGAAACCGGTGGAGTGGAAGCGGCGCACCATTCCAGCCACGTCGTGCAGCAACTGGTCACGACACAGGCGCTCGCTGATGTGATTTGGGTTGGGGTATCCCTTCTCGAGCAGGTGGTCCAACTGCGGGCCGACGACCTCTCTGGTAATGATGAAGGAGCGTCGGGGACACCCCAGCAGGGAGATGTCCTCGCCGAAAGCGACCGGCTCAGGCACGTCGAAACCGGTCTTGCGCAGCATGCCAATGGCATCCCATTCGATGTGGGCTGGGCTGGCAGATTTACGTCCCATCAACGCCAGGCGGCGCCTAAACGGCACATCGCGGTGCAGTTTGACGAATAGGACGCCTTCGTCTGTCTCTACGCGGTAGGTCTTGCGAGGCCCAGCATCGCGCACGATGACGCCGCCGCCAAAATCCATCGCCCCCTCGAGGGTATGGAGATTGAGCTTCTCGAGCAGATGCACATCCTCAGTCGCGGCCAGGATGCGTCCCCGGTCGAGAGTGGTCGTCGGCCTTCCTTTTGGCCGGAACATGTGGATGTCACGCGCGCCTGACATGGGCACATCTTCGACTTTCCCTACCCCTGACACAAGTATTTGGCCGATATCTTAGGGAAGCTGCGCTTTTTCACTGCTGCAGAACCGTGCTGGTGGTGCATTTGGCGGAACATAGACTCCGAAACTTGGCTCTCCCCTTCGAGGCTTGGACAGGATATTCTCTGCCCCCTCGGAGCATTGCCTCCCCCCTTTGTCCCTGGCCCCAATCCAGATGGCCGCAACAATCACTACTGACCACCAAGGGTCTGAATCCAATCCTTTTCTTCAGATGCAAAAGCGTCTGGAGAAAGCTGCCGATTTGGTGCAGCTAGATGCGGGTGTTTATCGCATCTTGGCAACGCCTTATCAAGAGCTCACCGTGTCCGTGCCGGTCAAGATGGACGACGGCTCGCTACGTGTGTTCACTGGTTATCGCGTGCAACATTCGATCGCGCGAGGCCCGGCCAAAGGCGGTATCCGCTACTCGCCGGAAGTGAACCTCGATGAGGTGCGTGCACTATCCGCTTGGATGACTTGGAAGTGCGCCGTTGTGAACGTGCCATTCGGTGGCGGCAAAGGCGGCATCATCTGTGATCCGCGTCGCATGTCGGCTGGTGAACTGGAACGGCTTACGCGTCGTTACACCGCCAACTTGATGGACATCATCGGTCCGGAACGCGATGTACCAGCTCCAGATATGAACACCGGCGAGCAGACCATGGCGTGGTTGATGGACACTTATTCCACCCACACACGCTCGACTACACCTGCGATCGTGACCGGCAAGCCAGTCGGTCTTGGTGGTTCCAAAGGCCGACGCGAAGCAACCGGCCTTGGTGTGGCCTTCACCGTGCGCGAGTCGTTGAAGCACCTTGGTTTGCCTGACAAGGGCTGCCGCGTAGTGGTCCAAGGTGCCGGTAATGTCGGCGGCCTCGGCGCGTTGTTCCTGCATGAGATGGGCCACAAGATCGTCGGCATCAGTGATATGTATGGCGCAATCCATAACGACAACGGTTTGGATATGCCCGCCGTGCTTGATTGGCTGAAAGACAAGGGTTCGCTGGAAGGCTTCCCGAACGCCGATTACATCGACAACTCGCAGCTGCTGACCTTGGATTGCGAAGTGCTGATTCCGGCCGCCACCGAGAACCAGATCACGTCGGCGAATGCTGCCGATATCAAGGCCAAGGTAATCGTGGAAGGCGCCAACGGCCCCACCTCCGCCGAAGCCGATGCCATCCTCGAGAAGCGTGGCGTATTCGTCGCGCCGGACATCCTCGCCAACGCTGGCGGTGTGACCGTGTCTTACTTCGAATGGGTGCAGAATCGCATGGGCTACTTCTGGGAAGAACAGATCGTGTTCGACCGCATGGAACGCATCATGGTCGACTCCTTCAATGACGTAGTCGCGTCGGCCAAGAAATACGACACCAGCCCGCGCATCGGCGCTTACTGCAAGGCCATCGATCGTGTGGCTTACTGCCTTGACCTGAGGGGTATCTATGCCTGATCCCGAAATCATGCAGCCATTGGAAGAACCGATGGCCCCAACGCCCGAGTTGTCCGACGACAACCCGTTCTCCTCCATGATGGAGCGTTTCGACGAAGCCGCGCAACTGCTCGGCCTCGATCCAGACCTCTACATGTTGCTGCGCGGCCCCGATCGCCAATTCAAGTTCGCGATCCCGGTGATCGATGACCACGGCGAGATCCAGGTCTTCAATGGTTACCGCATTCGTCATAACCTGTCGCTCGGCCCAACCCTTGGTGGTCTCCGTCTCGACAAGACCATGACGCGCACTCAACTCGCAGCTCTGGCCGCGTGGACGACCTGGAAGTGTGCCGCCTTGAGTGTGCCGTTCGGCGGTGCCATGGGTGGCGTGGATTTCGATCCGCGCGATCACTCGCCACGCGTCACCGAGACCGTGGTACGCCGCTACACCGCTGGCGTATTGGACTTCATCGGCCCTGAGCGTGACATCCTTGCTCCTGACCTGCATAGTAACTCGCAGATCATGGCATGGTGTCTCGACACCTACTCGATGCACGTGCGTCACACCGAAAACGCCGTGGTCCTCGGCAAGCCTGAAGGCCTTGGCGGAACTGTCTGTCGTGACAGTGCAGTCGGACGCGGCGTGCGCGTGCTGACCGAGCGTCGCCTCGCAGACATGGGCTTCACTTCCAAGGCCCGCGTGGTCGTGCAGGGCGCCGGCCATGTCGGCGGCCAAGTCGCCCGCGAGCTGTATGACTATGGTCACTCGATCATCGCCATCAGCGATATGGGTGGTTGCTTGTACAACCCTGCAGGCATCGATATCCCGAAGGCTCTCGAATACCGTGAGAAGCATGGCACCGTTGCTGGCTTCCGCGGCGGCGAGCCCATGCCGGAAAGCGACTTCATGTGCCTGGAGTGCGACGTGCTGATTCCTGCTGCTGGTGCCAACCAGATTACCGGCAAGAATGCCCATTGCATCAACGCCAAGTTGATCGTGGAAGCTGCAAACGGACCTACCACGCGCAAAGCCGACGCGATCCTCCAGGAGCGTGGCATACCTGTGTTGCCTGATCTACTTGGCAACTCCGGCGCCATCATCATCGCCTACTTCGAATGGGTACAGAACCGCATGGGTTATATGTGGCCACGAGAAGATGTCGAGGCGCGCTTGGATCGCATGATTATCGAGGCCTACGATCGCGCACGTGCAGCGGCCAAGAAGCACAAGGTTGGCTTGCGCTTGGCGACTTGCATGCTCGGCGTGGAGCGCGTGGCGTATTTCGATCGCCTACGCGGCATCTACGGATAAGCGGCGAATTCGCTTTTCAATCGCGGTTCAGAGCACTTCCCGGTCCTAACCAGGTCCGGGACTTTCACCCCAGTGCAGCTTCTTACGCAAGCGCGAATAGAAGCGGTTCTGCGGATCGACCACCAACGGTAGACGACGTCGGCTGGGGCCGACACGGATGCGATCGCCGGCCTGCAACTTGCCTTCCAGATGACCGTCGCTGGTCAAGCTGCCGCTCTCATAAACCTTCAAAGTGAAGGAACGGTTACTGCTGAGCACCAAGGAACGCATGCCGAGCATATGTGGAGCAAGCGGCTGGATCACCAAGGCATCCAAGCTCGGTGCAAGGATTGGTCCACCGGCGGATAGGTTGTACGCGGTGGAACCGGTGGCGGTGGAAACAATCACACCGTCACCACGCCATGAGCAGACATGCCGACCTTCATCGACGAAATCTACAGTGATCAAACTATTCCTGGCGATACGACTGACCACGATTTCATTGAGCACGTGGGAATCAACCACCACCTTGCCGTTGCGTTTCACGGCGAAACTCATCATGGCACGATCTTCGCAACGGGCCTTATCGGCGAAGACCTGATTGAGGACCACCTCGACTCGCTCCGGCGTGACACCGGCAAGAAAACCGACCTTGCCCAAGTTCACCCCCATCACCGGCACTCTGCGTTTGCCCAAGCGGTGTGAGGTTGCCAGGATGGCGCCATCACCACCAAGCACGATGACAAAATCCGGCTTACATTCAATCGGGTCATAGCTGTTGCTGAAATCGATCGAAACGGTCGCGTTGCGATCCTCCAACAGCGTTTCGATTTCGGCAGCGAGAGATTCGGCTTGGGGCTTGTTGCTATCACCCACGATCAAGAATCGCGACGTGCGACTCGTTGGCAGCATTGGCTTTGGCTTGCCGTTTGGCCCGGAACGCAGGGGAGGACTCATTGCCGCAAGGATTCCTGCTTACTGAGACTCAGCGAGTCGGCCCAGGATTTGGCCAAAGAAGCTGCGTCCATTCCGCAGACCGCCAACTGTTCATCGCGCGTGGTCATGTGGTCGATGAAACGATCAGGCACGGCGTGGCGCGAGATCCGGCAGCTTGCAGTGCGCGGATGGGTAGTGGAAGCATCGGCCAAGCATTCGGCGACCGCGGAACCGAAGCCACCGCTGCTTGCATGCTCTTCAACCGTGGCGACCCAACCGTACTGAGCAGCAGCGCCAAGGATGGCGTCGCGGTCGATCGGTTTGCAGAAGCGCGCGTCGTAGACAGCGACTTCCAGGCCGGTTGCGCGCTGCAACTTGGCGGCTGCATCGAGGGCAATCTCGACCATGGCGCCAAGGGCGAAGACCGCGCCGCAATCTCCAGCGCGCAGTAGTTCAGCAGTTCCAGGCTCCATGACTGGGCGCAATGAGGTTGGCGCACCGATCTCATCGGGAGTGGTGCCACGTGGCCAACGCAAAGCCCAGGGGCCACCGACTTCTACGCCTGCTTGCAGCATGCGCTCCAAATCAGCGCCATCACGCGGCGAAGCCAGGATCATGCCTGGGAATGGCCGCAGATAAGCCATGTCATAGAGGCCCATGTGGGTCGGCCCATCTTGGCCGACCAAACCCGCGCGATCCAAACAGAAGATCACGTCTTCTTCTTGCAGCGCGACTTCTTGGAAGACCTGGTCATACCCGCGCTGCAGGAACGATGAGTAGATCGCCACCACAGGTCGCTTGCCGACGGTTGCCATGCCGCCAGCCAAGGCGACCGCATGCTGTTCGGTGATTCCGGTGTCATGGAAGCGTTCAGGAAACTTTTCTGCGAAGGCGCTCAAGCCAGTACCAGAAGGCATGGCGGCGGTGATCGCATGAATGCGTTGATCACGCTCTGCAGCAGCACAGACGGCCTCGCCGAAAATTTGAGTGAAGCTGCGACGCGGAGCCTCTTCAGAAGCGGCCTCTTCCACAACCTTGGGCGCTGGGACCTTCGACGGCGGACTGATGCCATGCGCGCGTTCGGGGTCATCGCCCGCAGGCGCATACCCCTTGCCCTTCTCGGTCAAGAAGTGCAGCAAGGTCACCCCAGGAATGCGCTTGGCACGCTCCAGGGCATCGATTGTGCCTGCAATATCGTGGCCATCCAACGGCCCGATGTAGTTGACGCCGAGTTCTTCGAAGACGTGTCCTGGAATCAGCACATGGCGAATCACTTCGCCGACTTCTTCCATGCGGCTGCCGACGATCGGCAAACTATGCGCAAGCGACCGCAGCTTCTCATAGGTGCGATGCAAAGTACGCGAAGAACGGATGCGCGAAAGATAACGCGCCAAGGCTCCGACTGAACGGGCAATCGACCACTCGTTGTCATTCAAGATGACCAACATGCGGTTGTGGTTATAGGCCGCCTGGTTGAGGCCTTCGAAACTCACACCGGCACCGAAGCCGGCGTCGCCGACAAGGGCTACCGCCCAGGGATCCTCTTCCCCTTCCGGTGCAGAGCCCTTCATGCCTGTGGCTAAGCCAGCGGCGAAGGAGATTGCAGTACCGGCGTGACCAGCCGTGAGCACGTCGTAAGGTGATTCCTTACGGCAAGCGAAGCCCGACATACCATCAGTCTGGCGCAGGCTTGGGAAGCCTTCATAACGCCCGGTGAGCATCTTGTGCGGATAGCACTGGTGACTCACATCGAAGACCAGCTTGTCGCGCAGGAAATCGAAGGTGTAATGCAGCGCCACGGTGAGCTCGATCACACCAAGGTTGCTGCCCAAATGGCCGCCGGTGTTGAAGACCTTCTCCAACAAAGCGTTGCGGATTTCGGCGCACAGGGCCTCCAGTTCCTCAGGCGAACGGCCTTGAAGTTCCTGGGGCGAGCGTAGCTGGGCGAGATGCAGAGGCGTCATGACAGCAGGCGACGCAACACTGCGCCGACAGAGGGACTGAATTCTATCCGTTATGTGCTGCGCGTGCCTAGAAAGCGCGGCAGGTCAGCAAGTTCATCGTAGCGCCGTGAGGGGGCAATCTCATCCAGAGCCGCCAAAGCAGCCTGGACTTCCGACGCCGCCAGGGCACGAGCACCTTCTAGGCCAAGAGCGGCCACAACGGTAGCTTTACCCGCCGTAGAATCTTTACCTGCGGTCTTGCCAAGTTCGGCAGTGGTGGAAGTGGCATCGATGATGTCATCGGTGATCTGGAACAGACGCCCGACACTCTCGGCATAACCGTGCCAAATCTGCGAATCAGCACCGGCGGAGATCGCTCCAAGGCGCAAAGATGCATTCAATAATGCCCCAGTCTTAGCACCATGAAGTTGCAGAATCGCTTCCAGGTCCGGAGTCTGTCCTTCTGCATCCATATCCAGTTGCTGGCCACCCACCATGCCGGCAGGGCCAGCGGCGCGAGCCAAGGTTTGGACCTGTGCAGCTGCCAAGGAACCATGCTCCTGGCTAGCCAGGGTTTGAAAGGCCAGAGTCTGCAGAGCATCGCCGGCCAGAACAGCGGTGGCTTCGGAAAACTTCACATGCACCGTTGGGCGCCCGCGACGCAGATCATCATCATCCATGCATGGCAGATCATCATGGATCAAGGAATAAGCATGGATCATTTCGCAGGCTAGGGCAGCGGGCATGGCAACAGCCGAGTCACCACCATGCGCTTCAGCAGCCAACAGACACAAGGCCGGACGCACGCGCTTGCCATTGCCCAATAAGGCATAGGCCATCGGCTGTTGCAGATTCGCCGGCACGCCTGGCAAAGCACTGGCGGACAGGGCCTGCTCAAGAGCTTGGTCCACTGCCGGACGCACCTGATCCAGGAACTGACGAAAGTCGGATTTAGTCGCCGGCACTGTGGCCTTCTCCTTCTTCCAGCTGCGCCAATTCTTGTTGCAAGGTTGCGGTCAACTCCTCGACTTGCTGCTCTGCGGTCGACAAGGAGCCGTTCAAGGTCTTGAGTAACTCGACGCCGGTGCGATAGCGCTCCACGCCTTCTTCAAGCTCCAGCTCACCACTCTCCAACTCGCGTACGAGTTGTTCCAGTTGAGCAAGCTGCTCCTCGAATCCCTGCTTCTTCTTTTTCGCGGCCACGCCCCTATTCTACGCGCGCGCCGAGCTTACCGGCAGCCAACTGAATGGCCAACAGGGTGCCCGCCTCCACCTGAGCAGGATCGCGCACGAAGGCCGATTCCCCTTCCACCTGGACCAAGGCATAGCCACGCGCCAGCAAGGCCCGAGGGTCACCGGCATCCAACTGGGCCAACGCCTTGTCTAACCGCCCAGCCACTTGTTGTAAGCGCTGCTGCGGGCCGGCGTGCAACAACCGACGTGCTGAGCGTTGCAGGCGCTCATGACTCTTAGCGACGCTCTTCTGTGCGGCACTACACAAGGCTTGCTCTGCATGGCCAAAACGCACGCGTGCACGCTCCACCCGCCGGCCTGGCGCTTGCGCCAAGAAGGCACGCATGGCGCGATTGAGTTGGAAATGCTTCTCACGCATCAGGCGCTTGATGGCAGCTGGGAGGTCCTCGGCCAAAGCCTGGGTCTGTTGACGTGCATCAATCCAACTGGAAGAGATCTGCTGGGCGCCATCAGTTGGGGTGATCGCACGCGCATCGGCAACGAAATCACTGAGGGTGAAATCGACCTCGTGGCCGACCGCCGACATCACCGGTACCGGGCATGCTGCGATGGCGCGGACCAGGCTTTCCTCATTGAAAGCCCAGAGGTCTTCGAGTGAACCACCACCACGACTCAGCAGGATCAAGTCAGGCTTGATGCGCGCTGCTTGATCAAGCGCCACCACGATCTCGCCGGCCGCACCTTCGCCCTGCACGCGTACATGGCTCATCAAGATGTGAATCGGTGCCCCACCATCTTCGAAGGTGCGCAAGATGTCGGCCTCGGCAGCGGAATCCCTGCCGGTAATGACCACCACGCGCTTGGGGCGTTCGGGCAACTCTTGTTTACGTTCGGCATCGAATAGACCCTCGCCATGCAGCTGCTTCTTCAGCTGTTCGAAGCGCGCCGACAGGTCGCCAGCGCCGACGTTCTCGACATGATCGAGCACAAAGCTCAGGGTGCCTCGTGCCGAGTAGATATCGAAACGGCCACGCACCAAGACTTGTTGGCCCTCCTTTATATCCCCCTTCAACGCACGCGCAGCAACACCGCGCCACATGATGGCACTGACACTGGCCTCTGAGTCCCGCAGTTTGAAGTAGTAATGACCACTGCCGCGATGAGGACCACGGTATTCGAAGACCTCAGCCTCCATCCACACCGGACCGATGTCGGTCTCCAACACCGAACGCGCTGCTTCGAGCAGCCCGCTGACGCTCATCACTTGGCGCGGTTTCTGTTCGCCGAAACTCACTTAGTGATTACTCTCGACGTAAGGCACACCGGAAGTGCGCCATGCACTGAGGTCTTGGCTAGGCAAGTGCAGACGGAAGCGATCCGCCGAGAATGGACTCTTGACGTCGCCGTCTAGGAAGGCGCCGTTGCGCAATAACAACTCCACCGAGCCACCTGGATGCAGGATGACCTCGAGGGTGTCGGCTTCGATGGTCTTGACCAAGCGACCGGAGTTATCGTGCCAGTTGATCTGCACCATCTTCAACAGCTTGCCATCGATCGAACCCAAGGAGTTGAGGCGGTAGT
The DNA here is from genome assembly GCA_024229395.1 of Planctomycetota bacterium. Taxonomy (GTDB): domain Bacteria; phylum Planctomycetota; class UBA1135; order UBA1135; family UBA1135. Next base: position 95,960 of record JAAESM010000033.1, on the reverse strand, counting down.
AGCTGAAGGAGCCGCGTTGTGAGATCAAGTCATCGAGTGACTTTCGCACCACTTTGGAATTCAACGGCGCTGCGTTATTCGGCGGCGCTGGTCCAACCACGGGGTCGGTCACGGACGGCTCTGCAGGATTCGGCTTTAGGTTGTTGGCACTTGCGACTGCAGAGCTGTCGACCAAGCCTGGCAGGATCTTCACCCAACCTGCAACGTGCACGTCTTCCAGATCCAGGCGCAATCCGCCAGCTGGCAAGGCTGTACGCACGCCCTTGGCAACTCGATCACCATCAGTAAAGCGCAACACCATGGTGCGCGTCATATGATGCATCTCAACACTCAAGCGCTTGGCTTTAATGACGGTTTCCGCCAAGCCATCGCGGCCCCATGACATCCAAGTGACGTTATCCAAGGAAGCCTTGTCCGCAGCCAAGGAACCTGCCTGCAAGCGCAAAGAGCCATAGCCATCCGCAGCAAGCACACCATTGAAGGCTTGCACGAAAGAGGCATCGGCGGTGGCCACCACTGCAGGTTGCGGCAAGTTATCGCCCGCTGGGGTGTAAAGCGTTTCCTTCTCTTTCAGCGCAGCTTTAGCGGCGGCCTCATCGGCAGCGGCGAGGTCCTTTTGATACTGCTCTTCGGCCAATGCGAATTCACGCATCAGCTGGTTCTTTTCCTCTTCCGACAGCAACAACTTGGCGGTCAGCTCCCCTAACTGCTGGCGGTCTTCGCGCTGCGCTTCCAACACCGAAGCGATGCTCGCGTTCATGTCGGTCAGTGCCTGCGCAAACTCGGCGTTCTCTGGCGCGTTGACCGTGACATCGGGAGCTTGGACGATGATCTCGGGAGTGGCTGCAGGTGGGATTACCAACGGCTCCTTGTCTTGCCACAAGACGTAAGCCAAAACCGCAATACTCAAGCCCAGCGCCACGCCCCCCAAAGCCATCAGCGGTCCGTTCAGCTTGGTGGATTCCGCCTTCTCCTGCTCAAGGCTTTCTAGGCGATCCAACAAGGCCTCTTGGACCTCAGCCAAACGTCGGAAGGAACGGTTCAGGGATTGCACATCGCGCAAGCGCAACAAGGAGCCCGGCTGAGTGGTGCTGGGAACGGCAAGCTGCTGCTCGTTATCCGCGATCGGTTCTAGACCATCATTCATCTTCTACATCCACAGGGACTAGGGCTTCCAGAAATTGCAGGCGTTCGACTTCGCTCCATGATTGGCGCTGCAACTCGACCTGCATCGAGCCATTTTGCCAGAGCATCTTATCTACTTGATCGAGGGCAGCGGAGTCACTGGCCACCACCAACAAGGACCAGCGTTCGAGTTGCCCGGAGTCCTTCACCATGTGCCGGCCACCTTGGGCAATCGAATGCCAAATCAGACGCTGTGGGGCGCTGAAATCTTCCGGCATCTTGGTCATCGCCTGGAACTCCATGTCGCCGGCACGAAGCATGCCGGCCGTATCCGGCAGGCCAGATTTGGCGCTGGGCGCGAGATGCAGGCGCAGCAGCTGTTGATCCGCGGTGATCCCAAGACTGTCGCGCAATAGGCTTTCCTCGTCGATAATGGCGGCCTCACTATGGGCCAACTCGCCGACGGGCTCGGCGACTACAATCAAGCCATTCGGCGCCACACCTGCCCATGCAGGACGCGCAGGGAAATCATGCTCAGGCGCGGCACTTGTGCGGCCGCTACCTTCAGAACATGCTCCAACCATGCTGACGGCCGCCACCAGCAGGACCGCCCACTTCAGGCTCACTCGTCGCTCCAGACTTCGGCTTTGTTCTTGTTCTTGTTCCACCACTCGGTCCAATCAAGTGGGCCATCAAGACTGACATGAGCCAACGCCTCCAAGGCGTTTTGCATGGAGCGACCGGTCATGCGGTATTTCTTTTGCGCCTCTTCATCACGCTTATCGGTGATGGTGGCTTCGTAGTTCTGCGCCAACAATTTAGACATGCGCTCGATCGCCAATTTGCGGATCTTGGCAGGTGCCTCACCGAACTGCGCAAGGGCGTCGGCGGCCTTGGCGATGAACAAGTATTCGCTGTGATCGAGTAGGTCGATCAGTTCATCGGCGAACTTCTTGTAGGCATGGGTGTAGCCGATCTGTTCCAGGCATAGACCACGCAGTTCCGGCTCATCGCGGAACTTCTTCAGCTCGAAGGCTTTCATCAGGAAAGTGCCGCCGTCTTCTCCCATTTGACCCAACGTGTAAGCAGCAGCTTTCCACAACTGCAGGTTGCCTTCGGTGATGTTCTTGCGGCCCTTGTGGATGAAGGAACGGTAGACCACTTCAGCGATCTTCTCCATGTCCTTGACCTTGGACTTACGCTCGGACTTCATCTTCTTTGCATCGCCCTCGCCAATCTCGAGGTTGTCATCGATGGCGGCAATCTCGTTCTCGAGGGTGCGAAAACGCAGGATGAAATCGTCCATCAACTTGATGGCTTCGCCTTCGTTGACCTTGCTCTTGAGGATGCCATCAAATCGCTTGATGAGATCCTTCAGTTCCTCTCCTTGGAAAGCAACGACCGACATCTCTGAAAGACAAACAGCGCCGGCGGATGGCGCACAAATCAAACTTAAGGTGAGGGTTGCGATCATGGTAGAAACTAGGCAGTTGGGGTTCTGGACATTGCCGCGAGGTAATCGCGGTAAGCCGCAAGCAGCATTCTCAGGTGCTGGCCATCGGCGCCCGGCAGCGATGTGGGCCGTCCCACGATTTTAGCCACGGGCACAAGGCCGATTACGGCATTGGTGATATAAACCTCTACGGCCGTATCGAGGTCCTCGAGCTCCAATTTTCGCTCAAATACCGGTATTTTTGCGGCAAAACAAGCCTCAATCACGCTTTGGCGGGTCACTCCACCAAGAATTCCCCGATCCAGCGGCGGTGTGTGCAGTCCATCCTCCAGCCACAGGAAGATATTGGAGGAGGTTCCTTCGGCTAAATCCCCCTCGGTGGTGCACATGATGGCCTCGAAGGCCCCTGCCGTCTGAGCCTTGGAACGCGCCACTTGCAGATCTACACGCGAGATGGTCTTGGCTCCTGCAATCGGGTTTTGGGGATCCAAACGAAAGTCCGAGACCTGCACGATGGCATCCCGACGTGGCGCTGGTTCTGCCCCTGCCGTCCACAGGAAATGTTGCTGTTCTTCCAGGCCGCGCAACACGGTCAAGCGCACGCGCCAATTGCCCTCTTGGACCAGCGGTTGAAAATCAGCAAAGCTCTGCTGCAAGCGACCGACTGCGACATCAAAGCCGGTCAGCTTGGCACTATGCGCCAGGCGCTTGTCGTGCTGCTCAAGAAATGGTGATGGCACACCATCGTGAACCACGAACGTCTCGAAGATTCCTTCGCCGCGCAATACGCCGGGCAAGCTGGCGAGCAACACAGGCTGTTCGGCATCGAGCAACTGGCCGTCGAATTGCACCAGCTTGGTAGGGTCCTGGACGGGTTCCATCAGCCGGTAAGGTAACGTCCCTTCAAGCGAGTCTCATCCCACTCACGCTGCGGATCGGAATCCCACACGATGCCGGCTCCAACAGCCAAGCGCAATTGATGATTCGAAAGCGTGGCGGTGCGGATCAATACTGAAAAATCACCATGCGGATGGTCACCAGGGATCCAATAACCCAAGCAGCCGCAATAAGGTCCACGAGAGCGCCCTTCCAGTTCGGAGATGGCATTCAAGGCGCGCACTTTGGGTGCACCGGTAATCGATGCGGGTGGGAAGGTGGCCGCGAACAAGCGCGCTAAGCCGATTTCCGGTTGCCAACGCGCGCGCACCGTGGCGGTGCGATGAAACAAGGTCGAGAAGGCTTCGACATCGCCGGCGGAATCCACCTGCACCGCGCCGACGTCGGCAACACGGCCCAGATCGTTACGCGCCATATCGACGATCATCGTTAGTTCGGCGACCTCCTTCTCGTCGGCGGCCAAGCCAGCAGCAATGGTCTGGTCCTCCGCCGAGTCTTGGCCACGAGGCGCGGTGCCCTTGATCGGTTGCGAGAGCAACTCCAAACCGCGCACTTGCAAAAAGCGTTCGGGCGAATGAGACAACAACACGCGGCCCTCGGCATCTTCCCAATAAGCGCTCATGGCAGTGGGTTGGGAAGTACGCAGGGATTGATAGAGCTGGCGAGCGTCACCATGAAACTCACCGCTGAGCACATGCGATAGATTGGCTTGATAGAGCTCACCTTCACCGATCCAGTGACGCAATCGCTCTACCGCTTTCTTGAAGATTGGCCCGGCGACCTCTGGTTGCAGCTCGGGGCCGTTACAACTTTGCGCTGCACGATTCTCGTTAGCCTTAATCAGGTTCTCGAACTGTTGGATGGTGGCAGCTTGGTCATCCACTCCACCTTCGACCTGCGCATGCAGCAACAGGACCTCTCCATCAGGCATCCACACCATCGCATGACGATAGCGCCCGAAATGAAAGTCAGGCCAGCCGTCGGGATAGGCAGAGTTCCATGGGAAGCTCTCATAAGCATGGCCGCATTCGAAACCGAACCAACCGAGCCAACCGATGCCAGCTTTCGGTAAACCCGCCTCAAAGATCCATTGCTCGCCTTGGCAAGCTTGCTCCAACAGCTGCGCGGGATCGGAATCAGCCAAGCTGCGCGGCGAATCGTTGCTGGCAGCGGGGTCGGGCTGCAGATGACCACCAAGCTTCTGATCTGGTGCCCACGCCAAAGTGGAGAAGCCAACATCACCCGAGGAATCCAGCAACACCGGCTCGCAACCGCGTGGCAGCAGCTGCAGGCAGGTGGCAGGCCCGGGGACCTGGCTAGAACGCGCAATGCAGCGCACTTGGAGAGTGGTCATTGCCCCTAGTATGATGGATTCCGATGGCTTTGACCCTCACGCAACAGCATGAAGCTTTCCTGAAGCACCTTCGCGAGGTGCGTCAGGTCAGTCCGAACACTTTGCGTGCCTACGATCGCGACCTCGTGCGCTTCTTCGCCTTCCTGGCGCCGGTCGAGCCAGAGGCTGAATCCGCCGTCGAACTGCCGCAGGCGGTCACCATCCGCCCCGCCCGTTTGCGTCTCTACCTAGGCCACCTGGCCGACGACGGCCTGGGCGGCACCACCTTGTCGCGGCACCTGTCCACCCTGCGCAGTTTCTTCTCATGGCTCGAGGAAAACGGCCATATCCAAAGCAGTCCTGCGGCAGCCCTGCGTGGCCCACGCCGCGGCCGACGCTTGCCCAAGTATTTGGAAGAGGAAGAAGTCGAACGCTTATTGGCCAGCCCTTGCAGCGATGACCCGGAGCAGCATCGCGATCAAGCCATCCTTGAGGTGCTCTACTCCACGGGATGCCGTGTCGCCGAGTTGGTGGCTTTGAATGAGTCCGATTTCGATCTACGCCGCGGCCTGGTGATGCTGCGCGGCAAAGGTCGCAAGGAGCGCCTTGGCATGCTTGGCGGTCCCGCCGTGGGCGCTGTCAAGCGCTACATGGTCTACAAGGGCAATGTGGGCAATAACCGCGGGCCGATGTTCCTGAACCGCCTCAATACACGCCTGACCGATCGCTCGGTACGACGCATCTTGTTGCGCTGCCTGGAGCGCGCCGAGATCCATCGTCATTGTTCACCGCACACTCTTCGCCATAGCTTTGCCACCCATCTGTTGCGGCGCGGTGCGGATCTCCGCACGGTGCAGGAGCTACTGGGCCATGCCAGCCTGGGCAGCACGCAGATCTACACTCATGTGTCGCTCGAAGGTCTGCGCAAGTTGTATCGCCAGGCACATCCGCTCGGCGAGGCTTGAGCTGCAATCCTGACGTCGCTAGAAACCAAAAAACCCGCCAACAAAAGTCGACGGGTTTCTGCTTGGTGACCCCAAGGGGATTTGAACCCCTGTTGCCAGGATGAAAACCTGGTGTCCTAGGCCAGACTAGACGATGGGGCCGGGTGCCCTAGTGGGCATCGGGGCGGAAAAGATAGGGTCACACGGGGGGTGTGTCAAGCTGCAGGGCAGAAAAGCACGCCAACATTTCAGATTTCATGGTTTCGACCATACTTCCGCCCTCAAGGACCTCGCCTGGCAGCCCCGGCAAGGTGTAGGTCTCAAGCTCGAAATCCCGATATCCGGCCTGTTGAGCCAGTTCCACGGCAGCTTTCCACTCCGTTCCTTGCATGCCGTCGCCGTAATTCGAGCGACAAACCGGCACATGGCAATGCACGCGCAGGTCCAAGCCATCGTGCTGAGCCGGTGTGGCGAGAAAATCAGGGACGTCGGCGAAGGCGAAGGCCTGCCCTTGGCCATCAACGCCGCGCACCTGATGCAGATAGGCATCTTGGGTTAGCTGGCTGAGGCGCTGGCTGAGGGCTGGCGTGAGTTGTTGGCGCAGCTGCAAAGCCGACGAGATTTGGATCTTGGCCAGAGGCACACCGGTGGACTTCAGGCTGGCCAGAACGATCTGAGTGTCTTCCCCCACCACCGCGCTATGGCAAAGATCCCAACACACGCCCAAGCTCTGCAGCTGCTCCGCTGTGAAGCGTTCGTTGAGCCATGTGGCGAGCTCGGAGACGCGCTCAAAGCCACCGTCGGGCTCTGGCTCGATCGCAAGCTGCAAGCGGCGCCCAGATGCCTCCGATAAGGCTGTAAATGCCGACGCCACGATCTGCAGATGTTGGATCGAAGCTGGGTCGTCGACTGCGGCTTGTCCATAACCTAACGGGCAAGTGGAGATGGAAACGGGGCTGCCATCATTGGGTGCTACATCCAGAAGCACTTTGGCTACATCGAGCGTGAAGCGTAAACGCTCGGCGGTGCGCCAATCCGGCGAGAATGCTGCTTGCTTGACGACCTTGTCGTGAAAGCCACCATAGGGAAAAGCGTTGGCGGTCCAACACACCAAGCCTGCTTCTTGCAGTGCGCTCTTCAGTTCTTGGCGCGCGCCATAATCCATTGCGAAGGTGCGCGCGGCATTGGCGGCAAGATATAAACCAAAGCCAAAGGGCGGCTTTAGCCCGCTGGCTTGCAGGGCCTGCGACCATTCAGTGGCAGGCCCGCGAATCGCAGCAAGCACTGCGCTTGGCTCATCCGCAGGAAAGACATTTCCGCATAGTGCCAAGCGCGTCGGACGTGAATCGTTTAGTTCCAGCTTTCTGCGGCGTCGCGGAACTCAGCGATGCGATTCGGGAAACGCTTCAAGAAACCGATCGCTTGATCACGAGCGGTTTCCGCTAGGCCGACAGCAACCAACGCCTCGTAAACCGCCAATTCAGCGCGGAACTCGAGGGGTTGGTCGTCTTGCCATTCGCGTGCCGACGTAATCCATTGGACTGGATTCTCAGAGCCGTTCGCTTTGGCTTCAGACCAGGCAGCTTCCTTCTCGTTGGTTTCGGCTGCCGCAGTGGTTTCGCCTTCGGCAGTGGCGACTTCGCCTTCGGCGTGCTCGCCATGTTCACCTTCGCCATGTTCACCTTCAGCGTGAGCATGCGATTCTTCCATCTGTGGCTCAGCAACAGGGCGGAAGACCTGAAGAGGTACATTCGCAATCGTGTCGGTTCCGCGCTTCACGGTCACCTTACCGAAGTAGTAACGGCCGTGCTCCAAACCATCCAACTCAGGCATACGTGCGAACAAGGAACGCGCGCCCTGGAATGGAATGCTCAAGCGACCCAAACCACCACTGCCTTTGATGGCACTGTCGAGATCCGGGTACAGGGACACACCACCGTGGCGCCCTTTCAAACGTACTTCAGCTGCGGCAAAGCGAGCTTCCAAAGCACTCTTCCCAAGGCTCGGTACCAACAAGCGGAAGTTGTATTTGCCAGGACCGATTCCGGCCAGCGGAGTCTCGTCTTCGTAGACGATCATGCGCGTGACCACGCCACCGGCTTGGTCATAGACTTCGATTGCCAAGTCTTCGCGCCACTCGTTGGTTTGCATCGAACGTGGCGTGTACAAGGTCACACTACTGGTGCCTTCTGGTACTTCCAGTTGCCAATCCAGGGTTGCCTGGAACAGGCCAGCACCACCCATGATGGTAGCGCGAATCGGATCGGTCTCGATCTTCCAACCGGCAAGCACAGGCACGGCAATGCCGTCGATGCTGGCTGATGCCGATAGGCCCAGCTCATCACGCAGCAGCGACGAAAAAGCGAAGTAACCGGTTTCCTGCCCTGCTGGAACTTGGAAGGTTGCGTAGTTCGACTGCAAACCCTCAAAGCGAACGTTCAGGTCCAGCTTGGCTTCGCTGTTGACTGACCAACGACTGGCGATGGTGTACTCCACCACCATGCCGGGCTCGACAGGAATGGTGGTCTCATATGTATCGCTATCGCCAAGGAAGAAACGTCCACGCGCTTGGCGGTCTCCGGAGTAAAGGAAACCGCTCACGGAACCCGCACCACTGCGGAACTCGTTACGGCCACCACCGGTCTGGGTGACGGTCAACTTGGCATGACGTGCACCCAATGGCACCTGCAAGAAAGTGCGATGCAGATCGCCTTGCGCCAAAGTAAAGCTGTTGTCGATCTCGCCAAACTCATTGGCGGTCATCGGCACGACGACGGTGACGGGGATCACCAGTTCCGGACCTGCGCCCTCAGGCTTAGCATCGTCGTAGGCGAGGATGCGCGTGCTGTAGAGGCCTGGAGTCAGTGTTGCCGGATTGATGCGCGCTTGGAAGCGGTTGCCAGCAGCACTGGTGTAGATGGCATCGGGTACCTGTACCCAATCCGCCTCAGAGACCAAACGCAAGGTTGCCAGGAAATCCGACTTCTCGGCGTTGGAGGCATCATCATCGAACTCAGGCGTGATCGCTACGGCGCGATCGAATGGCTTCGAGGATGGCAAGCCACGAAGGTAGATGCCTTCGCCGATTCCGAATGGGTTGTTGATGGAGATGTCGTACTCGACTTCCGCAGTGCTGATCTTGTCCAAGTTGCGCAGGTGGTCCAGCGCTCCTTGCATATCGATGAAGCCATGGCCGACCTCGACCCAATCATGCTGTGGCATACGCTTGGCAGACAGGCGCAAGGCGCGTTGAATCCGCGCTGGACTTTGCTCCAGGCCTTCTGCGGTGGCAGCACCACGCAGCAAAGCAACGCAACCGGCCATCTGTGGAGCAGCCATCGAAGTTCCGTTCCAGCTTTCGCCTTTGGTCAAAGTCCAGGAAGGCAAAGCACTCAGTGCTGCACCTGGAGCAGTGAAATCGATGCCCAAATCACCGTTCGGCAAAGGACCGCGCGACGAGAAGTCGAACAATACCGGCGGAGCGGTGTTCAGCGAACCGTAGTTGACCTTCTGCGTATCAGGCCAAACGGCGGCAGCAATCGACATTGCCGATTCAGTGGTTCCTGGCGAACCGACAGTGGTCAAGGTTGGACCTTCATTACCGGCGGACGTGACCAGGATCAGACCGCGCTTGGTGGCCTCGTCGATTACCCATGCGTCGGGCTCGTTGCCGTCGGCGTAGAAGGAAGGACCGCCGAAGGACATATTGGCGATTTGGCAGCCGGACTCGACCGCGTAATCCATAGCCTTAGCTACAGCAAAACCATAAGTGGAACCGCCGAACTTGCCATCGCCGATCTTGATCGCGACGATCTCCACGCCAGGTGCGATGCCGTTCAAGCGACTATCCGGACCTTCATAGCTACCGATGATGCCGGCGACGTGGGTGCCGTGACCATGGGTGTCGAAGAAGATCGTGGTGAGGTTGCCTTCTTCACTGACCTGCACCGCGTAGTTCAAGTTGGCTTCATCGCCAAGGGTGGCCCATTCGCCACTCTCGCGGAAACCACTGAGTGAAGTATCGTTGCCGAAATCGCCGTCCTCATCGGCGTCGATTACGACCAACCAACCGGCACCATTGGGCCACACAGCAACGTCGTAAACCGGGCCAGCGTCGTGGAAGCCTTCCCAGCTGCGCTTGGTCTCCATTTCTGCGGCGGAGTTCTCATCGATCTCCTCGCCAGCGGAAGTTAGGCGTGCGACGGCTTCTTGATAACGATCGGCACCTTCCTGCCAATCACTACGCCGGTCTCCCATGATGCGGCCTTGCAGACCGCCAGGCAGGAACTCAGCGCCGATGCGACCAAGGTGCACTTCGCCGGAGCTCAAGTGACTACCAAAGGTCAGGCGACGACCGCTGAGGCCGATGACCGAGCCATCACCATCCAGGGTGGCTGTGAAGGAGGTATCGAGGCGGCCGTCGGTGGTGGCGTCGTACCAATCCACCAGCTTGCGGCGACCATCTGGAGTCTTCTGCAGGAAGGGGTGACCAGGGTCAACGCCGGTATCCAAAACAGCCACGCGAATTCCGCGGCCATCGTAGTCAGGATTGGCCTCAAGGAAGGCAGCAACGCCTAAATCCTCTTTCGGCAGTTGCCCGGCCAGCGATTGTTGCGGCAGAGCGTGAAGAACCAGAGCGGAAAGCAACAGCATGGAAGGGCCAGTTTAGCGCCGTTCCAGCCTTGCAAGGCTTAGCCCTCGACGGTTTCCGACGCCTCAGCCCACATCTCCTGGGTGACCAGGATGCGGGTGCAGTTTGGGCAGCGGATCAATGCTTTGGCAGCTTGCACGCGCACGCGGTCATTCGGCACCAAACGCGTGCCACAACCGCCGCAGGAATCGCCTTTCAGCGGCACCACGGCCTTGCCTGGGTGCTTGGCACTCAGAGTCTCGAAGGCCGACAGCATGGGTGAAGGCACCTTGCCGATGAAATCGGCACGCTGTGTGGTGAGATTCTCACATTCCTTCTGCAGGTCTTCTTGATCCTGCTCCACATTGCTGCGGAAGGCGGTCAAGTCCCCTTCCATCTCCTCGATTTTGCCGGCAAGATCGTCGCGCTTCTCTTCAAGGGTCTCAGCGCGGTCGAGTAACTCGAGGGCTTCTTCTTGGTCGTCGGAGTTGGACTTGCGATGCGACTCGGCTTCGTGACGTGCGACTTGCGCAGCGGATGGGTCCATCGACTCCAAGGCCGACTTCTCAAGCTTGGCAATGCGCTCATCACGCGTGCGCACTTGGTTCTCCAGATCGTTGGAGCGAGCCAGGCTGGCTTTGCGCTCGGCAATGACTTCATCGGCCTCGGCTTGCAAGGCTGCGAAGCTTGCTTCGCGTTCCGTCAACTCTACTGGCAGGGAATCAAGCCGGCGCTGCAGAACGACCAGACGCTTGTCCAGTAGCTGCGCGAGGATGAGTTGGGAAAGGTTAGGATCCACGGACGCATATTACACAGTTGCGGGGCTGAGATTGATAGCTCTCAGCCCCGCAAATCGTTGATGTTTCTCGGCTTTGCGCCGAGAGCACCTCTTAGCCCTATGAGGTGCCTTCCAAGAAGCCTGCAAGCTTGCGCGCACGGATTGGGTGCTGCAATTTGCGGATCGCTTTGGCCTCAATCTGACGCACACGTTCCCGCGTCACGCGGAAGATGCGGCCGACTTCCTCGAGGGTGTAGGTGTAACCATCACCGATTCCATAACGAAGCTTGATAATCTCGCGCTCGCGGAATGTCAGCGAATCGAGGACATCGTCGATCCGTTCCTTGAGCATCTCCTGACCAGCACGCTCCACCGGGTTCTCGGAGCTCTCGTCCTCGATGAAATCACCGAAGTAGGAGTCTTCCGAATCACCGATCGGGCGATCGAGGCTGATTGGATGCTTCGCGATCTTCATCACGCGCTGCGCTTCATCGACCGGGATCTCCGCTGCTTCAGACATTTCCTCGATTGAGGGCTCGCGTCCGAGGTTTTGTAGCAAGCGTTTCTGCACGGCGCGCAGTTTCGACATGGTCTCGATCATGTGCACAGGAATCCGGATGGTCCGGGCCTGGTCAGCGATCGAGCGAGTGATGGCCTGACGAATCCACCAGGTGGCATAAGTCGAGAACTTGTATCCACGGCGGTATTCGTACTTCTCCACCGCCTTCATCAGGCCGGTGTTGCCTTCTTGAATCAGGTCAAGGAAGCTCAAGCCACGGTTGCGGTACTTCTTGGCGATCGAAACCACCAAGCGCAAGTTACCCGAAGACAACCCCTTCTTGGCGCCTTCGTAGGTATCCAAGGCACGGAACAACAACTCCATGCGGCGCTGGAAAGACTCCAACGGCTCCATGGCCTTGACTTCCCATTCACGCAGTTGGCCCTGCAGCACGGCAAACTCTTCCTTGCCGGCCTTGGTGCGCTTACGTGCCGAATCGAATACGGCAGCCTCGCGGGCGACGGCACTCCAAGCACGAGCCTTACTCTCCAAGACGCGGATGAAGTCCTGAAGGATGTTGACCTGAAAGTGCAGCTCCTCGATCATCACTGCGATGCAACGCTGACGTGCGCGCATATTGCGATGGAACAGGGCGCGCTCACTGGCCTTCAGGCGTGTATCCAACTGGATCTCGTAGCCAACGCGAGCGGCGTCGCGCAAGGAACACAAGTCCTGGATGTGACCACCCAAACGTTGCTCCAAGTCCTGCTTGGTCAATTCGTAACCAGCACCACCATCGATGTTCGACGAGGTACCTTCATCGGCACCTTCTTCTGCGGCCTGCTTCTTCAGACGACGATTGAAGTGCAACACGGCGAAACTTGAGTTCGCCTGCGCCGACGGGTTGACCTTCAATGTTCGGTCGAAGGCGAGCTCACCATTCTTGACCTGAGTCAAGACATCCAAGACCATGTCGAGGGCGAGACCAGATTCCAACACCAAGCGTCGGAAGACCTTGCGCGAGACCTCGGTGGTCTTTGCCAAGGAGATCTCCTCTTCACGCGTGAGCAATGGAATCTCACCCATCTGGGTGAGGTACATGCGCACGGGGTCATCGATCTTCTCGAGGACTGGAGTCGTTGCGCGACTGCCACCGCGCGTGGTCAAGGTGGACAACGGTTTCGGGGTTACCGGAATCGGTGCCGAGCCGCCGGCGAACTGCGCGGCGTTCTCTGGAGAGTTATCGACCAACAAGATGCCGGCCGTCTCCAGACGGTCCAGAACAGCTTGCAATACTTCGATATTTCCGAGCTTCTCTGCAGGCAGTGCACCTTGCAGTTCTTCGGAAGGCAACGAACCAGTCACCTGACCCTTAGCGATAAGGGTTTCGAGTGCTGTTTCGGTTTTCTTGTCTAACGACTTAGTTGGCATTTGTGAATCAGGGAGCGAATTCGTGATCAGTCGTTCGGGGAGATGTTGACTCTCCGTAGGAAAGATCGCAGATCATCCATTTCGACTTTCGTCTCAGTGGGAGCTGCGAGAGCCTGCTCTCGGTTACCCGGAAGGGCATCAAGAGCACGTTCGAGTGCGAGGCATGGATCTTCAGGGCGGGCCTGGCGCACGCGATCCAACCAGTTACCGGCTTCATCCTGCCGGAAATGGATCAATGCTTGCTCCAGGTCAAATCCATGACCTTCCTCGCGTTGTTGCCGGCACCAATCCAGGATTTTCATGGCGACGGAATCTTGCAATTGTAGCGTGTCCAGGACATCACGGAAACGTGAGTATGCACTGGGGTCATGCAAGACGGCAACTAGGATTTCTCTTTCGTTACGGAGTAGTACCTCCTCGGGGCTGGTGAGTGATGTGGTTGATGGTGAGATGGCGGGTCCTGAGGCACCATAAGAAGCGCCCTCATGGCCGCTGTCTGGGTGAATCAGTCTTCTTAAGGCATTTTCCGAGACCCCTAAAGCAGCACGGACCTGATTGCCCCAAGCTTCTGCTACCACAGGACTTGGAGTGGACGCAATCCACTCGGCCATCTCCATGGCAGCCTTATGCAGGACTGCAGGAACCGTGAAATCCGCTTTTCGGGACCACGTATCTAAACGCCAACGGAGTATATCCCACGAATCGGCCACTCGTCCGGAGAGTTCTTCTGTGCGACCTGAGGCCACCATATCGGCCGGATCCTGCCCATCTGGCAGTCTCGCGATACGCACATCGATGCCTTCCATGATCATCAGGCGCCCCGCTCGTGCCGCCGCCCGACGCCCCGCCTCATCCGGGTCAAGCATCAGGATCACCGGCCGTTCCGAGCGCGCCAACCGACGTGCATGCTCTTCGGTGATGGCGGTTCCCAAGGCCGCGACTGCGGTCTGATAACCAGCGCGGTGCAGTTGGATCACATCTAGATAGCCTTCGCAAAGGATGACGGGTGCCTCTGGCTGGTTGCGCAAACCGGTCTGCAACTTCTCCAAGCCATAAAGCAAACGGCGCTTGGGGAAAATCGGACCTTCGGGCGAGTTGATGTACTTGCCCATCTGTTTTTCCTCGGCGAAACTGCCTGGCAGGAAGCGCCCACCGAAACCCACGGCGCGGTCACCGGCATCGGCAACCGGGAACATCAAGCGTTCCCAAAAGCGCGATTTCAAGATGCCGTGACTCTCGTCCTCCAGCACCAAACCTGCCGCCAACATGCCATGATCGGTGACACCCTTGTCACGCAGGGCGCTGATCATTGCTTGACGATTGCGCGGCGCCCAACCGACATGGAACTTTTTCCAACTGTCTTCAGGAATGGAGCGGTCGAGCAGATACTTGCGGGCGTCGGCGGCATCGGGGCGCGATAGGCAATCTTGGAAGAAGGCGCGCGCTTGCAGTAGTGCTTCGCGTGCCTGCTCGCGTTCGCCGCGTTGCTCCTTGCTGCCACCGCTGAACTTGCCAGGCAACTGCAAGCCGGCTTGATCGGCCAAGACGCGTAGTGCCTCGAAAAACTCGAGGCCTTCAGTCTCGCGCACAAAAGTGATGGCGTCGCCACCAACGCCACAGCCGAAACATTTGAAGGCGTTGCGCGTGGGGTGGACCGTGAAGGAGGGTGTTTTCTCGGCGTGGAAAGGGCACAACCCCCAAAAACGATTGCCTTTGCGGGTCAACTGCACCTTTTGCGCGACCACCGATTCGATCGGTAAACGCTCTTTGAGGTCGTCGATGAAGTTCTGAAGGTCGCTCATGAGGTGCCGGCGCTGGCAGCCAACCCATTAATCTAGCCGATGCAGCGCAGAGCGCCAAATCTCTGGGCCAACTTCGCCCGGGCGGCTGTCTGCTCCCACCTCACAGGACTCCAAGGCGGCGGCCCATTGGGGCATCTTCTTGCGTAATCTCGAGAGTAAACGTTTGCGTCGTTGGCTGAAGGCCTCGCGCAAGACCAAACGCAATTCGGCATCCAAGTCGCCGGCCAAGGCATCTTCTCGCGGCACAAGATGCAGGAAGGCCGAGTCGATGGTGGGCCGTGGCCAGAAGACCTCGGGCGGCAAACGACGCCCGACATGGGCATCAAAAGCCAAGGAGAGACGAATCGACAGCGGACTCCATTCGTTGCCTTGCTTTGGGCCAGCAGCTTTGTCGGCGACTTCCCGTTGCAACAATAAGGTGGCGCCGGCCAAAGCCCGACCGGGCAAGCGAGCCAGGAAAGGACCGGAAATCGAGTACGGCAAGTTCGCCACCAAACGCGGCGGTGCCTCTAGCTGCTGCCACCAAGTTTCGACCTCGGGGTGCAAGGTCTCGTCCTTGCCCAGCGCATCTCCTTCGATTAACTGCAGTTGGCCACTGTTCAACTCCTCGGCGAAGCGTTCTCGCAACAGGTTCGCCAAACCACGGTCCAACTCGACTGCACAGACCTTGGCGCCGATGGCGAGCAACTCAAAGGTGAGAGCTCCCGCTCCAGGACCAACCTCCAAAACGGAATCCCCCGCCTCGACTCCGGCATCTTCAGGGATACGTTTCAGCAAGGCCGGGTCGACCAGAAAGTTCTGGCCAAAGCGCGCATTGGGCCGCAAGCCATGAATCTCCAGCAAAGAGCGCAGGTCGCCTTTCTTCATTCGCTGCTCACGAAATCGCAGAAGTCCTGCGGTGCGCCGATGACTTCCAGGCGCACGGCCAATGCCACACGCGAAGGTCCGCGCCAATCGGACAGGATCAACTTCAGTTGCTCGCGTTGTTCAGGACCAAGTTGATCCCAGTACGGCAAAACTTCATCGCGGAAGTAAGTGGTGGCGTCGGCAACATAGCGAAAGCCGATGTCGGCAGCGCGTTCACTGGGTTCCACCTGCAACTGCTCCCACTCGAAAGAGGATGCGTCGCGCGAGGCATAAGAACCACCGCAGGCGTAGAAACGATCAATGCTCGGGTCGTGCACCCATTCGCGCACATTGCCGTAGAAATCGTAAGCACCGAGGGAGGTGCGACCACGTTCGAAGACTCCGACCGGCAAGGGGTGGCCCAAGTCGAGCGGTAGGCCGTTGCGCGAGTTGGCCGACATGGTGGTCAGCGTGCCGGAATCGGAGGCGAGATATTGCCACTCCTCCATGGTCGGTAAACGCACGCCGCGTTCCTCGCTCCAAATGGCGGCATCCTCGAAACTGATCATGACCACCGGCAGATTGGCGCCGCGTGGATCGGCGGCGAGGCCGAACTCCTCGCGGGTGACCTCATAACGACCGACCAACAACCAATCGCCAAGCAGGATGGCAGGTGGCGCCAACAACATGGATTCGAGGCGCAGAATAGGATCTGGCAGGACTGGGGCCTCAGAACGCGTACAGGCTCCAATCCCGAGCATTAGCAGCAGGATTGGAGCCTGTCGGATCACGCGGATTCGGTCTACTTGCCAGACAGCATATCGACGACGCTGGCGGTCACGCCAGAAGCGGTACCGTTCACCATGTCGATTGCGAAAGGAATGCCGAAGACCATCAGCACGCACGTAATGATCAGGGCAGCACGCATGCCGTTGCCCTCATCGGCAGTGTCAGGACCTGCAGCGGCGGCAGCAGCACGGCCGCTAGAGCGACGTGGAGTTGCAGCAACAGCAGCTGGCGCCTCATCAGCGACTTCCAGCTCTTCGACGGCGTCGTCGAGCAGGGTGTCTTCTTCAGACAACTGGGTGGTAGCCATGCCTGCGTCGTCGAGTTCGTCAAGGACGAGGTCTTCGACTTCGAGCAGTTCGCCAGCATCTTCTTCATCGACGGAACCGCCGATGCCGAGCTGGTCAGCTACCTTGGAAACGTCTTCGACGCGAAGACGCATGTTCGAGCCTTCACGGAAGGCGCGAATTTCACCGGCCGAAATCAGCCGTTTAAGATCTTCTTCCTCAAGCTCGAGCTTCTTGAGGGCGTCGTCAAAGGAGGAAAAATCGCTTTCGGTCACGGGATCTGTTTGGGTTCCTGGTTAAGTTAGGACGGGTTCCAGCGCAAGTTTAGCTGCGCGGGTCTCCAAGGATACCTATCCGCCTGCCTTTGTGCCATCTTGGCCGACAGGAATACCTGACTTACGGAACTCCTTCTCGAGCTCCTGGTGGGTCAGGTCGGATTCGTCGTTGTATCCGTCGAGCTGCATATCGAGCTCGATGTTGCGCGCACCGACGAATTGGATGCGATGCGAGTTACTGGCCCCGCCACGGGCCTCATAGACCGCCAGGTGCTGAGTCTCTTGGTCCAGAACGTACAGCAGAGACACTCCCTCCATGTAATTCCCAGTGACCGCGACATAGCGACGGCCGCCGTCGGCGCCTTGAGCTTGAACGGATTCCGGGTTCAGCATGTGCACCAAAAGGGCACCAAGCAAGCCTGCGCAAAGCAGCGCGGCGAGGGATGTGAGGCGTGAAGTGGTCATGATTGAGTAGGCTCTACAGGAGGGGCGGGTGCAAGCAGCCGCGCCAAAGCATATTCGAGATCACATAGTCCCGCCCACTCCCCCGGTTTCTCAACCCAGGCGAAGGCGACCTTATATGTGCGCATTTCGGCCACAGCGGCGGCCAGATCGAGCTCTGGCGACAGGCGCAGGAGTGGAATCGTGAAGCTGGCGAGCGGCCGATTGGGGTCCGCGTCGACCAGGCGGGTGCCCAAAAGCAGTGAAGGCGGGCCAGATCCATGGTCAAAAAGGGCAAGGGCGTCGACACTGCGGCCGAGACGCTCGCGTGCATCTTCGTGGCCACAGTCAGCACGCAGCTTGGGCAAGTCAAAGCGCAAGAAACTACGCAGGCCCTTGCCACGTGAGTCCAAGGCGCGCAGGGCGGCTTTCATGACGCGCGCTTCACCGGGCGCATGGCTTTCCCCTTCTTGCAACAGGGCCTCGAACTGGCGACGTGCCAACGGACTGGCACCAGTGGAGCTGCTATCCAAACGGCGCGCCATAGCTGCCAGCGGCGCCGTGATTGGCCAGAACAGCAAACGCACGATAGCCAGCGGCACCGAGAAGTGCAGCATCAGGCGCGGTGAGTCCAGCAAGACTTGCTTGGGCAGGACCTCGCCGAATACGAAGACTAATGGCGTCAGCAGGATGGTCGACCAGAATTCCGGTCGTTCCAAGCCAAGGTTCACCCCCATGGCAGTGGCGGCATGGACGGCCAAGTCATTGGCGATGTTGTTGCCAATCAGTAAGGTAGCCAAGAAAGCACTTGGCGAACGCAAGACCTTCTCAAGCAATGCAGCGGCGCGCGACGTGGAGGCGTCGTGACGCAAACGTAATCGGTTCAAACCGTAGAAGGCGGTTTCCGAACCGGCGAACATGCCAGAGAATGCAAGAGCTACGAGTAAGACAAGCAAGGCACTCATGAGAGTTCCTCCGCTGGGTTGCTGGGTTTGCTTGATGGGTCCGTTTCAGAGCCACCGGCGTCATGCAAGACCAGGATTTCCAACAACAACGGACGCGTTTCGGAACACTCGGCTACGCGAATCTCAAAACGTAACTTGGTGCCTTCCAACAACACCACATCGCCGACCTCAGCCATGCGCCCGAGCTTCTCGGCAACAAGGCCGCCGATGGTATCGAGGCGAACGTCGAACTCGCCGGGGTGGCCGAAGCGATCGATGAAGTCGTGCAACGGCAAGGCAGCATCGACTTGCCAGCGTCCGCCACTGCCCATGGTAATCGGTGAATCCAATCCACGCGCCACTCCTGGCAGACGATCGAGCAGCGTATCAGCCCAACGTCCGCGTTCGATGATGCCGACCGATTGACCATATTCATCGACCAGCAACACAAAGGGACCACCGCTGGCGCGCAGTTGTTGCACGCCAGCGGCGACTGGAGCCACTTCCGGCAGGATCGGCACACTGCGCATAGCTTCGGCCACAGTCTTGCCTTGCAACGGACGGGTGCGGTCGAGCAAACCGAGAATGTCGCCATTGCTGTTGACGGCGGCAGCCCACGGCTCCCCCATCTGGATGAGTTTGGCAATGGCTTCTGGCAGCGGCAGGGTCACATCCAAGCGCGGAATGCTGCCAAGCGCGCGACGCAAAGCACCAGCACGGAGCTCGCCGAATTCGAGCAGGTGTGTAATGAGGTCGAACTCGCTCTCCTCAAGGACCTGTTCCTGCGATTCGCTGAGCAGGTCCGAAGTCTGACCGCTATCCAAGGGTGCTTGACGAATCCTACCCTTGCCCCAGTTGCGGCCCAGCGGTCGCAAAATCCGGCCAAGCAGAATGTGGGCGAGGTTTACCGGCAGCAACAACACACTGGCGGCAGTGCGCGGGAAACGGTGCGCGATAACCTTAGGTAGCACTTCGCCGAACAACACGATTGCGACGATGGCGATGATATTGATCAACAAGGTGCTGGTGTTCTCTTGTTGATGCGACCATGCATGAGTCATGGCGAAGAAGCCCAGGTTCACCACCAGGTTCAATAACAGGATGGTGGTCAAGGCACCGACTTGGTCGGCGAGCAGGCGTCGGGCAAACCGCGGAGTGTCGGCGACATCCTTGCCGCGTGCCGAAGCAAGCGTGAACAAGGCGGCTTCCGAGCCGGAGAAGCAGGCTGATCCGCACAATAAGGCGATCATGCCCCATAAGGCTGGACTCACTTCTAGCTCTCTCCCACGGCTGGCCCTAGGTCATTCTTTTGCGCCACGGAAGGTGGAAACTCGAGCACTACCCTGAAGCCACCCTGCTGGCAGTTTTCGGCCTGAATGCTGCCACCAAGGCGACGCATCGAAGCATGTGCGATCGCCAGCCCTAGTCCAGTGCCGCGGCCGACGCCCTTGGATGTGAAGAATGGTTCGAACAGGTGCGGCAGAATGTCGGCCGGTGCGCCCGGTCCGTTGTCCTCGATGATGATGCGTGTGCGCCCCTCTTCGCCGTTTTCACCGCGTGCTGTGATGGTGCCGGCAAAGTCGTTGGGTTGCTCGTCAAGAGCATCCAGGGCATTCTGCAGCAAGTTCAGCAGCAATGGGAATAGATCGCCACGAGCTGCCGAAACACTGAAGTCTTCTTCAGGCAATTCGACTTGCAAGGAATGCTTGCGCAAACGACTGGCTAAGAAGGCACGCAGGTCTTCCAGCAGGCGCCCCACATCCGCGCTGGCTTGATCGGCTTTGCCTGGGGACAACTGCAACAGACGCTGGACCAAGTCGCGAATGCGTTCCAGGGCTTCCTGCATCAGTTCGCCATATTGACGACTCTTGTCGTTGGCGGCGTCGCGGCGCAGCACTTCCAATCCATACAGCGCGCCGGCCAAGGGACTGTTGATTTCATGCGCCACACCTGCGGCCAAAGCACCCATAGCTGCCATGCGTTCGCGGTGTGCGGCAAGTCGATCGGCTTCCAAGACCTTCTTGGTTGCGGCTTCGACTTCCTGCTCCATCTCAACCGTGAAGCCACTGATGCGTTGCATCATCTGATCGAAGCTATTGGCCAGGGTGACAACTTCCGGCGCACCAACCGAAGGCAATGGTGGCGCTGGGTCAGTCTTGCCGAAGGATTCAGTGACCTTCACCAAGCGTTCGACCGGACGCAACACCAGGCTGTTGACCAAGGCCATGATCACCAAACCACCAACTAAGGTAGCGGCAAGAGCTGCGAGCAATACGCGCGCCCACGCTCCATCGGTGGCTTCACGCAAGGGCATAGCCACATACAAGCCGCCCCATGGATGTTGCTCGGCCGCGAAAGGTTCGTACGTGGTCAATGGAATCGCCAGACCACCAGCTACGGCAATGGTGCGGTTCTCTTCGGTGGCACGTACCACCGCCTCGATTACGCTGGTCACCGGGAAGGCACGCGTGCGATGACGTCGGCCAAGTGGGTTCAAGAAGATACCGATCGGCACCGTGCCACCTTCGAAAGCCAAAACGCGCGTATCGATGATCATGGCATCGTCGAACTGCGACCACAGCGGCCACTCCAACATGGTGGTGAGATCGTCGATCTCATCGATGCGGAAAGTCGGCACCGCCCATTCGGTTAGGCGCGATTGCAGCTCGCCAAGGCGCTTGTCCTCGAGGCGTTGACGATCCTGTTCGCGTTCGGCGGTCCACCACGCCAAGGTTCCCAGCACGGCGGCATTCACCAGTACCAATGCGAGGATCAGGCGCAGACGCAGACTCATGGAACTAGGTCCAGCTTACCGTAGGTGGCGGCTTGGTTGAGCGGGCAGAATCGGTTGTCGGCCTCACGCCGCTTTCCCGAACTCCTCTAGCAGGCCGAACAGTGGCAAGAACAAGGCCAAGGCAATGGAGCCAACGACGCCGGCAAGCAAAACCAGCATGATGGGTTCGATCAACTTGAGCATGTTGTCCAAGGCGCGCGTGTATTGCTCCTCGTAGCTATTGCCAAGGCGGATACACATGCGGTCCAATTCACCGGTTTCTTCACCGACTTCGACCATTGCGACCACTAGGTCATCGAAACGCTCAGAAGATTCCAACGAAGCTGCGATTGCTTCTCCTTCACGGACTTCCTCGCGGATGTCCTCGATTGATTCCCGATAGACCTCGTTGGTGAGTGCGCCACGGGTGATATCGAAAGCCTCGAGGTGAGGCACACCACTGGAAATCAAAGTGCCGAAGGTAGTGGCGAATCGCGACACCTGGCTCTTCTCCGACATGGCACCGACCACTGGCATGCGTAGACTTATCGCATGACAACCGCGGCGGTAACCGTAGCTGCGTCGGTACAACAGAGCGTGCGTCATCCATAGCAGAATCGGAACGCCAAGCACGACGTACCAGAATTCAGTCATGAAGCCACTGATGGCGATCATTACCTGCGTGAGCTTAGGCAAGACCATGTCCATCTCCTTGTACAACTCGGCAAACTTCGGAATCACAAACAGCATAAGGGCCGACACTACGACCAATGCCACAACCATGATCACGATTGGGTAAGTCAAAGCCGACTTGGTCTTATCTCTGACCGATTGCGAACGCTCGAGGAAATTGGCCAAGCGATCGAAGACCTGGTCGAGCATACCGCCGGCTTCACCGGCGCGCGCCATGTTGACGTAAAGCTGGTCGTAGACCTCAGGCGACTGTGCCAGCGCATCCGATAAGGGCTGGCCTTCCTCGACCAGATCGCAGGCATCGAGGATCGAATCGCGGAAGCGACCTTCGGGCCACTGGTTCGACAGGATCTTCAGGTTACGCAAGATCGGAAGACCGGCTTCCGTCATGGTGGCAAGCATCCGCGTGAATTGCACAATGTGCTTCAGCGGAACCTTGCGCTTGACTAAGCGCGTTTCTTCTTCGCCACCACCGCCTTTATGCGGGGTAGATTGATTGGGCACACGACGTGCCGCAGGGACCTTGCGCTGGATTCGAGCCATCGATTCAGGATTCGTCGCCCTGGGTTCCTCGGAGAACTTCCTCCAAAGTGGTGCGACCTTCGCGGGCTAGCTCAATGCCACGCTCCCGCAGGGTTTTCATCTTGCGCTTCCGGGCCAACTCGCGCAAGAGCAAGGTGCTTGGGTTTTCCAAGAATTGCTCTTTGAGGGCTGGGTCCATCGGCAACACTTCATAGATGGCGGTGCGCCCGGAGTAACCAGTGAAGTGACATTCCGCACAGCCCCCACCATGTTTCATGGTCTCGCCGGGGCTCATGCCGAGTTGGGTGAAGACCTTGTCTTCAGGGGTGTAATCTTCAGCGCACTGCTTGCAAATAGTCCGCACCAAGCGCTGCGCGACGATGCCTTCGATCGTGGCGGCCAGCAGGAAGGGCTCCACGCCCAAGTCCACCATGCGTGTGACGGTGGAAGGCGCATCATTGGTGTGCAAGGTGCTCAACACCAAGTGACCGGTCAGCGCGGCCTCAACGGCGATTTGCGCGGTCTCTGGGTCACGGATCTCACCGACCATGATGATGTCGGGGTCTTGACGCAACATGGTGCGCAAGATGCGCGCGTAGGTCACGTTGATCTCATCGTGAACTGGAACCTGCACGATGCCATCCAAGTCATATTCGACCGGGTCTTCTACCGTGAGGATCTTACGATCTGGATCATTGACCTGACTCAGCAAGGAATACAGCGTGGTGGTCTTACCGGAACCGGTTGGACCAGTGACCAATACGATGCCGTGCGGGCGGCCGATAAAATCGCGCAGCTTGAGGTCTTCATCGGGACTCAGACCAAGGGCACCCAAATCCAACTGCAAGTTGCGTCGGTCAAGCAGACGCAAAACAACACTTTCGCCGCCTTGGGTTGGCACCGTTGAAACACGGAAGTCGATGCGGTGGTTATCCAGCACCATGTCGATGCGCCCGTCTTGGGGCATGCGCGTCTCGGAGATATCCAAGTCGGCCAGCACTTTGATGCGCGAGACGATTGCTGTGGCCAAGTGTGCGGGCGGCGGATCGATCTCATACAGCACACCGTCGGAACGCATACGAATGCGGAAGGTGCCTTGGTACGGTTCGAAGTGGATGTCGGCGGCACGGTCACGCACGGCGCGTGTCAGGATCTGCTCCAGCAAGCGCACGATCGGTGCGGCCTCGCTGGCTTCGACTTCGGCAGCAGCCTTAACTTCGGCGTGGCGTTGGTAAGCCGTGTCTACTGCCGACGCGATCGCTTCCGGGGCAGCTAACACCGCTTGGATGCGACAACCGCTGATGCTCTCCAGATCCCCCAACAAGGGCAGGGATTCGGCATCGGCCAAGGCAACGCGCAACACGCCATCGACTTGATCCAACGGCAAGGCACCGAATGCACGCGCAGTGCCGGCATCCAGCAATGCGACTGCATCATCGGTTGGGCGAAGTTCTTCCGCCGGCAACCATTGCAGGCCTTGTTGGATCGCCAAGCCGCGTGACAGGTCTTCTTCGGTGATGGCTCCCTTGGCAATCAGTAGACCACCGAGGCGCCCACCCATCCGACGTTGTTCTGCCAACGCCGCTTGGATTTGCCCCATCCCCACCACGCCGAGTTCGACGAGGATTTTGCCGATGAGTTTGTGGTCTTGAACCATGGGTTTTCTAGTTCACAGACAAGCGCTGGCGCAAGTCGTTAGGCAACTGTGCGTATTGGAAGGCTGTCTCGCGCGTGATGGTGCCATCGTTGACCAACTCGAACAGGTGGTCATCCAACAGCTGCATGCCAATGCGGCGCTGGGTCTGCATGACCGATGGAATTTTGAATGTCTCCCCCTTTCGAATGTGGTTCTCAATCGCCGAGTTGCGCACCATGATCTCGAACACACTCTTACGGCCCTGACCGTCGGCGCGTTTCACCAGCACCTGCGAAACCACCGCCTGCAAGGATACCGACAACTGCGCACGCACTTGCTCTTGAGACTCCTTCGGGTATTGGTCAATAATTCGGTCTACAGTTCGTGCAGCACCCGTGGTGTGCAAAGTGCCGAACACCAAGTGACCGGTTTCTGCAGCGGTGATTGCGGCTGCGGTGGTTTCCAAGTCACGCATCTCACCCAACATGATGACGTCGGGGTCTTGACGCAAGACGCGGCGCAGCGCCTCGGAGAACGACGTGGTGTCTTCTCCGATCTCACGTTGGTTGACCACCGACATCTGCGATTCATGCAGGAATTCGATCGGGTCCTCAAGCGTGATGATGTGTTCGGAACGATGCTCGTTGATCTCGTGAATCAACGAAGCTAGCGTGGTGGTCTTACCCGAACCGGTAGGACCGGTGATGAGGATCAAGCCACGTGGCAAGTGCGCTAGGGCCTGCAGGACCGGTGGTGCGCCAATCTGCTCGAAGGTCAGGCGGTCGGCCGGCAAGCGACGACAGACCAAAGCCCAGGACTCACGCTGGCGAAAGACGTTGGCGCGATAACGGTCGTGATTATGTTCGAAGGAGAAGTCACAAGAACCCGTCTCATGAACCTCTTCGAGCTTGCGCTTGGGAACAATGCCAAGACAAACTTCTTCGGTAAGTTCCGGCGTGAGGATCGCTTCGGAAAGAGGCGTCAATGTGCCCGAAACTCGCATCATGGGCCGACGGCGAGCACCGACGTGCAGGTCAGAAGCCTCCATGGTCGCTACGGACTGCAGCCACTCATCAATCAAGCTGCCAGGTTCAATGTTGGTATCACTCATCTGTTTTCACCTCGGTCGGTGCAGGAATCGATGCGGAAGTTTCTTCAGACTCAGGGGCTGCACTTTCATCCGCGACAGCAACCTTGGTTATGCGCAGCACTTCTTCCACCGTGGTGAAACCAGCGCGTGCTTTGGCAGTGGCGTCATCCACTAAGGGGCGCCAACGCTCGGAGTTGTTCGCTGCAGCCACGAAGTGGTTC
Organism: Planctomycetota bacterium; assembly: GCA_024229395.1. Classification (GTDB taxonomy): domain Bacteria; phylum Planctomycetota; class UBA1135; order UBA1135; family UBA1135. Next base: position 70,554 of record JAAESM010000033.1, on the reverse strand, counting down.
GGGTCGGAAGATTGGAACAGCGCCTCGCGTAAAGCCTCATCCATCTCCAGCCATTCGAAGGCGCCCAATCGACCTTTGTAGCCGGTGCCCCCACATTTACGGCAACCCTGTGGACGCGAAACCTTGCTGCCCGCCTCCACGCCCAAGACTTGGGCATCCAACAGACCGGCGTCTTTGGTCGTACTGCATTCAGAACAAAGCCGACGCATCAGACGTTGCGCCAAGACTCCCTGCAAGGATGTTGCGATCAAGAATGGCGGCACGCCCATATCAAGCAGACGCGTGACCGCACTCGGTGCATCGTTGGTGTGCACCGTGGAGAATACGATGTGTCCAGTCAGGGAAGCTTGAATCGCGACTTCGGCGGTCTCGCGGTCGCGGATCTCACCGACCAACACCACGTTCGGTGCTTGGCGCAAGAAGGCTCGCAAGACGCGCGAGAAATCCAAGCCGATGCGCGGGTGCACCTGCACTTGGTTGATGCCCTGGATGCGGTATTCGACCGGATCCTCGACGGTGAGGATCTTCTTGTCGGGGCGGTTCAAGGTTTGCAACGCCGCATACAAAGTGGTGGTCTTACCAGAACCGGTTGGGCCTGTGACCAAAAAGATACCGTGCGGGCGCTCGATCAGATGTTCGAACCACTCTTTGGCCTCTTCACTCATGCCGAGATCACTCAGCGAGATGAGGTTGGCTTCACGATCCAACAAACGCATCACACAAGTCTGCCCGTGGCTACTCGGAAGCAGCGAAACACGCACATCAAGCTCACGTCCAGCGACACGATGCTCGATCCGCCCATCCTGTGGACGTCGTTTCTCGGCGATATCAAGACCACCGCCGACTTTGATGTGACTAATCAAGGGGGCATACACATCTACGGGATGTTCTGCTGCCACCTTTAGCGTGCCATCGACCCGATATCGGATGCGGACACGGTCGATAAAGGGCTCGATATGGATATCCGAGGCGCGCATCTGCACGGCTTCCTCGAACATCTTGTTGACCAAGCGCACGATCGGGGCCTCGTCGGCGTGGCCCTCAACAGCGGCGGCTCGGCCACTGGCAGCATGCTCTTGTTCGCCAAAGACGCGAGTCAAGGCACCACGCAAGCCTTCGGGAGTGGTCATGGCCAGCAGGATGCCGCGATCCAGCAGGAATTGCAGCGTGTCCACCACCACGACTTTCTGCGGATCGGCGACCGCGACGACTAAGTCACCATCCTTCTCGGCGACCGGGATGGCCTCGAGCTCCCATGCAGCCTTACTGTCAAGCAGATCGGTCAACCGCGACGGCGGGGTACGCTCGGCCAGGTCGACGAAGGGCAAGCGTGCTTGCTTGGCCAGTGCCCGATAAACGGTCTGTTCATCGGTGGCACCCTGCTCAATGAGGGCTTGACCAATCAACACCGTACGCTGGTTTTGCAGCGCTAAGGCTGAGCGTAATTGCTCTTCGGAGATTGCCCCGGAGGCAATCAGGATTTCACCGAGTTTTTTCCTCAAAGTGTTCAGCGGATGCGGGCATTCAGGACGATTTCCTTCTTCTGGAGGCCGGAAGCCTCGGGGAAGGAGATTCGCAAGATGCCGTTATAACTGCCCGCAGGTGCGGTATCACCGATGGAAATCTTGATTTCGTAGAGTTTTCCGGCTTGGGTGGCATTTACCACCGGAGTCATGACCTTGGCGGCGTCGCCGATCACCTCCACCTGGGGTTCTGGGATCTCTATTCCCATCGATTCCATCTTCACCGTGCGCGTGCGGCTATTGCCTTGATCGAAGATACCAAAGGCAATGCGTCGCTGCGGTGCGAACTTGATGGCGCCGAGCACATTGCCATTCATCAACAACTCCAGGTCAACGCCCAAAGTGGTCTCGGCAATCAGGCTGGAAGCCAAGCGGCCTTCCGGCAAGACGCTGGAAGCGGTAACCTTGAAGTTGCGCTCCATGCGCCCATCATCAAGCTTGACGGCCTCTCCGATTTCCTCGACCTCGATGCCAGGAGTGACCTTGCGCCAACGCACAATCTCGAACTCCTGCATGCCGGTCACCTTGATCTCGCGCCTGACTTCAGCGTTACCGAGTTGCGAGATATGCAACTCGCCGAAGGTAATATTGCGCGGCATCAGTTCGAACACCGGCTGCACGTAAGCAGTCACATTGACCACGACCTTCTTCGACATGAAGTTGCCGCGCACGGTAATGGTCGACGCCTTCACGCGCTCGTAACGCTGCGCATCGAAAGTGGCGACGATGGCGCCTTTGGCCCCGGCAGGAATCTCACGATTCAACGGCCAGAATTCGCCTTCAAAGTCAGGGTCCCAGTCCGGGCGAATACCAGGCTTGGTGCAACCGCAGGAGGAATCAATCTCCGAGATCAGGATCGGATCAGGGCCGTTGACCACGAAAGGAAACTCAACTTCGTAGGTCTGTTGCTGAAAGACCTTGCCCAAGTCCATGTCGTGATTCTCGACCTGCAGATCACTGCGCGAAGCGGGCAACTGCGCCTCGTTCGCGTGGGCCTCGTGGTCATGTGAGTCCGTGATACTTACGGTGGTGCTGGTGCCGTCGGCATTGGTGACGGTCATATCAACCTGCTTGGAACAAGCAACAGAAGCCAGCGCGAAGCTGAACAGAACAAGTGGGATGAGTTTCAAGGTTGATGCAGGGCAAAAGTTTGGATCAGCGAATCAATGCCTTCAGAATGGCTTCGCGCGTGGGAATGTTGGTGCTGGCAGGGAAGCTCACGCGCAACAAGCCATCGTACCGTCCGGCGGCGCCATCCTTGTTGATGGCCATCCGAATCACGTACTTCTTACCTTCGACACCAGTCTCCAAATGAGCTTCAAGGACCTTAGCAATATTGCCGACGATCTCGAAAGTTGGTTCAGGAATAACCGGACCGGTGGACTCGACCGTGAGCTTACGCTTGACGGCCTTGCCAGCATTTACCACACCGAAGGCGATTTGTGTGGTCACCGGTGAATACTTGACTGGGCCGACCACATGTGCAGAGACCACCCACTCCAGGCGTTCATCCAGATCTGTCTCTGCGATGATGCTGGTGTTGAGCCGGCCTTCTTCCAGATCGGAAGTGGCGATGACCTCGTAGGTGCGTGACATACGCCCTTCTTCCAGGATTTGGGCTTCACCGACTTCCTTGACCAGGAAACCCGGCGACACGCGACTCCAGCGCGTAATCTGGAATGGCTTCATTGCAGTGACCTTGACTTGTTTCACGACCGGCGCTTTTGCCAAATCCGTCAATTGAAGTTCTCTGAAATTCACTCCGGCAGGTTCGACATGGAAGACCGGTTCAATGAAGGCTTCTACACCAAGGGTCACCTTGTTGGACAAGAAGTTGCCGTGAATGGTGATGGTGGACGCCTTCTCTTCCTTGTAGAGGCTGCCATCGAAGATCGCCACCACCGCGCCTTTGGCACCGGCAGGAATGGGTTGCTCCAAAGGCCAGAACTCGCCCTCAAAATCGGGGTCCCAATCCGGGCGAATGCGGGCGGAAGTACAACCACATGAAGTCCCGATCTCTTCGATGATGATCGGGTCAGGACCATTCACGTCGAATGGGAATTCCAAATCGTAGCTCATACGCTGGAATACCGTGCCGAGGTTGATCTCCAATTTTTGCATGCGCATGTCACTGCGCGAACGACCTTCGGCGATCTCACCGATCCCAGTCGAAGCAGGATTGTTCGGGTCATCGGAACAAGCCCCCAATGCAGGCAATAAGCCCAGCAGGAGCAGAGTCACAAGATTCAATTTCATCTTTGATTTACGGTTTCCGAACCACGCCGAACACTTGAATGCGTCGTTCAACGTTCTGCAGTTGCCCATCTACGGTGTAGGGCAGGGACAACAACAGCTCTCCACTAATTTTCGTGGATTCCGGCAGTAATCTTAAATGTACCCGATATCTGCCTTCAGACGCGAGTTTTTCCACCTCTACTGCAGCTCCCGGCAAGTCGCTGAAGGAGATCTCGGGCAGCCCCAGCTGGCCCTTGCGCGCGCCCACCTCAATCACCGAGAAATGCTCCACCCCTGAGGCTAACTCCCCTAGCAGTAAGCGTTTATCGGGCATCGTCCAGAGCGCTGCGGCAACTTGATAACCAGCCCCAAGGCGGAAACTGTAGCCCTGATAGTCGGTCGCAAAGTTAAAAAAACCAACGTGACGGCCTTCTGCGGTGGTTTTGGGCACCACGATCTCGATCACCTGCTCCAGGCTGGACGCGGCCGACGGCACCCCGCGCACCTCCATAGGTGGCGACTGGCTGAGCATTTTGGTGATTTTGAAGGGCTTCTGACCGCGCACCGTGATCTTCATGATCTGCTCGGTCTCGCCGTCGATCTGGCCGAAATCAACAGTCTTTGGACTCATCTCAAACCACGACCGCAGCCAACTACGCACCTCAATCTTCTGCTTTAAGCCCTCACCTTGTCCCTTGAAGTGGACATCGGTGAATTTACGACCACTGAAACCGGCGGTGTCGTAGACCACCTTGAGCACACCCTCGCTGCCTGCGGCAATCTGCTGGCCATACACATAGGGTTGCCCCTCAACCATCATCTGCGGCTTCAAGCAGGCGCAGGTCGGCAGCGCAGAGGAGAACGTTACTGGGCTCTCGACCACTGCAAAAGGGAACTCCAGCTCTCGGACCTCGCCGGACCACAACTCGCCGACGTCGGCAACAGTCTCGTGGAAGACTAGGCCCTCGCCTGCGGGCAAATCCGACCCACTGCAGCTCAAGGCCAAGCAGCCGAGCAGCGCGAAGCTGAGGAATAGTCGAATCATGGTTTGCCCTGTCATGGTGGACTCCCCAATATACGCGTATGCGCTGTTGGTTGCCGCTCCTCCTCGCCCTTGCTGGGCTCTTGCCTGCCTGCCAGGTGCCACCGGAAGTTCATGCCCGCGTCTTGGCGCCAGATTTCCACAGCGCCACCGCCGGCGGCCACAGTTTCTTTGCAGCGATCGCCCTGGATGATGCCGTGGCCGAGTATCGCTGCTTCGGCGCCCCCCTCAAGGAACGCTACGGCGCGGACCTGAGCCTCTATCTGCTCGCGCGTCCGCAGATGCGCGAGGAGCTCGGACTAGCCAGTCGCTTTGCATGGAAGCTCGAACCCATGCGGGTGCAGCGTGGCGAGCCTGGCCAAATCGTCTGGTGGGGTCATAACAATAAGGAGTTGATTGGCTTGGTGATGATGTCCCAGAACTACTTCGACATCTACGAGGACGACCGCCCTGAGCCGCGCGGCAATTTGATCGAGCAACACCCTAGCGAGCTGGTCGACATTCACCGCACTAATCTAAGTGTGGAATTGAATGACCCGGTCTTGCGCGGTGTGCAACAAGACCGGGTCATCGGTCTGGAGATCGGCATCGAATGGAAGATCGCCGACTTCCTGCTGGCGGAGGAGTAATCCGACGGTCGAGGGTTCGAATCCTTCCGGGCGCACCATTTTCCCTTTAAGGGAGTGCTGAGAGTTTGCGGAGAACACTAGAAGCAGTGTTCATGGTCAAATTTTGGCTCAGCCATATAGGAGTGTCAAGAATTTAATTCCGGCTAGCGCGCCCACTTCCATTTAAGACTTCACTCATATCTACGAGAATACTACTTCCAATTTTATACTCCGCATCTAGCGCGAATTCCCCTTGCCCTTCTTTTTTGGTTGGGGCTGCCTATCGGGATCAAAATCGGGATTCAGCTTAGGGAGCAATGCGCCATTCCCTTTCAGCCGGGCACGCAATTTATCGCCAAGTTCTTTCGCGAGTTCCGGCCGACTCGCCGAGAGGTCTTGCCATTCGCCGGGATCTTTGGCGATGTCATAAAGAGAAATCGTCCCATCTTCATGCCCCAAAACGACCTTTAGGTTGTCGACAAACAGGGCACTTTGCGGTGTCACTTGGCCCTGGTAATGGGGGAAATGAAACAATAAATCAGATTCTCTTCGGCGCACCGACTCGGTCTTTCCGAGCCACAAGGGCAACAAACTACCGCCATCTAAATCTTCCGGAACAACCCCTTCATATCCAGCGATGTCTAGCCAAGTTGGAAACAAGTCAAAGCCAGCAATTCGGGCCTCATTATGGGATTGTGCTGCGATCCCAGGACCGCGAACCAGAAAGGGTACACGAATCCCCCCTTCGCCTAGCCCACCTTTGCCGCCGGAAAGATATTTACGCCTGTTACCGCCAGCGCCATTGTCTGACATATAAACCACGTAGGTGTTCCGGCTCAAATCCAAACTGTCGAGGGCGTCCAGCAAACGACCTATTCCGGTATCCAGATCCTGAGCAAGCGCAAGGCGCCCCAGTTCTTTTTCATTGCGCTGACCGACTCGTTTTTCGACTTCTGCACGCGTCTCCTTCATTGCATTCTCAGGGTAGTGCAATGCGTGAAAGGAGAGGTGTGCGTAGAACGGCCTGTCCTCGTCGATACTGCGCTGCATTAGCTCAATCGTGCGGTCCACCATTCCAAAAATATCAACTGGATTGGGGTCTACGAACTGCTCGGCGTCGCGGTTGCCTGTATCGCCATCGTGAGTTTCAAACCCATGTCGACCCGGCCCGCCGCCGCCAAGATGCCATTTTCCAAAATGCGCCGTCAAATAATCCTTGGTTTGCAGCAACTCCGCAATGGTGACCTCATCTACGGCTAAGTTCTTGGGGGTTATCGGCGGAATCATTCGGCGCCCGTCAGCGGCAGTCAACGACTTTGCTGCCTTCGTCCACCCCAAATGTGCTGGAGTCTTCCCAGTCACCAAGCTAGCGCGCGTTGGCGCACAGACGGACGCAGGGGCATAGGCGGCAGAAAAACGCATGCCTTGTGCGGCAAGTCGTTCTAAATTCGGCGTGCGCACATCTGAGTTCGACGACATTGGCTCGCCGGGAATCATCTCGACGGCTAGCCCATCCCAACCCTGGTCATCGGAAAGTAAGAAAAGAATATTGGGAGGCGCCTGACTTACGGGCTCGACTGCCTCAATCTCTTCCTGCTGCACTTGACCCTCGCCTAATGACGCAAGGTACGCCAATAAGGCTTCGCGATCTGCTTTTCCTGGAAGGCCGTCATAACCCATTGTGGTATTGGCAACCAAGTCACGCGGCCGTTTCAAAAATCGATCCAGGTTCTGCGGTGTCCAGTGTCCGCCAGACTTCGCGAACTGAACCATGCCTGGCGAATAAGGCCAATCCGTAGACGCGATGCGACGCCCCACAACACCGGTCAGCGATGGGGCGATGGCCCGGCCAGTTGCTCCAGGGGAGTGGCACAAGGCGCACTGAGCAAAAATGCGTCGTCCACGCTGAAGCCGATCAGCCAAAGCCGACGGCACCTCTTCGCTTGTCCATTCCTCGCCCTCCTCCGCTGCCGTCACTGGCACATATTTGGCACGCATGGCCAGCAAATTCTCACTTTGTTCCGCGGACAACCTTTCGCGCACTTCCAAAATCGCATGAGCTTGCCCCAAAGTCATTTCGGCTTCGACCTCGCCAACTGCCCTCCCCAGTTCTGCGATTTTCTTTCGATCAAGTTCTTCCCCGGTCAGTGCTTTTTCCAACTCACGCAATAGCAAAGCACGCCGGTCCAAAAAGCGCTGGAACAAATAGGCCTCCTCTTGCACATAGTCACGGAGAGTCCTTTCCTGATCCTTATCCAGCAGCGCCAAAACCTCTCGAGCAACGTTACCGCGCCGAACCGAATGCCCCGAGGATACGCGGAGGCTGACAAAGCCAAAGTGCTGGCTGGGCTTGCCGACGGTTTCGAAATCGTTGTCCTGCGGCGCCCCGGTGGTCCAGGTCAATAACCGCGAGCTGAGGTTCAACAATTCCTGCTTGTCCGCCTTTTCTAATTTAGGCAGCCCAGAACTACGTTTGTCCAGGCGAAACTCGCCCCCACTTCCACTCAGATAGCGCCCTCGCATTGCCACTAACTGCGATTTCTGCTGTTCATCCAGGTCGACCGCGATGCGACCTAGCCCCGCGGCGATGGTTGCCCCTAACTCTGCTTCAGCTTTTCCATAGTCCGCCCCTAGCGCAAGAAAGTCACCTCGAGTGACGGACTCCCCCAGTATCATGCTTTCCAGCGCACGATTCATGTCAATGCGTCTCCGCCAAACGGCGGAGAAGTCTTGCTCCTGATTGCTCAGCGTTTCCACCAGGATGGCGCGCTGCTCAGGGTTGAGTACCGACCAGGTCTCTTGGCCGGCGCCACTGCGACTTAGGCTATGGCCACTAGCAACGCGAAATTTGACGAAGCCGAAAAAGTTCGCGTAGCGCCCGACCGAGATGTAGTCGTTGTCCTCGGCAGTTCCGGTCAGCCAAGTGAGCGTGCGCGAAGCGACTGCGTGAAGTTGGAGTTTCGAATCGACCTCGTAATGTCCAAGGTCGCGCAAAGGATCTTGGGCGAGGGAAGCCAGGTAAAAGACGGTTGCAGTCAGCATGCTTAACTAAACCCTGCAATGCTTGGTTAGTTTTTAATTATTTAAAAGAAATTATGTCATCGAAATTGAGATCGATTGATAATCTAAAACCTGGCCAAGGCATACAAGATATTGCTTACGGTCAGCCAGAGACAATGGTTGCATACGACCTTGGAGCATGGTTTATTGCATTCCTTATAAATAAAACTAGTGAAGCTTGATGCGAGCACACCAAATCCCATTTTCTTTCCGCTCTAAATGCAATGTTATGTCCCAGTTTTGTCCCAGATGAACATAACTCCTTATATTGCAATGGCAATCGTCGGACTTCTAATCCGCTAGTTTGATTTACATGCTAGCGACGGCTTCCAGGTTGCCCTGGATGGTGTCGAAGATGATCGTGCCTTTGGCTTTCTTGCGCAGCTTGAGCAACGCAGCTTGAGCCTTGTCGGCTTTGCCGCCCCACGCCATTTCCATGGCCTTGACGCGCTTCTTATCCAAATCCAGCAAGGTCTTAATCTCCTTGTCCTTGCTCCATGACTTGACCATGGCTTTCCATTCGGCTTCTGGTGGCGAACCTTTGAAGACCGCCATCTGCTCCTCAAGGAACTCGGTAGCCAAGAAGTAGGTACCGCTGTTGTAGAACTCATCCAAGGTCGCGGTGCGGGTGGCAGCGCGCGTTAGGAAATCTGTTTGGAAGAGATCGATGGCTTCGATCGAACCAGGGGAATCGACCGCCTTCTTGCGGCAGTTCTCACTTTCCTTCCAAGCCTTACCGAGCTCACCAGCCTTGGCAAACTTGACCGCCTTCTTCAGCAGCTCAGGACGCTCGCCCGGGTCCCAATTGGGCTTGGCGTTTTCTGCGGCAAGCAAAGCCTTGTCCAACATGCCCACCCAATCGTTGGAGCCTGGGTGGCCGCTCCAAAGGATGATGCCGGTGTGATCGATCAAGAAGCCAGCTGGAATGCCGCCGACCTTGAAGCCACGCTTGGAACCGGAGCCTGCACCTGTTGGGTAAGTCAGACCGTGTTTTTCGACGTAGGGCTCGACCGTGGAGCCGCCTTCATCAGAGAGAGCCAGGACAACCAAGCCCTTGGATTCGTACTCGCCCCACACCTCGACCAGGTGCGGGATTACCGATTTACAAGGGCCTCACCAAGTGGCCCAAAACTCGACAAAAATGACTTTTCCTTTGAGGTCCTCGAAATCGAGGTTCTCAGGTTGGTTAAACCAGTCCTTGGCTTCTAGCGCAGGCGCTTTAGAGCCTGCGGGCAACTGCGCACTGGCGAAAGTCGCGAAACACAACAACGCCAGCAGAGGGAGAAGAACTCGCTTCATAGCGCCATTCTAGCCCGCAAGCTGGCTTAGGCCAACCGCGGAGCGCACCCCACCAACCGCAAAGGGCCCTAGGCGGTGGTGGTACTGCCCTGAGGCAACACCGAAGCCAGGAAGGCTCGCGAGTTGGCGATACTGGAATCTGGGGCGACAGCCACAGAGAACTCCATATCCAGAGGCTCACCGAGTAGATCACGTAGGCCGCGCGCCTTCATGGCGGTCCAGACACGCTCCGCGAACTGACGCGTGCCCTCTGGGCCGGTGTGCGGCAACATGGCGACCAAAGTGCGTGCACCAATGTGCGTGGCGACATCGACATCGCGCGTGTCGAGCAGCAGGATGCCGGCTAGATCCAGGAGTACATCCTCATCGACTTCGCCATCCCAGCTGAAGGAGGCTAGACCGAGTGGGAAGCGGAAGCGGCTCGAACGCTTGAACTCTTCCTCGAGGCGGTGTTCCCAAAACTCTGGGGTGTGCAGTCCGGTTTCGCTATCAGCTACGGCATCAAGGAAACGCTCGCGCGCTTCTGGCTCGCGGCCCTTCAGGATCTCGCCGATCGACTGGCTCAAGGCTGCCGCATCAGGAACCGGTAGTGCATCTGGGCGCACGCCAGTAGGTGCACCGAATGGCGAAGCAAGGCGCTCGGCCAAGGCTTCGCTGTTGACTGGGATTGCCAGAGCACCTTGGGCACCGACGAAGCGAGCCAGGCCATCGGCGTCGGCGACATCGCCGGTGGTGAGCAGGAACAACAAGGCGCGGTGTTCGCGCAGGAATCCAAGTGCCCATTCCTGAACGCTGAGGGGCGCGATGAAGGTTGGGTCGACGACCACCAGGCCTTCGATGGTGCCCACTGCAGAAAGCTGACTGAGGCTGTTGATGACAGTGAAACCACTGACTGCCGAAGCAGCGCTGGCAGCAGCACTTTGACAGGCTTCAAGAACGGCGGCGTCAGCCGACAAGATGGTCAGGGAGCGGGCAGGCATTTCTTATTCTGGGAACTCGGCGTTGTGGTGTACGGCTTGGACGTCGTCGTCTTCCTCGAGCAGGTCGACGAGGTTTTGCAGCTTCTCTGCGGCATCGTCATCGACCGGGACATAGTTGTCCGGCACATAACGCAAACCAGCATCAAGCGGCACCCATCCTTTATCGGCAAAAGCAGTGGTCAGGGTCATGAAGTTTTCAGGTTCTCCCTCCACGCCGAAGACCTCTGTCTCTTCGGTATCGATGTCCTCTGCACCTGCTTCCAGGGCGACGTCCATCAACTCTTCTTCATCGAGGCCTTCGCGGTTCAGCACGAAGGTCGACTTGCGCTTGAACATGAAAGCCACCGAACCGCTGTTGGCCATCTGGCCGCCACGCTTGGTGAGCGCGGTGCGGACGTTCGAGGCCGTGCGGTTACGATTATCGGTCAGCGCCTCGATGATGATGGCAATGCCACCGTTGGCGTAGGCCTCGTAGACGACTTCTTCCAGGACCTGGCCATCCAACTCGCCGGCACCTTTCTTGATGGCGCGCTCGATCGAGTCCTTTGGCATGTTGTCAGCCTTGGCGCGATCCACTGCGTAACGCAGTGCGAGGTTCATGCTCATATCGCTGCCGCCAGTGCGTGCAGCCGCCATGATGAGCTTTGCCCATCGACTAAAAACTTTCCCGCGCTTTGCGTCCACCTTGGACTTGGTGCGCTGGATGTTTGCCCAGTGAGAGTGGCCTGCCATGTTTCGATTCTAGGATTCGACTATCAGATTAGCGCGGCGAAGCCAGCTTCCAAACCGGAACCGCAAAAAAAAGAAGACCGTCGGGATAAACCGACGGTCTTGTAAGGAGGAAAGGCTGGGTTTAGCGCTTGCCCCACTGGTGGCCGCGACGTGCGCCGTGACGACCGTACTTCTTACGTTCCACCATTCGTGGGTCACGCGTGAAGTGGCCAGCTTCTGCCAGAGTGCGGTGGGCATCTGGGTAGAGGGCCAGCAAAGCACGACCGAGGCCCATGCGAACCGCACCAGCTTGACCGGTGTTGCCACCGCCGTGGGTGTTCACGAAGACGTCGACCTTGGCACCGGTCTCGAGGGTTCTCAACGGCGACTGGCACATGGACTGATCCAGACCACGTGGGAAGTAATCGTTCAGGACCTTGCCGTTGACGATGAACTCACCCGAACCTGGACGGACACGCACCCGAGCGACGGCGTTCTTACGACGGCCGGTGCCCCAGTGGAAACCACCAGACTTGGAGGACTCGATCAGACGACCGGTCGGGTCGACTTCAACGACGACTTCTTCGCCTTCGCCTGCGACCGATTCAGTTGCGACACCGGAACCATCCATGGTTAGGACAGGCTCGGCTTCGTTTTCAGTTTTGTTTTCTTCCATCAGGCTGCGCTACTAGACGAGCGGCTTGGGCTGTTGAGCGACGTGTGGATGCTCCGGGCCACCATAGACGTGGAGCTTCTTGATGAGTTGACGGCCCAACTTGTTCTTAGGCAACATACGCTTGACTGCTTTCTGGATGACGCGATGAGGGTGCTCCTCAATCATCTCCGAGTAAGAGTCTTCACGACGACCACCTGGGTAACCAGTGACGCGTGCGTAGGTCTTCTCCTCTGCCTTACGACCGCTGACGCGGACCTTCTCGGCGTTAACAACCACAATATTGTCGCCGCAATCGAAGTGATCCGAGTGCGTCGGCTTGTGCTTGCCCATGAGGATCATGGCAATACGTGTTGCCATGCGGCCGAGAGTTTGGTTCTCGGCATCGACCAAGTGCCACTCACGGGCATAGGTCATCGAATTCAAATGAGAGGTCTTTTGACGCATCTTCCTTTCCAGGGCGGTTCTCCGCCGAAATGGCCGAGCATTCTAGACCACCTTGGCGCTCTCGGCAAGTAGGAACCCCAATTAGCTGACCGGGCACCGCGGAGCACTCTGGGCTCCCCACACCCTAGGGTCTAGCGAATGTCTCCAGTTAGGGGCAAACGAACCCCGCGCGGGTCAAAAACCTTGGCCTCAGGCTCGTCTAGCACCACTCTACCGACGCCTGCCAGTTCTGGATATTGCTTCAAGACCGCAATCAGGCGCACTGCCTTCTGGCTCATGGTCAGCGGCCCGCCCAAAGAATTCGTGGAAAATTCATCCGGCGTATCTCGAGCACGGCCCCAACTAATCTCGACCCCAGAGTCGAGTATGAACGACATGGCAGGCGCAACTCCTTTAGCGTTTGTGGGATAGTGCAGCTTGCGCTGGAGAGCGACCACCGTCAAGCCGGTGTTCTGAACAATGGTGTCGACCTCGGGCCACAACCGATACGCCTCTTGGACCACTGGGTCGGAGGAAACTTGCCCCGCTGGTGGCACGTCCACTCCCTCATCCAGAGGAATGCGGATGTATTTACGCATGGTCGCCTCAGAGATGCCTTCAGGCAGGACTGTGCCACGCTTCTCCGACAGCATGGCAATCGGGCGGTCGCCACGTGCCAGCGCCAGCACTGGCGTATGCGGCTGGTAGACCAATCGCAATCCCTGCGGCAAGGCTGGCAAGACCACTACTGATTCAGGATCCACCCAAGCCATCTGCAACATGAGGTCGCGCACCACAGCGGTGGACGACGGATCGGCAATCTGCACCTTTGGCGCGTTGGTCATGGTCAGATGAAACTGGGCAGCCCAAGCTGGCGGAAAGCCACCTGGGTAAGCCGGCAGTTGATGGTTCTGATACTCCCCCAGCGCTCGCGGCTCCTGATTGTCTAAGGCCTTGCCACAACTAGGCGTGCTTGCCATCAGGCCCAAAAGGACCGCGACAGCCACCGACGGGGTGCGGGTGAAGATTCCCATCCGCTTGTTCTACCTTGACCGCGCCTCACCATCCACCCATGCTAGGGCCATGATGGTTCACGGGCCGACGGAGTTCAAAGGCTTCACCTTGTCGACATTCCAACGCAAGGCAGCCGCGGCTTTGGATACCGACCACAACGTGTTGGTCGCCGCCCCCACGGGTGCCGGCAAGACACTGGTCGCCGAATACGCCATTCACTTGGCGCAGAAGCAAGGGACGCGCGCCTTGTACACCGCGCCGATCAAGGCGTTGAGTAACCAGAAGTTCCGCGACTTCACCGCCGACCCCGAGATCCACAGTGTTGGTCTGTCGACGGGCGACATCACCTTGAATTCGGGGGGCCGCGTGCTGGTGATGACCACTGAGATCCTGCGCAACACCTTGGTTGAGGATGCCTCGCAATTGAGCGATGTCGGCGTGGTTGTCTTCGACGAGGTCCACTTCATGGACGACCCGGACCGCGGATCAGTGTGGGAAGAGACTTTAATGTTCCTGCCCAAGGATGTGATCATCGTGGCTCTGTCAGCAACGATCGACAATCTCGGTCAGTTTGCTGCTTGGTTGGAGCGTGTGCGCGAGCGTCCGGTGACGGTGGTTGAGGAAACCAATCGCCCGGTGCCGTTGAAGCACTTCCTCTATCACCCCAAAGCAGGCGTCTTCCCACCGAGTCGTTTGAAGCCGGTGCGTGCACGCTTCAAGTCGCACAAGAAGGATCGCGCCTACAAGATGCGCGACGACAATCCGCTGCTTGATGAACTGGTCAAGGATGAGCGTTTGCCGATCCTGTACTTCTGTTTCTCGCGCCGCTTATGCGAGACCAAAGCACGCAAGGTCTCACGCAAACGTCGTTTGACCAGCAAGGCCGAGGCCGCTGCCTTCAACGAACAATGGGAAGCAGGTCGTGCCGAGTTCGGCTTCGACGATAAGGGCGGACCGATGGGAGAACTGCGCGGCATGTTGGCTCGCGGTGTCGGCTTCCATCATGCGGGCATGCTGCCGCTACAGAAGGAGATGGTCGAGCGCCTGTTCGCGACCGGCCTGGTCAAGCTGCTCTACACCACCGAGACCTTTGCCCTGGGCATCAATATGCCAGCGCGGGCGGTGATCTTCGACAGTCTGACCAAGTTCGACGGCGTCGATTTCGATTACATGCGCACCCGCGATTACATGCAGATGGCAGGCCGTGCGGGCCGCCTGGGTATGGATAGCGAAGGCTTGGTCTATTCGGTGCTGGAGATGGAAGATGTTCTTGAGGCACCGATCCACCGCATCCAAGCCGGACGCGTCGAACCGATTACCTCGCGCTTCAATCTCGACTACGCCACATTGGTGCACCTGCACGGCATGGCCGGGCGTGATTACGCCGCGGAAGTGTGGGAGAACAGTTTCGCCGCCTTCCAGGCGCGCGAGCATTCGAGCAAACGCGAGGAACAAAACCGACGCCGCATGCGCGCCATCCTCAACAAGCGTTTCCGCTTCCTCGAGGAAATGGGCTATATCCGCGGCGAGCGCGAGATCCTGGCCCGCGGCCGCACTTGCTTGCACCTGTTCGGCTATGAGATTCAACTCACCGAGTTGCTCTACGAAGGCGTGTTCGAAGATATCGATCCACCCGCTTTGTGCGGTCTGATTGCAGCAGTCATTCACGAAGGCCGACGTCGGGATGAATACTGGCGCAATGCCTTGCGTCCTATGCGTGGCACTCTGCGTCATGCCAAGCGCGTGATCGATTACGCCATCGAACGCGAGGTGGACTCCGGCTTGTCCGCTTCAATTAAGCAAATCGACGAGGCCATGAGTCCGGCGATCTATGAGTACGCAATGGGCCGCCCCTTTCCGGAACTAGCGCGCTTCACCAATGCGGCACCGGGCGACTTCGTGCGCGTCGCGCGCATGACCGTGCAGTACCTGCGTCATCTGCAGAAGCTGGTCGGCGATTCGCATCCGGATCTTGCCGAGACCACTTCGACCGCGATCGAATGTCTTTACCGTGGCCCGATCGATGTACGCGCAGAGCTGGGCTTGGAAGATGGTCCTGCAAAGGAAGACAGCGCCGAGAAGCCCGCGGTTGAGCAAGAAGAAGGCGCTGCAGCCTCCGAAGAAACTGCAGCGCCTGACCAACGCCCGGAACAGCGTCGGCGCAAGAAACCGAGGTCTTAGTCCTCGAACTCCTTGGTCATCTTGTCGATTTCCGCGTTCGCGGAATCGGAATCCTTCATGGTTTCCGCAGCGGCCACATCTGCATCTTCTGCAGTGACGACATCGATCTCGAGGGCATTGGTGTCGGCGTCGTCTTTGGAGTCGCCAGAGCACGCCAGCATCAGTGTGCCGGCCAAGATCAGAGTGATGGTGTTTTTCATTTTTCTGGGGCTGAGCTAGTTGGGGTTATGGGCGCAGGTGACCTTAGTTTCCCTTGCCTTTGGTTTTGTCTTTGCCTTTGGTTTTGTCTTTGCCTTTGGTTTTGTCTTTGCCTTTGGTTTTGTCTTTGCTCTTGGTTTTGTCTTTGCTCTTGATCTTGCCTTGGACCTTGCCTTCACTCTTGACCTTGGCATTATCAAGACCTTTCAATTTGCCATCGCCATCTTGACCTTCCTTTTTGCTGGCGCCGTTGTCCTGCTTTTGCTTCTTCTTTTTGTTGGCGCCAGCGCGATGGGCTTTACCCGACTTGCCACGCTTGCGCTCATTCTCAAGGATCTCGGCAGCAGCGTTGACTTCCTTTTCACCGTACTTCTTATGAAGCCTAGCCATCTCCTCCTTGTGCTTGGCCTCGACCTTTGGTTCAAGGTCCTCGACCTTCTTGGCCAGGGCTTCGTCCTTGTTCTTGGTCGCAACCGCACGACCGCGCTTTAGACGAGCTTGGTTGTGGGTGTAAGCGTTCATCTCCTTTGAGAGCTCCTTCATGAGCTCCTTGTTCTGCCGAACGGCCTTGCCAGCCTTGCCGCTTGGCTTCTCGCCTTCAGCTTGCTTGGTGTTGGACTCGTGAGTCTTCTTGAGCGAACCCACATCCGCATCTTGGCGCTCGGTCGCTTCGGCCTTGCCATCCTTTTCAGTCTGGGCATAGCTGGTGCCTGGCATGCCCATGAAGGCAACGAGACAAACTACGGCGAGGGAAATTGTTGTGCTGGTTTTCATGATTCGATGTGCAGGGAACCGGAGAGTCCGGCTGGTAGCAATAAAAGCATACGGATTAGGTTCCGGGTTAGCGTAATCTCCTAGGCTTGTTTTTCGATTTGTTGTCACAATGGGGCACCGTGAACGAAGTCGGTATGCCTGCATGCCTGACTCCCTGCTGTTCCGCTGTCGTAGCCTTTTACGACCACCTAGACCGCTATCTCAATCGTGAGGTGGGCATCTGGGACCGCATGCTGGTTAAAGGGCATTTGATGATGTGTCCCAAATGCAGGGTATATTTGCGCCAATACCAACAGATTCGTGCGTTGAGCCGCAGCAGCCTCCAAGAGGAGCTTCCAGAGGACTTCGAGCAGGTCATGAGCTCCGTCGTGGCACGATGGTCTCAGGAACGCAAGACCCCCTGATCCACCCCAGAAAACCTATTCGGTAATCAGGATTGCGCGCACTGGAGAGGCGTCGGCAGCCTCAATCTTCAGTGGCAGAGCGCACAGCGTGTACTCGCCGGGCTGCACACTTTCCAGGACCAGCCCTTCCAGGATCGCCATGTCATGCTCGGCGATGGCTTGATGTGACTCGAGCTGTTTGTCTTCTTGTAAGTCAACCGACGGTGTATCGATGCCAACCAGCTCCACGCCTTGGGCGGCCAACAGATGGACCAACTCAGCGCTAAGTGCGTTGAAATCACTGTTCCACTGATCCGGGTTTGGAAAGCTGCCGGTGTGGAACAACACTCGGCTTGAAGTGATGGCTTCTTGCAAATGCTGAGGGCGGATCCGCTCGCCGCGCGGCAACGCAACGCGCAGTACTTGGCAGTGCCCGTAGTAACGCTCCAAAGCACGTTCGCCGATGCCGGGTGATTGCGGGCGGTAATGGTTCGGCGCATCAGCGTGCGCACCGAGGTGCACCGTCGCGTTGATGCTACTTAAGGTCATATGGTCACCGGAATCGGTATCCATACAGACGTCACGCGAGAAAGGCACATCGCCCGGCCACACCGCAGTGCGCGGACTCAGCGTAGGCGAGATATCAATCAGCCTCATTCGGGAACCTTGGCAGTCACCTTGAATTCGACGGCGATCGGCGTAGGCAGTGCGCGGATCGCGATGGTGGTCCGTGCGGCCTGCACCGACGTGAAGTGCTTGGCGTAGACCTCGTTATAACCCTTGAAGTCACGATCCATGTCGACCAGGAAGGCGGTCACATCGAGCACGTCATCGAGGCTCGAGCCGCATGCTTCAAGCACGGCTTTGACGTTGGCGATTACGGCCTCGGTCTGTGCTTTAATGTCATAGTTCTGCGGCACTCCATCAGCATCAACGATTGGACCACCAGGGATGGAGTTATCGGCAGCTTGACGTGGACCGACTCCGGACAGGAACAGGAGATCCCCATGGCGACGTGCATGTGGATAAGCGCCGACGGGTTCCGGGGCCTTGGATGTGCGGATTGGATCACTCATGATTTCTTGTCAGTCTTGTCGGCTTTGGCTGCAGTGGCAATGACGTTGCGATCGCCATGGAAGTAGTTGCTGTCATCTTCATCGTATTCCAAGCCGCCACCAGCACCCGGGCTTGGCACCAATCCGACCAAAGCTGCACCTGTACCCCACACCGCTTGGTAGTCGAACACGGTACCGCGGTAGTCGTTGTTCTGGCCCATGGCGGCTGCCATCCACCAAATCGCCTTGAGTTTGGAATCTCCATTGGCTTGGCGAGAGAACTCACGCGACAACTGCGAGACATCTTCTAAGCGTCCGGCCTCCAGCAGCTCCAGCAACTTGCGGTTCCATTCATCGTCTTTCAAGGAATGGATGTGATCGCTGGCGGGATCGATGAACTCCGTGAACATGCGGTTCGATAGCGCACTAACGCCGACCACGATGGCTTTACGACCGCTCTTCTTGACCGCATCCAGCGCGGCCTTACCGAGCACCAAGGTCTCGGCACGATCGGAGTAGACATTGCACGAGACGATGCAAGCCGGGATGCGATTGTCCGGATTCAGCAACTGCAGAGCAGCGATACTGCCGACGTCGATCGGGAACCCGTGATAAGCCACGGTGCGCGCATGCAGGCCACGCTCGGTGGCGCATTGCTGGTAGGTCTCGGCGAATTCAGGATTCATGCGCAACTTGTAATGCATGGTTCCGAGTTCATGGAAGTCCTCATCGACCACCCAGTATTCGGGAGTAGGATCGGCTTGAATCTGGTGGCCGATGATGCTGACCCAGCGCGTGCTGAACAGGATCAACAGGTCGGCGTCGGAGGCTTCGATCTCTTCGCGAACCTTGGCGTAGGAATCATGCAGTGATTGCCAACCGGGTGACTTTTCTGGTGCCAACAATGCATGCGGTTTGTTCGGTACCAAGTAACCGCCGATGATCTTGCCTTCCTTGGCTGCGCCGCCTGCTTGCGAGTTCATGTCCTTACTCATGCTTGCACCGCCTGCTCATCCAAGCGCCATTCGACTACCGCGTTACCGGTGCCAATCACGGTGCCATAACCATGGACTTTGCCGGGTAACTCCGGGACCTCCATCGCACCGAGCAACCAAGTGAAGCTGCCGTCTTTGCATTCGGAAACGGACTGTTCGATGAAGTCGGGCATCTCATCAAGGATCTGACGATTGCGTCCGCTCTCGATCAGGTCGAGGATATGACGATCCCACTTGGCCTGGTTGGCGTTGTAGATGTACTCGAACTCAGGGTCTTCGGGATCAGCCGGTTCTTCGGTGAAATGGCGGTGACTGAGGGAACAGCTCGCCAACAACAAGGCGCGGCGCCCAGTCTTTTCCACCGCGATGCGCGTGGCCTCGCCAAGCGCGAGCATTTCTCGTTCTCCAACTTCATTGCTGTAGTCGAAGTAACTGCGTGCCGACGAGATCGCGACGATTGGCAACTTGAAATCAGGTTGCGCCAAGTAGCAGGAAGTGATGGTGCCATAATCAACGCGGAACTCGGGGTTGCGCATCATGCTCATGACCAGCCCTTGCTTCTCACCTTCGGCGTGAATGGCTTCGGCCAGCTCCACATCGACCTGCAGATCGAAGTTAAAGCGGAACAGGTTCGGGAAGATCGGGTCCACCGACAAGCCCTCGAAATGTTCCACGCCCAATAAGTGATGGCCGCGACGCGTCTTCCAATG
The DNA here is from genome assembly GCA_024229395.1 of Planctomycetota bacterium. GTDB lineage: Bacteria > Planctomycetota > UBA1135 > UBA1135 > UBA1135. The sequence continues at coordinate 50,687 of JAAESM010000033.1, read as the reverse complement.
CGGCGTATGCACGATGATGACATCGAAGTCGCCGTCTTCGAGGCTCTTGCGCAACGACTCATAACCCTCCAACAAGGCGGTCCATGCGCCTGCTCCGGAGGACTTCGGCTCGTTCTGTGGCGGGTTCGAGGCGTAGGCCAAATGCGGTGGATGCGGGGCCAAGCAGCCACGCACGACACACCCTTTCTGGTTTGATTCTTGGTTGCTCACAGTTGAATGCACACGTTGCGGTCCTGAGAGAAAAATTCCATCGAGTAACGTCCGCCTTCCCGGCCGACACCACTCTGTTTCATGCCACCAAAGGGCACGCGGAAGTCACGTTTGTTCCAGGTGTTGATCCACACCATGCCGGACTCGATCGCGGCGGCAAGGCGATGCGCGCGATTGAGGTCTTTGGTCCATACTGAGGAACCCAAGCCGTACTCGACGAAGTTGGCCATCTCCACAGCTTGCTCTTCGCTATCGAAGGGATGCACCGTCACGACTGGGCCGAAGATTTCTTCGGTGGCCACGCGACAATCAATCGGCAAATCGGTGATGACGGTTGGTTCGAAGAAAGCGCCCTTGTCGGGGCCGATGCGGTTGCCACCGCAGGCGATGGTGCCGCCCTCCTGCTGAGCCAGCTCCACATAGGAAGCCACTTTCTCACGATGCTCAAAGGAGATCAACGAACCCATGCTCTCGCCGGGTGTCCAATCCCCCGCCGCCACTTCTTTGACCAAGCGCGCAACGAATTCATCATGTATGGAGCGCTCGACCAGCAGGCGCGAACCGCACAAGCAAACTTGGCCGGTATTGAAGAAGGCCGCGCGTGCCACCCCAGCAACAGCAGCATCAAGATCGCTGTCGGCGAACACCAAACTCGGGTTCTTGCCGCCAAGTTCCAAGCTGACCTTCTTCAACAAGGGTGCGGCTTGACCAGCGATGTGCTTGCCGGTGACAGTGCCACCGGTGAAGCTCACGGCTTTGATGTCGGGGTGCACCACGAGTGCTTGGCCAGCTTCATGACCGAGCCCATGCACCACGTTCAATAGGCCGTCGGGCGCCCCCACTTCACTGAAGACTTGGGCGCACAAGCTTGCCGTAGTGGGCGTCAATTCCGACGGCTTAGCGACCACCGCATTGCCCATGGCAATCGCCGGCGCAACCTTCCAAGTGAAGAGATGGAACGGGAAGTTCCATGGCGTGATCAAGGCCACGTTGCCGAGCGGCTGACGCAAGGTGTAGTTCAGCCCATCTTCCATTTGATGGCAAGCGGTGGAATCCGCACGCACCGCAGCAGCGTAGAAACGCAAGTTGTCCAAGGCGCGAGGGATATCGCCATTGGTGGTCGCAGCCAGAGTCTTACCGCTATCGATCGCTTCGGCTTCGGCGAACTCAGGGATGCGCTTTTCAATGGCGTCGGCCAGGGCGACTAACAGTTCACTGCGCTCCAAGACGGACAAACGCTTGGCTGCCTTTGCTGCAGCCACGGCAGCTTCCATGTCTTCAGCACCGCTACGTGGAATCAAGCCGCAGACTTCGCCAGTCTGAGGGTTGATGTTGTCAAGGTACTCACCGCTGACGGGAGCGGCGGCTTGACCATTGATCCAGTTGAACAATTTCACAGGTAGTCCTCCCAATCGAAGTCGTAGCGCTCGGTGTCCGGATCCCATTCATCCCAGGTCGGGATCTGTTCCAGCTTGTTGAGGTAGTTCTCCGGCACCACGCCAGGCACCATGAAGGCCTTTTGGCGGTGCAATGCATACGGATTGCGCAACTCGATGCCAAGCACGCCTAACACGGCACGCGCCAAATACCAGGTGGCTTGCGAGTTCCAGCCATGGGCGATCTTAATGACCACACCCAGGCCATTGGGGTAGTCAGGATGATCGATGGCCATCCCGAGCAAGCCGTCGGCGCCTTCCTTGGCCATCACGCGGCCGTCTGATGACTTCAGGATGGTCGAATCCAAACGGTTGAAGCCGCCGACGAGGTCAGGATGCTTAAACATTGCGGGCCAGATCCAATCCTCATCTTTATCGCGAACCAAGCCAGCGTAGAGTTTGGCCAACTCCCCCACGGTGTTGGACATGGTCGGCAAACCGCAACCATCTCGGGCGATCCGCAACGGTCGCCAATCGCTACCTAAGTAGCGTTGCACTTGCTGCAGATAAGCTTTGAAAAAGGGGTGCTGTGGCAGCAGATAGCCGACTTCCTCCCAGCCTTTCAGTTGGCAACCACGCAGCAAGGCGGCATGCTCACCACTGCAGGTATGGAACCACCTACGCGGCCGACGCACTTGACGGCCGAACTGCACCAGCGGCACATCCAATGGAGTCTGCATCAAACCCCAATCCTCTTCGGCGAGGATCGATTGTGCGGCCGAGACATGGGCGGCGTCGCCGTTATGCGAAGCCACGGCAATTGCACGTTGTTCCCAGTTGAGCTCCTTGCCGAGCTCGTCGGTAAAGACCTTCATCATCAACGGCTTCATCATGCTGCGCCCGTAGCACAACACGTTGCCGCCGAAACTGTGGAAGACTTCATTACCATGCGCCCAAGCGACGGCACCATGGATGGTGGTTTCGGAAACGCCGTTGCGGCGGAAGTCCACCAACGGCTCCCATTCGACATCACGGCCGGTCGGGATGCCTTTGACGCGCTCACCCAACGGCGAGTTGGGATACATGGCATCACGCGGACGCGTACCCGATGCACCATTTGAGTTGGTGACTGCGCTCGGATCTTGAATCGGAGAGGAATCGCTCATGCAGAGGCTCCCTGGAAGGATGGAATGACTTGCTTGTAGAAGGCTTCCATGTTGCGCTTCACGCGTTCGTTGTCGTGGTTGTAGAAGTCGAACCACAGCATCAGGCGGTCATCGGCGTGAAAGCGCTCGGCGACTTGCAAAGCGATCTCTTGCGCGTTGCCGACCAAGGCATTTTCGGTGGCGCCTGCCACCTTATGTGGATCGATAGTTCCCTCTAGGGCATTCCAGTATTCCGACAAGGCAGCCTTTGCCTCTTCATGTGCGGCTGCGGATTGCTGCTCTGGGCTCAAGCCTTCTTCGGCATTGAGGAAGACCATCACGGTGCGTGGCATATAGGAGCGTTGCCATGCCCCACCATCGGCGTGATAAGCCTTGGCCATCCGCTCGTGAGTCTGGTTGATGATCTCATCAGAGGTGATCGACAGGTTGAACACCTGCACCGGCTGGATCTCATTCAGGTCTTTCTGCAACACCGGGTCATGCGAACCGACTACAAGTTGCAACAACTCGCGACGCCATTCCTGTGGCACGATCTTGATTTGTTCGAAAGCCCAGCGTTTGGCGAAGGGCACCCGTTGCGGTGTTTCGCCACCATTCAGGCTCACCCAAGCTTCTTGCACGCGTTGCCAATCCTCATCGCTGCGGAAGTTGCTGCGCTCGAGCGCAATCTCAGGAGTTTGGGTGCTATCCAGTACATCTCCACGCAACAGCTTCAGAAAGATGTGGCAGGCCTCGCGGAACATCTGCCCCTTGTAGGCTGGCCAGGCTGCTTCTTCCACGGCGTCGCGATGATCCACGCCGTAAGCGCGGTTCATGAATTCAAAACGACCGGCAGCGAAACCGATATGAATGCGACGCTTCTCCTCAGGGTCCAAGCCATGCAAGGCGCAGAAACTAGCAATGCGTTCGGCAGCAGCAATCGGTCCACCATTGCAGATGATGTTCATCACTGCGGCACCAGTCTCGATGCGCTTGGTACAAGCGAAGACCTTGTGCGACAGTTGACAGAAATCGACATTCAATCCGACCTCGCCCTGGAAGTGCGGCACTACCGGACGACGATTGCTTTTTTGAACCTCGGTCGAAAGGTGTGATTCGGCAACCCATGCACAGCCGTAGCCGAGTTCATCCGCGAGTTGGACCTGCTCGAAGAAGTTGCGAAACATGGTGGCTTCATTAGGAACAGAGCCCCCCACCGGAGTTTGGCAAATGGAGAAGAAGACGTCGAAATCCATCCTTAGATTGAGTTCAAGCGACCGCCATCGACGGCAATCGATTGGCCGCGCACGAAAGCGCCGGCCGGACTGGCCAGGAAGGCCGCCAAAGCAGCCAACTCACGTGGATCACCGAGGCGCCCTTCCGGCACAGTAGCCAGCCAGTTGGCCTCGACGTTTTCTTCGGAGATTCCCTGACGCCCGGCGACCGTGCTTTTCAAGGAATCCAAGCGATCGGTAGCGGTGAAGCCCGGCAAAAGGTTGTTGATGGTGATTCCTGGAGGCAACTCCTTCGCCAAGGTCTTGGCCCAGGAAGCCATGGCGCCACGCACAGTGTTGGAGACACCCAATCCGGCAATCGGCTCCTTCACCGAGGTGCTGATGACATTCAGGATGCGCCCATAACCAGCGCTCTTCATGCCACCGACCAAACGCTGCACCAAGTAATGCGAAGCGAATAGGTGACGCGTCAGCGGCTTCAGGAAATCCGCTTCAGAAGCTTCCAGAAGCGGACCACCGGGAGGCCCCCCACTGTTGTTGACCAGAATGTGCACCGCACCACCGGCGGACACGATGTCGTCGGCGACGGCGGCTAGGGCAAGGCGGTCTTCGAGGTCAACGGCAAAAGGTGCGGCGGATTCAGCACCCGCTTGCCGGCAGGCTTCGGCCAACTCGGTGAGTTTGTCAGCAGAACGGGCTAGCAGACTCAGGCGCGCGCCCTCGGCAGCCATGCACAAGGCAATCTCGCGACCGATGCCGCTGCTGGCACCGCAAATCAGCGCGTGGCGTCCTTTTAGGGATGTGGACAGGGTCATGATGCTTTTCTACTTCTGCCAATCGGAGTTACGGACTTCCCATAGTTCCGGGAAGAAGCGCAGCGGCAAGCGTGACTCCAGGAATGGCACGCCGCTGGAACCGCCGGTGCCTTTCTTGCCGCCGATGGTGCGTGACACCATCAAGATGTGCGCCGAGCGGAAGTTTGACCACATCGTGTCGAGGTCAAGCAAGGCCTCGCAGGCCAACACCCAGTGATAGTCGGTCTTCGGATCTTGATAAAGCTCGCGGAAGACCTCGACTAGTTCATCATTCATTTGATGGGTCTCGGTGAGCTTGCGCTCCAAGACTTCTTTCGGCACTTGGTAACCGGCGCGCGCCATGGCCTGCAGGAAGCAGTCATAGACACTTGGGCTCTCGAAACGCGCTTGCAGGCGTGCCTTCTCATCGGGGCGCGCCTCGAAGAACTGGAAGAACCATGGATCGCGCTGACCACAGGCGAACTCCATCTCACGGAACTGCACCGATTGGAAACCACTGCCGGTGCCCAGAGCCTCGCGGAAGCCGGCGAACTCATCGGGAGTGAGCGTGCCGAGCAGCTGAATCTGCTGCGTCAGGCAAGTGATGATGGCTTGCACGCGCTTGAGGACCTTGAGCGAGCGGGCGACGTCGTCGTTGGCTAGGAAGGAGGCCATCAGGCCTACTTCATGCAGAGCTTCCTTGAACCACAGCTCAAAGCTCTGGTGGATGACGATGAAAAACATCTCATCGTGATGCTTCGGCTCACTGCGAAGGTGCTGCAGCGAGGTCAATTCGGGGACTTTGAGGTAGCTGTTGTAGTTCAGCTCCTCCATTTTCAGACGGTCATAGTCAGCAAGACGTTCGGACATGGTGAGAATAGTTTAGCGGCGCATCTGTGCTTTACTTTCGCTGCCTGCGCGGGCCGGTAGAATTGCCCCATGGCCTACTGGTTGGTAAAGGAAGAACCCACGAAATACACCTTTGAGATGTTCCTCAAGGACCGCAAGACTTGCTGGGATGGTGTACGTAACTATCAGGCCAGGAACAACTTGCGGCTGATGTCAGAGGGCGACCAAGTGGTTTTCTACCACTCTGGCAAGCTCAAGTCGTCGATGGGAACGGCGGTCGTAGTGAAGGAGGGTTATCCCGATCCAACCGCCAAGGAAGGCGATTGGACAGCGGTCGACCTGGAAGTTGCGGAAGCCTTCGACCCGCCAGTCACTTTGGCGCAAGTCCGCGCTGACAAGGTGCTGGCAGAATGCGCCCTGGTCAAGCAGACGCGTTTGTCGGTGATGCCGTTGACCAAGCCGCAGTTCAACAAGCTGCGCAAGCTAGGAGGAGTGCAATGAGTTGGGACTCGAATGATGATCGCCGGTCGCCGCGCAAACGCGAGGGTGGCAATAACCCCTGGGGCAACCGCAGCGGCGGCGGCGGTGGACGTGACGACCGGGACGACCGTGGTCGTGAGGATCGTGGCGGCCCCGGACGAGATGACCGTGGTGGCCATGGCCGAGACGACCGTAGTCGCGACCACCGCGACGATCGTCAACGCGGATACCAAGGCCAAGGTCACTACCGCAACGACCCTCGCGGTGGCGGTCACTACCGTCGCCAACAGCGCGACCAACGCGGTGAGCAGGTCGAGCGCATGGAGCCATGGGTTTCGCTGCGCGGACCGATGCGTGGCCCGCGCGTCTGGAACGGCGATGTCGATCAATGTTCGGAGCGCCACAAGCCAGGCACTACGGTCGCCGTTTACGACCAATACAACGACTTCCGCGGCTGGGGTTTCTGGCACCCACGTTCGCGCATCGCCATCCGCATCGTCACGCGCGAAGCAGAGCGCCCTGATGAACAGTGGTGGCATGATCGCGCGCGCGCCGCTGCCGAGCGCCGCCTCAAGGATCCGGATATCCCCAACGATGTCTGCCGCATCCTGCACGCCGAGGGCGATGACTTCCCGGCCTTGACCATGGATCGCTACGGCGATGTGCTGGTCGCCGAGGTCTACAGCAAGCCGATGGCCGACGTCTTCAAGATGGTGCTCCCCACCTTCCATGAAGTGCTTGGCACCAACGCTTATCGCATTAGTTTCGATGAGGCTTCCGCACGCGCCGAAGGCGAAGACCCCTTCGAACAGAGCTCTGCTGGTTGCCCTCCGCGCTTGCAGTTCCAGGAAGGAGGTATCACTTTCGAAGCCTTCCTGCAGGAAGGTCATAAGTCTGGCTTCTTCTGCGACCAACGCGAGAACCGCGCACGTCTGGCTGCCTTGGTCGAACGACTGGTTGCGGAAGGCAATGCCCCGAGTGTGCTTGATGTGTGTTGCTACACCGGTGGCTTCGCGCTCAATGCGGCTAAGGCTGGTGCTTCTGAGGTGCGGGGCGTCGACCTCGACGAGAAAGCGATTGAACAAGGTAAACGCAACGCCAACTTGAACCAGTTGCGCAATGTCAAGTTCACTCACGCGGATGCATTCAGCTATCTGCGCACTTTGGCCGGCAACAATCGTCAGTACGACATTGTCATTGTCGACCCACCGAAGTTCATCCGCACCCGCCGCGATTTCGATGAAGGCCAGGCTCGCTACCACGACATCAACAAGCTGGCGATGCCGTTGGTCAAGCCAGGTGGTTTCCTGATTTCCTGCTCCTGCAGTGGTTTATTCGGGCCGCTGGAGTTCCAAGAGACCATGCGTCGCGCCGCGCGCCTGCGCACCGTGCGCATCCTGCGTGAGACTGGTGCTGGCCCGGATCACCCGGTACGCATCGACTTCCCCGAAGGCCGTTACTTGAAGGCCCTGTGGATGCAACTTGGCAAGGACGTCGCACCGCGCAGCTGAACGTAAAGCGCACGCTGAGCACGACTCTTGCGTGCGCCCGTACCGTCCACCTTCGCAGCTTAAAGGCGGATCTTGAAGCCGACCAAACGCTTCGCCCCTTCCTCAGGGGCGAACAAGCGTAGCGCCAAGATTTCTTCACGGCTGTCGCCATCGAAATCGCGCACCGTCATGGCATGTGGCTCACTCCAATCGGCGAGCTTCATCTTGATGTCCGGCTTTATGCCTTCTGCCACTGACGTCATCGCCGACGTGCGCCCCAAGGTCCATTGCGTGAGCGTGGAGATATCCACGTCGAGATTGCCATCGCCAGACAAGGTCTGCTGCAGGAACTTCTCAATCGCGCCATGCAGGACCGATTCATCGGAGACTAGGTCAAGCCACACCTGCAAAGTGCCGTCGGAATCCAAGGTGACCAAGTCGGTGCGTTCGCCATCGCCATCGGAATCGGCCATGCGCACAATCTTGCGGCGTAGTTCCGAGAACTGATCCTTTTCATCTTTGTAGACCGACAACAAGCTATCGCCTTGCAAGGTGGCCTTGCGCTCGCGGAAGACGCGGGTCTCGAAGCGACCATCGCCGCGACCACGGAAGACCAGGAAATCGAAGTTGATCTCCCACGAGAACAAGGCGGCTTTCAACAAGGTGCCCACGCCCAGGTCTTCGACACGGACTAGGACCAGATCAGGAATGTCATCCTTATCGATGCGTGCGGCGTAGATATAGAACACGTTGCCACGCACCTTCAATGGTGGCTTGCCTTTCGACAAGTCAACGCCATCGGCATCGCCCAGGAAGACACGCACCATGCCATCGGCCAGGATCATCACATCGAGATCGCCATCGCCATCCAAATCGGCCCACTTGTCTTGCACCAGGTATTTCACCGAATGCGTAAGGTTGCCAAGATCGACCTTCAAGTTACTGATGTCAGCACGAAAGCGCGTGAGGTCCAAAGTTCGGGTCGGTTCGGCTGGAAAGCCACCGGCAGTAGACACATATTGACGCACGCTGGAGCCATCGTTCACCACTAAATCGGGGCGGCCATCGCCGCTGACGTCTTCAGGATTCAAGCGCGGTACTACTAAGCGCCGACTGACGCTGGACATCAGTCCATCTCCGGTCTTCAAATCCAGGGTGGACAGCGCGCCTAGGTTTGGGCCTTCGACGAAGCCCTCGCCATTGCCCATCCATAGGTGAATGGAATCCCCAACCGGCAAACTCAGGTCCGGGTGGCCGTCGCCGTTGAGATCGTAAAGAAAATCCCCCGGATTGCAGCCGCGTGGTGGCAAGCCAGAAAGTCCCGAAGCGATCGGTTCCGAGAACGACAAGGAACCATCGGTCATCTGCAGCTTGTGCAGCGATTGTCCATCGACCAACACCACGAATTCATCGGTGCCGTCGCCATTGAGGTCGGCCAAAGTCCACAAGGTGGCACTGCCTTCCATCTTGATGCCGGGCACATCGCCGCCCTCCAACAACTTGATCGTGCGCTGCTCGATCGACAGCAGGTGACCAATGCGGCTGTCATCCAAACCGGCGACCGCGAGGTGTTGCACTTGCACACCCAGGTCCATAGGGACTGGATCCGAAGAAGACGCCTGCAAGCAGGCTGCGACCATGAGGCTAGCGATCATCTGCGATAGGAAAGGTGGATTTCGAGTTTGCTGTCACGTTTGACGATGAAATCACCGATGCCATCATCATTCAAGTGAATCACTTCGACCGCAGCCTTCAACGCACTGACTGGGATCTCGGCGGCGACATCTTCAGCAACGCTGACGCCATGCCCAGTCGACACGAAACGTCGGATCTCAAGGCTGCCGGCCTTGGAACGCTCGAGGAAGTTCGGTTGGCCGTCGCCAGTGAGGTCATCGACGAAGGTATCCATTGAGATCAACTGATCGACGTCATCGACCTGGAAGGTGCGACTCCAGGTGAAGGCGGCGCGCGTTCCCCAAGTATCGTTGGCGGACAGGAAGGCGGAGACCTTGTGATCCACCTTCGGCGCGTTGCGACCGATGAATCCCAAATCAAGCGCCCAGCTGGAGAGGCAGATATCTCTTTGGCCATCGGCATCGAGATCGAAGAAATACACCCACAAGAAAGTCGCATCGACTTTCAGGAAGACATCGGATTCATCGATATCTTCGCTCTGGGCGAAATCCAGGAACACACGCGCTTGCCATGGTCGGGTTTGGCGCAACACATCTGCACTGCTGCGCACCAACAACAAATCGGCTGCTGGGCCACCGCCTAGATCCACCCACTCGACCTGCTCAAAGTCGGAGTCTTCAGTATTCGGCAGCTCGATGGTCTGAGACGGCTCCTCTGGCAAGTTGCCCTGCTCATCTTGCATATGCAGATACAGGTCAGCGCCACGCAGGTAGGAAAGATCAAGGCGACCGTCGCCGTTGGCATCAACCCAAATCGGCGCCGGCAAGGATTTATCGGAGAACAATGCCGGTGGACGGGCAATCACACCAAGATCCTCGTTGGGCAGGAACAAGCCGGCCAAGACCTGACTACTGATGGTGGTGCGAATCAAACCGCCTAAATAGTTTCCCGACGCGACTGGCGGCCGATCAGTGCCGATCTTCAAGTCGATGCGACCAAGTTGTTCACCTTCATGATCGACGATCAGATACCCCGCTGCAGTGACTAACGCCAACTCCGGCTTGCCATCGTTATCGATGTCCTCCATTCCATTCCACAGCGGCAAGTCACTGGAAGAAGGCATGTCCAACAGCATGACCGCGCGGGTCAGCAGCTGCGGGCGACCCTCCGCGTTGCGCACATAAGCACCACGCGAGGCCAACATCAGAATCTCACAACCGGGCTCCCCCTCATCTTGGAGGAAGTCCGCGACGTTCCACGACACGACCGCTGGCGAGATCTCGATGTGCTCATCCGCGACCGATGAGAACACCGTGCCTTGGTGCTGGTAATGGATGTCGATATAGCGCTTGCCGTTCTCATGCAGCGTAGCCATGTAGAGGTCTACGTCGCCATCACCATCGGCATCGGCGAAGGTGCGGGCGCCAAGCTGCTCGCCGGAAGGTTGCACAAAAGAAGCCAGATGACCGGCTTGCTGAAACAGCGCGAAGACTGCGGCAGCCAACATTATTGATTGAGCTCCGGTGGAGTTGGAGCCTCTTCGAGGATGAGCTCGCCGGTTTCCCAAGTGATCAGCGACAGGATCGAGTAGTAACCCTCATTGCCGTCGCGGCGGTAGCGGAACAAGTCGGTGATCAGCAAGGTGCCGATCGCAAACTCGCCGCGGTCTTCGCCGATTTCCCTGGTCCAGTTGAACACTGGCCAGATGCCAGCTTCGGTCATCACGCTGCCTGGGCTCCAGGCTTCAACTTCTAGGGAGCGCTGGCCACCACGGGCAGAGCGTACATCGAGTTGCATGGAGTCACCTGGTTGCACACTCAAGCGCACACGACGCAGGAACTCGTCGGCCGAACCGGGGTCCTCACCCTGAAAGCGCAGGATGACGTCCCCAGCCTGCAGACCGCTGTCGAGCAATGGGCTTTCGCTATCGAGCTCGACGACTTCCGGCAAGCCTTCGGCATTGTCGCGGAAGGCCGCACGCAACAGGCCGCGATCGACGTGATAGAGGTAGCGCGCCGTGCTGGTACTTCGCATGGCCAAATCAGCAGCGACCGACATGACCTTGCTGCCGCGCTGAAACTTCAGTTCGACTGGGCCGGCTTCGCTGACGCCTTCCAAGAGTTTGGTCAGACGTTGCGGGTCATCGGTGGCACGGCCATCGAACTTCAAGAGGATGTCGCCGACCGCCAAACCCGCCTCCGCTGCAGGGCTGGGGTCCTCGACGGCGATAACGCGTACGCCCGGTGGCACATCCAAGGAGAACATATCTTCGGAGGCGTTCAACTCCACCTCAAGGCCAAGGAAAGCCTCTTCGCGTGAACTGTCATCGAATGCCGTTTCCATTGCATAGAAGGTGGAAGGCAACGGCAACGGTTCGCTATGGAATGCACAGCTGCTACAGGCAGCCAGCAAGATGGCGACAAGGATCGTGGGAGTGGAACTCATACTTGTTTACGACGGAACATCAACAAGGCAAAGACTAATGAGATGGCCAGTGCCGGCAGTGGGCTGATCCAACCGATCGAGACGATCTCATCAAAAGAGTACGGGTAGGCGTCGGCGTTGCCGGCGGCCCGTTCATTGGCTTCCTTGAGGAAGGAATCTTGGCCCATCGCGGGCAATACGTCGGAGAATAACCATGGTGCCCTCTTGCCCATCGTCTCGTGTAAAAGCGACGGCGCGAGCATGGCGGAAAGGCCTACACCGACACCGGCGACGCCATGGCGGAAGGTGGTCGACATCCAGACACTGAACATGGCTAGAGCCAGCAGCGGCAGGATGGCGTGGGCCATCGACTTATACAGCAGCAGATCGATACCTTCATCTTCAATGGCGAATAGCACATCACCGCCGGACATGATGTCACCGGCGTCGAAAAGCAACGCGGAACTGGCGGCCGAGCCGGCGATCGCACAGACGAACAAAGTCAACGGCAAGATGACGGCGACCACGCAACGTGACAAGGCGAAGGCGCTGCGGGAGATGCGTCGCGCGAGTGGATCGCGGACTGCACCAGAAGTGATTTCGCGTGGCAAGCCACCGGCCAGGAAGATCAACGTGGCGATCTCGACCAGGAACAGGCCCGCACGGGTGCCATCGCCGAATTGGGGCCAGAAGTTCCATGCAGCAACCTCGCCGATGCCACCGCCGCCGGCAGCCTTGACCATCTCGAGCTTGATGCGTGCACCAGCCACGTAAAGACTGGCCAGCAGGAATACACCGACGTGCATCCAGAACACCGAGCGCCGATGACGCAGCAGATACAACTCACCACGCAGACTCCGCCACAAGCCAATCATGCTGCCTCCTCCGAGGACTGCTTGTCCTTCTCCAGCGCTTGATGGAAGACGTCGACCAAGCTCGCGCCTTCGCGCGCGAACTCTTCTACGCCAAGGCCTTCTTCGACAAGCTTGGTGAGGGCTGCTGCCGCATCGAAACCTGGTGCGACACGCACGCTGGTTTCTGCTCCGACCGTGGTGATTTCAGGCAATACGCTTGGCAATCCTTGCAGGATTTTCGCCACGCCATCTGCATTTGCAGAACGAATGCGCAAGCCATCTCCGGCGGAAGCCAACAGCTCAGGCACTTCACCCTCCAGCAGGGTGATGCCATCTTCGATCAAGCCAACACGATTGCACACATGCTCGACTTCGCGCAGATGGTGGCTGGACAGGACGATGGTCACGCCAGCGCTCTGGGTCAGCTCGGCGAACAGCGCCAACATACGCTCGACCCCTTCTGGATCGAGGCCGGAGAGTGGCTCATCCAAGACCAACAGTTCAGGACTGCCAAGCAGTGCGCGCGCTACGGCGGCGCGGCGGCCTTGGCCATGCGAAAGGCGATCGCCGCGGTTGTTCTGGCGATGAGAAAGCCCAACCAGATCAAGGGCTTCAGAGACAGTTCGCCCGCCGCGAATACCACCGCGAATCCAGGCGACCTCAAGGTTCTGACGCAAAGTCAATGTGTCATCCATGCCGGGTGGATCCAAAGCTACCCCATAAGGCTTGGCCACTTGATGAATACGTGGGCTATCCACGCCCAAGACTTTGCAGCTGCCACCTTGGTACGGCAGATAACCGAGCAGGCAACGCATGGCAGTAGTCTTGCCTGCGCCGTTGCGCCCAAGCAAGCCGTAGAGGTCGCCCTGGCGTACTTCTAGATTGACGCCTTTAAGAATCGGCTTACCACCGAGGCGGACTTTCAGTCCACGAACTTCGATGGCTGGGCTATCGGACATACATGCTTTGTGGTGGGAACCGCCGACCGGATGGTTAGCGGGGGTTCAATCTTCGCGTGGGGCAGGGCTAGAATCAACCGTAGATGGCCTACTTCCCCTTCAAAGCCCTTACGTTCGACTGCTTCGGAACGTTGATAGATTGGCGGCGCGGACAAGAAATTGCCCTCAAGAACCTGCCGAGCCTCGCTGAAGTCGATCTGGACTTCGCTGCCGTCGATGCTGCTCGGCTAGAGGTCGAGGTTCGCATGCAGGCCAGTTCTTGGCGCACCTACGCCGATATCCTGGCCGAATCGATCCAAGAAGCCGTGGAATCGGTGCACAAGGTCTTCGTGCCACGCGCGGAATGCAAACAGTTTGCCGCCTCCCAAGCAGAATGGCCGGCCTTCGAGGACAGCGCACCAGCACTCGCTGCCTTGGCTGCCCCCTACCGCCTTGGTCTCCTGAGCAACTGTGATGCCACCACCTTGGAGACTTGCGCCCGCGACACGCTGAACCTTCGCAATCCCCTTATGGTTTCTTCGGAGAAGGTCCAAAGCTACAAGCCCGGCCGACGCCATTGGGAGGCTGCAGTCCATTCGCTGTACTGCCAACCCGAAGAAGTCCTGCATATCAGTGCCTATCGGACCTACGACTTGGACCCGGCCCATCAATTCGGCTTCCCGGTAGCTTGGGTACAAAGAGACAACGAGCAGCAGCCCGAAGGACTGCCGCTCGCTTTTGTGGCCACCGACATGATCGACTTGGCCAAGCAGCTATTGGATTAGCGCGGGAGTGGCGGTGGGCTACCGCCGCTGCCTTTACCGCTGCCGGAGTTGTTACCGCCAAGCAATTCGCGCAAGCCACCGATACCACCAAGCAAGTCTGCGGACTCAAACGGCACGAACACCGTCTTGTCGCCGGAGCCGACCTTACCGATCTCTCCAAGAGTATCTAGGTAAGTCAGGGCGACTTGGTACTGGGCTGCGTTGGCATCGACGCCTTCCAGCGCTTTGCGCACCATCTCAAGACCTTCAGCCTCACCAGATGCTCGAAGCACACGGCTTTGACGGTCACCTTCTGCGACCGCAATCTGTGCATCACGCTCACCCTGAGCGCGCAGTACCTGAGACTGCTTGATACCTTCGGCTTCGAGAATCTGCGCACGACGTTCACGTTCCGCCTTCATCTGCTTCTCCATCGCATCCTGCACTGAGTGCGGAGGACTGATGTCCTGCAGCTCCACGCGGTTGACCTTCACGCCCCACTTATCGGTGGCGTCGTCAAGAACGGTGCGCATCTTGGAGTTGATCTCGTCACGACTAGACAAGGTGGTATCCAGTTCCATTTCACCGATGATGTTACGCAAGGTGGTTTGCGCAAGCTTCTCGATCGCGACCGGCAAGTTGGCGACCTCATAGACCGCCCGACGTGCATCTGTGACCTGGTAGTAGAGCAAGCCGTTGACTTCGATGACCACGTTGTCTCGAGTAATCACGCTCTGCTCCGGGAAGTCGAAGACCTGCTCGCGCAAGTCGACGGTAGCGGTGTTGATGGTGCGCGTGACCGCTCCACGCGGTCCTTGAATACGCATGCGCCATGCGATCTGACGTGGCCGATCGATGAACGGCCAGATGATATTGATACCAGGCTGCAGCAAGCGATGGAACTTACCCAATCGCTCGACGAGCATGACCTCGGCTTGGCGGATGATCTTTAATCCCTTCAGTGCAAGAAGCACTACGAGGACTACTAGAGCAAGAAGAACGGCAACAGTTGGACTCATGGGAATGAAATTGGGGGATTAAAACTAGGCGATGGAAGAAACGGTCAGAGTATTGCCGTCGATGGAAACCACCAGGACTTTGGTCCCGATCGCAAACTGTGCGGACGCTTCAGCGCGCCACTCTTCGGACTGAACCTTGACACGACCAACCGCATCTGGGCCAATCGCTTCGGTGACTACGCCAGTAGACCCGACCAAAGCATCGACGTTGGAAGGCACTCCTTTGCTCATGACTTTGCGCAGGAAAATCGGCCGCAAGTAGATCAGACCAACCATGGTACCGATCACGAATGCGAACACTTGAATGCGCAAATCTAAGCCGAATGCGGCAATAATCGCCGCCAAAACGGTGCCTGGAGTGAGAGCGCCAAGAAGGAAACCGGCAGTCAGAATCTCTCCGGCTAACAAGACAATCGTCAGGACTAGCCAGAACTCCCAGGACACGATGTCGACAATACTTTCCGAACTGAAGAACTCGGCAAGATCTTGCCAGAAAGTGGTGGGTTCTGACTCCGTTGTTTGTAGAAGAATTAAAGGAATCATTTGGGGGGGCCTCCGCCCTCTTACTCTACGCAAGTAAGAGGGCGAATGCAGGGATATTTATGCCTAAAGTTGGCCCAAACCGACTTCAATCGCCTTTTCAAGCTGACGATCGAGTCCAGTGACGTAATCGCCAGGCAGGTTCTCCACTGGATAATCCGGTGGGCAACCATTCAATTCCATGTTGGTCATGTTGGCATCGTTCACATACCAACCACGGAAAGGCAAACGCACGAAGGAACCATCCGAAAGGCTCGCTCCACCAGTGGAAATCACCGCGCCATAGGTCTTCTTACCGACGATCTTGCCGCGACCCAATGTCTTGATGGCCCAAGAGAAGATCTCCGCATTCGAGTAACTGTTCTCATTGCACAACACCACGACCGGCTTATCCCAAGTGGCGAACACCCGACGACCTTGTGGGTAGCCTTCCCCACCTTCGCGTGGAATGGTGATGGCGTGATCACGCACGGTCAGCATGGCGAGGATCATGTCGGTGGTCCAACCGCCGCCGTTCTCACGGACGTCGATCAGCAAGGCATCTTTGTCATGGGCAGCATCGAACAAGGCGCGTTCGAAATCCACCAACGGGCCTGTGCTCATCGACTCGATGTGCACATAACCAAGACGTCCGCCGGATGCCTCTTCGACACGCGCACGTGCGATATCTTCAGAGCGGCGGTAGACGGCAGCGTTCAGCGTAGTGCTTGGACGAATCATCACCTCACGCTTCTCGCCGTCAGCGCCTTGCACCGACAGGAAGGTTTCCTGACCAGCTTTGCCCGTCATCAAGCGCGCCCAGTTATCGCCTTCGTTGTAGGGCACATCATCGACAGCCAACACGATGTCGCCCGCGAACAGTTCGCTGATGCTACGTGCGGCAGGAGTACCCAGCAGGGTTTCGGCGACCTTGCGGCCTGGACCAGCGTAGCTCTCATCCCAAAGCACACCGAGCACACCCATCGCAGGTGAATCGGTCTCCTTGGCGGTGGTGGCGCCGAAGCTGTAGTAACCCATATGGCTGGCGTTCATCTCACCGAGCATCCAGTTCATCATCTCGCCATAGTCTTCTTTTGTAGAAGCGACTTTAGCCAGCGGCAACCACTTCTCCAACGAAGCGGCCCAATCATGACCGTGGAAATTGGGGTCGTAGAAGTTGCGATTCAACAGGCGCCAAGTCTCGCGGGCGACGGCATCCCGAACTTCGGTGCGATCCTCGCGGTACTGAACCGAGAATGGATAGCTCTTCTTGCCACCGACGATCGAGCCGGACCTGACGTAGAACGGAGTCTTGTCGGCCAAGGAGTAGGAGCTCACGGTGACGCTCCCGACCTTGTCATCCTTGCGATCGAAGATATCGACGCTGAAGAATCCAGCTTCGGCAGTGGTGCCGTTGGTCAGGCGAGTGCCGGTACCGGCGTTGAAGTAGATCTTGTCGGAATCAGCATTCCAACCGACCATCATCTCGTTGCCTTCGCGACGCGTCATGCGACGTATGCGTTGATCAATGTCATCCCAATCGATGACAACCTCTTCGACGTCATCTTTCTTACTCTTTTCCTCATCCGCGTCGCCACCGTCTTGCATCTTGCTGGCGGCTGATTCCTCCAAGCCACTCATGCTGCTGGTGCGCATTGCGCTCAGTGGGAACAAGGCATCTCCGGCACTGACCGCGCCGCTCATCTTGTCACCATCTAAGGTCACCTCTCCGCTTACCGAACCGGCGTCAGGGATCGACAGTTGGAAACTTAGGGTCTTGGTCTCGGCGTTCCAGCTCGGGTTATCCAAAGGACCGCTGAACATCATCGATTCCAAATCACCGATGACCTTGTCGCCGCGCAACAAAACATGGATGGTGAATGGCATGCCTTCTTGCGGCAATGGATCCGGCCCATTTGCGGTTCCTTCCCATGTGCCACAAAGAACGGCGTCGGCGGCAGTGGCCTCAGGGAGTTCGGCATCTTTCTTGGCAGCCTTCTTCTTGTTGGCGTCCGCCTTCTTCTTGGCCTTCTTCTCAGCCTCGATGGCTTCCAGACGTTCGCGCTTGTTGCGCTCCATGTCTGCTGAACGCAGGAACACGACCCAAGCATCGGTCTCATCCAGCATCATGCGACGCGAGGTGAATCCGATCTTGCGGCCATCTGGCGACCAACGTGGCGACGTATCGTCATCGGGGTGGCGCGTCAGGTTGAATGGCTCGACACCGGGCTCGCTGGCATCAAGACCGGTAATGTCGGTGCGTGCCAGGAAAATGTCGTAGTTGAAGTCGTTGTCTGACTGCGAGTAGACCACCCATGCGCTGTCTGGCGACCAATCGAAGTCCGGCACTTCAAAGCCGGTGGTGATGGTGCGCGAGACGGAGCAATCCTTTGGATTACCGATCACTAAGCTGCCTGGTGAGACGTTCCATGCCAGGCTCTCGCCATCAGGCGAAAGCTGCAGGCCACTTTCGTCGGCAGCGGTCTGGGTGATGCGCTCCACATCGAAGTCGCGCGCAAGCCAGAAAGGAGTGATCTCGACTTCCTCTTCCTCTTCCTTGTTGGACTCTTCTTTCTTTCCGCCCTTATCCTTCTTGGCATCTTCCTCCTCTGCTTTCGGTGCCGGAGTTCCAGCGGTACGGACACGGTAAACCTCACCGTTGCCATCGCGCTCGGAGATGAACATCAAGGCGTTGCCATCCTCGGTCCAGATCGGGTTGTAATCCGGAGCTGGGTCGGTGGTGACTCGCACGCAACGACGAATGTCATCATGCTTGCGTAGTACGTAGATGTCGCCGGCGGAAACGAAGGCAATCGACTCACCATCAGGTGAGACGGCGACCTGGCTAGCGCCACTGCTGACGGTGCGCGTATGGACTGGAGGGTCCGATGGGTCAATGCTGCCATAGACAGGGATCGGCGTAATCGAACCATTCGCCAGGTCGATACTGATGATGCCCGCGCCCAGTTCGGCAACGACCGTGCGTCCACCGTTCCCAAGAGCTGCGTTACGCAACGACATGCCACCTGGGTGGTAGACCAAGCTGGCTTTGCCACCAGTGCGCTTAACCTTCCAAAGGCCAAGGTCACGACCGGGATCATTGCCAGCGCACGCGCGATCGGACAGGAAATAAACCCATTCACCGGATGCATCCAGCATCGGGGCAAGGTCGTTGCCGTCGAAGACTGTCAGCTCGGAGTGCTGCTTGGAAGCCACGTCGTAGGTCCACAAGGAACTGCTGGCCGGACCACGATAAGCACGACGTCCCGGATCACCATGACCGCGCTCGTAGACCACGTGTTGTTCATCGCTGGAGATGCTGGCGCTCTTGATCGCCCAATCGCCGAGGATGGTCGGTGTGCGGCCGTCGCGATAAGCGACCCACAAGCCGGTGTCGCGCCGCGAGTAACGCCGGTCACGTTGGGCGCCGATCAACAGGCGGTCTTGATCGATCCAACCCAATAGGCGCTCACCCTCGGAGTGCCAAGTGATGCGTTGTGGGATGCCGCCCACAGCTGGCACCATGAAGATGTCGTAGCCACCATTGCGGTTCGACGCGAAGGCAAGCCATTTGCCATCGGGTGACCACTTCGGGCGTGCATCGAAGGCATCGTGCGCGGTGATGCGCTGGGCATGACCAGTGGCCACATCAGCCACCCACACGTCACCTTGATGGGCGAAGGCCAGTTGCTGACCGTTGGGCGACAGGGCCGGATGGCGCGGTAGCTGCAGCTGCGGCGGCCCATCTGGGTCTTGCATAGAAGCAAGCGTGGCGACCGACATCGTGTCGGCGGGTTGGAACTCCGCTGCGGAGTCCGACGTTGCTGGGATGGCACACGCACCGAGCAACATGAGGATGGCGGGGAATGCTGAAAACGGCATGAGGGGCAGGATAGCCCTTTCCTCAGTAGCAGACCTGCCCCCTCTTGGTTATTTGCATCTCCTCAGCAGAGCTAAGGAGATGGGCTATTTCTTGGTGATTCTGCCTTATTCCGCAGTCATATTCAGGACCAGACGCAAGCGCGTGGCCTCTCCGAGCAAGGAAGTCGCGCTGCGGATCAATACGATGCGGCCTTTCTCGTCGGCGAGGTATGTGCCTTGGAACTTCAGCTCCGCGACTTCTGGCGTTTCAATGGCCAGGTCTTGGGCTGGACTGGCTGGAACTTTGCCGTCGTAGCCGACTTCACCGCTGGTTGCAGCAGCCAGACGAATCTGACGTGATTCGAGCAGGTCGACCACCGAGAACTCGATATCGAGGTCGACCTCGATTTTGCCATCGGCGCGACGTCGGCCGGTGAACTCACCCTGAGCTCCAGAGAACAGGTTCTCGAAGTAAGGGTCAGCTACGCGAGAGACCGATGCGACTTCCACATCCCAATCGGTCAAGGCATCGCGCACGGTTCCTTGCGCGAAGATAATCGGATGGTTCTGTAGGCCCTGCCACGAGAGCTGCGATACGTCGCCTTCGACGCCATCTTCGATGGTCTGCACCGTCAAGGCC
This sequence comes from Planctomycetota bacterium, assembly GCA_024229395.1. Lineage (GTDB taxonomy): Bacteria > Planctomycetota > UBA1135 > UBA1135 > UBA1135. Next base: position 30,454 of record JAAESM010000033.1, on the reverse strand, counting down.
AACCCGAATGGTTTGGCTTGTGCGATTGCGGCGGCGGCGGCGACATTGGCCGTGGTCAAGGCGTTGTCACCCTGGAAGATGACGAAGCCCTCGGAATTGGACCACAGGTTGGAGTCGTCTTCCCAAGTGTTCAGATAGTTCGACCAAGAAGGAGTGCTCGCCAAGGTTGGCACGGCAACCATGGCCAAGTCCTCGGCCAACACCATGACGCCCGCGGGTGGAGCCGATTCAATACTGAACTCCATCACCACCTTGCCTGGACCGAGATTGGCAAGCTCGACTTGCATGACCTTATTCGGCTTGACAACCGTGGTCAGGCCGCATTCGGCGATATGCTCGATCAGGCGCATCTTGCCATCCATTTGCGCGTAGCCATCCTGCAGAGGAACGCCCGGTGCCGTTGTGGAATGGACCAAGGCGAATTCAGCCTGCCAACCCATTCCTGGAATCGGCTGCAGTTCAAGCGCAAGCGAAGTGCCACGGTGCTGATGACCGACGACTGGGTCCAGGATGCCGGCACCGGAAGCGATCTCGACATTAAAGTCGAGGATTTCGGAGAGGCGTCGGCTATCGGAAAGAGCAATGGCCTTACCTAAGGGTGCCGACTCACGCCCAGCAAGGACTTCCTTACCACTGGCCAAAATCCGGTAGTTGAGAACCACTGGTGTCGGCGCGGTTGCACTTGCCCAAGTCTGTTGCGTTTCCTCTCCGACTCCTTCTGCAGCGGCGACTCTGCTCAACAAGGACAAGCGACTGCCGGCTGCTGTATCGGTACCGCGTTCGATCCAACCAGGATTCAATGCGATCCAACGTCCGTAGCCGCTGACGTTGTCATTCAAGTAGACCTCGCCTTCGTTATCACGCACCGGCAACGACGGGTGAGGTAAGGCAGGTTCCTGAGCAACGGCGCCAGGGGAAAGAAAAGCACAGATGGAAACTAAGGTAGACAGCATGAAGGACTCCAGAAGGGATTAACTACATCCTAGGGCATCCAAACACCCCAGTTACCTAGTTCTATTTCAGGAGGGCCAATTGCAATGCCGATAGAAAGCTGTGTCCCCTCTCAAAAGGGGGGGGGCAGACCGCCTCCTCGTCACTCTAGAATGGCCAAACAACGCCTCATAGACCGCTTTCCCCAGTACCGCGACAAGTATCACGCGGACCTGGTGGCGGATCTGCATCTGAACGAGAAGAGCGCAATCTTGGGTCACTTGGCAGTGATTTGGATCGTGGTGGCCGTCAAATGGCAAGTCTTGCCGCAGACCATGCTTTTGACATGGGCTGGGCTTGTCAATGCCGCGATTGCAATCCGCTTCATGCTGTACCGAAGCTATCAGCGCCGCGCCAAAGTCAGCGAGCGCGACGTGAAGCTGCATACCACCGGCATTTCCTTGGTGGCCATGGCCTGGAGCGCCGGCTTCCTGTCGGTCCTTCCCTATTGCGGTCCTGGCGACGTGCTGCTGCTGATGATGGTGATTGCGGTGATCTCCGCATCGGCGATCATCTCGCTATCGGCAAGACTGAAGAGTTATGCGGTGTCCTCATCACTGTTGGTGATGCCATGCGTGATTGGCTTGTTCTTCAGCAGCAATCCTGACTACACCACGGGTAGCCTTGCCCTTATCTTCCTGGTGTTCTGTGGTTCCGGCGTAAAGCGCGCGAACCAGACCTCCCAGAGTGCCATGATTCGTCGTTATCAGAACGGCGAGATTATGCGCGACCTGGGCAAAGCCAAACGTCTGCTGCAAGAAGCTGTGCGATCAGCGGAAGCTGCCAGTAGCGCCAAGCAAGAGTTCTTGGCGAACGTCAGTCACGAGATCCGCACGCCAATGAACGGCGTGTTGGGCATGACCGATTTGGTACTGGAAACGCAACTCAACGACGATCAGCGTCGGTGTCTGGAAACTGCGCGACGAAGCGGCGCCAGCCTGCTGTACTTGATCGACGACCTACTCGACTTCTCGAAGATCGAGGCTGGCAAGATGGACATCGAGATGGTGGCTTATGAGCTCCGCCCGCTGATCACGGACCTAGTGGAAGTGCATCGCCACGGCGGCAAGGCCAAAGCTGAGATCCTGCTGCATATCGACGAGTCGATTCCGGAGACGATCATCGGCGACCCGAGCCGCATTCGCCAGGTATTGAATAACCTGATTGGCAATGCGGTCAAGTTCACCCCCAAGGGTTACATTCACGTGACCGCAAACCGATCGGTGGACGGCGACGACCAACGTCTGGACCTTGCGGTTTCGGATGATGGCGTTGGCATTCCTGCCGACCGTCTGGCCAGCATCTTCGAATCCTTCACCCAGGCGGATGGCTCGACCACGCGCAACTACGGCGGAACTGGATTGGGTCTGACGATCTCACGTAACTTGGCCGAACTCATGGGCGGCATGTTGGCCGTGCAGAGTAACGTCGGCGAAGGCAGCACCTTCACCGCGACCGTGCCGTTGGTGAAGCAGAAGGACAACAAGCTTTCCGTAGCCATGAACGTGCTGACGCTCGGCGATGGCAATACTGAATTGGCCAATGCGCTGCGCTGCTGCGGTGCAAATGCCGAAGCCGGTTGCCTGGATGGCGAACTGTGGAACACCGCACGCAGCCTCTATCGCGACAAGGAAGCGAAACGATTCGTGATGCTCAGCGCAGCCGATTACGAATCCCATAGCAAGCTGGTCAGCGCCTTCTTACGCCACTTCAACTGCACGCCTGTGTTCACCGATGCTGGCAACGTGAAACTGCCTATTGAGAATGCCTTGCGCAGTCATGGCGAAGTCGATTGTGCCACCTTAGACAAGTTGGTGCTCGAATCGCAAACTGTCGCGCTGGAAACCGCAAAAGACCCCGAACCCGAGGTCACCTCCCTGCGCATTTTGGTTGCTGAGGATCATCCGACCAACGCCACCATTGTGCGCCGCATGCTCGAGACCATGGGCCATGAAGTCGAGTTGGCCAGTGATGGCCAAGCCGCGGTCGATGCCTTCACCCGTAACGGTGCTGACTTGATCATGATGGACCTGCAGATGCCAATCATGGGCGGTCACGAAGCTTGCCGTGCGATCCGTTGTCTTGAAGACGGAAAGCACATCCCGATCCTTGCACTCACGGCTCATGCCACTGCTGAGGAAAGGCAGTTAAGCATGGAAGCTGGCATGGATGACCACCTGACGAAACCCTTCACTCGCGATGACCTAACCAGCGCGATTCAACTCTGGGGTACCTCCCACCACAGCCCCGGGAACCTATCATGAAGATTCTGATTGTCGACGACGAAATGGTACCTCGACGGGTACTTGAGAAGCAGCTAAGCAACTGGGGCCATGAAGTCCTGGTGGCTAAGGATGGCGCCGAAGCCCTGCATTTGTTCCATGACCAACAAGTGAAGATGGTCATCACCGACTGGGTGATGCCGGGCCTGGATGGTCCGCAGCTATGCGCCGAGATTCGCAAGGCCGAGGCCGATTCGGATAACCCCGCATTCATCATCCTGCTGACCTCGAAGAACAGCTCCGAAGACCTTGCTCATGGCATGGAATCCGGTGCCAATGATTTCATCACCAAGCCCTTCGAGAGGTTGGAGCTGCAAGCGCGCATGCGCAATGGTGACTGCATCCTGCAACTGCAGGCGGAACTGCTACGCAAGAAGGAAGAGGCCGATCACTTGGCACGCACCGACGCCTTGACGCAACTGATGAACCGTCGCGCGATGTTGGACGTGATGCGCTTGGACGAGGATCGCATGCGTCGTGAACGCCGACCACTTGGCATGGTGATGATCGACATCGACAAGTTCAAAAACGTCAACGACACCTATGGGCATGCCATCGGCGACTTGGTCCTGCAAGAGACCTCCAAGTGTTTCGCCCAGACCATCCGTGGCGGTGACTATGTCGGCCGTTGGGGTGGCGAGGAGTTCCTGATCGCCTTGCCCGGTGCCGACATCATCCAATGTGCGGAAGTCGCAGAGCGTTGTCGAAATCGCATTGCTGCGCTGCGCTTCCCCCTTCAGGATGGTTCCGTTCTCAGCGTGACCGCCAGTTTCGGCACGGCATCGGCAGAAGGCGTTGATCGTGCGGAGCTGCTTGAGTTGGTCAACCAAGCGGACAAGGCCTTGTATTGGGCAAAGGATTCTGGACGCAACCGCGTCAAGATCTACGTGGCGAGCGCCGACACCGAGAACACCAGTCGCTCATAGGGCGACTCCGAATCCATCCGTCTAGTGAGTCTTTGGCGCTGGTTTCATCAAGCGCCAACTCACCACCAGCAGGAAGACGCCGAAGGCCATCGTCAACGGTCGTGCGTCGAGCCAACCGTTGCGTAGATACACACCAAGGGTGACCGCTGGCAAGGAGCCAAGGAACAGCGCCGGCAGCCAGCGCCCCACCACGCGACCGTCGCGGAAGGCCACGCGCAATGAAATCAGGGAAGTGGGCACCATGGCCATCAAACTGACGGCTGTGGCTTGGTGAAAGCCGACGCCACCAATCAGGAACACCAATCCTGGTACGACGACGATGCCGCCGCCGACGCCAAACAAGATGGAGCACACGCCAGCGAGCACTCCCAAACCAACACTGCCCAGCAACATGACAGTGCGGCTGCCGGCGGAGATTCCATCAAGCGCTTGTTCCGGAATTTGTCCGAAGAGACCAAGGCTACGCGCCGACGCGATCAGCAGCACGGCAAGGAACAGCAGCTTCAGATGCGACGCGCCTAGGCGCTTGTCGATTGCCCTTCCGATGGCCACACCAAAGGGACCACCGCAGGCAATCGCCAATGCCAACATTGGGTCGTGGTTCTGTGGTGCTGTGAAATATTCGGCAATCACAGCGACCGCAGCAGCGGCAGGAACCACAGCCAAGGCAGTGCCAGTTGCGCGACGAATCGTCAGCCCCTTTAGGATCAAGGCGGGCCCCATGATCAGGCCGCCACCTACCCCGAGCAGGCCAGCGAGCAAGCCGGCGGCCAAGCCAACGCCAAGAATGCGGGGCTCGGCGCGTGCCATCAGGACTCGCGGCTACGGATGCGATCCGCCAGACCAGTGGTGCTACGACCAGGCAGGAGATCGATGAACTGCACCTCGCCACCGGACTGTTCAACGAACTCAGCGCCAGCAACACCTTTGCCGCGCCAATCCGCGCCCTTGACCAAGATGTCAGGCTGCAGATCGCGGATCAACAATTCAGGAGTATCGGCCGCGAAAGGCACCACCATGTCGACGCATTCCAACGCCGCCAGCACCTCAGCGCGATCGGACAGGACATTGAATGGGCGTTCTTCCCCCTTCAGGCGTTTCACCGAGGCATCGCTGTTGAGGCCTAGCACCAGCACATCGCCCAAGCCGCGGGCGGCGGTCAGATAACGCACATGGCCGGCATGCAAGATGTCGAAGCAACCATTGGTAAAAACGATGCGACGGCCCTCTCTTCTGAATGTGGCAAGTGCTGCTTGCACGCCTTCAAGGTCTTCGTCCGAGAAGACTTTGCCCGACGGCGTACTGGCGCGCAACTCGTGCAGAAGTTCCTCGCGGCCGACGGCAGTGGTTCCAACCTTGGCAACTGCAAGCCCGGCAGCAGCATTGGCCAAGCGCACTGCGACATCATGCTGAAGACCATCCGCCAAAGCCAAGGCAAGTGCTGCGATCACAGTATCGCCAGCGCCGGTCACGTCGTAGACCTGGCGTGCAGCGGTCGGCAAGTGCAGTGGTTCTTGATTGGCATCGAGCAAGAACATGCCCTCTGCGCCCAAGGTGATCAGCAGTGCCTCTAAGCCAGAGTTCGAACGCAAGGCCTCGCCCTCGCTAGCAAGAAGGCCCATGTCAGCTAGGTCCTTGGCAGCGGCACGCTCGGCTTCGGCGCGGTTCGGCGTGACCATGGTGGCACCACGGTAGCGGCTGAAGTCGCTGGTCTTCGGATCGACCAGACAAGGGACTCCACGGCGTTTGGCTTCGGCGATGACCTCTGCGACCAAGCTCTCAGTCAAACACCCTTTGGCATAGTCAGACAACACCAGCGCATCCCACTGTGCAGCGACCAGAGCAGCCAACAGGCTTTCGCTGGTGGCGGCATCGATGGCTTGCGAGTCCTCGCGGTCAACGCGCAGCATCTGTTGATTGCGCGCCATCACGCGGATCTTCTGGATTGTCGGGCGATCGGAGCACAACTCCATCCCAGAGGCGTCGGCGCCTAGTTCCTCCAGCGCAGCCACCATTTCGTGGCCCGATGCATCGTTGCCTAGTGGGCCGAAGCAGCAGACCTTGGCACCAAGCTCGACCAGGTTGGCGACCACGTTACCGGCCCCACCGAGGCGATCTTCCTCGCGCGAGGCATGCACCACGGGAACGGGCGCTTCGGGGCTGATGCGCCCGGCTTCGCCCCAAACGTAGCGATCGAACATGTAATCGCCGATGACAGCAATGCGCGGGTTGCCCAACTGCTGCAGCACTGGAATCAGTTCCAAGTGAAGATTGCTCATTTCTTTAGGTTTGGTCTTGTGGGCGCGTGCGGTATCGATCGTGGATCCACAAGTACTGTTCGGGTTTGCTGCGGATGGCGTTCTCGAGACTGTGATGGATGCGCAAGTTCAAGTCGTAGACCGCTTGATCGGTGGCTTCTTGTTTTTCGCCGCCTTCGAGCAGGCTCTCGCAACCGATGGTCCAATCGCCGACGCCGGGGTTCCGTGTGCACCAGAATACCAGCAGCGGCACGCCCATCTTCAGGGCCAGGGCCGCGGCAGCCCGTTCGGTGGCTGCGAGATATCCAAACCAAGGTACGAAGAGCGGCCCCTGGTGGGCGTTTTGGTCGGTGGCAAGGACCACCGCACCGCCAGCACGCATATGTTTCATCATGGGGCGTACTGCACCGCGCTTGGGCAACAAGGTCACGCCCCACCCCTCACGCGCCTTCACCACATATTGCGCCATGTAGTAGTTGTTCGGCGCGCGCATCGGAAAGGCGGGATCCAAACCGAGGAAACTCATGGCTGCACCACCTATCTCGAAACTACCGAAGTGAGCCTGTACCAACACCGCACCCTGACCGGCGGCATTGCGCAAGACTCGCTCGGCGTCGTCTTCATAACGAAAGCACTTGGCCATCTCATCGCGCAATCGTCCGGCACAGAACATGGCCTCGACGGCGGACTTGCCCAAAGACGAGCAAGCTTGTTTGAGGATGCGATCACGCTCCTTGGCGGGCATGTCCGGAAAAGCCTTCTCGATCTGGAATCGACCAACCCTGCGTCGGCGCGAGAACAACCATGCCAACCTGCCGCCGGCACCACCGACGGCCAAAATCCATGAGGTCGGAAACAAGTGCAGCAATGCCAACATCAAACGCGTGGGTTGAAACAACAACCACGGGATTGGCCCCGGCTTGTTCTTCCAACGCCTACGCAAGCGCTTTCGGAAGGCACGCAATCGGCTCATTGCACTCCTCTGCCTTCAGGGTCGTGAGCATTCCACAGCGGTTCGATGCGAGCAGCGCGCACCGGCAAATGCAGATCGGTCAAGCAACGCTCCCAGGTCTCCACGCCTTTTGTGAACTGCCAATCAACGCGCATCTCCCACATCTGCACGGTGGCGAATGGGCGCAACTTGACGCCATCTTTCTCGGTCACGACCAGCGGCATACGCTCATTGAAGCCATCCGCGTCCTCCTTGCACCAAGCGTGGTGATCAGCGAAACGTGTGAAGCTGGTGATCTCCATGCCGGAGTTCTCGCACAGGCTGTGAAAAGATGTCGGGTTGCCGATGCCTGCAGCCACTTGCACTTTGCGTCCAACGAAATCAGAGACTGGCACGCACACGCCTGTGGTCAAGTTGCGCAAATCACGCACCTGCACGCTGCCTTCGACGCGCGCTTGATAAGGCTTGCCCTTGCGGGTCTTGTTGATGCGTTTCCAGATCGCCAACAACTTCTTTTCGCTGACCAAGTCGGCGCGAGAAACAACTACCAAATCGGCACGCATCAAGGCTGTGGGCGATTCACGGAACAAGCCAGCCGGGAAGCAACGTCCGAATGGCCGCGTAGCATCAATGACGACGATATCCACATCGCGCTGTAACTTCAGATGCTGAAAACCGTCGTCGAGCAGCAGTAACTCTGGCGTGTCCTTGGCCAGCATCTTGTGCAAACCATCGACTCGGTCCTTGCCTTCAATCAAACGCACATGTGGGAATCGCTCCTCCAGCATGCGCCCCTCGTCGCCGCCATAACCGCGCGACAATACACCGACGGTTGCATCATGCTTGTGCAACCAATCCAGGGCCGCGAACAGCAAGGGTGTCTTGCCTGTGCCACCAGCAGCGATATTGCCGATTGACAAGGTAGGCATAGGCGGTCGTACCGATTTCTTGCGACCACTGTGATAGGCCTGTACCCGGGCGGCAGCGATGCGCGCATACAACCAGCCCAGCGGAGCCAGTAGCCAGCCAAGCGGGCCGTTGAGTTTGCTCTCTAGACTCATGGGGCCTCCCACCAATCATGTGTGTCGAGCAAGGCCTGCAGCTTCTGAAGCTTCGGGTGCTGATCGCTCAGCGGAGCCAACATCTGCGGGTCGGCGGCATGATCGAACAACTGCTCCGAGCCGCTGCGTAGATCCCTGATCAAGGTGAAGGAACCGTCACGCACCAATCGCTTTTGCACGTATTTTTCCACATGCTCTTTACGGACGGGTTCGAAGTCGACTTCAACCGCTACGTAAGCGGGCGCCGACGCACTGCGGCCTGCAGGCAGCTCAATCCCCGCTACCCCCATGAGGGCGGGATACAGCTGGGTCATCTGATAGCCACCTCCAGCGGCCTCTGGCAGATCCCAGGCACTCTTCCACGGCTGTGGCACGCGCACCATCAGAGGAATATCAACTAATTCCGGGAACAAGGTCTGGGTATGGCCAATGTGCCCGCGTTCCCCCAATTCCTCGCCGTGATCGGCGGTGAACATCAGCACCGTATCCGCCCATTGCTGGCTGCTCTTCAATTGTTCCACGGCGCGACCGATCTGATGATCCACGGCATGAATCTCTTCGTCGTAAAAAGCGGCCAGTGCAGCTCGATCAGCACTACTGCAATTGGCTTCATGTTCCCGCAGGGTGTCGGTGGATGCGCCACCAGTCACCCAACCCTGGTACCCAGGATCGAGCCAATCAACATTGGCATGGTCTTCAAAAGAAGCATGCGGATCGAAGTAATGCAGGACCAACAACCATGGCTTATCCGGATCCCGTTCGCTCAACCATTGAAGGCCCGAATCGGTGACCACCTGCGCAGTGGAATCACGATGCGGGTCCTGCTTGGTGCCCGTGCTGTCGTCGTAAAAATCAAAACCGTAGTCATAGCCGGTCTTGGTGCGCTTGGTGAGCAAGAAGTTACTCATTACGCAACCGGTGTCATAACCAGCGGCCTTGAACTCGGCGGCAAGCGTATGCATATCCTTGAGCTTGCTGTTCTTGCCGATCAAGCGCATCACGCCATGTTGCGACGGCGCCAAGCCAGTGAACAAGGTGGCCATGCTCGGTTTGGTCCAACTGCTTGCTGCTACCAAGCCGGGCAAGACTTCAAGCCCTTCCGCGTCGACCAACTTCTGCAACTCCGGCGTGGTTGGGTTCATGGTGTACCCATACGGCGTGAGATGATCCGCGCGCAAGGTATCGACAACCACCAACAAGACATTGGGTTGATTAACCTTGGGGTCATCCGAACATGCGACCAAAGCGGAACAAAGGAGCAGCGCAGCGAGACAAAGACTTCGAGTGGCAAACTTGATCATGATTCCGGTGGTGGACCGAAGATGTTGAACGTCAATATGTTACCCTCGTCATATGGGCAGCAATGAATCGCGTATCCGGAGTCGTATTGATTCCGCCTTGCTGTTCCTGAGCCGCGATCCCGCCCAATTATCGTGCCTGCTGGAGTGGTTCCTGCCCCCACGCCGCCTCAGCGAACTCGCCACTGCCGGCGGACAACGTCGTTCTGGCCGTCTACAGCCCTCGCTTGCCATCGCCGACGTCATCGAGAAGCACCCTAAGTTACGGCGCAATACCGCCACCGCCTTGATGGAGCGGGCGCCTAAGGCCAAGGCCTTGGCTGCTCCAGAGAGCGATCCCCTGGAAGATGTTGAGCAGGAGCGCTTGTTGGCGAGCCTCTACGCAGCCCTCAGTGCCGCGCACTTGAGTGACTGGCAAAGCATCCCACAGATGATGGATCGTTTCGAGAGCCATCTCCAAGCCGCCCAAGATGCCCCCACCAAAGCCTCGGGTACGCGCGCGCAAAACAACCCCAAGCCTGGCGCTCCAACTGCCGCCGACCCGGTCGACAAGCTGAAGGAACAATTCAATAGTTTGCGCAGTGAAAATGCCACGCTGCAGGAAGCACTCGGCAAGGAACATCGGCGCAAGCAAGAACTGCTCGAGCAATTGGAGGCGGCGCGCAGTGAACGCAGGTTGGCAGTGGCGCGTGCGTCGGAATTGAAGAAGCAACTGGCCGAGTCAAGTAGCGTCGGCCAGCGCGAACAGCTCCTCATCGATGAAGCCACCGATGCACGACGCGAGCAACGCATTGCCGAGCAGAAAATGGAACTGCTGGTCTACGAACGCGACGACTTACGCGCCTGCTTGGAAGACCTGGATCATTTCGATTCCTTGGCCGAGGAAGAAGTGCCGTCGTTCCGCAATCGCCCGTTGCTGGATAAGGAAATGCAACTGGCACAACAGTTGGAAGACTCAGGTCGCGATTTCAAGGTGCTGGTCATCGGTGGCGGCGAACCGCAATACAAGCACCGCGCCAAGCTAGAGGAATACGCCGAGGTCATGGGGTTCACCAGCAGCTGGCGCATGGCGGAATACGTCTCCTGGCATAAGGAAATGGATCGCCTTGGCACCGACCTGAATACGCGTTTCGACGCGCTGGTGATCCTGCATTGGAACCGCACCACTTTCACGCGCAAGGCGCGCGAGATCTGCAACCAAGCTGGCCAAAAGCCATGCATCACCTGCTACTACGAAGGCTTCACCAGCCTGCGGGAAACCCTACAGGAATGCCTGCGACAATTGATCGCAGCGAACGAATAGTCGAACAGCGCTGACTAGAAAGTCGGCTTTTCTTCGACCTGCTCTTCGACCAGCTCTACCAAGCCACGCTCAATCTCGACGAGAGCGATCTCGATAGGGTTCTCGATATGCTCGAGTTCGGCGTCGAAAAGAGGGGCATCGCCGCGTACTAGCTGGCGAATTCTCTTCTGAAGGAGAACGGTACGTTCGAAGGAACCGTTGACGTAGCGCTGCAGACGCTGAGGAAGAGTCCTGTCCATGATTGTGTAGGGGCCCCGAATGGGACCGAACAGTTTAACCGTCGTGGCCCGACGCGGCAAGGAGCAGCTCAGGGACCTCGCTCCAATCCAGAAAACTATTGTTGCAGCCACCGAACTGGGCTTGGCCATCGAGGCGTGCCTGGATGAAGGGCAGCCCCACCTCCAAGGCGGCGCGGAAGTCAGCCGGGTGGTCGCCGAGCAGCAAGCCAAAGCCATGCTGGGCCCGCAAAGTGGACAACACAGGGGCTTTTTCCATGCAGCCAAAGACCCCGTCGAACTGCAATCCGGTACGACGGACGTCGTCGTCGATTTGGCGTTGGGTGGCGTGAGAGACTACGAAAACCGGGATTCCAAGGCCTTCAAGGCATTGGATTGCCTCGACCACACCAGGGTATGGAGGACGGCCGAAGACCGGGACTACGGTCCCGTTCCAGTCTAGAGCCACAAAATCAGGAGTGCCTGCACCCATCGCGACCCTAGATTAACCGAATCATGTCCCCGTTGACGCCCTACCTTTTGGTCACTTCCGCGTGCTTGGCCTTTGCCGCCCCCAGCGCAGCCCAAGCCCCACCCGCCGCGCCGCAGCCGCAATCGGTCTCCGCTGAGCGCCTCGGCGAGACCCTGGACGAGCTGTGCCGCCTACCGCGCCTTGCTGGCAGCATCGAATCGCTGGCCGCCATCGACTACGCCACCCAAGTCTTCACCGACGCCGGTTTCGACGTCGTCAAGCAGCCCTACCTGTGCTACCTACCACGCCAGAAATCACAGAGCCTGCAGATGTTGGCCCCTGGCGGTGATTGGCAAGCCCTCGACCTACGCGAGGTCGGTTTTAAGGAAGACCCACGTACGCTTTCCAACCACGTCCCCCCCATGCATGGTTTGACCGGCACCGGACGCGCCGAAGGCCCACTGTGGTATTGCGGTTATGGCACCGAGAATGAATTTGCCGAGTTGGAGCGCAAGTTTGGCCGCGAGGCCTTCCAAGGCGGGATTGCGCTGGTGCGTTACGGCGCCCTCTACCGCGGACTGAAGGTGGCCAACGCCGAGGCCTATGGTTTCGCCGGCGCCCTGCTCTACACCAACGCGCAAGACGACGGCGCGGCCAAAGGCCCTGTGTTGCCTGATGGTCCATGGCGCCCCTCCAGTGGCATCCAACGCGGCTCAGTCTACAACGCCGACGGCGACCCGCTCACTCCTGGCTGGCCCGCTCTGGAACACGCCAATCGCATTCGCCCAGATCAGGCAAAAGGTTTGGTCAGGATCCCGAGCCTGCCGGTTTCTTCCGGCAACGCCGGGCGCTTGCTGCATGGTGCAGAGCGCCAGTTGGGGCCACTGAAGACCAGCGCACGCTTGTCGGTCGAACAGGATCAGAACCTGGTCGAGATTCAAGACGTGCTAGGCGTGGTCGAAGGCACCACCCACCCAGATGAATGGGTGATCTTCGGCGCGCACCGCGATTCCTGGGGTTTCGGCGCAACCGACAATGGCACCGGCAGCACCGTGTTGCTGGAAACCGCGCGCGTCGTCGGCGAGGCCATGAAGGCTGGATGGCGCCCAGAGCGCACCTTAATCTTCGCGACTTGGGATGCTGAGGAATGGGGCTTGGTTGGCTCCACCGAATGGGTGGAACATCACCGTTCGGAGTTGCTGCAGAAGGCAGTGGCTTATGTGAACATGGACGTCGCAGCGACCGGCCCGAACTTCAGTGCGTCGTGCACTCCTGGTTTGGGCGCCGCCACCGCCGCAGCCTGCACCACCCAAGGCATTACGGTGCCTTCGCGTCTTGGTGTTCCTGGCGGTGGCTCCGACCACGTGCCCTTCATTGAGCTAGCCGGCGTTGAAGTCCTTAACTTCGGCTTCCATGGTGGCAGTGGCGTTTACCACTCGGCCATGGACACTCCTTATCTGGTCGAGAAGTTCCTCGACCCGGGTTTCCAGTATCACAAGCAAGCTGCTGAAGTCGCAGTCACCTTGGTCAACCACTTGAGCGCTGCCAGCAGCGAGGTCGACGGCCGACGTGCTTGGGTACAACAGATTCTGAGCGCCTTGCGTCGCTTCCCCACCGACACTGATGAGAATCGTTTGGCCAAGCTGCAGCTGGAGAATGCGACCTTGCGCTATGCCTTGCTGATGGAGACTGCGGAAGAAGACAGTGCCACGAGCTTCCGTTTCCATCGCGCCTTCTTGCCAGCCAATGGGCGTTCGCTGCTGTGGCGCTCGGAAGGTTATGGCTCGGCTTGGTTCCCGGAAGTTGCCGCCGCCTTGAAGGGGGCCGAAGGCAGCAAAGATCTGGATGCTGCCGTCTTGGAAGTGTTGGCTGGTTTCGAAGCCTTGAGTTCGACTTTCTAGAGCTTCCGAATGGCGCGCGCCAAGTGTCACTGGGGCTTCCGCGCGGACAAAAAAAGAACGGGGCATGGACCATTGGTCCATGCCCCGTTCTTCACAAGGTCTTCGACTTAGAACCAGAAAGACAGGTTCATGAATACCCAAACTTGGTCGTCACCGAGGGCGATCGCATCGCCGGCGGAGAACAACGAGACACCAGCCCACAGGTTGGTATCTTTAGCCAAGCTTCCCTTAACGGCGAGGTCGATCTCGGTACCGAGCTCGTCCTGACCAGCAACCTTCGTAAGGGCTGCGTTTGGAAGGGCACCATCGCCGTCGGCGAGGCTCAGGATGTGGAAATCACCCAAGAGCTTCCAGTTGCCGTCGAGGTTGTAGCTGCTGCGGAACACGATGTCCTGCATGTTGGTCCAGGTCAAGAAGATGTCCTGGGTGCCGTGGTAAGCGTGCGCGAAGTCGAACAGAGGCTTGAAGGAGTCATCGTCGCCGTCGGTGGCATCGCCATCACCGGATGCCTGCTCGAAGCCGACACCGAGAGTCAGGTCATCGATGGCCTTCCAATCGAGACGAAGTGCGAATGCCGAACCAGCTGCATCAAGTGCAGCGTGCTCACCCTGCTGGAGGGCTGCTTCAACACTGTAGGAAAGGTCTTCGCTGATATCGCCTTCGAGCAATGCACCGAAGGTGATGTCACGAGTACCCATCTCGCCGATGCCCTGCTCGCGACGGAGCAGTGCGTAGACGTCGATGTCCATTTCGCCAGCGTCGAACTCGAGGTATGCACCACCGAAAGCAACACCAGTTGCGCCAGTCGTGATGGGGAATGCGAAACCGTTGGCGCCGAGTACAGGCTCGGTCCAGAACAGGTCAGCCTTGTAGGACTCAGCCTTGTGCGAGATGACTGCGCCATCCCATGCACGACCGGTGTTGTGCCAGGCAAGATCAGAGATCATGCGCTGGTTACCGTATTTCATCTGGAAACGACCGATCTTGACATCGGTGTTGTCCATCAGGCCACTCCAACGCAACCAAGCCGCGCGTAGTGAATCAACACTGCTCGTGCCCTGTCCGTTGACGACCTTCTGGAACTCAATGAAAGCACTGAGGTCATCGGAGGCATCGACACCGAGGTGCAGACGCGCATGGCCAGAGTACGTGGAGTCGGTAGAAGCTCCCTCGACTGGAAGGGAAGGATTGCGGTTTTCCGCGCGGAAGCGGAGTGCTCCGCCAAGCTCGACCTTATCAAGGCCTGACTTGGTGGTTACCACTGTCTGCTGCTGAGCAGCAAGAGGTGCGGCACACAGGACGGCGGCTAGGAGTGTAAGGTTGCGATTCATGATTCTCTGAAATTCAGAAGTTAAAGACGAGTTGCAGGAACAGATAGAACTGTTCGTCGTCAGAGGGTAAAGATGCAAGGGGTGAGAAAACTGCTGCCCCGAAATCCATCGACAGGTGGTCGGAGATAACACCTTCACAATAGGCGTCTAGCTCATAACCAATGGCGTTGGACGTGCTCGCGGGAGTCACTGCAGCGACATCGTGTCCAAGGTAGACACTGTCGTTGTTGCTCTGGCGAGAAAAACTGTGACCATCAACGTGGAAGCTCCAGCGCTCGTTCCAATCCAACCAGTACATGACGGCGAGATCGATGACGTTAGAGAATGCGATGACGTCGGCGCGACCGTTGAAACGGTGCTGATCAATGTAGACCGGGCTGTAACGCTTGCGGTCAGCGGCCTTTTCATCGTTGCCGTTTGCGAAGGCGAGTTCGACACCGATGCCATGGCCCATGTCGAGTTTCTTACGCAAGGTCAATGCGAAGGCTGGTGCGAGGATTTCGCGTGCGCCGTCGTCGCCATCTTGCACGGCGGCAAATGCACTCCACTCCAAACCGTTGGTGGTTTGACCGTGCCAACGGAAAGCGAAGGTCAGCTCTTCCAAGTCAGTGCTGCCTTCGGCACGACGCAAGATGAAGGTTTCGATGTTGGAGTCTTCACCTAACTCGAAGTCGGCGAAGAAACCAGTGAAGTTGTCATCCAAGGCGTTAGTCGGACCAAGCGCTGCGCGCGAGTGCCAGACTTGCCAAGGGTGCGCGTTGATCGTGCTGCTGACGCGCAAAGCATCGAAGGAGTTCTGCTCGTAACGCCAAGGTGCGCTCGAAACCAAGCGGCCATCGCCTAGGTTGAACTGCTGACGACCGAGGCGGACTGAGTAGTCGCCGAACAGCTTGTGCATATCCAAGTACAACTCGGCAATGCCTGCACTGCTGCTGGTGTAGTCATCCTCTTCCCCTGCATAGACGTTGATGAATGCATTGAAGTATTCATCGAAGTCGATGTTGAAGTCGAGGGCGGCGCGAGCCACGAAGTCATTACTTTCGCTCAAGATTGGCGAGCCGTAATGAGTGTCGCGACGGACTTCGCCGCGGGTGATGAGACTGCCGCCTAGTTGATAGGTGGCGTCGCCAAACTCGCCGGTCAGTTCAACCTGGGCGGCAAGTGGGCTAGCGAAAAGCAGTAGCGAAAGGATGCTGAGATTACGGAGCATGTGGTCGTTAATCGTGGCGGAGATTATCCCAGAGACTTCGGTCAGAGGGAAGCATGGATTCAGTTTTGCGCAAAGATTTCAGACAAACTGAGTGTTTTTTTCAGTGCATCTGGATCCGCGGAGGCTTGTTGCAGGAAGCGAAGAACGTATTTCCCGAGCATGTCCCCTTCCAAATTGACCGGCATTCCGGGCTTTAAGGCCCCTAAAGTGGTCCTTTCGAGGGTCTCGGGGATCAGCGCGACCGTGAATTGGCGGTCATTTCCCAAGGATGCAACGGTCAGGCTGACGCCCTCTACCCCTACAGAGCCCTTAGAAACAAGGAGTGGCCACACATGAGATGGGCACTCGAAGGTGTATACAGCAAAATCGCCCTGTTGCTCAATCGCAACCAGGCTGCCGAGGCCATCGACATGGCCAGTCAGGAAATGTCCGCCGAGCCGGTCCCCCACGCGTAAACTACGCTCAATATTGACCTTAGAGTCTTTCTCAAGGCCGCCAAGGGAGGTTTTCTCGAGGGTTTCCGGGGAGACGTCGTAGCTGACGACGCTGCCGTTGATGGTAGTGACGGACAAACAGGTGCCGCCGGTGCAGATGCTGTCGCCAAGGCCGACGCCCTGGGCAAATGGGCCTAAATCGACGATAATGCGCAGCCCTTCCTGGGCTGGCTCAAGCGCCAGAACCGTACCCATACCTTCGACCAAGCCGGTGAACATGGGCTACAGGATAGAGTGGCCCCAAGGCGACGTCCAAGGCGACCCTGTTTGCTGGTATCAAGAGTTGCCTATAGCGTGGTTTTCACGTATCTTATGCGGCCAATTTTCCCGGAGGCACCGGGATGCTCGAGATTCATCTTCTTACGCTTTTCCCCGAGGCTGTTGAGTCCTACTTAACAGCGTCGATCTTGGGACGGGCCCAGAAGGCGGGTCTGCTCCAGGTTCACGTCGTGGATTTTCGCCGCTTTGCTGCGGGGAAACATCAACACGTGGATGATCGACCCTACGGGGGAGGTCCTGGAATGGTGTTAAAACCCGAGCCGATCTTTACTGCAGTGGAATGGGTTGAAGAAACTTACGGTGAATGCCGCAAGATTCTGATGACCCCCAGTGGAACTCCATTTCGTCAAACCACCGCCGCGGCATTCGCTAAGGAGGAACGTCTGCTCCTACTTTGCGGGCGCTACGAAGGTTATGACGAACGCATTCGCATCGGCATCGATTGGACTGAGATTTCTCTCGGCGATTTCGTGCTGTGCGGCGGCGAGATTGGAGCGCTTGCTGTGATTGAAGCCACCACCCGGTTGATACCAGGTGTGCTTGGCCACGATCAATCAGCAGTGTTCGAATCGTTCACTGACCCACAGCTCCTCGACCATCCGCACTACACCCGACCAGAGGTGTTCCGCGACATGGGAGTACCCAAAACTTTACTCAGCGGTCATCACGCCCAAGTGGACCGTTGGCGGCAGGAACAGGCATTAGCGCGCACAGAAGTACGTCGGCCTGACCTGCAACCGAAAAACACCAGCAACAAGACTCCATAGCCACCCACACAATCATGGATAAAATCATCCAAGAAGTTCAGAAGCAGCACATGAAGGAAGAGGTTCCCTCCTTCAGCGTGGGCGACATTGTCCGGGTCGAGTACCTGATTAAGGAAGGTAAGAACGAACGCGTTCAGCCTTTCATTGGCCAGGTCATCCAGTTCAAAGGCCACGGCATTGGCAAGACCTTCGCCGTCCGTCGCATGGTTCAAGGTGAAGGCGTAGAGCGGACCTTCCCTCTGCACAGCCCTCGCGTTGTCAACGTGACGGTAGAGCGCGGTCCAAACCGCCAGCCTCGTCGCGCCAAGCTCTTCTATCTGCGCGATCGCGCCGGCCGCTCGGCCCAACTGTAGGCTCACCCCTTTTCGCCTCCGGAATTCCGGCAAATGGTCAAGAATCTCTCTCGCAAGCTCCTCGGCATCGCGCTGTTCTCAGTGCTGTCTGTGTGGGCTCTTCTCACTTTCAATCTTCACCTGGGTTTGGACCTGAGTGGTGGAGCGCGAATTGTCTATAGCTTTGATTTTGCCGGCGCACTGCGTTCCGGTCACATCGATCAGGGTGATTACGCAAACCGCGACGAAACCCTCCAACAAATCGCAGATGTCTTCCGCCTAAGGCTCGATGCCACGGGCATGGCCGACATCCCGATCTATCCTCAGGGCGACAACGCGCTGGTGATCGAGTTGCCTGACCGCAGCCCGGAAGAAGTCGAGGACATTAAGAGAGTCATCTCGAACCAGGGTCTGCTGGATTTCCGCATCATCGCCGGTGTCGCGGATCAGGTCTCCTTGGATACCGAAACGCAGAAGTGGCAAACGTGGAAGACCGCCAACCCAGAAGGGTTGCCGACGGCATTCAACGAAGTCGCAGAAGCCGATGGTGGTCCACGCCCTGAGATCCGTTGGTTCATGGCTGACGACGGCGAAGGCAGCGATGCCACCGTCACCCTGGCCATGCACATCGTTGACGGTGCGATCCCGCTGCTGATGCTGGATGCAGTTCGCCCCGAATACGTTGGTGAGGATTCTTGGGAGTTCTCTGGTGCTGACATCAAGTACGCCGGCGGACGCCTTGGCGAGCTTGGTTTCCCGGTCGTGACCTTCGAGCTCTACGGTCACCGTAAGCAAGAGTTCACCGAGTTCACCGGTGCCTACAAGTCTCGCCCGATGGCGATTGTCTTGAACAACAAGGTGTTCTCGGCGCCGAACATCAACGAGGCCCTGCCTGGTGGCGGTCAAATCAGTGGTGGTACTGGCGGCTTCTCGCAGAAGCAGGTCAGCGAGTTGGTGACCGTGTTGCGTACCGGTTCCTTGCCGATTCTGCCGCAACTTGAGAGTGAGTCCTACGTTGGCTCCACTCTTGGTGAAGATGCCATCTCCACCGGTACCAAGTCTGCCATGATCGGCGGCATCTTGGTGCTGATCTTCATGTTGGTCTACTACCGCATGAATGGTGTGGTCGCTTGCGCGGCGTTGGTGTTCAACGGCTTCATCCTGATCGGAGCCTTGTACTTCACTCAAGCAACCCTGACCTTGCCTGGTTTGGCCGGTCTGGTCTTGACCATCGGTATGGCGGTAGACGCCAACATCCTGATCTTCGAGCGCGTGCGTGAAGAATGGTCGCGCGGTCGTGAAGTACCGCAGGCTTACAAGAACGGTTACGAACGTGCCTTCTGGACCATCATCGACGCCAACGTCACCACCCTCATCGCGGGTGTGATCTTGTGGAAGTTCGGTACCGGTCCTGTGCAGGGCTTCGCCGCAACCTTGTGCTTGGGTATTCTCACCACCCTGTTCTCGACCTTGGTCTTCTCGAAGGTCTTGATGAGCGCCATCATCTTCGGCAAGAACACCCCAGAGAAAGTGTCCATGGGTCAGATCCTGTCTGGCAAGGAACACATCGACTTCTTGGGTGGTCGCAAGATTGCTGGAATCATCTCGGTATCGCTGATCGCGGGCGGCTTGTTCGTTTACAGCTCCCACGCCGATGATATGCTCGGCATCGACTTCGCAGGTGGCTCGACCGCTCGCGTCGAACTGAACCAAGCGGTTGAGATCGGCGAAATGCGCAAGGCACTTCCTGGCTTTGCCATCACCATCATCAAGTCTGACGCGACTGGTGCAGGCGCCGACAGTTCCGACACCTTCCAGATCAAGCGCAAGCTCACTCCTGAGCAACGCGCCGAAGCACAGAAGGATCGTTCGGACCTGAATCTTGAAGATCTCGAAGCCGCCAATGCTGGCCTTACGGATGAGGAACTCGCCGCTCAAGAGCGCGCGGCCCTCGCCCAGAAGGACTTGGCTTCGCAGATGATCGAAGATGTCGCCAACAACCTTCAAGCAAAGGGTTGGCTCGCCACTCAAGCAGATGGCTCGATCGACCTGGATGTCTCCTTCCCGGAGAAATCCACGGTGGGTGCACGGGTCTCCGGTGAGATTCAGAATGCTGCAGTCCGCGCCATTCTGCTCGCCTTGATCCTGATCGTAATCTACATGACCTTCCGCTTCCGCGAGTACCGTTACGGTTTCGCAGCTGTGGCAGCATTGTTCCACGACGTCCTCATCACTCTGGGTGCCCTAGCCGTTGCAGCAAGCACTGGCCTGGTCCACGTCGAGATCAACCTCGAGATCATCGCAGCGTTCCTGACCATCATCGGTTACTCGCTGAACGATACGATCGTGGTGTTCGACCGCATCCGTGAGAACTTGCCACGCCGCAAGGAGAGTTTCGCCGAGGTCATCAACATCTCGATCAACCAGTCCTTGAGCCGTACCATCCTGACCTCGGTCACCACCTTCCTGGTGGTTTCGGTACTGTTCTTCTTCAACCGCCCTTTCCACAACTCACTGGAAGGCTTCAGCTTCGCAATGTTGATCGGTATCGTGGTCGGTACCTACTCGTCGATGTTCGTGGCTAGCCCTCTGCTGGTGTTCTTCGATCGCTGGGCTCGCAAGCACCGCGTGGAAGAAGCACTAACGGTGAAGGAAGCGACCGCGAAGTAGACTCCTGGTTTTCGCTGCTCTTCACGGGCAGTCCAAAAGCCCCGCAGTAATCACTGCGGGGCTTTTTTCGTGCCCACTGCGGGAAGTTCTGAAGACTTCTTGGATGTGCTTGTATCCCGCGGTATGGTGTTTCTATGAGGACTTTACTCGCACTCACGGTATTGATGTTGGTGCTCGCTGGCGCCGTTTGGTGGAAGACACGCCCAGAAGAGAACAACCAGAAACTGCCCCCCACCACCGTCAATGACAGTCGCGTTGGAGTCTCCACTGTCGGCATGGAACCTGGAACATCAATTCCCACCGACGCAAGCTTTCCGCCGCGTCCGAATACGAACCCCTATGAGCGTCCGAACAGCGATGCCGATGGTGATCACGAAGGCGAGGACACCAAGACGAACCTTGCTGTCAATCCACCGGAAGAGGATCCCGTTAACCCGACCCCTGTGGAGCCAGACCCTACGCCACCACCTGTGGTTGAGCCGCAGGTCTTGATGCACACCATCGTGGCCGGCGACACCTTCTACAGCTTGATTCGCAGCTACTACGGCACTGCACCCGAGTCCTTGCTCGACGCCGTGGCGGAAGCCAACAGCTTGAGCGATCCGGGCAGCTTGAATTTAGATCAGAAGATCCTGATGCCCGTCATCGACGGATTCCGTGCACCGAAGAAACCTTAAAGCTGCCGCCTAAGGCAACCAGTTGCTCCCGCACTGCATTCCAGTGGTGCGGAGCAAGACTCAAACTGGCGTGCCATTGGTCCCCTTCGTAGCGTTCGGAAACCACGCGAGCGATTCGACGCAGATCCGCCAACAGGCGGCCACCGGATGCGGGCACTTCTACATCAAGGTGCAGCGACCAGTTATCCAAGTAGGTCGCAACCCGCGCATCCAAGACCTCAATGCCTTCGCCGGTTAGTACCGAAGTACAGATGGCGTTAGGGAACTGAGTCTTCAGGATGATCTTCTCGGCGTCAGGGACTTGATCCCATTTGTTCAGGATCAGCACGGTCTCAATGCCGTCGGCTTCGACTTCCTTGAGTACTTCCTCAACCGCATTCATCTGCAGCAGCAGGTCCGGGGTTGAGGCGTCGCAGATATGCAACAGCAGATCGGCGTTGAGCGTTTCTTCTAGGGTGGCGTGGAAAGAAGCCACCAGAGAGTGCGGCAAGTCGCGCACGAATCCAACCGTATCGGTCAGGATTACGTTGCGTTTATCGGGCAGGTTCCACGTGCGAATGCGCGTATCCAAGGTCGCGAACAACTGATCGGCGATATACATATCGGAACCGGTCAGGCGGCGCATCATGGAGGATTTGCCGGCGTTGGTGTATCCGACCAAGGACACGGTGTAGGGATATTCACGCGCTACCGCAGCACGATGACGTCGGCCTTCGATCTCCTTCAAACGGCGCTTCAGATCGACAATCTTCTTGTTGATCAAGCGGCGGTCAGTTTCCAACTGCGTTTCACCTGGACCACGCGAACCGACGGCACCTTCGGTCCGCTCAAGGTGCGTCCACATGCGCTGCAAACGCGTGCGCAAGTATTCCAACTGCGCCAGCTCCACCTGCAACTTTGCCTGTCGAGTCTGCGCGCGGGTGGCAAAGATATCGAGGATCAACTCGGTGCGGTCGACCACACGTTTGCCGATATCCTTCTCAAGGTTGCGGCCTTGACTCGGCGACAAGTCGTAATCGATGATCACCACATCGGCCTTGCAGGATTCCGCCAACAAGCGAATCTCCTCGATTTTGCCTTTGCCGAATGCCGCGCGCGGGTTCAACTTGGGCAAGCGTTGCCACAAACCTCCAACGACTTCCGCTCCGGCAGCTTCTGCCAATCCACTGATCTCATCGATCGGGTCAGCGGCCGCCGCGGCAGCGCTGTCAGGTAAAATCAGGGTTGCGACCACTGCACGGTCGGCAGCGTTTTGGGAGGGGACGGTAGAACTACTTTTCGACATCGGGCGCCGGGTGCGCGGCGGTTACTTTTGCAGCCATGGGGTGTCGGGCACCCGCTCTGGACTGATCCGCATTCCTTGCGGAGTGGACTGAAGACTGGAATGTACGCACCAGTCAGTTTCCGTTGCGGGGAAATCACTGCGGAAATGTGCGCCGCGTGATTCCTCGCGGAAGCTGGCCGAGCGCGTAATCGCCTGCGCGACCTGAACCATGTTCATGACCTCGACACCCTCAGGAGTGAAGGGACCAAGGCGGTCCAAATAGTTCGCCCACGTATCGAGGCGTTCCTGTGCATCCGCTAACCCGGCTGCGTCGCGCTCGATGCCGACCTGACGCCACATCAAGGATTTCAGCGAGTAGGTCATGTCGGTGAGGTTTAACTCGGCGGCATGAGCGCTGTGGTCATCGGGCAGGTTCGGTGCCAGGAAGCGGCGCACGCTCGGTTTGCAGTCGAGGATGCGTTCCCCCACCATGCGCCCGTGGACCAGGCCTTCGAGCAAGGAGTTGGAGCCCATACGATTAGCGCCGTGGAAACCAGTGGAGGCGCATTCACCGACAGCGAACAAGCCATCAATATTGGTGCTGCCATCCAGCTCTGCGGAGATGCCACCTACAAAGTAGTGCACTGCCGGGCGCACTGGAATCGGATCATCGCTGATGGAGATACCGAACTCCGAAGCGATGCGTGCCAAGGCTGGGAAGCGTCGCTCTGGTTCCGACACCTTGGCCAGATCCAAGTAGACGTTGGTATCGCCAGAATCGACCATGCGTCGGAAGATGGCGCGACTGACGACATCACGCGGGGCTAGGTCGGCATCCGCGTGGAATTGCGGCATGAAGGCATTGCCTTCGCGGTCGCGCAACACAGCGCCTTCGCCGCGCACGACTTCAGAGATCAAGAAGCGTGCTGCACCGGCCAAGTAAAGGATGGTCGGGTGGAACTGAACGAACTCCAAGTCGCGCATCGAGGCACCAGCGCGTAAGGCCATTGCGATGCCGTCGCCGGTGGCTAGCTGCGGATTGGTGGTCTCGCGGAAGATCTGGCCGCCGCCGCCGGTTGCGAGCACGACGGAATCTGCTTCGAACAAGACAGGGCTGAATCCACCATCTGTGCCTTGGCGCGCCAATGCAACCAAACCAGTCACACAACCTTCCGAGTCCTTCAACAACTCCACTGCAGTGGTGTTGGAATAAACATCGATATGCGGGTGCTGTTGGGCGCGCATGGCCAAGACGCGTTGCAGTTCCTTGCCAGTGGCCGTGCCGCCGCTATGCAATATGCGCGGAAGACGGTGCCCACCTTCCATGCCCAAGCTCAGGTTGCCAGTGGGTTCACGGTCGAAGGTCATGCCCGACTTCAAAAGCCATTCCATGGCATCTGGTGCTGCGGCGGTGATGGCCTCCACCACAGCTGGCTCCGACAAGCCGTATCCTAAGCGCAAGGTATCGCCGGCGTGGAGCTCGACATCATCATCAGGGCCGACGGCGGCAGCGATGCCACCTTGAGCGTAATGCGTATTGGTATCACCAATGCTGCCCTTACAAAGGACCATGACATGACCACCACGCTCCGCCGCGGCCAGCGCCGTAGCAAGGCCAGCAACGCCCGATCCAACCACTAGCACATCTGCACGGAACACCGGCAAACGGCGCAACGAGTACGACATTCGCCCGAGAGGCGAGCCGGGCTGGCACCCGAAAACTGTGGACTGAGCGGCCATGGAGGAGGAATTCTACAGAATTCTTGAAGTCGCGAAAGCGTTGTATTCGGCTTCAGGAAGGATGTCGCATAGGTTTTGCCATTTTGGGGGGTTGTTAGGCTCTTGTTTGCCGATACGCTATGTAGGCTTCTGTTAGGGAGCCGCGAAAAAAGGTCACGAAAACGGGCCATTCAGGAGGAAAGAACATGAAATCACCAGTCTCGAACTTGAACCGCAGCGACATCGAAGGCGCTGCCATTATCACCCTACTCATGCTGATTTTCATCTTGATCTAACCATGCGCCCTCTCACTGCCAAGCAACTTCAGGTCCTCGAGGCCATCCACGAGCACCAGGCTGAAACCGGCTTGTCTCCCACCCTGCAGGAACTGGGTGGCACTTTGGAAGTCAACCGCGTCACGGTTTATGGCCATGTGCGCGCGTTGCTGGAGAAGGGCTTCCTGGAGAACTTAGAGCCAGGTGCTTCCCGCGGGCTGGATTTCACTGATGCCGGCCTCGATGCCTTACGCAAAGTCGAAAAGCCAACACGCCATCCCGCAGAGTTTGGCAGCAATCAAGAGCTATCCGCCCCGACCTCATGGCCAGCTGGGCCAAGCATTCCGCTGGTCGGACGAATCGCTGCAGGCGCTGCAATTGAGGCCATTGAAGATCGCAACAACGTCGAGCTCGGCGAGTTCCTACGCACTGGCGAAAGCACCTACATGCTAGAAGTATTGGGTGATTCGATGATCCAAGCGCACATCCAGAGTGGCGACTTCGTCATTGTGCAGAAGGATCAATCTCCGCAGCAAGGCGATATCGTCGTTGCCATTCTGGAAGATGAAACCGCAACTTTGAAGCGCTTCTTCCCCCAGGCCGACGGCACCTACATCCTGCAGCCGGCGAATGATAAGTTGCAGCCGATCTACTGCGATACGCTTGAAGTGCGTGGTGTGGTCAGCGGTGTGATCCGCAGGTACTAGCGGCTACGCCTTCCCAGCTATGCGCGTTTGCACCTCAGGCAAATAAGCCTGGCATCCCCTCGATACAACGTGGTCCTTCATGGGCCACGTTATTTACATAAGAGCTGACTTGGGTGGTCATAAGACTGGCTTCATGGCCAACGGGATCCCCGCCCTTCAGCCAAGCCATAGCAGCACCTGATTCCATGATGATGGGCATGCGTGGGTGCAACCACTCAATCTCCGCTGCAGCCGGTTTTGTAAGAATGGCACAGCCAGCTTTCGCTTTTGTCTTTGAGCGGTCCAAGATTGCGGCCATCGCAAATGGCTTTTGGCCTGGAAAACTAAGGAAATAAGGTTCACGCCCTTGCGGACGCCCTGCTGTGGAGCGCGCGGGCCATTCGTAATAACCCTCAGCCAAAACAAGGCAACGCTTGTGCTGCCATGCTTGGCGAAAACTAGGTTTGCTTGATGCGGTTTCAACACGCGCATTAATGTGAGCACTGGGCTGTTCCTCCTTGGCGGCCCAGGCTGGAACCAAGCCCCACTCGGGTTTTACGAAAACCAGACCGCCTTCTTCGCGTAATTGCAAAGTGGGAAGTTCTTGGCCTGGCGCAAGATTAAAGCGGGGTTCAAAGGCATCGCCAATCTCCACGCCATAGTCTTCCTGGACGATGACGGGCTGTCGCATCGCAAAAACGAATCTCCCACACATGAGGTCAGTTTAGCGCATTGGCCTCTGGGGCTGGCCGATTAGCAAGTCAACCAAGCTTCAGGTTAGGATGGAACCATGCGTTGCTTTGCCCTTTGCCTTTTTACCATTGGCTTACTCGCCTTACCGATCGGTAAGGCCGAAGCAGCAGCAGCAAGCGCACCGACTCTCCTGAATAATCTCCAGGAACCTAAGGCAGCCCCTGAATTGGATTATGAGCGCGACGTCTTGGACTTCCTGGACAACTACTGCCTTTCTTGCCATGACGGCCCCGACGAAAGTGGCAAGCTTGATCTTGGTGCCCATGAATTCCCCGAAGATGCCCGCGAAGATCCTGAACTTTATTGGTTAGCGGCATGGAAAGTATGGGACCACGCCATGCCACCTCCACGAAAACGTAAGCAGCCTTCCGACAAAGAGCGTGCCGCTTTTCTTGCATGGGTGGATGCTCCAGATGGATTGGGTCACACCCCACCCCAGGCAAACACAGTCCTTCGCCGCCTGAATCGAAGTCAGTACCGCAGAAGTATCGAGCTGCTCTTCAATGTGACTTTGTCTACCGACATGGTCACCAACCTGCCGGAGGATGAATCCGGCGACGGTTTTGACAACATCGGTGCCTCGTTAACCTTATCGGATGAAGCCTTCATACGGTATCTTGAGACCGCCGAATACATCGCGGAACAGGCCATCAGAATCCCCTTCGATGAAATTCCTAGCCAACACTACTTAGGATCTGAACTGGGGTCTCGGACCAAGAACGGCACTTATGCGGCCTTATGGACACGGGGGGATGCATTCGTGGATGTATTCGTAGAACAACCTGGCCGTTACCGTTTTAAGGTAGGCGCTTTTGGAAATCAGGCGGGAGACGAGGCTTGCAAAATGAGCCTTGTGGTGGATCGGGAGTCGGTCCTCCATACGGAAGTGCCACAGAATGAGACTGCAGAAGGTGAATTCTCCAAAGAGATTACATTGGGCAAAGGCAGCCATCGCCTGACCGCTCGATTCCTAAATGATTATTACAACCCAGACGCTCCAAATGAGGAAGGAAAGGATCGCAATCTTTATATCAGTTGGCTGGAACTGGAAGGACCTCTAGACCCACCTCCAGAAACGGGTTTCCAACGGTGGCTACTTGGAGAACTCAAGAAACATGCAGGGGGTTCCCTAAATAGGGGCCAATATCTCAACCTAATCGACAAATTGGTTTTTCACACTTGGCGCCGCCTCCCAACAGCAAAGGAAGGAGAACTCTATTTAGGAATCATGGAATCCACTCCAGGAGAATTGGAAAGGAAATCCCGTAGTTGCTTAATTGCGGTCTTGCTCTCTCCATACTTTCTCTTTGAAACTTCCGTTCAAGAGTCCCCCGAACGAACAACTTCGACAGCGGCAGACAAAGATAATCTTCGCAACGGCCTAGAACTGGCAACGCACATCGCCCTATTCCTATGGAGCAGTTATCCGGATAGAGATCTATTAGAAGCCGCCTCAACTCCTGACTGGATTCACGATTCCGAAGCGATCACCGCCCAGGTCAACCGCATGCTGCAAGATCCGCGAGCGAACGCGTTAGCGGAAGACTTCGCAAGCCAGTGCTTCCGCATCCGCAGTTTGGCCAACCACGAACTTGATCCAACAGTATTTGCCGGCATCAACGATTCCATTATGGATTCAATGTTGGAAGAAACTTATCGCTTCTTCATGGACAACTTGCGCAACAACCGCAATATAAATGAACTGTTGACAGCCGAACACAGTTTCCTGAACCAAGAACTAGCCGAACACTATGGCTTGAAGTGGCATAACAATGGCACTGAATGGCAACGCATGGCACTCACTG
This sequence comes from Planctomycetota bacterium, assembly GCA_024229395.1. Classification (GTDB taxonomy): domain Bacteria; phylum Planctomycetota; class UBA1135; order UBA1135; family UBA1135. Next base: position 2,534 of record JAAESM010000033.1, on the reverse strand, counting down.
GAACTGGCCGACGCGGAATTTTAGGCCAAGCTTCAATCTTGACCGTAACCAGTCTTCCGACTCGCACTGCCCCAGTTCGACGTGGCAAATGGATTATGGAGAACCTGCTTGGAGCAGAACCACCACCACCACCCGACAACGCTGGTCAACTGGATGAGAGCCCCAAAGTAGTTGCCTCTGCCCCACTAAGAGAACGCCTAGCCGCTCACCGTGACAATCCGGATTGCATTTCCTGCCACATGGTCATGGACCCGCTGGGATTCAGTCTGGAGAATTTTGATGCCGTTGGCAGATGGCGAGAGCAAGACGGTGCCTTTCCGGTAGATGCTGGCGGCAAACTCCCCGATGGGACCAAAATTGAAGACCTAATAGAATTGGTTGAGGTCATTCATGCACGAGAGAGCTTTTCGAGGCTATTAGTCAGTCGATTGGCCAGCTATGCACTTGGCCGAACCCTGGTTCCGGGTGATCGCAAGATGATCCAGAACCTTTTAGACAAGATGGACTCCCAAAACCCATCACTCGAACAGGCAATCCAGGCTATTGTGGCGAGTGACGCGTTTCGAACCCGAGCACCACAATGACCCGCACCACAGATTCCACCCGCCGCCACTTCCTAAAAGCAAGTGGTGTCTTGATGGCACTGCCATTCATGGAATCACTCAGCTGGGCTACCACTCGCCAAGGAAAGCAACCTCCGCGTTTGCTGTATGTCTACATGCCAAACGGGGTCCATATCCCTGCCTGGATGCCAAAAACAAAGCTCAGCGGACAACCAGACAATCAAGGTCATCATGGTTTGTTGCCTGAGACACTGCCCCCCAGCCTCAAGCCACTAGAAGAGTGGAGGTCTTCCTTCTCCCTTCTAACGGGTTTGACAGCGGATAAGGCCAGAGCAAATGGCGATGGACCTGGCGACCATGCTCGCGCTGCAGCTGCCTATCTCACTGGCGTCCAGCCAAAGAAAGCGGATGGAGCCGTCCTGCTCGGAAAATCAGCTGACCAAATCGCTGCCGACTATTTAGGGCAATCATCTCCATTTCGCTCACTCCAACTCGGATGTGAACCAGCAGGCAATGCTGGCGAATGTGACTCTGGCTATGCTTGTGCCTATTCGGGAAATATCAGTTGGCAAAACGAAACCACGCCCACAACCAAAGAGATTGATCCTCGTAAGGTATTTGACCGCCTTTTCCGCAATAACAATTCTGCAGCTGGTCAAGACCGCCTAAAGACTTTCCAAAGACGAAAAAGCATCCTCGATGCCATTCGGAATGACGCCAAAACCATGGCGGCGGGTCTCACGGCGGAGGACCGCCATAAACTGGAAGAGTACTTGACTGGAATTCGTGAGCTGGAACGTCGACTACAACTGGAGGAAACCAAAATCGAAACCAGTGTCGCCGACGACCAACGGCCGACCAAACTGCCAAAGGATTTCAAGAACCACATCAAGCTACTCATTGACATGTTGGCACTGGCTTTCCAGACCGACATGACCAGAGTAGCAACACTGATGTTTGGCAATGAGGGAAGTAACCGGCGCTATCTTGAGATTGGAGTTCCTGGTGGCCACCATTCAGCAACCCACCACAAAGGGGAAACAAACTTGATCAAGCAAGTATGTTCGATAAATACACTGCACTCAAAAGCCTTTGGCTACCTCTTGAATAAATTCAGCGAGACTCATGTAGATGGCCAGCCTATCTTGAATAGCACTGCTGTGATTTATGGAAGTGGCATCGCTGACGGAAACCGCCACGATCACCATGCCCTCCCGATCCTATTGGCTGGCGGCCAGGACCTAGGAATCAAACCTGGTCAGCTTCGAGAATATAAGAAAAACACCCCAATCGGAAACCTTCATCAAGAGTTACTCCGACGATTGCAAGTGCCTGCCACTCAATTGGGTGACGCAACCGGATTCCTCCCGGGCCTCGACAGTTAACCCCACTAGTACTCCACTGATATCTGTGGGGCAAGGGTTGCCGGCGAACGGTGAGACCAAAAAAAAACCCACCAGGGTTCTACCCCTGATGGGTTTGATTAAAGTCCGGCACTGACCTACTTTCGCACAATGCACTATCATCGGCAGCTACTTCTTAACGACCGAGTTCGGAATGGAATCGGGTGGAGCCAGCAGCTTATGGGCACCGGACAATTGGGAAGCAAGAAGTGTAATCTTTTGATCGAATGCGTATCCTTTTCGGGCCCCGCCTAAGCGGAGAGCGAAAAGGGAACCAAGCCGTTCGGATTATTAGTACGGCTCGCCTGAACATGTTGCCATGCTTACAGCTACCGCCTATCAACGTGGTAGTCTCCCACGATCCTAATTGGGACACCTAGTTTTAGAGATGGCTTCACGCTTAGATGCTTTCAGCGTTTATCCGTTCCGAAGTTAGCTACCCAGCTGTGCCTCTAGCGAGACAACTGGTGCACCAGAGCTTCGTCCTTCCCAATCCTCTCGTACTAAGGAAAGACCTCTTCAAGTGTCCTACAGTCACACCGGATAGGGACCGACCTGTCTCACGACG
>JAAESM010000032.1 GCA_024229395.1 Planctomycetota bacterium | reverse complement strand
TCTCGGAAGTAGTTCTCAATTTCCTCTGCTAGGTGCGAAACATTCACCATGACTTCTTTGAAGCCATGCTCCTTGCGCAGTTCCAGCAGAAACTCCATCACTGGTTTCTGCAGGATGGGCATCATCGGCTTGGGGATCACGTGGGTGATCGGCTGGACACGCGTCCCTTTGCCGGCCGCCAGGATCATCGCCTTCATTGGCGTTGTTAAGCCTTAGGTCGACTTGCAACCTTAGACGGCCATTCAGGCCACCATCGCAGCATCGGCCGGCATGGCATCTGGCACGTCAAGACTCTTGATCGGTAGTTGAGCCACACTTACAGGCGCCAGTAAACGCTTGAGCCGAATGGGGGCGTAAAGGAAGTCTTTTTGTTCCAGTTCCAACTTCCCTTGCGAGGAAAGAAATAGCAGGGCCCAGAACACGCCCACTCGATCGGTGTCCAGGTCGGCAGCAGCAGCTTGTCGCCAATGTCCAACCAAGGTTTCGAAATCGACCCAATGCAAAGCCTGATCCCAGTTGTTGAGGAAAACGCCTAGAGCTGCAGTGGTTTCTGGAAGTTTTTCTCTGTGAGCGAGTGCGGTGACTTGGGCAATGGCTTCCCTCTCGCTATAGCGCTTAGTGCGTTGGCGTCG
>JAAESM010000031.1 GCA_024229395.1 Planctomycetota bacterium | reverse complement strand
GTGGAGCAGTCGGCGAGTCAACTGGTGAAGTAGGAGATGGTAGCTGCATCTGCGCCGGCGTCGGCGGCGTCACCGGAGATGGCGTTGCGCTAGCCAGTCCGTGTGCAGCGAGTGCATAGATCCCGATAGGACCCCAACTCTGACTCCACGTCTGGTTGAGCATCGGGACCAAGTTGTCCACTTGAAGTGGGATCCGCATTCCTGACTTGTGGGATAGGATCGGTGCTCCCGAGTCTCCCCATTCGAACGCGAATCCGTTCTCGGCAACCAGCCTTCCCAGTGATAGGACTGATGGCGAGTCTGGCATGAGGATCGCGCTGACGATCAGGCCCAGGGAGTCGATCTTGACATTCACCTGGTTCTTCACCGTGAGGATGCCGTTGGCGGTTGCGAGCCTTCGAGGCCGATCCAACGGATAGATCTTGTGCCGTTGATTGTCCATCAACTTGGAGTCCGACATAAGGTGGTTCGCGCTTGCCGTGTCGATGGCCCAACGCTGAACCTTGTGCTCTGCTGGCGGCAGATCATTGCACAGGCACGCCAAGTGCGGCTCGATGTATGGCACATCGTCCTTGTCCTCGTGGTAGCAGCGGATGTACTGTCCGTTGACGTGGATGACACCCTCGAAGCTCTCGTCATCCTCCGATGAGTCATCATCGGGGTTGCGGTAATCTGTGTTCATGTCGATGGCCGGCATCGTGAGGTCGAGTGAGATGCACTGCATGGCTGGATCGTGCAGATATCTGCACTTATCTCCAAACCTGCAGCGGCCCTTCGCAAACATCTCACACGGCGTCTTGGCCATCTCGGCCAGTTGTTCCTTCGAAGGCTTAGGCTTTGGCTCAGCATCTGCACCTTGCTTGTCATGCTTGTCCTTCTTCGCCTTGTCCTTCGGGTTGGCCTTTGCTTTGTCCTTAGGGTTCGGGTTCGCCTTCGCTTTCGCCTTCGGCTTCACATGCTGGAACTTGCAGCTGTCCCCGAACCTGCACGTGCCATTCTTGGCGAAGTAGGAGCAGATACCAACCTCCCCTGCTGGAAGAGTGAAGATCTTTTGCTCCCCTCCTGACATTCGTGCGATCGTTTTCTCGCGATTCTGTCGCTTCTTCATCTTGTCCACGTGGCGCCTCGCCGCGTTGAGCAAGAAGTCGTACGTCTTGTCCTCGTGATCCCTCGACAGCCTGTCAAAGTAGTGGATGTCGGGCTTCAGTGCGTGAGACTTCTGCAGTTGCTCGAACAGCAAAGTCCTCAAGTTGTTCAGAGGCTGCGGCTCTGACAATCCCTGCACCGTGCGCGTCCAGATCTGGAGGAAGCTCTGCATCTCTCGG
>JAAESM010000030.1 GCA_024229395.1 Planctomycetota bacterium | reverse complement strand
GCACGCCAACGTGCACTGGCAAAATGCCATGCATGTGGCCTGTCTTGTGCGGGTTGAGCTGATTGAGGAAGCGGAAGGCAACGCTTTTTGCCATGTCGTTGCACTCGTCTGCGCATTGGGCAAGAAGCAAGGGCACGCCAAGCTTGCGAGCATCCAGAACAGCTCGCCGCGAGACCATCCTGGAAAGGGACTCCCAGTAGATGCCCATCCCGAAACCTTCAGCAAATCGAGTCTCCGCATGGCGTGGGTCTGGCTTCGTCGGTGTGTCCCGGGCAAAAGTCGCTTCGAAGGCAGCCCAAGTCTTAGGCGGAAAGGCGCCGCCGCTGCGCATGCATTGCAGAAAGTCGATGATGGGATCTCCTTTCACGAAGCGCATGGTGCCCTTGAGCTCGAAGACATCTGGCACGTTGCAAAACACCTCCTGCGCGTGCTGTATCTCTGTGCTGACCTCCGGGTACTTCCAAGAGCCGTCAGGTTTCTTGGCGTCCAAGTTGTCAACCAAAGACAGTTGGCCAGTGG
>JAAESM010000029.1 GCA_024229395.1 Planctomycetota bacterium | reverse complement strand
CTGTGCGGATTTAGCCAACGGTGGAGAAGCCAAAACACTCACGGAACTTCGCTGTGCCTTGTTCTTTGAGGCGCGCCGAGAACGCCATAGCTGCGATATGTCTACCGATCAGTCGTTGATCCGTGAGCTACTTCGGGCGATTCGGCAGAAGGTGGAAAGCAGGCAACTGAATTGAGCTTTGCTTGCGAACGCCTTGCCTATGCGCAGGTCATTCTCGCTTCACCAACCACGGCGGGTTTGCGTTGCCGTTCGGTTTGAATCTTCTGCAGCGCTGCCGTTAGCTCTGATCGAAGAGATCAGCCCAGCTCAAGGCAGGCCAAGCCATAGACGTTGCCATCGTGGCCTTGCGGTTGCGGCATCACGCCCTTGTACATGCGCACCGTTGTGGCCATCGGTTTGAAGCCTTTCGCCTTGGTGATCGTCTTGGCGGCAAGGTTGAAGCCGGGGGTGTCGATCAGCACCACTCCCTTGTGGCGGTCCATGGCGTTGTTCAGCAACAGCGATGCCATGGCCTCTTCTTCTGCCAGCAACGGACCCACCCGCCAGCCTTCGCCAATGGGGAGCAGACAGGGGCGAATGCGCACGTAGCCATGGCATTCACCCTTGCCATCCATGGCCACAAACACTTCCCCGGCCTTATGGCGCAGCCACTGTTCAAGGAAATGGGGCCTCGGGCTGATTTCATGGCGTTCGTCGTAACGCTGAATCGCCTCGAGCGAGACGTCGCGCAACGGCACAACGCTGATGTCGCTGCGGCGCAGAAGGCTTGTGTTTGGGTGTTCTGATTGATCGCTTAGACACATCTTCTGCCGGCGTGTGGTGACGCAGTCCTTCTCGAAACCGGCCTTCTCGTAAAAGCTCACCATCTGGACCGCAGCTTCCAAACCGATGCACGCCACGTTGCTCAGCGTTTCCAGCGCGTGGTTCCACAAT
>JAAESM010000028.1 GCA_024229395.1 Planctomycetota bacterium | reverse complement strand
CGCAACCGTTCTTCCAGCGAGCGCCACATCTCGTGACAACGCGGTGCCAGTTCATGGAAGCGATGCGCGTCGCGACTCAACTCGAAACATGCCGGGACTTCCAGTCCACTTGCGCCTACGGCCTTCACCAGTTCCAGCCAATCAAGGTCGCCTTCGCCAGGTGGAAGGTGCGTGTGTTCACCATGCCGCATGTCATCCAACTGCAGGTTGATGATGTCTTCGCCGAAAGCGCCGATGGCTTCCGCCGGCGTGTAGGTGTCGTTGACCAACAAATGGCCTACATCCAAACTCAGACCAATCTCTTCGGGCAAGTCTTCGCGCAGACGCTGCCAATCACTGAGGTTCGCCAACCAATGGCCCGGCTCCGGCTCAACGCCAAGACGCACTTCTCCTTGTTCGGCGTGCACGGCAAGCTCTTTCATTGCGGAGCAGAACCGATTGCGCGCACCTTCATCGCTTTGGCCTTCGGGCAATGCACCTGACCAGAAGGACAAGACTTTCGAATCAAGTAACTCGCACCAATCAATCATGCGATGCAAGAAGTCCAAGCGCAGGCGATAGGAATCATCGAGTTCCAGTAGATTAGGGCGATGCTTGTTGCGCGGATCCAACACGAAACGCGCACCAGTCTCCACCACCACGGTCAATCCATGTTGGCGACACAACCTGCCGAACGCTTTCACTTCAGAATCGGTCGTAAGGTTCGGATCGAGGTGGCCGACATCGGGCGTGACGGCGATCGCTTGATAACCTAACTCCGCCAACCATGGCACCGCATCCTCGAGACGATGCGAGGTGAAGCCGTTGGAGTTGTAGCCGAGTTGTATCACCTTAGCGACGGTTGTTCTTTTCGTTCATACCTTCGACGATCTTGGTGAAGCGGCCGATCTGGAAGTCGAGTTGCGCACGCGACTCGCGACTGTGGCCGTATTCCTCACGCATCGCACGCAAGTCAACGAGTGCCTCCGCCAATTTGTCGAAGGCCTGTTTGCTTTGTTCGCGCAAGACGAATGGGTCGCCTTCCACTTCGTAGTGCTGGTACAGGGCGTCTTCGCGTTGCTTCACGCCGGACTCGCCGAGCGCGATGGCGGCCTCCCAGCGTTCATCTTGTTCATGCAACGGACGCGTATCTGCATCTACTGCATCGACGATGCGCCCGCCTGTGGAAGGGTTGACCTGTACCACTGGGTTTTCTTCTTTCCCAGTAACAAGTGCGCGCAAACCATTCACCGCACCTTCGAATCCTTTCTCGCGGACCTCAAGGAAGAACAAGGTTCCTGCGATACCCAAAGTCAGGAAAACCAAACGCCCAAACCATCCAGCTTTTCGTTTTGCTGGAGCTTGGCGACGGCGCGACGGCGGTGACTGGGAGTCGGTCATGAGTGGGAAATGTTATGGCAAGTCCAGGAGTGCGGCAAACCCACCAGCTTGCTCGCGACTGGGTTCGAACAATAGGCTCTCTGCCACGACGCGGTCACCATGTTTGGCAACGCGTTGTGCAGCTTCCTGGTTTTCTTCTGTTTCCAAGGAGCAGGTCGTCCAGAGCACGCGCGTGTTTTCACTCATGCTCGGCAACAGCAGCTTCTTGCGGAAGATGTTTTGGATTGTAACGAGTCGGTGGAGCTCCACTTTCGAGAAACGCCAACGCGCCTCCGAACGCTTGTTCAACACGCCAGTGTTGGAGCAAGGTACATCACATAGGACTAAGTCCCACGGACCATCAGGCAGGTCACTGCCATCTTCAGCGATCGCGCGAATGGTCACTTCATGCCCAAGGCGTTGTGCTTCGGCGCGCATTGTTTCTAAACGCGATTCATTGATATCGCAAGCGACCACTTCCGCCTTACCACCGCTCATCTCATAGGCAGCGAAACTCTTGCCGCCTGGCGCTGCGCATAGATCAAGAATGCGCATGCCTGCCTTCGGTTTGCCTAAGGCCAACGAGCGATAGGAAGTAATGTCTTGCACCGCCCACTCGCCTTCTTCAAATCCAGGCCATGTGTGGATTGGTGCGCGTTGTTCGCTTGGCAAGACGCGCAGCATTGGCAAACCCTCTGCCACTTCATCCTCAGCAAAGACCACACCGAAGTCACCCAACTTGGCGCGCACTTGCTCAACACTGGAGCGCAATGGGTTCACGCGAATCCAAAGTGCTGCAGCCTTGTTCATGGCCGCCAGTCGCAAACGCGTAGCATCTTCGCCGACCCCCTCTACCCAACGCTTGACCAGGAAGTTCGGGTAGGAAGTCGTCTCGGCCAGGTAGACCATGGCGTCTTTATCAGGATTGCTAAACACGCGGCGATTGAATCGCCAAGCTGGTGCGAGCATGGAATGCATCGCTGGGCGGTCGTCGTTACGACCAACATTGGAACCACGCGATACCGCACGCAACACTGCGTTCAGGAACGCAATCTTGGCCGGCACCTCAGGCCGCACTGCGCGCAGGGTAGTGTCGATCGCAGCATGCGAAGGCACGCGATCCATGTACAGCAGTTGGTAGATCCCAATCCGCAATGCGATCGCCAACAAGGGATCCTTTACGCGTTTGGTGCAGAAGGCGGCGGTGATCTTGTCTAAGGTTCCTTGCGTACGCAAGACACCTGACAACAGTTCGCGCGCCAGTGCACGGTCCGGTCCTTCGAGTTGTGCATTCTCGACTGCGCGTGAAAAGCGGCGGGTTGGGAAGTCACCGTCATCGATGAGCAATTCCCAAACGACGCGGCGCGGGCCAAAGGGGAACTTGGATTTATCTCTCATGATTTCATTCCCAATTGATCGCCAACCTTCAAGGTCACGCCGCGCAGGAATTCGCTTGTAGTCAGGCGTGCCTTGCCTTGGCGTTGTAACTCGGTGATGCGAAACGAACCTTCACCACATGCGACTGTGATGCCATTCTCTAGTGACACGATCACGCCATGTGGATGATCTGCATCGGCGGACTCACTACAACCTTCGCCCAACTCACCACTATGAATCTTCAATGCGGTTCCATCTGGCAAGGTTGTCAATGCGCATGGCCAGCCGGCCATGGCGCGCACGCGTCGGTCAACATCAATCGCCGAGCTAGACCAATCCAGCTGGCCTTCATTCTTGTGGATACGTTTGCAGATCGTGACCGCACTTTCGTCTTGCGCTTCTCCGATTGGGAAATCACCTTCGGCATTACCCTTTTGCACTACATCCAAGACTAACTCTGAGCCGGCTGCGACCAAACGATCGAACAACTCTGGAGCGGTCTCGCGTGGACCGACTGCCAAACACTTCTCGGCAATCACGTTGCCGGCATCCAAAGCCAGCACCATGCGTTGCACACTGACCCCGCTTTCGGAATCACCCGCCAACAAGGCTGCTTGGATTGGGCTTGCGCCGCGCCACCGTGGCAACAAAGAGCCATGCAGGTTCAAGCAACCACAACGAGGAATGGCCAACAACCCCTGGTCAAGGATCTGGCCGTAACTTGCCACCACCCCAACCTCAGCGCCCCATTCTTGGAAGCTCGCCTTGAAGTCAGCGCTGCGTGCGGAATCTGGACGCAACACTGGAATGCCCGCCTCCACCGCGATCTCCACCAAAGGGTTCGGCACTTCCTTGCGTCCGCGCCCGGCCCTGCGCGCTGGCGCCGTGACCAAGCCGACAATATCAATTCCACCCTTCACTAAAGTGGCAAAGACCTCAGTGGCGAAGGGTGGAGAACCGAGAAATGCTACGCGCAAAACGATCGGCTATAGAGAAAGGCGCGGGCTTTCGCCAGCGGGCCTAAATGTGTGGCTCGACGAAGGCCTTGAACTGGTCGTAGTTCATCATGCCTGCGTTGCGTGCGACTTCTTCGCCGCCCTTGAACACGATGAAACATGGGATGCCCATCACGCCAAGCGTGCTGGCGGTGCCAGGGTCATCTTGCGTGTTGTGCTTTACGACCTTGAGCTTGCCTGCGGTCTCGCCGGCGAGCTGATCGACTGCTGGGCCCATTGCCTTACATGGACCACACCAAGGTGCCCAGAAATCAACAAGGACGGGAGTTTCGGACTGGAGAACTTCGGTTTCGAAGGTCTCGTCAGTGACATCGATTGCGTTCGACATTTTTTCTATCTCGTTGTGATTACAGCGGATCGTCGCCGATTAGTTCGCCCAACTCCGGGTCGAACTCGTCGTGCTTACGATCGAAGGTCTCGTCGATATCCTCGAGATGCAGGACGCCGGCTTCGGCGCGGTGCTTCACGAGTACGTCGGCGAAGGGTGCCTCCTGCTTGATGTCGATCTGCTGCTGCTTAGCCAGCTCCAACAAAGCGACAAGATAGTAGGCGGCGTCGGCACGCGAAATGCCGTCTTCCTTGAGGATGGTGCGCAGGCTGGTCTCGGCGACTTGCTGCACCTTGTGCCACAGGTCTTCCACGTACGCGCGCAATGGTTTGCCGACCGGGCGGACATGGTGTGGACGCATGAAACCGGTCTCGGCTTCGAGGCGAGTGAAGACCTTGAGCAGGTCCCAGATGGAGACATCGCCTAGGTCCCAGTTGTTCTCATCCTCTTCAGGGGGCTCTGGCTCATCGGCCTTGCCCAACCAACGACCACCGGCAGCCATCATGCGACCGCGGCGATCCCAGGCATCTTGAAGCTCGCCGGCAACTCGACGCAACTCCTTATAGGCCATCAGCTGCTGGACCAGTTCCTCGCCGGGATCGAATGGATCCTCGTCAGCTTGGATTTCTTCCTGCGGCAGCAAGGAGCGACTCTTGATCGACAGCAGTGTTGCCGCAATCACCAAGTAATCGGCGGCTTCGTCGACATCGACATCTTTTAGGTCGCGGACAAAGCTGCAGTAGGCGTCGCAGACATCGGCCAGGGAGACCACGTGGATCTCCAGTTCCTTGTCGCGGACTAGCTGCAGGAGAAGATCGAGCGGTCCGAAGAACACGCGATCAAGCTGCACGGTGAAGGCAGGCTTGGCTGAAGCCGACTCATCAACATTTGCACTATCCTCTCCAGCCGGATGAGGGCGGGATGGGGGCAGAAGTTCTGGGTCGACGGGCTCAATCATTGAGGCTAACCAAGTGGTGGTGCCCAGCTGACATAGTCTGGCAACTGAACCAAAGTCGCCACAAGTTTACCGGCGTAAAAGATGCCGAACCACAGCAACTCACGGAACCCTGGAACGAATAGCAATAAGCCGATCAGAATCATGATTCCGTAGCGCTCCATGCTCATGTATGTGCGGCGCGCATCTCCCTTGAGGAAGTACATCACCACGCGCGAACCATCCAGCGGCGGCACCGGCATGAGGTTAAAGACCATCAACAGGACATTGGCGAAAATACCGATTTGGAGCACGGTGACGCCCTTAGATTCCGGTGTCCACATCCCAGTGTGCAGGAAAATGCTCAAAACGGCGCCCCACAGCAGGGCCTGCAGGAAGTTGCTTGCCGGACCCGCAATGGCCACAAAGGCCATCGAACGCATCGGATTGCGCATGCGATGGAGCTGTACCGGCACTGGTTTTGCACCACCAAACACCCATCCGACGGTGAAAAACATCACTAATGGAATGATGATGGTTTGATATAAGTCAATGTGGGGCAATGGGTTAAGCGTGATCCTACCCATCTTGCGTGCGGTCGGGTCGCCCAAGCGATCAGCCACGAAGGCATGCGCAGCCTCGTGCGTCGTGATGCCGAATACCACGATTACGATTCCGCCAATGAGTGTGAATGGATCCATAGGGCTGCCGCATTCTCCCACGGCCTTGCTTCTCCTACAATAAGCCCGGGTGTGGGCTTTCCCACCCCCTAAACGCCAATGCCGATGGTTTTTGATGCTCCACGCGCGCTTGCCCGCGGTCTCGAAGTTCTGCGCCTCGAGGCGGAGGCCCTCTCAGCCCTTTCCGGCAGAGTTGGACCCTCGTTCGGTGCCGCCTGCGAACAGATCCTGCGCTGCCAAGGGCGCGTGGTGGTAAGTGGCATGGGCAAAGCTGGCATCGTCGGCCAGAAGATCTCGGCAACCTTGGCCAGCACCGGCACGCCAAGTCTGTACTTGCATCCCGGCGAAGCGCTCCATGGTGACCTTGGTCGCCTGCGCCCCGAAGATGTCCTATTGGCACTATCCAAGAGTGGTGCCACCCGCGAGGTCGTGCAACTGCTGCCAGCCGTCAAGGCGATCGGCGCCCAGGTCATTGCCATGTGCGGCTCGGCAGACTCGGCTTTAGGTAAACACGCCGACTTAGTGCTCGAGCTTGGCGACGTACCCGAGGCCTGTCCACTTGGCCTGGCGCCGACCGTGAGCACTACCTTAATGCTCGCACTCGGAGATGCGCTGTCGATGGCGGTGCTGGAGGGCCGCGACTTCACTCGCGAGGAGTTCGCGCGCTATCACCCGGCCGGTTCGCTAGGCAAGTCCTTGATGAAGGTCGGAGAGATGATGCGCGTCGGTGAACAACTTCCGTTGGTGGCCACAACCAGTAGCGTTCGCGAAGTTCTCACTGTCATGACCCGCACGCCCGGCCGACCTGGTGCCGCGTTGGTCACCGATGACGCTGGTGACTTGGCCGGCATCTTCACTGATGGAGACTTGCGTCGCCTCGCCGAGACCGGCAGCTTGCCACTCGAAGAAAGCATTGCCGATCACATGGCCGCTGACCCACGCCATGTTCGTGAGGACCAACTCGTCGGCGAGGTCTTGCGCCTATTCAAGGATACTCATGTCGACCAGATGCCCGTGGTCGCCGCGCAAGGCAATCGTGTCGTTGGTCTCGTTGATGTCCAAGATTTACTGGAGGTTCGGATTTGACTTTCCCAAGTGCATTGTTGGAACGTGCAGCACAGATCAAGTTGTTCGTGTCGGACATCGATGGTGTCTGGACCGACGGCCGCATCACCGTTCACGCCGACGGAACCGAGAGCACCACATTCTCTATCCTTGATGGACTAGGCATCGTGCGCCTGTTGCGCGCCGAAGTCGAAGTGGCGGTGATCAGTGGTCGCAAGAACCCTTCGGTGGAGCATCGTGCGCGTCGCCTTGGAATCGAAGAGATCCACCTTGGATCACTCGACAAGGCGCCGTTGATCCGCAAGTTGATTGCCGATCGCGGTTTGAGCCCCGAACAGGTTGCCGCCATTGGTGATGACCTTCCAGACCTTGCCATGTTCAAGGAAGCCGGTCTTTGTTTCGCACCGCCAAGCGCAGTCAATGAAGTGCGCAGCCATGCGGATTGGGTAACGCGAGCTTCTGCCGGCCAGGGCGCGGTTCGTGAAGTCTGCGACTTGCTCATCGCTGCGCACAAAAGCGCTCGCCTCTCTTGAACCGTAGCCTTCGTGTTGCCGGCCTTGCAGGTGCCGCCGTGATTCTTGGCTTAGTTGGCTTGGACATGTTCCAGCATGCGCGTGCAGTGGCCTTGGTCAGCGAGACCGCCGAGCTTAGCCCGGAAGGCTTCAGTCAAAATATGAGTGGTGTCGGCAAGGTGTACACCGCCTTCCGTGGTCCCATCAGCATCCTTGCGGAGAAACGCGTGCCGCAACTCACTGGCACCACGGTTTATGTTCCGCGATTCCATGTGAATGGCGTCGATCCGTCACCACTCGCGGATGGCGTGTCGATGACTGATACCCGGATCGACTCGCTGGAAGCCGAACCCGGTAAACCTGTGCGCACAGCATTCACCGTGGTCTCGCCTAAGGCTTGGATGCCGCTCGACGAAAAAGCGGATCGCTTCACCTTCAGTATGGAGAAGTTGTGGCAGCTTGAGCAACCGGTGCTCACCATGCCTGACTTCACCGAAGGGCGTGCGTTGGTTTTGGAGACTGCACATGCGGATCTGGATCCAGAGACGGATCAAGTTTTTGGGCGTGGACCGTTCACGATGACGTCGGGAAACTTGCGCTTGGAAGGCGCGGACTTGTTCTTCGACCCGAATGTTTCGCGCGTGGAATTTCAACCGCTGGATGGCGTGTTGAGTTGGAAGATCCGTGGAGAAGATGGTGTGGTCTATCGCGGCGAGTGCGATGGCCCTGGCGCGTTCTTCCCTGGCGAAGATGGTGGCTATCGCCTGGAGCTGTATGCGATCGATCAAGTGCAATCATGGTTCCCAGCCGAGTCGATCATGCCCGGCACCTTGTTGACCAAGGACCTAACACTCGAGTTGCTTCCGAACGAGGAAGGCTCATGGCGTCCGCACCGTGCCACCGCGGACGGCCCGACCGATTGGACTGGCGATACGCTACACATGCTTGGAACCTCTTCGATCGTGGCATGGGATGAGACCGGCAATCTTCAGAATCTGACGGTGCTCGGCCCAGTGACGGTCGAGCCGCATGACCGCTCCTTCGAGTGGGCGTCGGCCGACGGCTTCGGTCGTTACGCCCCTTCTACCGATTCGGTTCGCCTCGAAGACAAGGTCGTCGCCAAGCATGAGCGCGGAACCTTGAAGGGCGATTGGGCAGAGCTGGCTCCCGAGAAATGGTTAGTCGGCGGTTCGGTCACGGCCGTGGGAGTCGATGGCAGTGGCATCTCAGACCTGCTGGAAAGCGATCGCCAAGGCAACTGGTGGTTGACCGGCAATGCGGAGTTGCGCCCTCATGAGACCGATGTCGAATGGTTGCGCAGCCCAGCGATTCACTTCACCGAAGATGGTTTGGTCGAGACCGACGCTACCTTCCAAGCCAAGGCAAACATCGACAGCAAACCGTTGCTCGCGCGCGGCAACAGTTTCGAATCGAAGATGGAAGCCGGCGCAACTTCATTGCAACCGGATGTGCGTCGCACCACCGCCGACGGCAACCTGGAAGTGATCTATGAAGGGCGCACCTTGATGGGTGAACACCTTCTGCAGACTGGCGACAAATCCTTCCAGATGACCGGCGACCCAGCCAAAGGCAAGCGCGTGACTGGCACTTATCAGCTTGATGAGCACACCGCTGAACTGGACTGTGGCTTGTTGGTTTGGGATGGCGTGCAAGTCGAAGTGTTGCAAGCACCCATGGTCAGCCTGCCGGCAGCGGCCTTGCACCTTAGTGGTGACCGCGTACTGGTCTATGCCGATCAGATTCGCCAAGACGCCGCGAGTGGAACTTGGGAGCTGGTGGATAACGTGCGCCTTGGCGGGGCGAT
Organism: Planctomycetota bacterium; assembly: GCA_024229395.1. Classification (GTDB taxonomy): domain Bacteria; phylum Planctomycetota; class UBA1135; order UBA1135; family UBA1135. Next base: position 50,169 of record JAAESM010000028.1, on the reverse strand, counting down.
GAAAGGCGAGGGAGCGCGAGCCATCTTGGTTCCTAATGACCGACTCGAGCTGCAAGCCGGCGATCGATTCCGCGGCGGCAAAAACGAGACCGCGTGGCTAGAAGGAGCGCTTGAGAACGGCGCCGCCTTCCGTGGTCGCGGCGAGGTCTTGCGTTACCACTCCGACGGCCGCATGGCGATCGAACGACAGGCCTTCGCTTCCTATCAAGGCAAGGACAAGGAAGCCCCGGCAGAACTTTATGGCGCACGCTTGGAGTTCAGCGAGAACTCCGGATGGGCCGAAGGTGAGGCCCGTTTCCTTTCCAACGAACTCACCGGATCGGCGGATCGCGTCGATTGGACACGCGTGGATCTAGCGCAACATGTGTTGGTGCTCGTCGGCAATGCCTTGCTGCAACATGACGCCGTGGAAGCGCGCGGCCCGCGTATCGAAATGGACACTCGCGCGAGTACTATCACTTCGATTGGCGCCAAGGATTCCCCTGCCCGATTACGTGCCGCAGATGGTCGACGCATGGTCGGCGATTGGTTGCGCTACAACCTGGATTCCGGATTGTTCGATTCGCGCGGCGCTGAATTCGAAACCGACTAGATGCTGTCCACCTTCTGCTGCTTGCTGCTTGCCTTCGCGCAAGATCCAGTGCCACCGCCGGTCGCACCACAGCAGGGCTATAAGTTGACCACGCAAGCCATCGATTCGAAGGAAGAAGGCGACGCCATGGTCTATCGAATCGAGCAGATCACTTTGGTTGGCCCCGACCTGCAACTGCGCGCCGATAGCGCCACGATCTGGTTCGATGCCGCCGAGTACCGCAAGCTGGTCGGACTGAAAAAGGACAAGCCCGAAGATGCCGGTGAGTCGTTGGCCGATGGCTCGCAGGCAATGGACCCCACCGCTGAGGGTAACGATGGCTCTGCACAAGATGCCGTGCCGATCGCCAAGGGCGATGACACCTTCTTCGGTGGTCTTTGGAGTCGCCGCATCTTGACCGAACTGGGTCTGCCGGAAGACAACAAGTTGATCCGCGAAATCCGCCTCGATGGCCACGTGGTAATCGCCGCCGAAGGCCTGTTGATGCAATGCGATCGCTTGCAGGACTGGCCCGCCGATGGACGCAGTGAGGCGACTTCCGCCGTGATGGACTTTCCACCTGGTGCTGGTGGGCCGAACGGCTGGCCAATGCGTTTGTCGGCAGTCTCGATTCAAGAGCATCCCGACGGCAGCCTGCACGCCATCGACACAACAATGTCGACTTGCCTGGAACGCCCACCGCACTACAGTGTGTTCTTCGGTGAGCTGATCGCAACAAGGAGCGATGACAACAACTTCGTCTGGCGCCCGTCGGAAGGTTGGTTCCAGGTCATGGGTGTCCCGCTATTGCCGGTGCCCACACCTGACTTCTCGCCTGGCGATAACTTCCTGGGCTTCCGCGGAATCACCTTTGACTCGTCGCGGGCCTTAGGCAATACGGTCACGCCACGATTCGGTGGCTTGCTGAAATCCGACGACGGGCGCTTCAACATCGACTGGAACCTCACGCCTGCATATAGCGAGCGCCGTGGTTTCCCTTTGCGTCTTTTCGCCGAGGCCACCGGCCCGAACTACACCGGGTATTTAGATGTGTTCCACCTCGACGACGGCGCCCATGACAAGCACAGTCTGAGCGCTTCGCTTGGTCGCGATTCCGACGTACGTCAGCGTATTCGTTGGCACAATCGCTGGAGCCTCCCAGATGCTTGGCGCTTGGATGCCAACCTGGCTTACACTTCTGATCCCCTGGTCGACCCTGAATTCTTCCGACGTGAATGGGAGCGCAACGACGATGCTGAGTCGCGTCTGTACTTGCGCCGCGGTGGTGAGAACTCCTTCTTGGTCGCCGAAGCTACCTATCGTTTGGATGACGTCGGCTATACCCCCATCGAAGGCTTGGGCCGTTCACCTGATCCAGCCGAGCAATCCCTCGATGTGCTGCCACGCCTAGGTTACGACGCCTATTCGAGCAGCCTGTTTGAGGTGCCCACCGGATTCCTCGGCGGCCATTCTGGCAGCAGCCCAGTGAACTTTGAATGGGGCGGCGACGTCGGCATGTTCCAGCTGCGTGACCGTGACCTGGTTTCAGCGCGCAGGAGTGATTTCGGCTCGCTGCCGGAGATCACCCGCACCCGCGCGCGCTTGTGGAGCGAGGCTGCCCTGCCCATGAACACCGGCGGTTTTTTCCTGCGCCCAGGCCTGCGATTGAGTGGCTCCTTGTGGCAAGACGATACCGCCAGTGCCGAGCAGGATGAGCAACTCCACACCGAGGCTTTCTTCGAGACGGGCATCGTGCTGGAGAAGCGTTATGAAGATGGCTGGCGCCATAAGGTGTTGCCGCAGCTGCGTTTGCGCAAGCGAACTGCAAACCGTGAAGCCACCGGAGTGATCCTCGATTTCGATGGCAATGACATCGTGGTGGATGGCGAGGTGGCAGAAATGTCGCTGCGTCAGTTCTTCTACGCTCCTGGTGAAACCTCGCCTTGGCTGGACGTGAACATGCTGGTGCCTTGGTACACCGATGGCACCAACCTGCTGGAGTCGCCAATCACTCCCTTCCCGCGCGCCCAACATAGTGCTGGTATCGGCCCGACCGAACTGCGCGTGGTCTGGACGCCGGGCCGTTATGGTGAAACCCTGCGCGGTGTGCGCTGGGATGCGCGCGTGCGACACGATTTTGAGGTGGCGGAAACCGAGGAGATTTTCACGCGCCTGATGATTGCTCCGAGCAGCAGCCTCTACTACGGCGCCAGCTACTTCGAGACCAACCGCACCAGCAAAGATGCTGCCCTTGGGTCGGTTTTTGGCGGGCTGCGCTTCACCGAGCAATGGGGTGTCGGCTTCAAGCAGTCGGTGAACTTCGACGGCAACGCGGGCCTGCGATCCGGCTTTGCCACCCAGTACTACGGTCACGACTTCCTTTTCGAGGTCGGCTACACCAAGATCCAGTTCACTGGCGAAACCGGCTTCTACTTCAACTTGAGCCCACGCTTCTTTATGGACTCCTACGGTAGCCGGGATCTCGCTAAACTAAGGTTTAACTGAGCCATGATTGCCTTCATCGGACCCTCGGAGCTGACCATTGCCGCGCTTGTTGGCCTGCTGCTTTTCGGCGGCAAGCTGCCCGAAGTCATGCGTCAGGTTGGCCGCGTGTGGTTCGGGTTTCGGCGCTCGCTGAATGACCTGAAGCGCGAGACCGGACTCGAAGATGCCTTGCGCGACATCCGCAGTGAGACCGGCGGCATCCGGGACATTGCCAACGACTTCAAGGAAGGCATGGATCCATTCGCTGGGCCTGAGCCGACCAAGTGGCCACCGGAAGAGTCACAGAAATCGGCAGACGCCGAAGATGCACAAGACGTCGAGGTAGATGCCACCAAGGCCTGGAGCTCCCCCACCGATACGGTTGCCGACGGCGATCCGATCGATGACATGAATGACATCGACGGGGTCACCGGCGAACGGCTCAGCGATGTTGGTAGCGCTACCGCCGATGGCGCCGACCGCGATTGTGGTGCTGATGCGGACCAGGATCCCACCGGCGACGACTCCGCCCAAAAGAAAGACTAGCCGTTCAGCAGTCCGGCGAAGGAGCACGGTTTGGTGCGTGCATCCAATTGAGGAAGAATGATTTCCTCCATGCCCAAGCGACATGCGCCCGTGGATCCCGGGATCACGAACACGATGCAATCATCAACCATGCCGGCAGTGGCGCGCGATTGAATGCAAGAAGTACCGATGTCCTTGTAGGACAACATGCGGAACAGCTCCCCGAAACCAGCCAAGGCTTTGGTGAACAATGGTTCCACCGCTTCCGGCGTGACATCCCGCGGGGTGACTCCAGTGCCGCCGGTTACGATCACGACACCAACTTCTGCCGACGCGCTCCACTCCGCTACACATGCGGAAATCTCGGCGGCTTCGTCGGCGATGATCTTACGCTCGAGGAAACTATGACCAGCATCGCGACAGCATTGCTCGATGTATTGGCCAGACTTATCGGTATCCAAAGTGCGCGAATCCGACACCACCAACACCTTGATGCCAAGGGCGATGAAGTCATGGGCGGCACCATCATGTGCAATGTGGGAATCTTTACTCATTTCAATTTCCGGCTAGGAAGGTCTGCACGTTCTTGAAGTGGATCTTGGTCACCTGCTGCATGTCGCCAGCGGAATGCAATTGCAGAAATTTTCGCATTGCACGCGGCACCGGTGCTCCACTGCCTAAAGGAAAGTCCATCGCCCATTGTTGCGACAGTTCCTGCATGTTGGTCAGGAATGCGTCGCGCGCGATGACCGATGCTGCAGCGACTGCCGCATGACGTTCGGCACGTGGCACCTCAACGACTTTCATCTGTGGAGCGACCACGCGAAGGCGCGAAGAGACTGGTGCTGATGGCGAGAATCGGTCGACGACGGCATTCAAGAAACCGCAGCGGTCATGCAACTCCTTCAGGCATTCGAAATGCAGTTGGGCGAGTAGCTTGTTGACGTTGCTGCCGGCTTCTTGCCAGCGTTGGTTGTATTCCGCCGGCCCGAGCACACGCAGGGCGAACGGGAAGTTCTCCTTGATCCATGGCGAAAGCGTGCCAATCAAATCATCATTCAAGCTCTTGGAATCAGCGACGCGACTCGACATCAACAACTCACTGGATTCCGCGGGCACCGCGACGGCGCAAACGGTGAGGCCACCGAAGGTGTCGCCCTTGCCAGCTTCATCGGAACCGAAGCTATCGGCAATATCGGGAAGTCCTTCCGGCGCGGCAACGCTCTTCTCTTTCGTCTTCACGGTTTCCGTAGCGCCAAGATAACGGACATGCCACGCTTCGGCGCCACTGCCTTGGACAACTAGTTTGCCGCTGCGATACATGCTAGCCACCACGCCTTCGCCGCGCGCTTGGAATAAGGCATGCTGCAACTTGCGGAACTCAAAGCCCGCTTCATTCAACTCGGCGCGTAACTTCTGCGCGGCCGCCGGTGACAACTTGAAGACTTGCGTGTTGCTCATTCTGCTAGCCAGTCCTGGATTTCTTGTTTGGCGCGCGCCTCGCATTCATCCATGCCGGCGCGTAGGTCCTTGCGGAACTGTTCTTGCTCGGGGCCCGCGTTACTTACCTCTTCCGACGGCACTCCCAGATCATCGCTATAGGTCACGACAACTTTCGAGAATGGTTTCGGAATGATCATGCGGTCCCATGATTTCGCTTGCCAGTAATTCGATGCGGCAAAACCTGTGAGCACGACCTTCCGACGTGTTTGCGCAGCGATGAACGCCACTCCAGGAGCCACCGAATAACATGGTCCGCGCGGTCCGTCGGGAGTGAAGCAAAGTGCATCCAAGCCGAAGGAGCCATCTAGTATCTCGCGCACAACCTTCGAGCCACCCTTGGATGTCGAGCCACGCACGGTCTTGTAACCAAGGCGCGTTGCAATGTGCGAAATCATTTCGCCATCACGATGCAGGCTCACCACCACGCGTGCTGGGTAACCGATATGTGCACCGATGCCAGCAGGGATATGTTGATGCCAAAAACTGATTACCGGGCCGAACTCTTTGCTGCCACGCGCCTCGACCTCTGCCCGATTCACGTAGCGAATCTTCCAGGACCACGCCAACATGCGGAACAAACCCGGGCCGACAGCTCGGGTGAGGTAGTTCGAGGAACGCTTCTTCCAGCGTCGAAGCAAGGACTGTTTGGCTTTCACGGTCGGGGTTCAGATGGTGGGCCGCCGCCCATCGTCCTGTGTCCCCTGCCCCGCGTCGAGTTCTTCCTCGTTTTCTAGTTCCTCGGCTTGCCAACGCGCCTGCCTGCGCTCCCAACGCTGACGTCGGCGACGCATCGCGAACGGGAAGCCGACCAGGAGAATCAGCGTCATGATCAGGAAGAACGACGGATAGGTATCGGCAAGCAACCGACTCAAGGAACCGAGTTCTGCGCGCATCGCCTGCTCATGGTCAATCACGCCGATGCCAGTGATATCGATCAACGCACTGTCGACGGACTTGCCGTCGCGCAAGGCTGCCATGATGTCGGCGATGACCCCTTCACCATGGATCCTGGTGAGTCGTTCCACGAAGGCATAAGCCATGGCATAACCTTCGGAGGCGTGCAGTGGCTCTTGCCCGAAGCCGTTGTTGTATTCATAAAGCAGCGGCAGCTCGTTGCGGAAGGCGCGCCAGCCGAGTGGCGAACCGATGGAGCCGAGCAGGTGCTGGTCGACCCAGGCTTCCGCAACACCCTCGTGGAACCAAGCCGGCAACCGCACCAATGCCTCGGGGCCCATCCCCTGCATCGCCCAGTGCACCAACTCGTGGCGCAAGGTTGTGCGCAACTGGGTTTGGCTTTGCGCCGCATCGACCACCATGATGATGCGCTTCTTTCCCGCCTGCGTGACCGCAGCAAACCAAGACGGTGAATCGAAGCCGAGGAGTTTGTCGAGTCCATCGCGGTCCTTGACCCAAATTAATTCGCCGCGAGGCACTTCTGATAGACCAAGCCACTCGGTGATCTCCACGAGATCCTCTTCCACGAGGTTCGTCAGCGGTCGCGTACGCGCGACAAGATTCTCAGGTGTGGCCCAGTTGAAATGTGTCGTGCTACCACGCACCTGGCCGTCGCTCGACTGAGCGGCAGCCGGGCTAATAAAGAGTGACGCTCCCAACACGAATGCCAGGAGCGTCACGGTAAAGGATCGGTTGGTCAAAAAGTCGACCTAGAATTCTTCGTCGTACTCAGCCTCATCCGGAACAGCCAGGAACTCTTCCGAGTGACCGTGGTCCATGGATTGGATCATGAACAACTGGAAGATCGGAGGCGCCAAGGCGGTAGAGCTGCCAAGCACGGTGAAGACGTCGGCCAAGCCGAAGCTGCCTACGTGAGATGAAAGACGTACGTCACCTTCGGACCAGCTGACTGCTTCGCTGGTGCGCAAGTGGCGGACGAACAGTTCTGCCGACGGGATGTTGTCCTTGTCGACTGGCAAGTCCATGTCTGGTGGGACCATGTTGAAAGCCATCGGCGCGAAGCCGACTGCCATGCCTGCCAATGCGCCAACGGTTGGGCGTGGGTCCGACCAAACTGCGCCTGCAACCGAATCGTTCAGTGAGTTGATGAAAGCAGCTGCTTCTGGGTTGGTCTTGATGTTGCTCTCAGGCTTTTCGAGGCCCTTCAACAACATTTGACGAACGCGCTGCTTAGACATCGAGAACACCAACCAACCGTCTTCGGTAACACCAATGGTTGGCTGCAAGCTACCCAGGATCACTGCGGCTTCTGGCGGAATGTCTGCAAGGCCATCCAGGTTAATCATGTAGTACGCTGGGCCAGGAACGTTGGTGACGGTGCCGTCGTCTTGCTTCACGCGACGACGAACGTACTTCATGTCCAAGCCGACAGGTGCACCCATCTGCTCAAGCATCTCGCGACAACGTGGCATCAGTTGCTCGAAGACTTTGGATAGCGCTGGGCCATCGTTCAGCTCCATCAAGGTTACGCTCTCGCTGGCCATTCCTTGTGAGATGGAATAACCGAAGGTTTGGTCACCGAACGCGGCCAATGCTGCTTCCAGCTCTGGGCGCTTATCGCCGAACAACCAAGTGTGAAGCTCAGCACTTTGTTGCTTGAGCATCTCGTGTGCTGGCGCGCCCTGGCCAACATCCATTGCGCCACCTGCATCGAGGCAATCCAACAGGAAAGTGCCCCAAGCTTTGGAGGGTCCGCTGTGTACGTAGAAAGAAGTGGCTTCCGATGGCACGTAATCGAGTAGAGCCAAGTCTGCTTGACCAGTGGCATAAAGTTCGCCTGGGTTTTCGCTCAGCTGAACGCGCGACTTGGTGAAGGTGCCTTCGTCGGTCCAACCGGAAGAGAAGGAGATGTTGTTCAGTGGACGAATCGCGCGATCGTAGATCATCGAGATTACATCGTGTACTTCAGCTGGCGCTTCAGACTTGAGACCAGTAACGATGGTCTCCATGACTTCTTGGATCTGCAAGTATCCGAAGACGACTGCGCCATCGGTGTAAAGATCGTTGTGCGCTGAGACAAAGTTTTCGGTGGTTGCGAGGCTACCACCAGGCTTTGCCCCCATCACGAACTCAAGAACGATGTCGTCGCCTTCTTGAAGAATTTCGACGGTGAACCATTCCTTTTCAGGGTTGAACATCTGGCCTTGACTTATAGTCAGGGCTTGGCCGCTTTCAGTACCGACCACCTCAAAGCCTTCCGGCTCAAGGAAGTTAGCGAGCAAAGCAAACACTGGCTGGCTCAAGCCTTCGGACAGGCCGACGCGAGCTGCAAAGTAGATGTTCGGCTCTTGGCTGAATGGGTTTTCCAATCCTGGCTTAGCTTCGAGGGCGAAGCCGACTTCCATGGAGCGGAGAGCATCCCAGTAGGTGAGTTCTTCAGGAACGCCAAAGCCAACGGCCATACCGCGGATTTCGGCCCAGCTCTGATCCAACAAGGAAATGCTTTCACCTAGGAAGGTCTGAAGCTCATCATCGTTGTAGATTTTGCCGAGGCTGGACTTCTCGATGCCAGCGCGAAGGCCAACGATATCGGGAATCTCGACATAGAGGATAGTCGAGGTCGGCATGCGCTCAGCGAAGGAGGCGCGTTGTGGCTGAATATCCTGGGGGGCAAGCTGGGCTGTTGCTGTGGCTGAGCCACCTAAAAGCGCGAGTCCAATTAAGACGGAGGAGAGTGTTTTCATGAGGCGTTGCAATTGCTCGGGTGCCTAGTTTACGCACCACCGCCAAATTTGTAGGCGACTTTCTTGTTATGGAGTCACAATTATTCCTGACCAAGGACGTGGATTCAGATACGATTCCTAACCACTTGTGGCCACCCTCCCTCTAGGCTCGCCACTCTTGCAGAAATTCGGCTGTAACTTTCTGTAAACACAAGCTTTAGAGCAGCACATGGAATTCGAAGACACTCCCCTGTTCGACTGGCTCAAAAAGAACCGCATCTTTTTGCTAGTCCTGTTAGTCGGCATCATTGGTATCGCAGCGTATGAGCGCTTCGGCCCAGCATTGCGCGACAAGGCACAAATCGAGTCCTGGACTCTGTTCCAGACCGTCACCTCTGGCCTGGATCTCGATGAGAATTTGGCCTCCAGCCTGAACCTGGCTCGTGAAAACGGACGTATCTACCCTTGGGTTGTTTTTGGTGCCACCAAAGCCGCTTTACTGCAACGCAACGCGGCAGCACTGGAAACCCTCAAGCCAGAGCTGACCACCTTGGCTTCGGACGGTGACGCTTGGCAGGTAAGTTCTCCCTCCGGCGCCGTTTCGATTGCCAGCTTCCTACTTGAACGAGTCAATGAGCTGGAAACCGGTGGTAGCAAGGAGTTTGCAAATCCGGCACCCACTGGGGCCTCGGTCAGGCTGGTCGTAACTGACTCTTTGGAAACTACTTACGGGCTAACAATCGGCACCTTTGAAGATGCCGCCCCCGCCTCGACTGAGTTGTTCTTAAGCGCCGTTGAGGCTGGCACCTTCAATGGCGTCACTATTGAAACCTTCGGCGGCCGCACCCTCAAGGTTCCTGGCCTGGATGCTGAAAGCGGTGCGCCACTTGAGCGTGAGTTCGGCTACTTCCACCTCGCTGGCTCGGTTGGCATGATCCAGAAGCCCGCCTCCCCTGGCGAGCATGAGGCCGACGGCATTCAGATCATGCTCGAGGACAACACCTTCGCGGATGGCACCTCGACCGTTTTCGGCGACATCACAGAGGGCCTCGAAGACCTCAAGGCGGCGATTCAGTCTGCTGAAGCCGACACCACCTTCACGGTGACTTCGGCAACGATTTTATAAGACAATCCCCCTCGCCATAGCCGTCCACCGCTACATGCGCGGTGGACGGCTCTTTTTTTAGTCCTGCATCAACTCTTCGAGCTCGCTAGGCATGTCCACCTCCCGAACAAGACGATCTAGGTCGTCCAGCTCAGCAAAGTGAAGGACCAACTTGCCGCCGCCACGGGCATGCAGCTTGATCTCCGCACGCAAGCCCAGGCTTCTTGTGAGCTTATCTTGAAGCTCGGCCGCCCATGCCGGCTTGGAGGCCCTGGGCATGTGCTTTGGCTCGCGCCCACCCTTCGCTAGGCTGGCGCATAGCTTCTCAGCCCCCCGAACTGACACTTCACCTGCCTTAATCTCCTGCCAGGCCTGGGCTTGCAGGGGCGTGTCCTGGAGCTTGAGGAGCGCCCGCGCATGCCCTGCGGTAATTGTTTCACGTGAAACATCGTCTTGAATCTCCACTGGGAGGTCCAGGAGTCGCACCAGGTTCGCCACCGTGGAGCGTTGGTAGCCCAGCTTGGCTGCGACATCTTCCTGGGTCAGGTTGTATTCCGACATCAGGCGGGCGCAGCCCTTGGCTTTTTCAATCGAATCCAGGTCTTCACGCTGAATATTTTCAATCAGGGCAAGCTCCAGCTTCTCGTCTCCAGAAAGCGAGCCTTCGCGAACGATAATCGGCACGCTCTTCATGCCCGCCAGCTCAGACGCGCGCCAACGACGTTCCCCAGCCAGGATTTCATAGCTACCATCGCTTTGAACCGTGACCACGATCGGCTGCATCATTCCATGGCGCCGAAGTGACTCAGCGAGCCTTTCAACACCTTTGTCTACGGCGACACGTGGCTGCTCGCTGTTGGGGGTCAATAATTCGCGGGAAACCCACAATTTGCCTTCGCTGCCCTCAACATCGGTGGCGTGACGATTAGAAAGCAAGGAGCCGATGCCCTTGCCGAGGCGTTTTGATGACGGATTAACCATGGCTTTCTCGCGCAGCCTAACGAAATGGCTGCCTAAAAGCCACTATCCCTAATGAATCAGGTACTTCAAACTACCTGGTAGGGCATCAATGCCATCTTCGCCAAGGCGGGCTTCAAACAAGGCCTGTAGGTCATCCAAAACGGAAGGGTCGCCATGGAATCGTACGGACTTGGCATCCAAGTGACTACCACACAGGACCAGCATTGACATCATGCTGGCGGCACTTGCCTTTTCATCGCGAATCTCAATCTCAATTGGAAGGCCGTAATGGTGCACAACGCCTACGATTAGGGATAGTGGGCGTGCGTGCAGCGTAACGCCGTTGGGAATTTCAACATCCCTAAACGCTTTGGTGGTAAGGTCCTCAATCAGTATTGAAGCCACTTCTTTCGAGTGCTCCAGGCTGATTAAGGCCGGACGCAAGCAATGATCAATCAGACTGGTTAGATAAGTTTCCCAATCCAACACTCTAGCCAGTACCCTGCGGGTTGCCGGATGGCGCTGGTGAACCTGGTGGCGCTCGTAAAGGTGTGTCAGCGCCGTGACTGCTTCGAGAAGGTGTAGGCATTGGCTAATTGCACCACGCAGCTGCAATAGTGCAGGCTGTTCGGTTTCGTCGGAAGACCCCCTGATGGTGGAGTCGTATTCGCTTTGAAGGTTGTGAACCCGTGACTCAAAATCACGCGCCGTTACTTCATTACATAGCTCTTCCATGAAGGCGCGGCGCTCCATTGAATTGCCGGTTGCCACAGAATGAATGGGGGCCCAATTCTCGATGGTCCGGATCACTCGGCCAACCAATCTTGCCGCGGGAAGGGAATCCTTTTGGCCAGCTTCGGCCCGCTCGTCAGCCTCTGGAAGGCGGTTTGCGGGCAATACGAAGGTGGGGCCTGCGGGACTAGATGCCAATAATGGAGCTTGCTCCGGCATCTTCAACCCGGCCCTAACCCATTCCTCGGAAAGGGTTTCCAGACATTTAAGCAGGTCTTTGCCAAAGCCTGAAATCGCCTCCTGCAAATGCTCTGGCAAGGCCGTATTTGCCCATTCCTCATCCGATGGGGGATAAACGTAAATACGACTTCTTAGGTGTACTAGGCATGAACAGGCCAAGGAAAGCCACCTTGCTCCCGCAACCAGTTCACGAATTCTATAGAAAGTTTGATTTGCCTGGGCTCCATGATCATCGAGAAAAGTCTCGAGATCGGTGCTCTTTCTATACATGGAATAGAGGCGTCGTTCAATCCAGCCATCGGCACCCTGGGTGCGCAAAAATTGCAACTCTTGGATGAACTCAACTCCTTCACCTGAAAGGGCTTCGGAGAATTGCGCCTCGGTAAGAGGGGTTCGGCGGGGGCCTTCTGCAGGCCAGGATGAGGGAGTAACCATAAGAGAAGTCGGTGACGTCACACCATTGTCTCATTTCGGCCATTTGGATGTTGGCCTTTGTGGGGTTTGCAAAATCTAAAGGGGAACACTTCGCTTGCCGAAAAGGTCATAGAGGTGCGGGTGGAGCCCATGCCTCACCCATTCCATCCACCAGGAGCCAACCCATCGCTTCCGACCGCTGTCTAGAAACATACCTTCGTGAAATCGACGAGGTTCCGCTGCTAAATGCGGAACGTGAAGTCCACCTAGGCCGACTTGTCCAACAGGGCAATGAAGAGGCCCGCGAGGAGATGATTCGCGCAAACCTACGCTTGGTCGTATCTGTCGCGAAGCGTTTCCGCAACCGAGGGCTCACCCTGCCCGACCTCATTGCAGAAGGCAATATCGGCCTCCTGAAAGGAATCGAGAAGTTTGATCCCGAAGCTGGTTTCCGTTTCTCTACCTACGGGACTTGGTGGATCCAACAGACCATCCGTCGCGCCCTGATCAACTCGGTCAAGAACGTCCGCGTACCTTCCTATATGGTCGAGATCCTGACCAAATGGAACCGCGTCTCGACCGAAATCGAAAGCGACGCCGGACATCGCCCATCACCATTGGAGGTCGCCGAGCAGATCGGAATCTCGAAGAAGAACACCAAGGTCGTGCAGCAGACCTTGCGCAGTCAAGAGGCGGCGCCTTCTTTAGGTAGTGAAGGAATGCATTCGGTACCAGGTCAGCATCGTGAACATAACCGCGACTGCAAGACTCCGGACGAAATCGTAATGCATGAAGATTCGCTTTCGACCTTGCGCGATATCCTTGAGATTATCGACCCGCTCGAAGCAGCGGTTCTGCGCATGCGTTATGGTCTCGATAACCAAGACCCCGCAACCCTAGAGGCGGTGTCGACTGCACTTGGTGTTTCGCGTGAACGCGTTCGCCAAATCGAAAACCATACCCTGCGCAAGCTACATGCCTACGTCGTCCAAGGAGCCTCGCCGGAACAGATCCTGCCATTCTCAGGGCGTCGCGCCGGAAGTGTCGGCAAGACCGGACCACACCGCAGCGCTCAGTAAGGCAATACGCGAGGGATTCCCTCATGACGATGGCGTGTCACTTTATGTGCACATGCCATTTTGCGTTTCCAAGTGTCGCTATTGCGATTTCAATAGTTATGCGCTCACCGACCAGGATCTCGAGCGCCACGTAGATGCCGTGCTGCAAGAAGCACGTGCACGCATCACCAAGCTGAATCCTCAGACGGTCTTCTTTGGTGGAGGAACGCCGAGCTTGTTGCCCGCCGGCCTACTGCATCGCTTCCTGACAGAACTCGATTCCATCTGTGGATTCCAAAGCTCCTCTCTAGAGACCACAATGGAGGCCAACCCTGAATCCTTTGATAGGGCCACTTCACAAGCAGCGTTTGAGGGGGGGGTGAATCGCGTGTCGATCGGCATTCAAAGCTTGCGGCCAGAAGTTCTACAGGCCTATGACCGTGTGCACTCACCCGAAACCGCTTTGGGTGCTTTCGAAATCGCGCGTAACGCTGGCTTCCAACGAATCAACTTGGATCTGATCTATGCCTTCCCTGGTCAAAGTGAACGGAAATGGTTGAATGATCTAGCAACCATTCACACACTCGGCGCCGAGCATCTTTCCTGCTACGAATTGAGTTACGAACCCGGCACCGCATTAACTCGCCTAAAAGATGCCGGTCGCTGGCAAGCCGCAAGCGAAGAGACTTGCGCCGCCATGTTCGAAATCACGCGGGAAGCCAATGAGGCTGCCGGTTACGAGGCCTATGAAGTAAGCGCCTTCGCCAAGGCGGGGGAGGCCTCTATGCACAACCTCAGTTATTGGCGCTCGTTGAATTACGTCGGCATTGGTGCGGGTGCAGCAGGTTGGCATCAAGGTGTGCGTCGGCGCAATCTCGAACGGCCAGAACAATATGAGGCCGCAGTCCAGCGGGGAAAAGATCCCGTTGCGGAGGCCGAGCAATTGAATCCTGCAACCGTCTTGTTCGATCATTTGATGATGGGATTGCGGTTGCCCTATGAGGGAGTATTAATCCCACGCGCACAACATCTTTCCGGCCTGGACCTGCGCAAAGTCTATGCCAATGAATTGCGCGAACTCCTCGATCGCAAGTTGCTGGAAATCATTCCTAGTGTGCAAGGCGACCGCCTGCGCACTACCCATGGTGGTCTGATGATCCTGGATGACATCCTCACGCGTTTCCTGCCTGAGGGCCCGAGCATGTCGGTATAGTTTTGCCGAATCATCATGCTGTTCCCCGACCGCCTCCATCAAGCCATCGAAGCAAAAGGATCGCCCGCCATGGTGGGCTTGGACCCACGCCTTGATTCTTTGCCCGAGCCTTTTGCCACCCGTGTTCAGGCTGGTCCCGCAGCCGCGGCGGAAGCGCTAAAGGAATACCACCGTGCGTTGATCGATGTCATTGCTCCGCATGTTGCCATCATCAAACCGCAGAGTGCCTTTTTTGAAGTGCTTGGTGCCGCCGGTTTTGATGCCATGGCCGACGCCTGCGCCTATGCCAAAGAGCGCGGACTGCTGGTCCTGATGGATGCTAAACGCGGCGACATCGGTTCCACCTCCGAGGCCTACGCCTCCACATTCTTGGGTGGCGGTTTCCAAAACGCCTTTCCGCCTTGCGACGCCCTCACGGTGAACCCCTATCTGGGGAGCGATGCTGCCGAGCCATTTTTGGCCGCCGCCGACACCAATCAGGCGGGCGTGTTCTTCCTAGTCAAGACTTCCAACCCCGGAGCTGGTCTTTTTCAGGACCACGGAACGCCTCCGTTGGCCGATATCGTGGCCAGCCAGGTCGCCGAATGGGGCAAATCGCGCTGTGGTGAGTCCGGTTGGTCTTCCATTGGCGCCGTGGTCGGCGCAACCCGCCCGCAAGAGTTGGCGCACTTCCGTAGTTTGATGCCCAACGCAGTCCTGTTATTACCTGGTTTCGGTTTCCAAGGTGGAACCGCCGATGGCCTAAGCTCGGCTTTTGATGCTCATGGTCAAGGCGCTGTGGTCAACGCAAGCCGCTCGATCCTCTTCGCCTTCCAGCGCGAGGATTTGCAAAATCTCAAGACCTGGGAAGAGCGCACGGAAGTGGCTGTTGTTGAAATGCAGCAACAGCTGGCCAGTGTTTCTGGCGGCGCGCGCGCATGAACAAACAGGCGGAGCCGGTTCTAGATGATTTCACGGTCATCCTTGCCCCAAGCTTTGCCGGTGGTCGGTTGTTATTGCTCAACCGAATCCTGCGAACCTTAGCTGCGGCGCAAGATTCCATGACGTCGGGCGGGGATGCGCCGCAAGTGCGGTTGATCCTTGATGAGAATCTCACCATGGTGCATGATCTGCGCCTTCCAGTGCAGAACGCCAATGGCGATGTGGTGCACCTTGAGATTCCGGATCATGGCAAACTCAGTTTTGGGTCGCATGTCGCAATCTCCGAGGCCCTGCTTGATAGTTTGCCGCAAACAGCTGAGCTGGTTGCTTCCATGGAAGTTCTATTGCCTGCTCCTTTGCAGACCCCGTTGGAATCCGCAAAGGAACTATGGGCGCACTGGTTCCCACAACTTCAAATCGAATGCATTCCACGCGGCGGCACTTCGCCGCAAAACGCCAAACCACAAAGCCAGCAAGAAAGCGGCATCACCTGGTTCGATAGCCGTCATCGCGCGGCCATGAAAGAACTTGGTTTGCCAATAGAAGCGGTGCTGCAAGGAGAGGCCTTTTGCAAGGATCAGCTGACCGCGGTGCCTGCGGGTGAACTTGGCGAGGAGGTCAAAGCGTTCAAGCAAGACAACGAGCGCCATCTTACTGCACTTAAACCGTTGGCCGAAGAGGTCGACGCACGCTTAACTGGATCATGGCTACGGCTGCGTCGCGATGTTCGCAGCGCGGTAGAGGAATTCGCAGAACGAGCTGACCGATCGGGCCGCAATCGCGTTGGAATTCGCAACACGAGATTGCATGCACTGGCGCAAGCGATTCGGCCGCATGACCAGGCGCAGGAGCGAGGCTTGTCCTTGATGACCGCGATTGCCAGCTTCCAGCTTGATTATCATGACTTTTCCGCTTATCTCACAACCCTATCTGGTTGTGTAGGCCAGGAAAAGGTGCAGATGCCCACCTGATTTCGTTATTCTAATGCCGTGCAGGTCCTTTCAATCATCAATCAAAAAGGTGGGGTAGGTAAGACCACCTCGTGCGCCAATATCGGCGCCGCTTTGGCGCAGCAGGGCCTTCGGGTGTTGCTGGTCGATCTTGATCCGCAAGCTCACCTATCGATTAGCTTTGACCGGATGCCCGAGCCAGGCGATCCGTCGGTTTATACCTTGCTCACCCAGGGTCACGCTTTCGCCGACGTCAGCCAGCCCACTCAAACCGAGGGGCTCTCGATTGCTCCGACCAACCTTGACCTAACCGGTGCGGAGAGTGAACTCTCCAACGAGATCGGTCGCGAAGGCATCTTGCGCTTGGCCTTGAATGACTTGGCCCGCTCCGAGAACGCGCCGGACCTGGTGCTGCTCGATTGCCCTCCATCTTTGGGCACCCTGTCCCTGAATGCATTGGTGGCCTCGGACTTCGTCATCGTGCCACTACAGGCTGAATTCTTCGCCCTCCAGGGCATGGCTCAATTGCTCGACGTGCTCGAACGCGTCAAGCGTCGTCTTAATCCAAGGATCGAGTTGGCTGGAATCCTGGTAGGCCTGTTCAGCAAACAACGCAATCTGTCGCGCGAAGTCGTTGAGGAATTGAATCATCATTTCGGTGAGCTCGTCTTCCCGACGCAGGTGCGCGTGAATGTACGCTTGGCCGAGGCTCCGAGTCACGGACAGACGATCTTCGAGTACGCGCCGGACAGCACTGCCGCGGATCAGTTCCGCGAGATCGCCGCAGAATTGGCCATGCGTATTGGCTTGGCATGTGAGGAAAAAGGTGGAGCAACACCTCCTCTAGCAGATGCGCCAGCGCCTGTCGCCACGGAAGAAGTCGTAGCCACGAACATTGCACCTCCTGTCGTGGCCGCCGAAGTCGTCGCTCCAAAGCCGGAGCCACTTTTGGAAAGAGAAGCTGAATAGGTTTCACCTCGATGCGAACGCCGGATTAGGCGTACGCCCCGAAGTCCTTGAACTCTTCGTGGCGGTGGAGCGTGATACACGCGGCAACCCCGCTGCAATCCATCGCAGTGGCCGTCACGCACAAGCCGTGTTGGAGAACGCCCGCGATGAAGTCGCAGAGTGTTTGGCTTGCGCGTCGCGCGACATCATCTTCACCAGTGGTGCTACAGAAGCAAACAACTTGGCGATTTTGGGAATGGCGTCGGCAATGGCTGAATTTAAAGCGGAAAAGCCTCTTTTGATTGCTTCACGCGCAGAGCATCCAGCAGCTTTGGCGCCATTGAAGAAGTTGCAGCAGCAAGGTTTCAACTTGAATCTAGTAGAGATCGATCGCTTTGCGGGCATTGACATGTCCGCGGTATTGGATGCAATCGCGCAACACCCTCACACCTTGAGTGTGGTGCAGTGGGCGAACAATGAAACCGGTACGGTGCAACCACTGGAGCAACTCGCCACCGCAACAGACTTTAATCACAGTTGGCATGTGGATGCTGCGCAAGGTTTCGGCAAGCTGCCATGGTTGCCAGCCTTAACTTCCGCAACCACGATGTCCTTATCGGGCCATAAATTTGGAGCGCCAAAGGGTGTTGGTGTTTTGCGCGCTACCGAATCCGCAATGATCTCACCGCTGCAAGTCGGGGGTGGTCAACAATACAACCGAAGGTCGGGAACCGAGTCGCCGGCTTTGGCGGCAAGTTTGGCGCTGGCGCTGAAGCTGGCGCTGGCGGAGCAACAGGATTTCGCCGCACGAAGTCGTCGTTGTTGTGAAGGATTGCTTCATCATTTCTCCTCCGAGAAAATCCCATTCACGCAGAACCAGCATGAAGGATTCCAGGAATCTCTACCTAATACACTGAACCTTTCTTTCCCCGGATTGGATGGTCGCTTGTTGATCCCAGCATTAGATGCCGAGGGGATCGAAGCGTCGGCCGGCTCTGCCTGCTCCTCGGGTGCGGCACAGGCGTCGCCGGTGTTATTGGCTGCCGGCTTAGATGAGAAGACAGCAATGGCCACCTGTAGGCTCAGTTTTGGGCCCGATTTTGAGCTCTCTGAGCTGCCGTTGCTCGCTCAACAGCTTTCCAAGTTGCTTCTGCGCCTTTACGAAGTCGCAAATCGTTAGTGGCCCAAAACAAGTGGCTTATGCGTTTTGTTGAAAACTTTGGTGAGTTATCAACAGCGAACCTCTAAATTACTGACCTTCCCCTGGCCGACAGCCTAACCCTTTTGTTTTAAGGGGTTTATGTTTGTCGGCATCGAATTTTCACGTGCAAGCCCCCTTGAACCACAATTTGACCCAAACCTGGCAGGCCGCCTTGTGCGCCCTGGAGGCAAGTTTGGGCTCAGCCGAAGTGGATGGCTGGCTGCGCGGAGCAGAACTTGTCGCCATTGATGCTGGCGTCGCCAAGCTCTCCGTCCCATCCTCGCTCCACCAAGAGCGTATTCGGGATCGGCACTTAGCTCACATTTGTGGTGCCCTCGGGGTGACCAGCTGTGATCTTGAGGTGAACGAGCTCGATATCGAGCAGATTCTCCCTCCTGAAGATCTCAATGCTGCCATCGCTGCTCCTGTCTTGCCTGAGTTATCCACCCCGGATACCGCCATGCAAGCGGAGCCCACCGCGCCTGAGTGCCCAACAGCTGAACCTCTGCTGCTCAACGATGAATACAAGTTTGACAACTTCGTCGTTGGACCGTGCAACCGCTTTGCCCACGCCGCCTCTCATGGCGTCGCTGATCGCCCTGCTGATGCCTTTAACCCGCTGTTTTTGCATGGATCGGTAGGTCTAGGCAAGACCCACCTAATGCAATCCATCGCGCACCGTCTGCGCATGAACAATCCTGCAGTGCGGATTGCATTCCTGTCTTGTGAAGAGTTCGTCAATCACTTTGTCAGCTCCATTCGGCAAGGCAGCGTCATGCACTTCCGCGAACGCTATCGGAATGTCGATGTGCTGGTCATCGATGACATCCAACTGCTTGCCAATAAAGAGCGCACGCAAGAGGAATTCTTCCACACCTTTAACGCGCTACACAACGCGAACAAGCAAATAGTGTTGTCTTCCGACGCCCCTCCGGGCGATATCCCAGCTTTGCAAGAACGGCTCGTAAGCCGCTTTAAGTGGGGTTTGGTGGCAGAAATCGAAACGCCCTGTTTCGAGACTCGAGTCGCAATCATGCGTCGCAAGGCGGACCGCATCGGCATTGACCTGCCGGATGACATCGCCCACTTCATTGCTGAGCATGTCGATTCCAACGTACGCGAGCTGGAAGGCACGCTCACTCACTTGCATGCACTGGCCATGCTCCACAACTTGCCAATCAGCTTGCCGCTTGCGCGCCAGGCACTGGGATCGGAGCGCACCGCGCGCTTGAACCGGGTTGTACGCATGGACGACATCATCGCCGTCATTATCACGCACTTTGGCGTGCGTCTTGCGGACCTCCAGTCCAAGAGCCGCACCAAGTCCATTGTCTACCCACGTCAGGTAGCGATGTTCCTGGCGCGCTCCATGACCGATCTGTCGCTTGAAGAGATTGGTGGCTACTTCGGTGGCCGCGATCACAGCACCGCTGTCTACGCCATTGAGAAGATGGAGAAACGTCGTCGTGTCGATGGTGACTTCTCCTCCCTCTTGGCTGACCTGGAACGCCGAGTCAGGAACAGTTGATCTTGCTTTTGTCCGCTAAACCCCGTGCGCTTTTGGAGCGGACGGGGTTTTCTTTTGGCCTGGAAAACCTGTGGAAAACAGGGGAGGAGCAGGGCAAAAAGGGTGGCGTTTTCCACACTTTCCCACAAAGCAAAAAGCCACTTTTGGGGGCTGTTGAGAACCTCAAGAACTTTCCACAAGCACTCCCGCGGATTGCACAGGGCCTAGGCCCCAACAAAATCCAAACAGCCCTCTGTAACTCCCTTAAACAAGGTGTGTTACAGCTGGCATTCTGGCTTTCTCCACAATCAGTCGTCGTCTATACTACTACGACTAATTCTTAATTCATTACCTTTAAGAAGAAGACCCGCCCCGCATGAAAATCCTCATTGACCGTCTTGCCTTCCGCAACGCTTTGCAGCGCGTGGAAATGGGCATTGATCGCAAACCGACCAATCCCGTTTACGGAGGCATTCTCATCGAAGCCGCCAATGACAGCGTGGTTCTGATGACCAACGACCTGGATATGGCCGTTCGTTATCGGGTGGACTTCGTGCAGGTGGATCAGCCTGGCTGGGCCGTGATCCCAGGCCGCGAGCTTGTCGACATCATCAAGGACCTGGAGTCCGACACCGTCACGTTGACTTTGCAGGAGAAGGGCCAGGTTGAGGTCCAATCCGGTGATGACATCTGCGCGCTGGTGACCTTCGAATCCAGTGCTTCCGATACCGCTGCTGCGCATTCGGAGAGTTTCCCATTGGTGCCGACCCTCGACGGCGATGCCGATATCGCCATGGACAAGGGCGATTTCCTTGTGATGGTCAACTCCACCCGTTTCGCAACGTCGCGCGTGCAAGACACACGCTTCGCCACCGAGGGCATCTTGCTCGAACTGGCAGAGGGGCAAGCCACTATGGTCGGCACCGATGGTCGTCGCTTGGCTTGCATCAAGCGCCCAACCACCGGCGGCAAGGGCAATAAGTCACGTTCGGTTTTGCTGCCGAAGGTGCTCGATCAGATCTATCGATTCGGCCAAGACGAGGAAGGTAACGAGATTCAAATCTGGTTCCTCGGTAACCTGGTCGGCTTCAAGCTCGGCAACTTGGAGTCCTTCGGTCGCGTGTTGACCGGCGAGTACCCGAACTACGCCAACGTGATTCCGCAAGGCGGCAAGCATGTGCTCAACGCGCATCGTGAGTCCTTCACCAAGAAGCTGCGGCTGGCCAGTCACTTGACCCAGGATTCCGCTGCAGTGGTACGCCTGGCCATGTCATCAAACAACTTGGAGATCGCCTCCGAGCACGAAGGTCGCGGGCGCGCGTCGGCGAACTTCGAAGTGGATTACGTCGGCGACGGCTTGAAGACCGCCTTCAACCCAGCGTTCCTGCTGGATGGTTTGAAGGCTGCGCACTCCGAGCAGATCGAATTACAGATCGACGATCCATCCCGTCCGGCCAAGTTCATGCTCGGCGATGATTACACCTACGTGGTCATGCCACTGAGCGCTCTAGTTTGAACCGTCACGAACGATACAACCCGGAAGCCGTTCCGATTATCGACTTGGTCAACCAAGTCTTTCAGAAGCACGGTCTTTCGCGTGGCACCGAGCACCGCCTGGTGTTCGAGTCGTGGGACCGTATCGTTCCACCGATTTACATCGAACGTTGCAAGGCCGTGTCCTTCCGCAACGGCAAGCTGATCGTGGCGGTACAGTCGGCACCGTTGCTTGAGGAGCTACGCGGTTTTCGGGCCGCTGAATTTGTTTCCCTGTTGAATCAGGATCTAAGCGTGCGCGGAGAAGCGGCGCATGTCGTCGTGCGAACCATTGAGTTCCGCCGCAGTTAATAGCGATGAGTAAAGAAGAAAACACCAACTACGACTCTGGATCAATCCAGTTCCTCAAGGACCTGGAGGGCGTACGCAAACGCCCGGCGATGTACATCGGCGATACCGCTTTCTCCGGTTACCACCACTTGCTGTGGGAAATTGTCGATAACTCAGTCGATGAAGCGCTCGCCGGTTTCTGTACCCACGTCAACATCTTGTTGAATGATGATGGCTCCGCAACCGTGACCGATAATGGTCGTGGTATCCCTGTCGACATTCACCCGGAGGAAGGTGTTCCTGCGGTGGAGCTGGTGATGAGCAAGCTGCACGCCGGCGGTAAGTTTGACGGCAAGGCCTATGCGGTCTCCGGTGGTCTGCACGGTGTGGGTATCTCGGTGGTGAACGCGCTTTCCGAGCACACACTGGTTGAGATCTTCAAAGACGGCAAAGCTCATGAGATCACCTTCTCACGCGGCGTGAAGGCCACGGATCTGAAGGTCGTCGGCGATACCGACAAGCGCGGAACACGCGTGACTTTCATGCCCGACCACGATGTCTTCCAGCATGAAGGCTTCGATTGGGACACGGTGCGCAATCGCTTGCGTGAGATGGCGTACTTGATGGGAACCTCCGGTCTGGCGATCACGCTCGAAGAGGAATCGAGTGGTCGCAAGGAAGAGTTCAATTACCCAGAAGGTCTGGTCTCTTACATCAAGGATTTGACTGAAGGCAAGGAAGTGCTGACCGATGTCGTGCACTTCAACAAAGACGTCGAGTACAACGATAAGCCTTACGGTGTAGAGGTCGCGTTGCGTTACACCAACGATTGGCACGAGGGTGTTTATTCTTTCGCCAACAACATTCGTACCGGTGATGGCGGTACGCACCTTTCAGGTTTCCGCGCTGCGCTCACCCGAACGCTCAACAGTTTCCTGAAGCAGAACGACTTGCTGAAAAAAGGCGAGATGCCTTCCGGCGAGGACTACAAGGCTGGTCTTTATGCGGTGATCTCGATCAAGATTCCTGATCCGCAGTTCGAAGGTCAGACCAAAGGTAAGCTCGGTTCGCGCGAAGCCACTTCAATCGTTGAGACTGTAGTCAACGAATGCCTCGGTGAATACCTCGAGGAACATCCAGAGGCTGGTCGCCAAGTGGTGCGAAAGGCATTACTCGCGCGCGACGCCCGTGATGCTGCGCGTAAGCAACGTGACTTGGTGCGACGTAAAGGCGCGTTGAGTTCCGGCTCTCTGCCTGGCAAGTTGGCTGACTGTCAGTCACGCGACAAAGAAGTCACCGAGCTGTACATCGTCGAGGGTGATTCGGCAGGTGGTTCGGCAAAGACCGGACGTGATCGTCGCTTCCAAGCGATCCTTCCGCTGAAGGGTAAGATCCTCAATGTCGAGAAGAACAACGCCAGTCGCGTACTCGCCAACCAAGAACTGCAGACCATGATCCAAGCGATCGGTGCAGGTGTCGGTGAGGAGTTCGATCCCGAGAAATGTCGTTACGGCAAAGTCATCATCATGACTGACGCCGATGTGGATGGCTCGCACATCCGTACTTTGATTCTGACTTTCTTCTTCCGTCAAATGAAAGAGTTAATCGAAGCCGGCAAGGTCTATGTGGCATGCCCGCCATTGTTCCGCTTGCAGAAGAAGGGTTCGAAGTCCTTCCGTTACATTCACGATGAGGAAGAGCTGCGCGAATCGTTGATGCAGCACAGCACCAAGAGCATTTCGTTGACTTTGCCTGGTGGTGTTAAGGTCGAAGGCGATGCCATGGAACCCGTGTTGCGTGATCTGCAGAAGATGGACCGCGCACTAAGTGGCATGAAAGGCGCACGCCGCGGTGTTGATGCATTGCATTACCTCGCTGCCGCCGATGCCGATGGCGACTTACCAGTGTCGATGGTGATGGAGGTCTCGACCAATATCCGCAACTTCTTCTGGAACACAGCAGATTTGGAAGCATTCCTTGCCAGTGTCGGAGAGCGACGCGTCTGGGATGGTTCCGAATCGGAATCCCATGTGCCACGTGATGAAGCAGAGTTGCTGGTCTTCCACTACACCGAGAAGGCATCAGCACAGAAGGCCTTCGCCCATATGCGTGAACTTGGCGTCAGCTTTAGCCAAGTGCTTGATGATGAGGATCATGAAATTCCGTTGTTCCAGTTGGATGACGGCAAGGAAGTGCGCATCGCCAATGGTCTCGAGGAAATCGTCGGCATGTTCCGTGACCACGGCATGAAGGGCATCGAGGTCCAGCGTTACAAAGGTCTTGGTGAGATGAACCCGGATCAGTTGTGGGAATCCACCATGGATCCGACCACGCGTTACATGAAGCGCATCATCTTGGATGATGCCTTCGAGGCAGACCGCACCTTCTCGATGTTGATGGGGGATGAGACCGCGCCGCGTCGTGAGTACATCGCCGATCACGCGCACGAGATCGATAATCTCGATATCTAAAGGGTGTGTGTGTTGCTGAAGCAGTGTGGTGTTAAGGCTTCATACCGCACTGCTCACGAAGCCTCCGGCGATTCAAGAAGCAAGCATATAGCCGATCCAACCGGCTACCCATGCAACCAAACTCATATAACCCATCATGAACATGGGCCACTTCCAACTGTTGGTTTCGCGCTTGATGACGGCAACGGTGGACAAGCACAGTAAGGCGTAGACGAAGAACAACATCAGTGCGACTGCACTGGCGAATGTCATCGGCGGCTCGCCCGTTTCTGGATCCGGCTTGGAAAGCAAATCACTGAAGCCAGCGAAGTCTTCATCCTCACCTTCGTAGGCGTAGACTTGTGCAAGCGTGCTGACCATCAACTCACGTGCAGCGAAGGAACCGACTAGCCCAACATTGATGCGCCAATCGAAACCGAGTGGTTCGAACACAGGCTCCAAGGCATGGCCGATGTCGGCGGCGTAGCTTTGTTCAATCTGTGCCTTATGCGCGAGTGCCGGGGAAACGTCGGCAGGGGCTTCATGCCGCGGGAAGTTCAACAGGAACCACAACACGATCGAGCCAACCAGGATGACCGAACCCGCATCCTTTAGGAAGACAGTGACGCGGCGGAACACTTGCAGCACGACCGACTTCAAAGAAGGGAATCGGTAGGGCGGAAGCTCCAGATAGAAGGGCAAGCTGGCGCCGCGCAACATGCCGCGCTTGAAAACGGCTGCAAAGGTCACAGCACTGACACCACCAAGGATGTACAAACCCATCAAGGTCAAGCCTTGCAAGGTAAACGGTCCGAAGACCTGGGTGTCCGGAATGAACGCCGAGATCAAGATGGCATAGACCGGGAGACGCGCCGAACAAGTCGCGAAGGGCGCGACCAGGATCGTGGCGAGGCGATCGCGCGGCGATGGGATCGTGCGCGTTGCCATGATGCCGGGTACTGCACATGCATAAGAGGAAAGTAATGAAATAAAGCAGCGGCCTTCAAGTCCGGCCCAACCCATGACGCGATCGACCACGAAAGCCGCGCGCGACATATAGCCCGATGCTTCGAAGAAGAAGATCAGCGCGAATAACAACGCGATCTGCGGAACGAAAACAATGACTGCGCCAACACCGCGGATGACTCCGTCGGCGAGAAGATCGGTCATCAAGCTCTCGGGGAATGTGGCGAGAACCCAATCGGCGGCTCCATCCATCCAGCCAGAGAACAAGTCCATTGCTGGGGCAGCCCAACTGAAGATGGCCTGGAAGAACAGGGCAAGGAATGCAGCGAAGACGATGATGCCAATGACGGGGTGCAGTAGCACTTTGTCCATGCGTCGAGTCAGCGGGCTTTCCGACAAGGGGTGACGCGTGACCTTTTCGAGGATGGCGTCAGCCCAAGCAAAGCGTGACTCGGTGTCGCGCTCGGGCAGGGTCTTCGGTTGCACCCAGTTGGCGAAGTCGGGCAGGCGCATGCGTAGGTCATCGATGCCCAGACCTTTGTTGCCGACCACACCCACAATGGGAATACCAAGTTCGGCTTGCAGCTTGAATAGATCCAAGTCACCGCCGCGGACCTTCAGCTCATCAACCATGGTCAGGACCAACAAGGTGGGGCGGCCAATGTGCAGCACATCGGCGAGCATCGGCAACGAGCGTTCCAGGGTTGTGGCGTCGGCCACGAAGACCACGCCATCGGGAACGATGCCACCATCCATATCGCCACGCAGGACCTTGGAGGTGACCGCCTCGTCTTCGGAGATGGCATGCAGCGAATAGCTGCCAGGCAGGTCCGACAAGTGCACTTCCTTGTCATCGACATGAAAGTGACCCCGACGGCGGTCGACAGTCACACCTGGATAGTTGCCGGTCTTACCGGAAAGCCCGGTTAACGCGTTGAAAAGCGTGGTTTTGCCCGAATTGGGGCTACCGACGAGGGCCAAATGGATCGGTTTCGCCATGGCTTAGCCAATGCCTCCTAGGCCGGCCATTCCTTCGATGCGGATTTGCTTCGCTTCAGAGATTCTCAGACACAAACGATAGCCCCGCAGGCTCACGATAATCGGCCCACCCATAGGAGCCTGGCGCTCGAAACGGACTTCGGTGCCACAGCAAAAGCCTAGCTCGCGGAGGCGCTCACTGAATTTGCCATTTCCTTCCACAGACAAGACTTTACCCACTAATACGCGAGGTAAGTCGGCAATCGTGAGGACGTCGGGGAGAGGGTTCATGAGACGAAGCTCCGGAGGCTTAATGAGACTGGGTGTCAAATAGCCAGGCTGAAAGTATAACGACCTCAAAGTCTTTTATGTCAACAAAAATGCAACGAATGAGTGCGGTATCATAAGCCCGAAAATGGTCGACACCCCTTCGCCAAAGCAAGCGGCCGGCATAGCCGCAGCACAGCTCGTTCAGACCGGGATGAAACTTGGTCTTGGCACGGGCACCACCGTGGCTTTCTTCCTGGAAGCGCTCGCGGAGCGGATCGAGAAGGAGAATCTCGAGGTCATCGGCGTGTCGACATCCGTGCAAACTGCAGAACTGGCAGAGAAACTTGGAATCCCGATTTCGGATTTGGAGGAGTATCCTGCACTGGATCTGGTGGTTGATGGCGCCGATGAGGTGGATCCCGAGTTTCGCCTGATCAAGGGCGGCGGCGGAGCCTTGTTGCGTGAAAAGATTGTGGCGGCGGCGAGCGCCAAAGTGGCGATCATCATCGGCACAGGCAAGCGAGTTGAGAGACTTGGCACCACCTTCTTGCTGCCGGTCGAGATCATCCCGTTTGGCTACGTCACCACGCGTGATTGTGTGGCCAACGCTTCCGGCTCTACCCCTTACCTTCGTACCACCGAAGAAGGGCAGCCTTTCGTGACCGATAACGGCAACTACATCCTCGACTGCAAATTCGAGCAAGGGATTGCCAATGCCGAACAGCTGCACGCCGACTTGTCACAGATCCCAGGGGTCGCCGAAGTTGGCCTGTTCCTGAATCTATGTGACATCGTTTTTGAAGGCCAAGACGATGGCCAAGTCATCACACTCAATCGCTGAACATGCTCAACGAAATTTATACGCTCCCCGCCGACGAGTTGGAGAAACGTCTGTTGGACCAAGTGGGAACTTCCACTTGGCCGTCAATCACCGATGCACTGGAATGCGCCAAGAAAGCGCACGAAGGTCAGACTCGCAAGGGTTCTGGTGAGCCTTACATCACCCACTTGTTGCGCACGGCATTGATCCTGTTGGAACTTGCCGAGCAGAAGCACAATGCCGCGGTGATCTGTGCAGGACTGTTGCACGATGCCGCCGAAGACACTGGCGTTGAGGTGAATGATCTTGAGGATCAATTCGGTCACCAGGTCGGTGACATGGTGCGTGCCCTGACGCATCCTGAATTGAAAGATGGTGAGACCAAGTTCGAACGCAACATGCGTTACTTGGAACACCTTCGTTGGGAAGGTCGCGATACGCACATCGTCAAGAGTGCCGACCGTCTCGACAACCTGCTCTCGATGGAAGGCGCGTTTACGCCTGAGCGTCGCGAGGAGTACTTGAAGGAATCCGAAGAAGCAGTGCTGCCACTGGTCCTCGCTTCCAACACTGCGCTGTACCACGCGCTGAAAGATGCGATCGCCGCTGCGCGCGACGCTTCTTAAATACATCCCACACAAACCCACGTTTCCCCCGAGCGAAAAGATGAAAGAGACCCTCGACCAAGCTGCCGAGATGGAGCGTCGCCTGGAACAGATTCGGGGGCGTCTTTGACTATGAGAAACATAGTCAGCGCCGCGACGAACTAGACAAGCGGATGACCGCGTCAGGTTTCTGGGATGACCAGGAAGCTGCGCAGAAAGTCATTGGTGAATTGAAAATCGCCAAGGCAGTTCTGGATCCCATCGACGATGCAGCCGAGTCTCTCGAAGAGATCGAGATGCTCGCAGAGCTCGGTGAAGAATCAGGCGGCGCCGACGTCGAAGAGGAATTGGCAACGGCGTTAGAGGTATCGGTCGCCAAACTCGAGGCCCTGGAATTCCAGGTCATGCTCGGTGGCGAGAACGATAATCGCAACGCATTCCTTTCCATCCAAGCCGGAGCCGGTGGCGTCGATGCGACCGACTTCGCCGAGATGTTGATGCGCATGTACCTTCGTTGGGGCGAGCGCCAGGAGATCGAACCAATCGAGATTGAACTGCTGCCCAACGACGAAGGCGGCATTCGCCATTGCACGCTATTGTTCCGCGGACCGTACGCATATGGCAAATTGAAGGCCGAGCGCGGCGTTCATCGTTTGGTACGAATTTCGCCATACGACGCGCAAGGGCGTAGGCATACGTCGTTCGCGGCGGTGGAAGTCATGCCCGAGTTTGATGACGAAGGTGCCATCGATATCGACATGAGCGTCGTTCGTGTTGACACCTACCGCGCAGGTGGTGCCGGTGGACAACATGTCAACAAGACCGATTCTGCAGTTCGCATGACGCACGAGCCAACGGGCATCGTCGTGCAATGTCAGAACGAACGCAGTCAACTGAAGAACCGGCAGATCGCCACACGCATGTTGACCGCGAAATTGTTCGAGTTGCGCGAACGCGAGCGCGACGACGAACTCAAATCCATGTACGGCAACAAAGGCGAGATCGCCTGGGGATCACAGATCCGTTCGTACGTGCTTCATCCCTACCAGATGGTCAAAGATCATCGCACCAATCACGAGGTCGGCAACACACAGTCCGTCCTAGATGGCAACATCGATTCCTTCATTGAAGAATACCTCCGTAGCCGAGCAACCCGCTAAGACCATGTCCAGCGAAAGAGTCCCAGTCCGTCGCGCCCTGTTGAGCGTTTTTTATAAGGATGGCATTGTCGAACTCGGCAAAGCCCTAGCAGCACAAGGTGCAGAGTTGTTGTCGACCGGCGGCACGATGAAGGCACTCGCCGATGCTGGCCTTGAAGTCACCGAGGTGGCCGACTACACCGGCTTCCCGGAGATGATGGATGGTCGCGTGAAGACCCTGCACCCGAAGATTCACGGTGGCCTGTTGGCGCGCCGCGATGATGCTGGTCATCTTGCGTCGATGGATGAACACGACATCGGCCCGATCGATATGGTCGTGGTAAACCTTTACCCATTTGAAGAGACCGTCGCAGGCGGTGGAACTTATGAAGAGATCATCGAGAAGATTGATATCGGTGGCCCTTCCATGTTGCGCTCCGCCGCGAAGAACCATGACAGCGTTGCGGTTCTTTGTGACACCAGTGACTATGCAGCAGTCGCCGCCGAACTGAACGAAGGCGGAACCACTTTGGTAACCCGCAAGCAGTTGGCCGCCAAGGTCTTCGCGCGCACCGGTGAATACGACACTGCGATTGGTCGTTGGTTCGCCGAACAAGATGGTGCTGGTTTGCGTTACGGCGAGAATCCACACCAGACCGCGGGCTTCTATCCCGACGCCAAGCGTTTTGGTCTCGGCTCCGCTGAAGTCTTGCCTGGTGGTAAGGAGTTGTCTTACAACAACTGGTTGGATTTGGATGGCGCGGTCGCCGCAGTCAATGATCTGCCAAGTCCGGCGGCGGTGGTGGTCAAGCACACCAACCCATGTGGTGCGGCGCTTGGCAACAACGTCGGTGATTGCCTCGAGCGTGCTTGGGAAGGCGATCCACTTTCGGCTTTCGGTTCGGTGATTGCGCTGAACGCAAAGTTCGACATGACCTGCGCCAAGTTCCTAACTGGCCCGGGTCATTTCGTGGAAGTACTTGCGGCTCCTGATTTCGATGAGGATGCAGTCAACCTGTTGCGCACCGGTCCGAAGTGGGGCAAGAACCTGCGTATCGTCAAGGTTGGCGATATCGGAAGCCTGCGTGATCAGGCCGAGGAGCGTCGCGTTTGGGGTGGCACTTTGGTACAGGGCTCCGATACCAAGAGCGGTTTCGATGCCGAGCTGACCGTGGCGGGCAAGATCGCCATGCCAGAAGGTCGTGAAGACGACCTTCGCCTTGCGCAGACTTTAGCCAAGCACCTCAAGTCGAACTCGATCTGCCTTGTCAACGGCGGAATGTTGGTTGGTGCCGGTGCAGGCCAGATGAGCCGTGTTGATAGTGCTGAAATCGCTGTCAAGAAGGCGGGCGACAAGGCCATTGGTGCAGTAGTCGGCAGCGATGCCTTCTTCCCGTTCCCGGATGGTCCCGAGGCGCTGGCTGAATCCGGCGTGGTTGCGATCGTACAACCTGGTGGATCGATGCGCGATAGCGAGGTCAACGACGCTTGCGACGTTCGTGGGGTTTGCATGGTGCACACTGGCACGCGTCACTTCCGTCACTAGGTCGGCAGAGAATCCGGCCTCCCGCCCCGTTAAACTCTGTTCGTGGCGATGAAGCAATTTCAATGCGAACTATCTTGGTCTGCGAGTCGGGCCAAGGAATGGGAACGTTGCCAGCGCGAGTACTGGTACGGACGCTATGCCTCTTGGGGTTGGTGGACCGAACAACCGCGTGGCGACAAGTACGAGATCATGGTGCATAAGTGCCTGACTTCGTTGCCGGCGCATGCCGGTGATTGTGCGCACCGTGCGATCCAGCGTTGGTTCGAATTGAAACGCGACGGCACCACCATGAGCACCAAGGAGTTGTTCGAGGAGTGCGTCGAGCTGTTCCGTGATGGTTGGCGTCAGTCGGCCGGCGATGATTGGAAGGCCAAGCCGAACAAGAGCGTGCATCTTGATGAACATCATTACGGCCGTGAGATTCCCAAGGAGCGCACCGACATGGCGCGCCAATTGTTGGAGCGTTGCGCGAAGTACTTCTGCGAGTCGCCGGACTTGGCTTCAGCACGTGATGCGCATCCGGATTCATGGCGCTCGTTGGAGACCATGGATACCTATCAGTTCCTCGGCACCAAGGTTTACGCGGTGCCCGACTTCGCCTTCACTGATGGCGACATGTTGCATATCTATGATTGGAAGACTGGCAAGCCTCGCGAGGACGACATCTTCCAACTACATACTTATGCCCTGTACGCGTGTGAGAAATGGTCGACCGATCCAGAGCAGATCACTCTGCATGCGGCATACCTTGGCGAAGGAAAAGTACAGTCCGTCGCCGTGGACCTGAACCAACTTTCCGAAGCACAGGATCGCATGTCATTCAGCCTTCGCGAGATGATGGATGCGCATTACGATCCCGACGTCGATGACCTGATGATGGAGAATTGGGTGGCGTCACCGGAACCGAGAAAATGTGGATGGTGCCGATTCCGTGGCATCTGTCCCGAAGTCGTGCAGTGAAACGCGCGGCCAACAGTCGAGAATCATCATGAAGTACGTTGTCAAGACCGACAAGAGCATCGATCAAGCACAAGCCGATCTGGAAGAAGCCACCGTCGCGAATAAGTTCGGCGTGTTGCATACCTATGACTTGCGCGCCACGATGAAGAGCAAGGGCGTGGACTTCGATCGCGAGGTTCGCGTGCTGGAAGTGTGCAACCCGCATCACGCCAAAACGGCAATGAGTGCCGATATAGAGGTCAATTTGGCTTTACCTTGCCGCCTGTCGGTTTGGGGACAAGAAGGCCAGCACTACATCGGAATGCTGAAGCCGTCGGCGTTGTTGCAGACGGTATCGGAAGCACCGTTGCAAGATTTGGCCAATGACGTTGAAGAAACGCTGATCAAGCTCATCGAAGCAGCACGCTAAGGAATCAAATCACAATAGCCAGTGGCAACGCTCAATAAGTTTTGGAATGACGCCGGGGCTTGGCTCCGGGAATGGTTCTCGCATCCGACCTATGGTGCGATAATCGCGTGGATCACGCTGATCGTGGTGGCCTGGTTCGCCACCTTCATCACGCGTCGATTCATCCTTCGCGCCGTGCGTTCGCTTGTTGGTCGCAGTAAGGCCAAGTGGGATGATGCGCTTGTCGAGCACAAGGTCTTCCACCGCCTTGCTCATCTTGCGCCTGCGCTCGTCTTCTATGCAGCCGGCCCGCTGATCTTCCCGGCCGATGACCAAGAGAGTTATCAGCAAGCCATGCAGCGCATCGCCAATGCGTGGATGTTCTTGGCCGGCGCGCGTGCACTTTCGTCATTCATTGATGCCATGGTCGCTATCGCCCAGGATCGACCTGGCGCACGCGGCAAACCCTTGCGTAGTTATTCGCAAGTGTTCAAGTTGGTGATGTGGTTGGCGGTGTCGATCATCGTGGTAGGGACCCTGACCGATCGTTCACCATGGGCATTGCTCACCGGTCTTGGTGCCATGACTGCGATCATCTTGTTGGTCTTCAAGGATTCAATTCTTGGATTCGTCGCCAGCGTGCAGATCGCAAGTTACGACATGGTGCGCCAAGGTGATTGGGTAGAGATGCCAAAGCATGGTGCCGATGGCGATGTATTGGAGATAGGTCTACACACCGTGAAGGTGCAGAACTGGGACAAGACCATCACCACGATTCCAACTTACGCATTCATGTCCGACAGTTTCAAGAACTGGCGCGGCATGTCAGAGTCGGGCGGTCGCAGGATTAAGCGGTCTATTTCCCTGGACATGACCAGTGTGCGTTTTCTACAGCCAGAGGACCTTAACCACCTGAAGCGAATTCAATACATCGGCGACTACCTTGAGAAGAAGGAGCAGGAAGTGGCTGCTTGGAACGCCGAGCATGTCACCGAAGCAGACACATTGGTGAATGGTCGTCACATGACCAACCTTGGAACATTCCGCGCCTACCTGGAAAACTATCTGCGCAACCACGAGCAGATCCGCAAGGACATGACTTTTCTGGTTCGCCAGCTCGAGCCGAGCAAGGATGGCCTGCCGATTCAGATCTATGTATTCAGCGCCGAACAGCGCTGGGCCCATTACGAGGGCATCATGGCCGATATCTTTGACCATGTCATCGCGGTGATTCCAGAGTTCGGCCTGCGTGTTTTCCAGCAGCCCAGCGGAGCAGATTTCCAGGCTCTCGGTGGGGGCACGGGAAAATAACGATTATTTAGTCTTTTATTGCTCCAAGAGGGGTAGGATACCGATATGCGAGCTCACCTACTATGTCTGAACCTATAGAGGTCCGCCGCCGCCTGCACGAGGAGAATGATCGTCGCGCCGCGCAGTTGCGCGAACAGTTCAACGCGGCGGGAACCTTGGTCGTGGACATGGTGTCATCACCAGGTTCCGGCAAGACTACCTTGCTGGAGTTGACCGTTGACTATTTCGCGGACAGCCTCAGTACTGCAGTCTTGGTAGGCGATGTCGCAACCGAGCGCGATGCCCAACGAATCCGCGAGGCGGGCGGCCCAGCGCACCAGATCATCACCGGCGGGGCATGCCACCTTGATGCCCACTTGGTTGCCGACGGCCTGGAATCAGCGGATTTCGACTTGCCAGATATCCTGTTCCTTGAGAACGTCGGAAATCTGGTCTGCCCAGCTTCCTACGACCTGGGTGAGGATTTTAAAGCTGTGTTGCTTTCCGTTCCGGAAGGCGATGATAAACCCTTAAAATTTCCTGCGATTTTTTCACGGGCAGCGGTGTGCCTGATCACTAAGTCCGATTTACTTCCTCATTTACCGTTCTCCCCAGAGGATGCGGTAAGACATGTCAACTTACTGAACCCCGACTCGGTCATTCTTCAGATGTCAGCCATGAATGGCGATGGTTTTGAAGAGTGGTGCAATCTATTAGAGCGGGAGCATCAAGCGAAACGCGCAGCCCTAGTGTGATTCAAAGACTTATTCGAAACCGCCTTGCATGCCAAGGCGCGGTTCAAGGTGTAGGCTTTCGGCCCTTCGTATTCCGGCTTGCCATGGAGCTCGGCCTTTTCGGTTGGGTACGCAATGGCCCCGACGGCGTGGTCATCGAGGTCGAAGGGCCACCTACCTCGGTGGAGGAGTTCGTCCTGCGTTTGCCCAAAGAGTTGCCGCCGTTGGCTCGCTTGGATGCTTATGAATATTTCCCGATAGAGATCGAAAACGATTTCGAGTTCGCGGTCGTCGCCACTGAACAAGGTGCACGCAAGCGCGCATTGGTGCCACCGGATTCGCGCCTGTGCGATGACTGCCGTGCCGAAATGGAAAACCCGGAAGATCGCCGTTGGCGGTACCCATTCACGGTCTGCACCAACTGCGGTCCACGCTTGTCTTTGGTTCACAGTTTGCCTTACGATCGCGCGAAGACTGCAATGGCTTGCTTCCCATTGTGCGTCGATTGCCAAGCGGAATACAACGATCCAGGCAACCGACGCTTCCATACCGAACCGGTCTGTTGCCCCCAGTGCGGCCCACGTTTGTGGTCCACCAATGTCCAAGGCGAAACGACCAGCCAAGGCGAAGATGCGGTCATCGAAGCACGCAAGGTGCTGGAAGCCGGTGGCGTCGTAGCACTGAAAGGGCTCGGCGGCTTTCAGCTGGCTTGTGATGCATCCTCAACCGCGGCTTGCAGGAAATTACGCGAACGCAAGAATCGCCCAGGCAAACCGTTCGCCGTAATGGTGAAAGATATCGCCGACGCCCGCGACATCGTCGAACTTAATGTCGTCAATGAAAGGTTCCTACAGGGGCCGCGCTCACCGATCCTTCTTGCGCCCAAACGCGAGACCAATGCCTTATGCGCAGAGGTCGCGCCTGGCATCGATGACGTCGGCGTGATGATCCCGACGACTCCATTGCATGTGGAATTATTCCGCAACCTGAAGCTGCGCACACTGGTCATGACTTCGGCGAATGCGAGCGAGGAGCCAATCTGCAAAGGCAACCGCGAAGCGCTCGAACGCCTTGGGCATCTTGCCGATTGTTTCCTGTTGCACGACCGCGATGTCGTGCGCCGTGTCGATGACTCGGTCGCGCGCAGCGTGGATCAAGATCATGTTTTGGTTCGGCGCTCCCGCGGTTGGGTTCCCGATCCAGTGCCACTCGTGGTGGAAACGCCTCAACCCGTGCTCGCCCTGGGCGGGCACCTGCAGGTCACGACTTGTTTCGCGATCAAGGATCAAGCATTCCCAAGCCAACACGTCGGCGACTTGGACAGTACTTCCGCGCGCGCATTCCATCTTGAGGTTACCGAGGGGCTACGCGATTTCCTGCAGACTGAGCCGAGGCTGGTCGTGGTCGATCAGCATCCCGATTATCCAAGTTCCCAGCTGGGTGCGGAACTCGCGGAGAGTTGGAATGCCAAGATAATGCCCGTGCAGCACCATCTTGCCCATGTGGTGGCTGCCGCTGCTGAGCGTGGTCGCTTCCCCAAGGTTGGAGAACGTTTTGCCGGGCTTGCTCTCGATGGCACTGGCTTTGGCCCCGATGGAACCGCATGGGGTGGAGAGTTGCTGCAGTTCGGTGGCGATCTTCAATGGCAACGAGTTGCCCACTTGCAACCACTGCCACTACTCGGTGGCGAGGCAGCGGTGCGCGAACCTTGGCGTTTGGTAGCCGCGGCATTGGCCCTAGCCAACCGCTTAGAACTGCTTGAACAATTGCCTTTGGCGAAGAAGGTTTCAGCGCAACGCCTTGGCTTGGTCCAACAACTTGCCGCGAAGAATAGTGGCGGATGGCCTTTGGCTAGCGGAGCAGGAAGACTGTTCGAAGCCGCAGGTGCCCTGTGCGGATTGGTCGACAGCAATGACTATGAAGGCGAAGCTGCTCTGCGTTTCGAGGCCTTGGCCGCATCGAGCTCCCATCGTGCAATCATCTGGGAAGATGTGCGCCCGCACATCGGAGCCTCCAAGTCCATACTGCCGTCGGCACAACTTCTTACTGCTGCTGCGCGGCGTCTCATCAGCCGACAGGATCCAGCAGTGGTCGCGGCGGATTTTCACGCCACTTTCTGCCATGCCGTCGCCACCATGGCACGCCGCAATTTAAGCCCTGAGATTCGCACGATTGCTCTTGGTGGCGGGTGCATGATCAATCGCCTGCTCCGTAGCGGCCTTCAGCTCGAATTGGAGGCACTGGGGTATGAATGCTTGATGGCAACGGACCTCCCACCGGGTGACGGAGGCCTATCATTTGGGCAGGCGGTGATTGGAGCCGTCGCCCTGGCGCGCAACTGCGAGCCGCAACAAATCGAGGTCCCAACATGTGTTTGAGTATTCCGATGAAGCTGGTCGAGAAAGAAGATCTCGCCGGCGTTGCCGAAGTAGATGGCGTGCGCCGCGAGGTGTCGCTGATGCTGCTTCCGAAACCACCGCAACTTGGTGATTGGGTTCTGGTTCACGCTGGTTATGCGATCAGTCATGTGGATGAAGAGCAGGCGAAAGAAACCTTGGACTTGCTGCATCAGGCAGCCAAAGCTGGCGCGTTGGATTGGGGGAGCGAGAAATGAGCGACTCCATGGATTTCTCGGCGCTTCGCCGTGGACTTGAAGATCCTGCTGCGGGCGGTGCCATGTTGAAGCGCATCGAAGAACTTGCCGCAACCATTGAGCGGCCAGTGACTTTGATGGAAGTTTGCGGCACCCATACGCATTCGATCGCAGCCGCAGGGTTGCGACGCTTGATGCCGAGCAATGTGCGCCTGGTTTCTGGCCCCGGCTGCCCTGTCTGCGTGACCCCGATCGGTTGGGTGGATCGCGCCATGGCCTTGGCCGCCCGTGAAGATGTCATCGTGACCACTTTCGGCGACATGATGCGCGTTCCCGCAAGTCATGGAACCCTAGAGGAGTCACGCGCCGAAGGTGCGGATGTCCGCATCTGTTACTCGACCCGCGATGCTCTGCAGATCGCGCGCGACAACCCGGAAAAGAAGGTCGTATTCCTCGCGGTTGGTTTCGAGACCACCGCACCGACCATCGCAGCCGCGCTAGAAGAAGCCGAGCGCGAAAACCTGCCCAACTTCTTGGTGCTGGCTGGCCACAAAACCATCCCCGAGGCTCTCGAGGCCCTGATGGACAACAACGATGTGAAGCTCGATGGTCTGCTTTGCCCGGGCCATGTTTCCGTCATCATCGGCTCGGACGCCTACGCCCCGGTGGCTACTGCTGGCCTGCCCTGTTCGGTGGTCGGCTTCGCGCCCAACGACGTACTCGCTGGAGTGGCTGAATTGCTCGCCCAGCTGGCGAATGACAAGCCGGCGGTCAGCAATCTCTATGGTCGCGTGGTCCAACCCGACGGCAATCCAGCTGCACGAGCCTTGCTGGATAAGTTCTTCGTACAGACCGATTCGGATTGGCGCGGCCTTGGAATCATTCCGCGTTCCGGCTTGGAACTCAAAGTGGAATTCGCACACCGCAATGCCGCCTTGCTCGAAGTGGACCTGCCGGTCGCACGTGAGCCGAAAGGTTGTCGCTGTGGCGAGGTCCTGCAAGGAACCATCGATCCTCCGGAGTGTCCATTATTCGGTAACGGTTGTGATCCAGAACATGCCGTCGGTGCATGCATGGTTTCCAGCGAAGGAACCTGTGCAGCTTGGCACCGCCACGAACGCCTTGCCCTAAGTTCCCCGAAGTCATGAAAAACATCCTTCTCGCCCATGGTTCGGGCGGACGTCTGACCGGAGAACTCATTCGCAAGGCTTTCGTGCCCGCATTCGAGAATCCCGGGCTGAATGAACTCAGCGACTCCGCTTTACTTCCCAATTTGCCCGAAGGCCAAGTTGCTTTCTCTACCGATGGATTCGTGGTCGAACCCACAGTCTTCCCGGGCGGCAATCTCGGTGAAATCTCAGTGTGTGGAACGGTGAATGATTTGGCTGTTGCGGGCGCCCGTCCGCTGTGGCTGAGTTGGGCACTGATTCTTGAGGAAGGCCTACCCATGGAGAAGTTGCAGATCTACGTGGATGGCGCAAAAGCCGCCGCCGCTCAAGCTGGCGTGCAGATTGTTTGTGGAGATACCAAAGTGGTACCGCGTGGCAAGGGCGACGAAGCTTTCGTCGTGACCGCTGGAATCGGAGTGGTGCCACCGGAACGTAAGCTGAGTGACAAGAACATTGAGGTCGGCGACGCGTTGATCGTGTCCGGTACGGTCGGTGATCACGGTGCAACCATCCTTGCTTGTCGCCACGACATCAGCGGCTTGGAGTTGAAGTCCGATTGCGGTCCCGTGAATCGCTTGACCGAGGCACTCTTCGATGCCGACGTGGATGTTCGGGTCATGCATGACCCCACTCGTGGTGGAGTCGCAACTACATGCAACGAAGCCGCCGATCGCAGTGGTCACCGTTTAGTGATCGACGCGGCGGATGTACCAGTGAGTACTGCAACGCGCGCCGTCTGTGAACTACTCGGAATGGATCCCTTATACCTCGCTTGCGAAGGCCGCGTCCTGGCTTGGGTGCCAGCTGACCAAGTCGATCAAGCTCTAGCGGCGTGGCATGCCTTACCCGAAGGTGAAGGCGCAGTACGCCTTGGAACGATTCACGAACGCACACAAGGAACGGTTCCGGTAAGTCTGCGTACGGCATTCGGCGGCGAACAACCTGTCGATGTGTTGTCGGGGATGGACCTGCCTCGCATCTGTTAAGGAAGCTCTAGTTCGAACGAACCAGAGCTTCCTTAGGTAGGTTTCAAAACGCAGCGTTACAGCGCCAACAAACCACCGCGTTGGTAGATCTGCATCTGTACTTCAGAGAATGGTTCGCCCTGTAAGGAGCCACCATCCCAGTTGATCGTGCCAGTTTCCAAATCTACGGAAACATGATCTCCGTCCTTCAATCCAGCATTTAGGGCATCTGCAACCACGATGGGCATACCACTGTTGATTGCGTTACGCTCATAGATGGAGCCGTAACTCTGGGCAATCAAGGCTTGCACACCAAGCGCAGTGAAGCAGCCCACCGCTTGCTGCCTTGAAGAACCGCAACCGAAGTTGGAGCCTGTGATCACGATATCGTCAGGCTTAGCTTTGCTGGCAAAATCTTTCCACCCTTCAAGGTTGTCGAAAGTGTATTGGCCCATCTTGTCGAGCTCGGTGATCGCCAAGTAACGGT
Organism: Planctomycetota bacterium; assembly: GCA_024229395.1. GTDB lineage: Bacteria > Planctomycetota > UBA1135 > UBA1135 > UBA1135. The sequence continues at coordinate 11,015 of JAAESM010000028.1, read as the reverse complement.
TATGGAAGATCATGTCGGTATCGACGTTATCCACATTCACGACCCAAACACGTCCCTCTAACTTGGTTGGTTTGATTCTATCAACAGCAGAAGCAGAAGATTCTTGTGCCGAACTTCCGTTGCTATTGCCGATCTCGAACAACACAGGCTGTTCAGGGATGGCGTCGACCGAAGTGATCGCGCCGGCGATCGCGGTTGCGGCCGCGGTCTCTGGACTTGCCAGGTAGACCTCGCCCTTACCTTGCTTGCCTGCGTAGTTGCGGTTGCCGGTGCTGACCGTGACTTCACCAGGACCATTCTGTCCAAGCTGGCCAGCGGCGCATCCGCCACAACCCGCGTTGCCGATCAACGCACCCGCATCCATGAAGGCCTTCACAATCCCCTCTTCCAGTGCATCCTCCCAAACATTGCGTGTGGTTGGAACAACCTTCAACACCACGCCGGGAGCGACCTTGCGACCTTGCAACACATTGGCTGCTCTGCGCAGATCCTCCAAGCGACCATTGGTGCAGGAACCGATGAAAACCGAATCCACTTTACGCCCAGCAACGTCGGAAAGGTCGGTAGTGTCGTCGGGGTGGCCAGGCCGCGCGGCCATTGGCGACAAGCCTTCAATGTTCACCTCCACGACCTTGTCGTAATGCGCATCACCATCTGCGGCGATCGCTTGGAAATCGCGGCCACCGGCGTTACGGCAGAAATCGAGAATCGCAGGACTTGGCTCGAATAGGGAAATGATTCCACCCATCTCGGTGGACATGCTGGCAATCGTGACGCGATCCTCCAGAGTTAAATCCTTCACTATTTCACCGGTGATCTCGGCAGCATAACCGAGCAGTCCACCCGCACCCAAGACTTGCAACATCTTCAGCACGATGTCCTTGGCGGTCGCAGTTGGCCCGGGCCTACCGACCAAGATGACCTTGGCCGACTTCGGAACCTTGAACCAGACCTTGCCTGCACTCCATGCATAGGCAATGTCTTGGTCACCCATGCCTTGGCCAAAGGCACCGACGGCACCCATGATGTTGGCGTGGCTGTCGGTGCTCACGAAAGTGGAGCCCGGCCCGACCAGGCCATCTTCGAAAGCGATGTGCGTTCCGATTCCTTGGGTCACATCACGTAGACCAACACCCGATTCACGAGCGAACTCGCGGCACAGTTGTTGGTTAGCCGCATAACCCTGATCGCTTCCGCCAGGGTTGCAGTCGAAGGTGAAAAGGGTTTTTTCAGGGTCCTCCACACTGAGGCCCGCCGCCTGCAGATTCTTCGCGACATTGGCTCCGCCAAAATCGCGCGCCGCACGCACATCAACCCGCATATCCACCGTTGCGCCAGGCACGACCTCTTGGTCGCAGTGACTGGCAATAATCTTTTCGATGAGGGTCAGTCCCATTACTATATTCTATCTACCTTTTGGTCGGCAATTGTCAGAGTCCGTTAAACTCTCGCCATGGACCTCAGTGACCTACGCCGCGAATACTCACGTGCTGGATTGCATCGTGATGAGCTCGACGCCGACCCGTACAAACAGTTCGAGGTGTGGTTCAACCAAGCCAAAGATGCTGGCTTGATCGACTACAGCGCACTCAGTTTGGCCACCGCTTCGGCCGACGCCTTCCCGACCGTGCGCACCGTGTTGCTCAAACTGTTCGATCACAACGGTTTCGTATTCTTCACTAACTACAAGAGCACGAAGTCCTTACAGATCGAGGAAAATCCGCGCGTTTCGATGTTATTCCATTGGCTGCCGCTGGAGCGACAAGTGATCATTAATGGAACCGCCAGTCGCGTCACCGCCTTGGAATCGATGAAGTATTTCGCCACCCGCCCGCGCGGCAGCCAGCTCGGTGCGTGGGTCTCGCCGCAGAGCTCGGTGGTCTCGTCGCGTCGCTTGCTGGAAGGCAAATTGCGCGATGCCCTGAAGAAATTAGCTGGCGGAGAAGTGCCGATGCCAGAACATTGGGGTGGCTATCGAATTAAACCGGAATCGATTGAATTCTGGCAAGGCCGCGAGAACCGATTGCATGATCGATTCCGCTACATCAATCCAACCGAAGGCAACCACTGGGAGGTGGAGCGCTTGGCACCATGATTGATTTCTCACACACGCCAGTGAACCGCGAACTCGGCTTGGAATTGATTCGCGTGGGGGATTCCGAAAACCCCGGCGCCGAAGTCCAGATCAGCGATTGCAGCAAACTGACCCAAGAGGGCGACATTGTCCACGGTGGAATCCTCACCACACTTGCCGATACCGCCGCAGTCTATGCCATCATGCCCGACCTACCGGAAGGAAAGCACATGACCAGCATTGAGTTCAAAATGAACTTCTTCCGCCCAGGTCGCGCCAACCACGGACCGATCACGGCGCGCTCCAAACTGATCAAGCGCGGGCGCAAAATTAATGTCTGCGAGGCCGACGTCTATCAAGGAGAATCGCACCTCGCCAAAGGCACGTTTACTTATTTAGCGTACGATGAATAACTCGAGCTGAAGCGGTTTCGAGAGTTCTGTTATGAAGAGCCTCTACGCAGCATGCCACGTATTTATTGCATCGGTGTTTTGGGGTGTTTGGTGCTACCTATTGTTGGCAGTGATCCCCGATTCGTGGGTCGCGATGATGGCACCGATTTCCCTCGGCCTGCTTTTCTTGGCGTGTGTCAACCTGCGCAGCTTCGATAATCTAGCCATCATCAATGGGCGTCAACGCGCCCGGTTGGTTCCGCTACATGCACGTCGATGATTCCGAAGATTATCTACTGTCCTTCGATGGCGCTTTCGCGCAGGACTACATGCTTGGCCCCAATGGTTGGACTACCAGCGGTCCTTGGCTCCGCAAACTTTTCGGCTATCCGCTGGAGTCGTGAAGAAGCGATTCAACGAATAGTGGCAAAAGGACAGGCCGACGGCACTCCAAGAATGCCGTCGGCCTGAAGAACGTTCGCCAGTGATCAGGCGAATGCAGGTTTCGCGAATCCTGGTCGGCGGCCTTCGAGCAGAGCGCTCAAGCCTTCCAGTGCATCGGGGTGCATGAATGCTTTCTCGAGGTCGCGTGACTCTAGGTCCAGTGCACGTTCGAGCGACTGATGTGCGCCTTCGACGAACAGACCCTCACACAACTTCAGTGCGTGATAAGACTTCTGGCTCATGCGCTTGACCGCCTTCTCGAGAACTGGGTTGGCCATGCAGTCGGCTTCGCCGGAAAGCATTTCATCGACCGAGTAGTTATCGAAGAAGTTCCAGATGGCTTGCCACTTTTCGCCTGGGCATTCGGTGGGCGCTTCGCGCTCTTCGGATGGAGCCTTGGCGGCCCATTCAAGACAGACCTCATCGATGTCACTGAAGCCAGCGATGGCGTCGATCAAACCGATATCCAATGCGGACTTGGCGTCGAGGATCGAGCCAGTGTAAAGCAAGTACTTGGCCAGCGGCATGCCGATGCGGCGCGGCAAGCGTTGCGTTCCACCAAGACCTGGGAAGATGCCGATACCGGTCTCAGGGAAACCGATCGCAGCCTTCGGCGAGGCGACGATCCAATCACAAGCAATCGCCAACTCGGCGCCACCACCCAAGGCCAAGCCATGAGCGCGTGCGACGACCGACTTGTCGCCACCCGCCAATGTGCGGAAGATCTTCTGGCCATGACTAGCGAACTCGGCGATCGATGGGTAGTTATCGCTGTTCAACGAATCGACGAAGAACTTGATGTCGGCGCCGGCCACGAAAGCCTTGCCGGTGCTGCGCAGCACGATGGCCTTGCCGGTGGCACGCGCGAACTGCAGCTTGCCATCGAACTGTATGAACACGTTCTTGTCTAAGGCGTTCATGGTGGCCGGGTTGTTGAAGCGCAAGTCGGTAGCCACGTTGGCGTCGCATGAGGAAACCAGCTCGATCGGCAGGCCATGCGCTGGAGCATCGACCAGCAGCTTGGGCAATTTTAGGCCGTGAGTGGTGGCTACAGCTTCCGCCAGCAAGCGGGCGCGTTCCACGCCGACATCGTTGAGCATCTCGAAAGGACCGGTCGGCCAGCGCAGGCCAACGCGCGCACCGATATCGGTGTCTTCAATCGAGGAGACTTCTTCATCAACCAGCTTCGAGGCCACGTAGAAAGTCACGCCGAACAAGCGGTCGGCGATAACGTCGTACTTGCTCTCATCGACCGGGCCCTCAAGGCTCCAGTTTTGCTCATCGCCAGCGCAGAAATCGACCAGCGCCTGCGAAGGGGCATAGAAGGAGTGGAGCTGCTCGGCCAGGGTGTTGGCGGCGTGCATGGTGATCGGCACGCCGGTCACGTTCATCAGCTCGAAGGGGCCCATGCCCACACCGAAGGCCTTCTTAGAAGCCCATTCAATGGTAGGAATGTTGGCGATTCCTTCTTCATACAAGCGCACACCCTCGTTAACCCACGGCACGAAGTAGCGGTTGACCACGAAACCGGGTGCATCGGAAGACCAGATTGGGGTCTTGCCGATGGCCTCCTGGGCGGCCCAAGCTGCCAGGTAAGCCTCATCCGAGGTGCCCTCGTGGCCGATCACCTCGACCAAACGGTTTTTGGCAGGATGGAAGAAGTAGTGCAGGCCAACCAAGCGCTCGGGGTTCTTCACCGCACTGGCCAGATCGCGTACGTGGAAGGAAGAAGTGTTACTACCCAGGATTGCGTTTGGCTTGCAGTTTTCTGACAGGCGCTCGAAAACCGAACGCTTCACATCGAGGTTCTCGAACACGGCTTCGACCACGAGGTCGACGTCGGCCAGCTCGGACCAATCGCTAGTTCCGCTTAGGTTGCCGAGAATCTTCTCTACCTGCTTAGGGTGAAAGACTTTGCGCTCGACGCCTTGGGCCAGCAGGTCGCGGATGGTCTGCATGCCGCGCTCCACCTTCTCATCATCGAGGTCGACCAGCACGCAGGGAAAACCCTCGGTGGCAATCTTCTGGGCGATTCCGGAACCCATGTTTCCGGCGCCAATCACGGCGAACTTTTGAATGTTGTATTGACTCATGACTTTGGGGCAAGCACAAGGCTCGGCGGAGCGTATTCTAGCCGTGCCGATGATTTCCCCGACCCATGATTCACCTACAGAAAATCCGTAAAAGCTATCCAAGTGAGACCGATTCCGGTCTGGTGCTCGGTTTTGAGGATTGGCAGGTCGAGAGTGGCGGCCAGGTGGCGCTGATCGGTGAGAGTGGTTCCGGCAAGACCACGCTGCTGAACTTGTTGAGCGGCCTGGTTTCGCCCGATACCGGGGTAGTCTCCATCGATGGTACGGACCTGGCCAAACTCTCCGAAGCCCAACGTGATCGCTTTCGCGCCGACAACATCGGCTATGTCTTCCAATCCTTTCATCTATTGGATGGATATTCGGTTAAAGAAAACGTCGAGCTGGGTGCCGTGTTCGCCAAAAAGCATGCCGAGCCAGGTCGCGCCGAGCATTTGCTCGAGGCGGTTGGCCTGGGGCATCGCCTGGAACATACGCCGCGCCAACTTTCGGTTGGCCAACAGGCTCGCGTCGCATTCGCGCGTGCTTTGATGAACAAGCCGAACTTGTTGCTGGCCGATGAACCGACTGGCTCCTTGGATCATGAGAACGGTCGTCAGGTGCTGGACTTGTTGTTGAGCACTGCACGTGAATCCGGCATCACCGTGGTCTGCGCCACGCACGACATGGATGTGTCGGCGGCATTCGACAGCACCGTGCGCGTGGAGGATCTGAAATGAGATTGCCCACCATGGTCATGCGCAACCTCAAACGCCGCAAGTTGGCGTCGATCTTGACGGGACTTTCGGTTTCGCTCGGCGTGGGGCTGTTCGCAACGGTCGGTGCACTGCGCGATGCAAGTGAACAAGGTTTCAATCGCTCGGCATCGGTCTGCGACATGCTCGTCGGCGCCAAAGGCTCCGGCCTACAGCTGACCTTGAACGCGCTTTACCACATGGGGCAAAGCCAGGGCAACGTGCCTTATGCGCTTTATGAAGAGACGGCCGATACACCTGGTGTGCTGTGGTCAGTGCCGCTCGCGGTCGGTGATAGTTTCCGCGGCAAACGCATCGTTGGTGTGACTTCGAACCTGTTCTCGGATGTGCGTTTAGGTGGCGCCGAGAGCACCGAGACCTTGGCCTTCGCCGAAGGCGGGCCCTTCGAATATTCGCGTGCGGACTTCGCCGAGATCAAGGAAGAGTTGGCGGCACATGAAGCCGAAGAAGTCGCACATGGCCATGAACACGAACATGATCATGAAGCGCATCTTGCTTCCATGTTCAAGGCCGTCGTTGGTGCAGACGTTGCACTAGACACCGGCTTGAAAGTCGGTTCGCATTTCACGCCATCGCATGGAGTGGAAGGCGTCGGCGGGGGCGATGGTCACAAAGAGGCCGAGACCGAAGTGGTTGGTGTGTTGGAACCAACCGGTACTCCGCTGGACCGCGCGATCCTGATTCCGATCGGCGCCTATTACGTGATCGATGGTCACGAGGCCACCGAGGACATGGTCGAGGGCGGCACGCGCGATCCACGTGGTTTGAGCGCCGTCATGCTCAGCACCAAGGCTGGCTTCTATCGCACAGGCATCTTCCGTAAGTTGAACGACCGCCTCGATGCGCAAGCGGTCTACCCAAGCCAAGAGGTGCGCAAGTTGTTCGCCATCATTGGCCAGGGTGATCTGGTACTACGTCTGATCACTGCGCTGATCGTGGTGGTGGCTTTGGTTGGTGTCATGGTCGCGATCTACAACACCATGGGTGCGCGCCGACGCGAGTTCGCGACCCTGCGCGCCCTTGGCGCGCGCCGACGCACCATCCTTGGTCTGGTCACTGGCGAGTCTGCCGTGATTGCACTGCTTGGCGGTGTGGTCGGTTTGCTCTTCGCCGGTGCGCTGATCTACGCCGTTACGGATCAAGTTCATGCGGCCACTGGAGTGCGCGTGTCCGTTACGCCTGGTTTGCCGGAGCTGCAATTGCTGATAGCGGTTACTCTGGCAGGGGCGGTTGCTGGACTGATTCCCGCCCTTTCCGCTTACCGCACTGAAGCGGCTCACTACTTGTCGTCCAACATCTAATCCTGAAATGATGAAGCATTGGTACCCATTGGCGCTCGCAGCCTTGTTGCTGTCGGCTCCTTCATGTTCGGACAAGGAAGACCCCACCCCTGATCCGCAAGACGTGAACGTGGTCACGGATGAGACTAGTGGCGCCGCTCAGGACCCGGTCGCAGATAGCACCTCGGGCGCGAACGGCCCCGGTGAAAACGAAACGCCGAATGAAGGCAACGGCGAGGAAGACTCAAGTGATGATTCTTCAGGCAGCTCCTTGCGGGGTCGCATGGAAGTCTCGGAAGCACCACCGGTCGATGACCAACCTTGGTCCACCGCAATGACTCTCGAGGAGCGCATCGCCAGTCTGGAGAAGTCGATGTCCACCGGCACCGAGCCTTATGTCGTCGACATGCATGACTTGGGTGGTTGGGAGTTTGATGAAGGCAAGGAGCAGCCGTTCCCGGATCACGTCCTTGCGTTGGATGGAATGACCTTCACGATTCGCGGCTTCATGATGCCGGACATCGATTTCGAGAACATCCGCAAGTTCCATCTCGTGCGCAGCCTCTTCAGTTGCTGCTTCGGTGCGCCACCGCAACTGAACGAGATTCTGCGCGTGACGCTCGCCGACGAAGACGGCATGGAATACACCTACAACACGGTGGAGGTGACCGGCACTTTGCGCGTGGTTTTTGAGATGGAGGATGGTCTGGTTGAAGACCTCTTCCGTTTGGAGAACACCACGTATAGGATCATTGATTTCGATGACCCCGAAGCGCCTTCAGATTTCGACGCAGCCACCGGTTTCGGCGATTTCATCCCGCAAGGCCCAGCCGAATTCTAGATTTCGTCATCGGCTGCGCCTTCTTTCTTGTTGTGCACCCCGCTTTTTCAGTCGATAGGTAGATAGAAGCCTATTTTGGGAACCGAGAAAAAAGCCGTCGTCGCCGAAGCCGTTTCGACGATCGAGAACTCCGCACAGGCGGTGGTTGAGGCGATGGAGAAGATTCGCGCAGCCATCGGGCGTGAGCCGGATTTGCTGACCGTGTTCTTCTCACCGCACCATCGCGTCAATGCACGCGTGATGCTGGACCTGATTCATGCGGAACTGCGCCCACGCCACGTGGTCGGCAGCAGCATGTCGGGAGTGGTTGGCGGTGGTCGCGAGTTCCAAGCCGGTCCCGGTGTTGCAATCTGGGCGGCGCACTTGCCGAACACGCAGGTCTTTCCGTTCCATTTGGAGTTGGAAGAGGAGAAGAGTCGGATCATTGGTTGGCCCGACATGCCTGACACCGCCAGCGCGATGATGATCGCCGAGCCGTTCGGTTTTCCGCTCGAACCCTTCTTCACTTCTTTGCGCACGCAAGAGAAACTGCCGGTGTTGATTGGCGGCATTGCAAGTGGCGCCGACCGACGTGGTGAGAACGTCTTCATCTTCGATCATGCGATCGCAAAGGAAGGCGCCGTCGGTTTCGTGCTGGATGGCGCCTATCGATTGGAGCCGGTGCTCGCACAAGGTTGTCGTCCGGTTGGTCCGCGGTTCGAAGTGACGCGCTGTCAAGACAACGTGTTGTTGGAACTTGGTGGGCGTCCGGCGTATGAAGAACTGAGTGAAGTCCTGATTGCCATCGGTGAAGAAGAGCGGCGCAACTTCATGCGCGCTCCGCATGTTGGCATCTTGCCAATGCAGAATCGCACCGGGGAGCCTGGTCGCGACATGTTGGTGCGTGGTGTGATGGGGGTGGACCCTCAGGCTGGTGCGGTAGCGATTACCGATCACTTGGGCGAAGGCATGTCGGTGCAGTTCCAAGCGCGCGATCGTGAAGCAGCGCATTCCGAACTTGCTTCCTCGTTGGAACTTGCCGGCTCCTTCTGCGGCAAGGTTCTTGGTGCCTTGCAGTTTTCCTGCACCGGTCGTGGGCTGCAACTATTCCAGCGCGCCGATCACGACATCCAAACAATCCATGATTATTGGCCCGACCTTGCCGTGAGTGGCGGATTCGTAGCCGGAGAAATCGGACCTGTTTGTGGCTTGCCTTACATTCATGGTTTGGCTGCCTGCATTGGACTGCTGGTCGAGAACGACTGAGCAAAGCGCAAACTCGCCAGAACCAATCGCTGAGGCTTGGGTTGAAGCTTCCGGTCTACAAAACCCCGGAAAAATGAAACACTCCCTCACACTGATTCCTCTCGTGCTTGCACTCGCTGCAGGCACCGCCTCCGCCCAACAGGGCAACCAGAAGCGCTTCGAGCGTCAACGCGGCCCTCAGCCGCAGCAGCAACAACAGCAGGCAGACTGTGGTTGCGATTGTCATCTAGAAGGTCAACCGCAAGGTCGCCGTGGTCAGCAGGGCAAGGACCAAAGTCAAAGCCAGGGGCGTCGTGGTCAGCGCGGCCAACAGGGCAAGCAGCAGCGTCCAGATCGCGAGCAGATGCTGAAGAAATTTGATGCCGACGGCGATGGCACCTTGAACGAGGAAGAGCGCCTTGCCGCACATGCTTTCCGCATGCATCAGAAGCGTTCACAGAACATCGAAGATGGTCGTGGCGGTCTTCAGCGTGGTAAACAGGACCAAGGTGGCGAGCAAGGTCAACCGAAAGGCCGCCGCGGTAAGGGTGGTCAGCAAGATCAAGTCCAAGGGCGTCGCGGTCAACGCGGTCAGGGTCAGGGCCAGGGGCAGGGGCAGGCGCAAGAACGTCGCGGCCAGAAGAACCAACAAGGCCAGAAGAACCAACAAGACCGACGCGGTCAACGTCGGGCGGAAATGCTCAAGCGTTTCGACGCCAACGGTGACGGGGTCCTCAACGATGCCGAGCGCGAAGTTCTACGTGCTGAGATGGGCAAGATGCGCCAGCAACAGGGCCAACAGCAGCCTAAGGATCAACAGGCTCCACGCCCACGTCGGGGTGCAACGCGCGGGGTCGAGCAGATCTAGAAATCATTGGCTCTGGAGCTTGCGCACCAGGGCCGATGCAATCACCCCGGAGGCCAGGTCAGGCTGCGACCGCCAAGCACATGAAAGTGCAGATGCTCGACAGCCTGGCCGCCGTCTTCGCCAATATTCGTAACCACCCGATATCCATCTTCCGCCAGGCCGGCAGACCCTGCGACTTTCGAGCAGATGCGCAACATGTGGCCCAATAACTCGCCATCTTCTTGCGCCGCCACATGCAGACTGGTCAGCGGCTTGCGCGGAATCACCAAGATGTGAACAGGAGCCTGAGGAGCAATATCCTGAAAGGCCACGCACAGCTCATCTTGATGAACGAAATCCGCAGGGATCTCGCCGGCCAGAATCTTGGCGAAGATGGTGTCAGCCATTGGCCCGCTCGAGAAGGCTTTGCCAATCACTTTCACTGAGGGCGGTGGCTTCTTCTTCGAGCAGCACCGGAATGCCTTCCACAATGGGGTAGCTGAGACGCGTTTCCGCATCGGTGGAGACCAGGCATTCTTCAGCAACCAGCTTGAGCGGTTGGTGACTGACGGGGCACCGCAGTTTCGGCAGGAGAATCGCGGGGTCGAAGGCGAGCATGGGCACAGATTAACGCATCATCGCGCCCCGCGCAGAAACGTCTTCACGTAAACTTCACAAAGCCTTGTCACTGAATACATCCACTGGAGCGACCACGGACCCTGTGCTGAAGAAGACTCTACTGCTAGTCGAAGACGACCCGGACCTACTCGAGGTCCTGCGGCTGACCTTTGAGATGGACGGATTCAATCCAGTCCTGGCAAGTGATGGCGAGCAAGCCATCTCTAAGGCGCGTCGTCACGCCCCGGACCTCATCGTGCTCGACCTGATGTTGCCGAAATTGGATGGCCTCGAAGTCTGCCGCCAACTGCGCGCCGATGAGGCCTTCGCGCAAGTGCCGATCCTAATGCTGACCGCCAAGTCGGATGAGTCCGACGTCGTCCTTGGCCTCGGCCTGGGTGCAGATGACTATGTGTGTAAGCCGGCCCGCCCGCGCGAGTTGGTGGCTCG
>JAAESM010000027.1 GCA_024229395.1 Planctomycetota bacterium | reverse complement strand
TCGGTGCGTCGGTGTTCATCGCCAGTAGCTGCAATCAGACTCCGATTGCGGCCAAGTTGCTGTCGACACGGCCTGCGGTTTTTGTCGGGTTGATTTCCTACTCCTTATATCTTTGGCACTGGCCGCTTTTCTCGTTCTCGAAGTTCGTCTTCATCGACGTGACCTTCGGGATTCGCATGAGCCTGGTCGCCCTTTCCGTGGTGCTGGCTTACTTCTCCTGGAGATTCGTCGAGAATCCCTTCCGCAAAGGGAAGTGGCTTGAGAGCCAGAAAGCGACCTTCGTTTTTGGCTTCGCTACGGTCGTGTTGATTTTTGGTTCGTCGCAATGGATCCGCAAGATGGATGGGGTACCTCAGCGGTTCAGTGCCGAAGAAATGGTGTTCGTCGAGGACATCACTTGGAAGGGCACCGAGTTCTTTGGTCGTCGCGGTCTTCCCAAAGCGATCGGTGCCCACCCGGCTAAGGAAACCATCTTGGCTACTGGCCAGGATGATGGTGGTGAAATCCTGAACCACAATCAACAAGCTGAGATCGTCAGCCAAACGATCCCAGACTTCGTCTACTGGGGCGATAGTCATGGCATGATGCTGAGCGATATCGTCGATCGCAAGGCGTCGGAGTATGGGTTGGCTGGCGAGGCCTACTTGGTTTCGGCGCGTCTGCCGATTCCTGGATTGTGGCGGCCGAGTTGGACGGAAACCGAAATTGAGGATTGTTTGGAGCAGAACAAAAGCATCAAGGAATCAATCCTCCAACGCGGGATCACCAATGTGCTCCTGATCGGGCGTTGGTCGGTGAATGCCAGCGGCCAAAATGGAGTGGAGGGAACTGACCCGGCTTACCTATTCAAGTCATTGTCCAGCGATGACCAGGCGATGACGACGGACAGCAACACGCCGGAATTGGCCAGTGCCAGTATTCGTCGGCAGCTTCAGAATCTCGCGCAGGAACTCACCGACGCCGGCGTGCGGGTTTGGCTTGTCAAGCAAGTCCCGGAGACCGATAGCGTCAAATCAGCACGCCACTTCTTCCAAGCGCACCGCTTCCCTTTCGTGGAACTGCCGGATCGCTACACGGTGACTCTTGCGTATCATCAAGCGCGGCAGCGGCATGCCGAGACTGTTTTCGCCGATTTGAATATTCCTGGCTTGACCATCGTCGATCCAGCGCCGGCCTTCTTCGACAATGCAGAAAAGAGATTGCATGTCTTCTCGGAGCGTTCGCACTATCGTGATGATGATCACTTGACCCGCTTCGGTGTGGATCGCTTTCTGGAAGGTACCTTCGACGGAATCTTCGCGGCGATGGCGCGTGGTGAGTGAGCGCAAGACTGGGATACTGGCCAATGCTGAAGGCTGGCGGAGAGTTGGGCAAGTTGGGCGAGTTGGCGGAGCTGGCCAGCGCAACCCAAATGTCCTCGCCGCCGGCACCGCCCTCCAGCTCGGTGGTGTAGTAGAGGTCACCCCCACTGGTCAGCGACGGATAGAACTCGTTGCTGTCGGAATTGACCTGATCGATTGGAATCGGTTCGATCCAAGTCTCGCCATCCCAGGCCGTGCGCCAAAGATTGAAGTCACCAGCTTCGGTCTCGCCTGGCAGTGGCCGGTTGGAGGCGAAATAGAGTTCCAGAGTGCCCGGCATGGACCAGCGCGACTGCGCCTTGTCCTCGAACCAGCGCCACTTCCTTTATACGCTGCAGATCAACCGCGGCCAGTCGAAACCATCATCGGATTCAGTTGCTTTAAGGAGCCCAAAGGGCTGGGCTGGGACCAAGCTTAGCGGCTCGGCGGGATTGCCACGGAAGCCTTATGATGTGTGGTCCGGCGGTGACAATGCCCGCCTGTCCAGCCAGAAGTCGCGGTGCAGCCAGCACAGACCCGCTGCGCTCCGCCCGCCCTGTCCAGCACCATCGAATGAGCAAGTCCTTTCCTCCGGAACGTATCCGGAACTTCTCGATCATCGCCCACATCGACCACGGCAAGTCCACGCTTGCCGACCGTTTTCTTGGTATTACCGGAGCGGTAGATGAGCGTGAGCGCAAGGCTCAGCAGCTCGATTCGATGGATCTGGAGCGCGAACGTGGCATCACCATCAAGGCGGCTGCGGTTTCGCTGACGCACAAGGTCAATGGCGTGGAGTATCTGCTCAACTTGATCGATACGCCAGGCCACGTGGACTTTGCCTATGAGGTGGAGAAGTCTTTGCAAGCATGTGAAGGCGCGTTGTTGCTGATCGATGCCGCGCAAGGCATTCAGGCGCAGACTGTGGCCAATGCTGGATTGGCAATGGACTTGGATATGACGGTCCTGCCGGTCTTCAACAAGGTTGACCTGCCGCACGCGCGCCCTGAAGAGATCGAGGAAGAACTCGAGAACACGCTGCTGCTGGAGCGCGAGACCGCTTTGCGTTGCTCGGCCAAGACAGGCGAAGGCGTGGAAGACATCATTGGTGCTGTGGTTGAAAACATTCCGGCGCCGCAAGGTGATCCGGATGCCCCGCTGCAAGCGCTGATCTTCGATGCCAAGTACGATGAATATCGTGGCATCGTGGTTTACTTGCGGATCATGAACGGCACGCTGCGCAAAGGCGATGTCACGCGCATGATTGGCGCAGAAGCTGATTATGAAGCGGTCGAGATCGGCAAGTTCATGCCGCAAGCGGTGCCGCACCAGAGTCTGTCGGTTGGTGAGGTGGGTTACTTCATCTCCAACATCCGCAAGCTCGATGATGTGAATGTGGGTGACACCATGACCGTGGCAAAAGGCGAAATGGCACCCGCTCTCGAGGGTTATCGCGAAGCCAAGCCTATGGTTTGGTGTGGTATCTACCCGGTCAGCTCCGGCGATTTCGAGAACCTGCGCGCCGCGCTGAACCAGCTGAAGCTCAACGATAGCTCGATCATCTTCGAGCCAGAGAGTTCCGACGCACTCGGTTTTGGTTTCCGTTGTGGATTCCTCGGCCTACTGCACATGGAAATCGTGCAAGAGCGTTTGGAGCGTGAGTCCGGCGTGGATGTGGTGCAAACCGCTCCTTCCGTGCCGTACCAGATCAAGCTCGCGGATGGCACTTACCAAGACATCCACTCACCTGGCTCGCTACCGGATCCGACTCAGTTCACTGAGATTCTGGAGCCGATGGTCGAAACGCACATTCTGATTCCGGCTGAGAACATCGGCGCGTTGATGGGTTTGTGTGCTGAGCGTCGCGGCAAGTTCTTGCGTCAAGAACACCTGTCGGCCAACCGCGTGATGATCACGTGGGACCTGCCGCTGGCGGAGATCATCTATGACTTCTACGACAAGTTGAAGTCCGGCACCAAGGGTTACGGCACGATGAACTTCGATGAGCCGCGCTTTGAAGCCGCCCGATTGGTCAAGCTACGCATCTTGGTTTCTGGTGAAGAAGCGGATGCACTTTCGGTGATCTGCCATGCCGACGCATGTCAGCGTCGTGGTCGTGCGGTCTTGAAAGTGCTGCGCAAAGAGATTCCGCGGCACCAGTTCGAGGTTGCACTGCAGGCAGCTGTAGGTGGCAAGATCATGGCGCGTGAAAACATCCGCGCTTTGAGCAAGAACGTGACGGCCAAGTGTTATGGCGGCGATATCACGCGAAAGCGTAAGTTGCTGGCCAAGCAGAAGGAAGGCAAGAAGCGCATGAAGAGCATTGGCAACGTGGAAGTGCCGCAGAAGGCGTTCCTGGCTGTGCTTTCGACCGACGAATAGGTCCCTGCACAGCGAGCCGTATTCCGGAACTTCTGTCCCCCGGCGTGACCGCTCAATCTTTACTATCTAGATTGACGTGATGAACCCCAAGGGCCCTGGAACCAAGACCCTCACTTTGCCCATCGTGGCAGCAGTCGCAATCTTGCTGTTGTGGCTGTGGTTCGGGAAGGATGCGGCCTGTAGTCGCTTGGGCAATCGCGACGTCGTTGGAGCGAATGGATTGGTGCGCCTGCCTTTTGAACCACGTGATCAAGCGCCGGCTTATCCAGCGTCTCAGGTCGAAGAAGAAGAGGAAGTAGAACTCCCCGATGACAGCCTGCCCGATTGGAAGTTCAAGACAAGGCTAGCGGGCAGCTTTGGCGCCGCCCCTGACTACTTCCCGCCGCCCTATGTCTCCCCCCCGTTGGAGCCGATTAATCCACCACCTGGCTACGTGGTCTATTCCGGCTTTGTGATTGACGCCTGGACTAGGATGCCCATCATGGGTGCGCATATTCATATAGAAACCGCGCAAGGTCGCTATGGCAGCAACTCGATCTCCACTGGCGAGTTCGCCTTACTTGTGAGTGATGACCCTGCCACTTGCGAGATTACGGCAAAGGGTTATTTCCCAGCTCGATACGGACAAGCCAATACTTATCTCTTTGGGACGATCGCCCTGACGCCCATCGGTGAGACCTTCACTTTGAAGATCGTGGATCGCTGGGGCAAGAGGATTCCAGACTGCAGCCTCACCGTCCTCGATATTTACGGCAAGCCAGCGGCCGCATCCACCCTCACACCCTCTGGCTTCTATGCCCACCAAGCCGAGATCTCAGTGAAGAGTGGCGAGGTCACTTTCGCAGGCATGAATCCAGGTCATCACAATGTCTTACTCGGCTTCGAGGACCAAGACCCCCTATTCACCAATTTCCAAATACCGCGCGTTCACAGCGGCGAATTGCGATTACAGCTTGACCTGTCGGTGGCGGAAATCCACCAACGGAAAAAGCCGATAGCGGAGCAAGGAGCTGATCGATAGTACCCCACAAAGACTCCCGTTCCCTCGCCCAGTCCCTAGTCCTTCCCTTCCTCTTGTTGATGGTCGCGTTGATGTGGTTCCTCTTGCGCGAAGACCCGCAGGGCGAGATCGGTCCACTCGCACATGGCCAACAGAATCAGATCAAGAATGCGGCCGACGCTCTGGAAGACATTGGCGAATTGGGCCGGACCACCACCAATCCGATCGAGGTCCAGCGTGAAGAATTGCACGACCTAGATGGTCAGCCCATCTCTGCCGAAGCGCTGGCGCGGCGCGTGATGGTGCGCGCCGAACTGACCACCGTCTATTCCGAACAAGGTCACGCGCCGAAGAATTGCAAGGGTTGGACTGTCACCGCACAGAGTTGGATCGAAGAGACGGCCCAAGTCGAACGCTACACCGCCGTAGCCAACCGTCATGGTGTAGCTGAGTTTCAGTTCCCGGACTACGTGCATATCGATTGGGTGCGTTGCGTTCCACCAGCTGGCAGCGGCTATGGCATTGCCTATCTGGAGGACCATGAAGACATCTATGCCGGCGACCACTATCTGGCGCTGCTGCATGTGCTGCCTAAACGCAGTGCTGTTGGCCGCGTGATGGACTGGAGCAATCAGCCGCTAGCTGGCGTGGAAGTGCACGCATTCGGTGAATTCGGCGACAACGGCCTAGAAGAATGGACTCCTGGATTGGCCACCACAACCACCGATAGTAACGGGCGTTTCGAGTTCCAGCAGCTCACGGTTGGGGACTGGAACTTCTCAGTTTTGCCCGAACGCTGGATGATGTACGAACCCGAGTTGGGCAACCAGGGTGAAGGTTTTGGTAATGTCTTCATCGATGAAGATGTAGCTGGCGTGGCCGACGCCGGCACGTTGCGCGTCATGCCAATGACCACAGTCGAGTTGCAAGTAGTCGACCGTCGCGGGGAGCCAGCTCCTGGGGTTTCCGGCTATGTCAAGATCCAACATTTTGACAGCCCGCGGCTACGCAATCCTGATGAGGATTGGATCGACGAGGAAGAGGAAGAAGGTGCGCCGTTTAATCCGAACGCCAAGCTCGAATGGCCATACGGCGGCATTAGTTTCATCACCGACCAGAATGGGCAAGCAACCTTGCGCATTGCGCATGGCCAATGGGTAATTGAATTCGACGCATTCATCGGCGACTTCCCAGGCATCTACGAGCTACCCAAGCTGGAATTCCACGCCGACGTCGGCAAGTTGTTCTATTCCTTGCCGGTGGCG
This sequence comes from Planctomycetota bacterium, assembly GCA_024229395.1. GTDB lineage: Bacteria > Planctomycetota > UBA1135 > UBA1135 > UBA1135. The sequence goes on along the minus strand of JAAESM010000027.1, from coordinate 226,260 downwards.
GTGGGCAGTCTCAAGGCGCGCGTGGTTCTTGAGAATCAAAGACCGGCAGTGGGTGCTTATGTCGCTCTTGCTTATGAAGAGGAAGGTGACATCTACGAGATGGAGCAAGAGTGTGCTGCTGATGGCAGTTTTGAATTCACAGCATTGGATTTGAGTACGGCCTACACGATGCAGGTTTATCCTGATTTGGATGGCAACTCAGTGATGTTCTACCCGCAGACTTGGGCGATTGATCCCGAGGCGGATCGGGGGCGTGATTTCGTAGTCAAGAGTGCCAAGCAGACCAAGCTGCGACTCAATCGGATCGATGGCAATCGTAGTTTCGAGAAGATCAATGCGCGCATCGATCTCACCAACTGGGAGGCCGGAAATACCTCATTCGACCTCGCAGACGGCACTTGGTGGCAAGAAGCCGAGCTCTGGAGTCACGAAGCGACCAGCAAGCGGAACTTGCAATTGCCCCCCATGCCCGAGGGCTTCGCGACTTTGGAAATGAAGGTGGCACAACCCACCGGCTCATGGAATAAGTATGGCTATTCCAGGGTGCGGATGGAATCGATCCAGACTTGGCGAATCAAGGTCGAGGGCAGCACCGTACCCCTGGATGTGGACCTCCATGGCTATGAAGCACCGCCACGCAACTCCACGCACCATCATGGGGTGGTCGTCAACGCGGAGAGCGGCGAAGCCATTACCGATGGCATGATCGTCTTCTACTGCGAGCAAGGCGCAATTCAAACGCGCGTCAACTCCGCGAAGGAGTTCAGTTTTTACTCGGTGGCGGATATCGGCAGCATTCACATTCACGCGCCGGGTCATGTCACTCTGGTGGTGCCAAGTTATGCCTACAAACCGGATAAGCATGAACATCGTTTCGAGTTGCAAGCGAGCGCGCCTGCCTTCGAGTTGTTGGTGTTGGACCGACTCGGTGAAGTGGTGTCGCCAGAGAGTCTGCACTTGCTTGGTGAACGCAATGAGAATTTGATGGAGCCACCAACTCCCCCGATCGCACCTGATCCACTGCCGGGTATGGAAGTGTTCGGCGATCAATACGGTTCGCCGATTCCACCTTCCACGCCGAGGATTGCCAGCGTGTTTCCAAGTCAGCATGCCTCTGCGCGGGTGGTTGCCGGTGTGCGCCCCGGACGGATCAAGGCACTAGCTACTTTCGCCGAAGATGTGACTGCGGAAGGTTGGTTCACAGCTCCAATCGATTCCCACAGTCTGGTCGAAGTGCGCCTCAACAAGAGCCAGGCGGAAATCAATCAAGAGATCATCGACCGCCAGCAGGACTGAGTACCCACTGCACCGACCTGATAGAATCTTCCCTTCATGGCCAAGGAGAAAAAGGACAAGTCAGCGCACCCATTCCGCGAGAACATCGAGGTTGTGGTGTTTGCCATCGTCATGGCCATGGGCCTTAAGGTCTTTGCCATAGAGGCTTACGAGATTCCAACCGGATCCATGCAGCCCACCTTGATGGGCACCAACCTGATTGATCCGGCCACCAAGAACACCGACGGCGGCCTCCATGACCGCGTCTTGGTCGACAAGGTCAGCTATTGGTTCCGCGATCCGGAACGCTGGGAAGTGGTGGTGTTCCGCTACCCGCTGCTGACCCACAACAACTACGTCAAGCGCCTAATCGGCATGCCTGATGAGGAGCTGTGGATTCAGGCTGGCGATATCTACTACCGCCCACTCGGCAGCAATGGTGATTTCACCATCGCACGCAAGCCTTGGAAGGTGCAGGAACCCATGTGGAAGAAGGTCGCCCCTGGTGTGGGCAATGACCCAGCCAAGTGGCCGAACTGGAATCGCACCGGCGCTTTCGAGCACGAAGAAGATGGCACGCTGAGCTTCAATGGTCAGGCCACCGTGCAGTATGCCAACGGCGTGCGCGATCGTTACTTGGATGGGTATCCGGACAAAATCTTCCACCGCATGCCAAATCCGTCGTCGCGTAGCTTGAAGCGCGTTTCGGACCTGCGCATCAAGTTCGACATCGAAGCCCGTGATGCCGGTGGCGATTTCCGCGCCGACTTCATGATGGGGCCTTACCCGGTGAACTTGGTCATCAACCCGAATGGCAGCTATGTCATGGAGATGCCCGATGGCGAGATCTTCGAAGGCAAGCTTCCGAATGCATCGGGCAAGACCAACTTCGACGTCAGTTTCTGGGACCACACCGTGCGTTTGGCCGTCGATGACAAGGAAGTGGTCTATCGTGAGATGGAGCTTGATACTGGCCGCAATGTGCGCAACAGCATCACCTTTGTTTCCAGTGCAAGAGGCTGGCGTTTGAGCCCAGTCAAGATCTGGCGCGATGTGCATTATCTGCCACCACGCAATAACGGCACGCCGTTATTCGAGGTGCCGGAAGGCAACTACTTCATGATGGGCGACAACACGCAGAACTCGCTCGATAGTCGTGATTGGAATGCCGAGATCATCACCTTCGATTCGCCGCTGCGCGGAATCACGTCGGTGCGTGGCGACCGCATGGATCACGGGGTCGACCCGCATTTCAATAACCCACGCCAAAGCCCGGGCCGCGACATCATGACCTTCCGCGATGAGTTCGGCGGTCTACATACCTTCACCGATGAAGAGCTCAAGGGTGCTTCGCGCATCCTGCAGCCAGCACCATTGGTCCCCCGCGAGTACCTGCTTGGCCGCGCACTCGCCGTGTTCCTGCCGATCCCTCCATTCTCACCGGTGGCACGCCTCGGTTGGGTTTACTAGACCCGCTGTATCCCTGATCATGTCGGAACTATTGACCACCGAAGGACTGTGCAAGTCCTACAAGAACCGCAAGGTCGTCGACCAGGTGGCTTTGCATGTCGGTGAAGGCGAGATCGTTGGTCTGCTTGGCCCCAACGGCGCCGGCAAGACTACGACCTTCCGCATGTGCATGGGCATGATCCGCCCCGACGAAGGCCGGATTCATTTCAACGGCAAGAACGTCACCAAGCTGCCGATCTACAAACGCGCACGCCTTGGCATCGGTTACTTGGCCCAAGAGCCGTCGGTGTTCCGTAAGTTGTCAGTCGAAGACAACCTGCTCGCTGTGTTGGAGATCCTTGGTGGGCCGGCGGCTGAGCGTCGCACGCGCTGCAATGAGTTGCTCGAGGAATTCGGCCTAAGCCATTTGCGCCAAAGCCGAGGCGAAGTCCTGTCCGGTGGCGAGCGCCGGCGTTTGGAAATCGCGCGCGCGCTGGCCAGTAAGCCGAACCTGATCCTGCTCGATGAACCCTTCAGTGGCGTCGACCCGATCGCCGTGGAGGAGATTCAGAGCATCTTGGCACGCCTCAAAGAAAAGGGCATCGCGATCCTGCTGACCGACCACAATGTGCGCGAAACGCTCCACATTACGGACAGGGCCTACATCTTGGCGCAGGGCAAAGTGCTCGCAGAAGGCTCAGCTACCGCTCTAGTCAACGATGAGCAGGTAAGGAAGGTCTATCTTGGCAAACGCTTTGAATTAGGGTAAAAATGGGGTAGTCCCCCGTTACCTCAAAGAACCCCTTTCCCTCTTGATTCGCACCCCAAGAGCAGCCCTCCTTCTGCTTCTGCTGTTCGCTCCGCCCCTCGCTGGTCAATCCGAGACCTCGTGGATGGAGTTGTACAACTATGAAGGCACCCATACTTTTCATAAGTATGGGGACGGCATTGCTGCAGCTGGTGATGTAAACCTTGATGGCATAGACGATTACATGATTGGGGCGCGGGAATCCACGTTTTTCTCGTCGGCCATCACGCCTGGTTCGATTACGGTCTATTCCGGTGCCGATGGCGATGAGCTCTACCGCATCGATGGCACCTCGCACAACAGTGCCTTTGGCACCGTCATGTGCGCGATCGGTGATGTCGATGGCGATGGTGCCTCGGATTTCGTGGCTGGCGACCCGATGTACAGCATTGGCAGCTACACCTTCGAGGGTGCTTATTGGGTCTACTCCGGTATTGATGGCTCCGTAATATTCTGGGAAACCGGCACCCCATCGAGCTTCTTCGGCAACTCGATTGCCAAGGTCGGCGACCTGGACGGCGACGGCTCCACGGAGTTCGCCGTGGGTGCGCCATATGAGAACGGCGGTGGCGCGGTCCACATTATTGCGCCCGCTCTACGCGGGGAAGTTGGCTTGTTGAACTCGCCCCACGCCAACGCCAACTTCGGCGTTTCCTTGAGTGCGATCGGCGATATCGATGGCGACAGCCACAATGACCTGGTGGTGGGTGCGAGCCGTTATGACTGTGTCGGCGCCAATGATGTCGGCGCCGCATACCTGATCTCCATTCGCTTCGGCACTGTGCTGCATGTCTACGAAGGTTGGGATTCACTGAATGAATTCGGCAAGACCGTAAGTTCGATCAGCGACCTGGATGGTGATGGCCTTGATGAGGTGGTGATTTGCGCCCCGCAAGCACGCCAAGGAAACTCGCTGGCCATTGGTGCGGTTGATGTCTACAGCACCGCCAGCAACCATAAGCAGATCTACCGCCTGTTAGGCAACGGCCCCAATGAGACCTTTGGCTCCAGTGTGGCGGTCTTTGACGATCAAGATGGAGACGGCTTCGATGACTTCCTGGTTGGCGTGCCATATCGCAACACCAACGGCACCCCTGGAATCGCGGCGTTGTACTCAGGGCGCACCGGCTTGCTCATGCACCGCTTCGGCAACGGCATTCACATTGGCTTTGGTCAACACGTCGCCAATCTGGGTGACATCGATGGCGATGGCTTCGGCGATGTTGGCGTAGGTACCCCTGAATCGCTGACCCTGTTTACCGGAACCGCTTCGATCTACGGCTCACGTAAATTCTTGCACGGCTCCCGCTCGGAGATTTCCTCTTCTGCCGGCGGACGTGTGGATTTCGAGATGGATTTCGATCGCAACAGCCGCGGCTTTGCCTATCGCTTTATGGCAAGCGCCAATGGCACTGGCCCGACCATCATCAATGGCCTGTCAGTGCCGCTCGGCATGGACAGCATTTTGAACTCCACTTCGACCGGTTCTTATCCCGGCTTCGTGGCGAATGGCCAGGGAATGTTCGACGGCCGAGGCAACGCTCATTGCACTTTGCTGTTCCCGCCCACTGCACTCAATACTCTGATCGGTAGGCGTTTGTTCTTCGCCACCATGGCGGGCAACTCGCTGCTGGCACCCACGATTGTCAGCGAGCCGGTGAGCCTGACGGTTCTGCCCTGATTCGCGGCTCCCCTGCCCCTTTGACGGGGCTGAAGCAGGCGATTTACGCCACAGGTTCGCCGCCCAGGAGATTTCCGAGATTTCTCTACTGAGTTGTCGGATTAAGCTTCCAGAAGGGCCGGGCACAAGTACAATATCGCCCGAATTTCAGCCATTGGAGGCACAATGAACATCATTTCGTTCGTCAAACGCGTCCCGGCCACCACAGCAAATGTGGCGATCGTGGACAACAAGCTCAACCCAGAAGGAGTTGAGTTCGTGCTTAATCCCTACGACGAGTTCGCCGTCGAGGAATCCCTAGCCATCAAGGAAGCCGCAGGTGCAGGCTCGGTAACCGCCATCAGTTTTGGTGCCGGTGAAGCGCAGAAGGAACTGCGTACCGTGCTCGCCATGGGTGCCGACGCAGCAGTGCTGTTGGCTAACCCTGCCGCCCCGGAAGCCGACGGCGCTACCACCGCTCGCGTGCTTGCAGAAAACTGCAAGGGCCGTGAGTTCGATCTACTGATGTTCGGCAAGCAAGCCGTCGATCGTGATCAGCATGGTGTGGGCCCAGCGGTCGCCACCTTGCTCGGTGTTCCCTGCATCACGGAAGTGGTCAAGCTCGAAGTCGCCGAAGGCAAGGTGATTGCCGAGCGTGAGATCGAAGGCGCCCGCGAGATCATTGAAGCAAGCTTGCCATGCGCCATCACTTGCCAGAAGGGTCTCAACACCCCTCGATTCGCAAGTCTGCGCGGCATCATGGCTGCCAAGAAGAAGCCACTCGAGGTGGTCGATGTCGAAGTCGGTGAAGCCGCCGTCGAGGTCGTCGCCATGAACATGCCACCCGCTCGTCCTGCCGGCCGCATCGTCGGTGAAGGCGCTGCTGCGGTTCCTGAACTTGTTAGCGCTTTGCGCAACGAAGCCAAAGTCCTCTAAGGAGCAAGAACATGTCCAACATCCTCGTAGTTTTGGAAAGCCGTGAAGGCTCCTTGCGCGCCGCCAGCCTTGAGGCTCTTGGTGCTGCCCGCACCTTTGCTGATCAGCGTGGTTCCAGCGTGATCGCGCTCGCCACTGAGAAGTGCGAACTGGATGCCTCCCTGTTGGGTGGCGCTGGTGCCGACAAGGTGCTGATCGCAGATGCCGCCGGCCACAGTGCCGATGGTGCTGCTGCAACCGCTGCACGTGTCGCCAAAGAGTCCGATGCCACCGTGGTGCTGCTGTCGGCGACCGTTCGTGGTCGTGACTTGACTGCACGCATCGCTGCGTTGCTCGGTACTGGTTTCGCCGCGGACTGCACCGCAGCTGATGCCGAAGCCATGACCTTCACCCGCCCAGAGTTCGGCGGCAAGGCATTCACCACCATCAAGATCAACGGCCCAGTCGCGGTCGCAAGCTTGCGCGGTAACTTCTTCGCTGCTGCCGGTCGCGAGGCCAGTGCAGAGATGAGTGAGGTTGCTTCCGAAGCTGGCGTTTCGATGGTGACTGAGATCAGCAGCCAGACTGGCGGTCGCCCTGATGTCTCCGAAGCCACCAAGGTGGTTGCCGGTGGACGTGGCATGGGTGAAGCCGAGAACTGGTCAATGATCGAAGCCGTCGCCGACGCGATTCCTGGTTGTGCACTGGGTGCCTCGCGCGCCGTAGTGGATTCCGGTTGGCGTCCGCACAGTGAGCAAGTCGGCCAGACCGGCAAGACCGTGGCTCCTGAGTTGTACATCGCTGCTGGCATCAGTGGCGCGATCCAGCACCTCGCTGGCATGAACAGTTCCAAGGTCATCGTCGCGATCAACAAGGATGCAGAAGCGCCGATCTTCAAGCATGCTACTTACGGCATTGTTGGCGATGCACTCGAAGTGCTGCCAGCTTTGGCCGACGAGTTGAAGAAGCTCGGCCTGTAGGCTTCTAGTCCTTGCCGAAACGCGTCGCGTCTCTGCGTATCACACGCTCGGCCGCGGCGCGTTTCCCTTTTGGAATTGCCGGCCAGATGTTGGCGGGATCGCTGACGCCTTCTTGCCCATAAGCTTGCTCAAAGGCGTCTTTGTGTTCTTGCGGCACGACTTCGTGCAGGCCGGACCAGAAGCGCAGCAGGTCGTCGGCGCGGGCTGCCTGGCGGATGCCACGCGGGTGAATCACGCTCTTGGCTGGATCGAGCCAAAAGTGGAAAGGTGCTTGATCGTGGATCAGCAGGTTGCGTGGTGCCAGACCGCGGTGCCAGAAACTGACTTGATGCATGCGCGACATGCTGGTGCCGATGGCAGCCCAAGCTTCGGTGCTTGGCATTTGGTCGTTGGCGATCAAGTGATCCAGACGTTGGCCCGGACTGAGGGCAGTGAGCAGATGGCTTTTGGTGACAAAACCGAGGGCATTGCGTGTGACACAAGCGCGGATAGCGGTGACTGCAGGTACTTGGGCACGCTGCAGATAATCCAAGTGGAAAAGTTCGCGTTCGACCTTCGGTTTGCCGAACAGCGTGCCACGCAACATGCCACGTAGCTGGTCTTTGCCGGTTGGAAAGCGGTAAGACTTGCGCACGAGTTGTTGGCCCTCGTGGTCTTGCAACTTCTCAACGCGCACCGTGCGTGATTCGGCCAGGGTGTCGAGCAATTGCAACTCTTGAGTTTGTGGGCAATTGCAACTCATGCCTTCACCTCAAGCCAAACCCACACTTGTTCACTGAGACCTCGTTGGATGTAGCGGCGATCGCGTTCCTTCAAGCCGGCTGCGCTGATCTCGCTTTGAAACTGACTGCGGCTAATCGGAAAGCGTCCGCGAAACTTGCCGCGGATCTTGTTACGCCATGCCTGGAAGTTGGCGTTATCAAAGTAGCTCAACACGATCCACTTGCCGCTGACGCGCGCCAACTCGGCCAACACGGTGGCGCGTTCGGCGCTGGTCTCGAAGTGGTGCAGCAGACGTGAGCACAAGATGAAGTCCACCGAGTTGTCCAACAACGGTAGCTGATGCGCCGAAGCCTGCAGCTGCGGTGCGCTCGGTGCAGCGGTCAACATTTCGCGCGAAGCATCGATGCTCATCAAGGTGGAGCCGTGTTGCTGAAGCATGTTGCGAAAGCGGCCGGTGCCACAGGGAATGTCGAGCATGGCCTGAGCACCTGGCTCCCCTTGAGCGGATGTGCATTGCTGCACGAAGCCTTCCACGATCGCCAACTCCTTGGCATTCGTCCGACGTGCACGTGGTGAACGCGTCCAGCGGTCGTCGCGATAATGCGCAGCCCGCGTGCTGTCTTCATATTCCCGACGTAACTGTTCCGGACGTTGCTGTTCGTCGTGGGGTTTCTCCGGAATGGACTGCGGGGTTCGGCTCAAAGGAAACAGTCTCCGCAATCGGGGCCGCCGTCGAGCAGGTCCTCCAATGGCGTTTCCGCAACGACGAGCTTCTCAAGGTAGTGATTGACCGGGTTGTATAAGCAGGTCACCTCACGGCATTCGGTGGTGGCGTTGAAGTTGGTGAGCAGATTCGTGGTGCCTTGCACGGCAGGGATCGTAGAGTGCGCGTCGGCGTTGATGGAGTCTTCGGCCTGAGCATCCGCCCATGCATCGAGCTTGCCAACACGCCCCTTCTCCACCCCGCGATGCGCCGGGCAGTTGAATACGCCGAGTGGACTCAGAACCTGACGCAGCGCTTGCATATGGCAAGTCTGCGGTTGCGCGGTGTAGTCCTTCCAGGTTCCATCCAGGAAGACGCGCAAATTGATGCTGTCGACTACACGGAAGTACTTTCCTTCATGCGCTTTGGCCAATGCCAAGCCAGTGCGTAATCGTTGGACAAGGTGCTCGCGATCCTCGGCGGCTTGATCTGGATCCATGACCTCGGCGCCTTCTTCGGCGCGAGTCAGGAAAGGCTTGAAGCTGATGTAGTCGAAGCCGTATTGCTTGGCGCGCAAGGTTGCAGACTCCATCTCATCGAGGTTCTCGACCACGCCGGCACCTTGTTCGCGCTCGGAGCCTTGCCAAGTGATGACGAAGGAGTAGCCAAGTTGCACCGCCGGGTTGCGGCGCTTGATGCCTTGGGCACTGCTGCAGATCTGATCCAGATCAATGCCGCGACCCTTCGGATGATGCATGTCCTGGAAAGTTTGGTCGCTGCCAGAATCAAGTGACAAACGCACCCAATCGCCTTCGGTGAAGTACTCCGCGACCTCGGCGATCTTTTCGTTGTTGGAACCGTTGGTGACCACGGCCACCTGCAGCTCCAGCTCCTTCAGGAAACGCACCATGCTGCCAAAGCCCGGGTAAAGCGTGGGCTCTCCTCCGCCGAGCAGGATCACCGACTGCAAACCGCGGCGCACCAGATTCTGGATTGCTTCACGCAGGCGCGCGTCGTCGTGGCGGACGGCGACATTGAGCGCATCCCAATCGATGCAGTGATCGCAGGCGTAGTTACATGCGGTGGTCAAGTCGAGGTTGATCGACAATGGACCGATCGACGGCATTTCCGGCGCAGTTACCCCCTTCACACAAGCCGCGCGCACCTCTCGTTGCCACTGCAGATACTTGCGCACCACCGGCATCGCTGACGGCTGGCGCAGCTTGGCTGTGAAATCGTGCATGGCAGCGAAGTGTTGCTCAGTTTCGGGCGAATCCACGGTAGGCCTCCAGCAGGATCTCCAACAAGTTTTGACGTCGTACTAGCGCTTCGTCGAGAGGTGCCTTATTGGCATCTACTGCTTCTAGGACACGGCGCAAAAATGCGTGCAAACAATTCTCCATCGGATCGCCGACGGATTGCGGAACACAACCTTCCTTGCCATCGACAAACTCCATGGTGTAGCTCTCTTCACGAACTTGGCGACGACAGAGTGCGTCGTCGAAAGCAAACTCGGCCGGCCGTGGATAGACATCCAAGTCCTCGAGCATGACTTCACATTCCAACACGCGGTCCAGAGTGCGATAGGTGAAATCCAGGCGCGAATCGAGGGCGTCGGGCGCGGCTTCGGTGAAGCGAATGTCCTCGATTTCAGCAGGCCCTGGTACCGCAGCTTGGATCAAACTCAACGGGTGCGAAAGCACTTCCCCCCAGCGGGCTAGGCCGCGCATAGGTGGGGCCATCAACATGCGAAAGCGCGTGACCTCGGACAGATCCACATCCGGGTGCAGGGCGTGAAATGCCGGAAGCACTTCGGGCCATTGCACGTTTTCGGCCAACACCAAGTTGCGCGCCGAGAAGGAGCGGATTAGTTTCTCGCTGACATGCGGCGGCGCGGTGACCAGCGGCTTCTCGCAATAGACATGCGCGCGTTGGCCCAGGGCGGCCGACAACCAAGCGCGATGGGTGCCCAGCGGCGAGGCGATGATGACCACATCCGGTTGCAGTTCCTCGAGCATCTCCTCGCGGTCGGTGTAGGCTGCAGGACGCAGGCCACGTTCGGCCAAGAACTCGACCGCTTCACGTACACTTGCGGCACGCGTGCCGAGCACGCCAACCACTTGAGCGCCCGCCGAAGCTGCTTGCAGAGCCAAGAACGGCCCGGTGCCCTGCCGCACACGCCGTGCACCAATCACCGCAACCGTCAGCGAAGAAGCGAATGGCTCGATCACTGGCTTGGATTGCTGGCTGGATTGGGGTTCCGGCGAGGACTGCGATTCGGGCGACGCCATGCGCCCGTATCCTAACGGAGCGTGGCACCCATCACCCGCCGCCCATCGCGCTCATCGTGCGAGCCTTCTTCGCTCGCCGTCCGAGCCTCGCTCGCTCGTTGTTCCCACTTCAGTCGCCTGCCTGCCCGCCACCGAAATGCCTAAGCCCTCAACGCCCGCCACCTTGTTGGTGCGCCTGCCGAATCCGCTCGGCGACGTGGTGATGGCCACGCCGTTGTTGCACAGTTTGCGTATGGGTTTGCCGCAGACGCGCATCGTGGTTGCAGGCAACGCACCTTATGGCGCCTTGTTGGATGGCCTGGATAGCTTCGATCAATTCCTGGCACTGAATCGTTCGGTGCCGCATGCTCAAGTGCTTCGCCAAGCACAGGCGGATGTAGCCTTATTGCTGCCGAACTCATGGTCGTCGGTACTAGCCGCGCGCAAAGCTGGGATCCCACGGCGCATAGGCCGACGTAATCAAATGCGTCAGTTGTTGCTGCAACATTCCTTGCCGCCGATCCCCGGTGCTGCGCCGATGACAGAATTGTATGCGGACTTCCTGCCGAGTGTTGGAGTGCAGCGTGAGGTTCTTGCTGCAGAGTTGGTGGTGACAGGGCCAGCGAAAACGCCGCTGCCCAGTGATGCAACTACTGGTGCGACCTCCTTGATCGGCGTGGCACCGGGAGCCGCCTTTGGACCATCGAAGTCCTACCCGAAGGAGTTGTTGCTTTCCGCTTTGCAGGAGTTGCACGACAGCCACGGCTTTGTGCCGGTGTGGTTAGGCTCGCCGAACGAACGCGCGATGCTGGAGGACTACGCCAACAGTTTGCCTTTCGACTCGGTATTACCGGCAACACAAGCTACAGGTCTTGGTGAAGCCAAAGCCTTGATCGCCAGTTGCTCTGTGGTGTTGGCCATGGATAACGGCGCACGTCATATGGCGGCAGCTTTGCGCGTTCCCCAAGTCGTGATCTATGGCCCTACGCACCCCGCATGGAGCGCACATGCCTTGGAGCACACCACAATCCTGCGACGTGATGAACTGGATTGTTTGAACTGCCATCAGAAGGTCTGCCCGAAGGCCGATCATCCGTGCATGAACCGGATTGCACCGAGTAATGTGGTCCGTGCAGTCCAGGATGCTGTCGCAGCCGCTCCCTCGACCTAGGCTTACCAGCTGTATTCGAAGCGCATCGCGAAGCCATTGACCGCGCCGACGTCTTCCAGGCGTGCATGCTCGAAATCGAACTGGATCTTGGTTTGCGAAGTCACATACCAGTTCAGCGCCAAGCTGTTGCTGGTCAGCACACCGCCAAGCACGGGGCCACTCTGTAAGTCGAGCTTGGAATGACGTGCAGCGATCTCGACGGCCTCTTTCTCCGGTTGCATGAAACGCGCGGCGCGTTGGTGATAGCGTCGGAAGGTGTCGGTCAAGAAGAAGCTGGCCTGGACGTAGTAGCCAGGGAAATGCAGTTCGGCACCGGAAGGTTGTTCGACTTTGGTCTGCAACCATTCCGCTTGCATCGACCATGGCCCGCGCACGAAGGCTGCTTCCAGACCGATCTTTTGAATGTCTTCGGCGGCAAGTAGGCCGGTATCGACGATCGTTGGAGAAAAGTGCAGTTGCATGCCTTCGCTCAGATCGGCAAATCCACCTTCTACTTCGCGTTGGGAAAAGGCCGCACCAAAGTGCACAAGTTCCGAACCAAACTCTTCAAAAACTGGCAGCAAGGTGGCGCGCGCAGTGAAGTGATGGGCGTTGCCGATCAACGGTTCGGGTCCACCGGGTGCAACATGAGTTTCGCGAAACAATCCCGCCGACCAAGTGGCGCGCTTATCGAGCGGTGCGTCGGAAAGGGTGAAGCCTAAGTTACGGTTGGTGGTCAACGCAGCAGCAGAGGAACGCTCCATGAACAACAACGCGCGGCTGCTGGCTTGGCGCTCCAGGCCGAAAGGCTCCTTCAGATAGCCAAAACGAAAACGGCCGACCGTGGGTAGGTCATCGAGCTGCAACCAAAGGTTGTTGATCTCCAACTCATTGATCCTGATGTCGTAATCAAAGCGCGCCCTAAAATCCAACCATTGCCAGGCGGTGCCAGAAATGCCGAAGCGAATCCGGCGCCATTCACTGCCTTCTTCGAAGTTGCCGGCATGGGCGCGCATGCCATTAGATGGTGAAAAGCTGCTCCAATCGCCATCGATACGACCGTGGAACTCCCAGTCGAGATCCTGAGCCATGACTGGGCAGGCCAGCATGGCAGCAACGACGGTGGTCATGGTGAGCTGGCGCACAACATTCATGCTAAGGCTGCGGTGGCTTTGAAAAAACCCGTCAAGGTGGCGTCAAGCTATTCGGATAGTGGGCGGAATGTTGTAAATTCAGTTTGTCGACCGATACGCCCATGAGCAGGTCCCTCCGCAATCCCTTTCCCTTCGTGCCACTCGGCACATTGGAACTGCATACCGAAGCCAGTGCAACTTGGCAGCGGATGCTGGCGGACATCGCAGCGGCGCAGAATGAAGTCCTGTTCGAGACCTACATCCTGGTCGATGGTGCCGCCGCCGGCGCCCTAGTCACCGCCTTCGAATCGGCGGTCGCCAACGGCGCTAAGGTGCGCGTGATGGTGGATGGTGCCGGTTCCCATGCCATGACTCCAGCCTTGCGCGAGCGTCTGGAAGAACTGGCGGAGTTCCAATGCTTCCATCCGCTGCGTTGGACCGACCTGTTCTTGAGTTTTCGCTCGCGCATCATGACGCGCACGCACCGACGCATCGTCTTGATTGATCAACGCGTGGCTTGGACCGGTGGGTTGGCAGTGGCCGACCCCTGGTGGCGTGAAGCCGAACGCCCCTACCGCGAGACCATGCTGCGTGTCACCGGTGAAACGGTCGCGCAATTCCGCGTGGCCTTCGAAGCCTTGTGGAAAGGCGAAGCACTACCGGCCGCGAAAGCGCAACGTCCGCCGCATCAAGACGAGCAGCGGTTATTGCCGCAAAAAGCGATCGCACTGAGTTGTTTCCGCAAGACCCTACTTTACCGTTTGGGCAAAGCGCAACAACGCGCATGGATTGCCACGGCTTATTTCATTCCGCCACGTCGATTACGTCGGGCGCTGCGTTTTGCGGCACAACGCGGCGTGGACGTGCGTTTGTTGTTGCCTGGCCCGAACCTGCACGATCACCCGGCGGTGCGGCAGGCCTCAAGAAGGTACTACGCGCAGTTGTTGCGCAACGGAGTGCGCCTATTCGAATACCAGCCTTCCTTCCAACATGCCAAAGCTGCGGTTTTCGACGAGGACTGGACCTTGATCGGCACGCCGAACCTGGATCGCTGGTCGAACTTGTGGAACCACGAGGTAGCGGTGGATACCTTGCACAAACCTTTGGCTGGCGAGTTGACCAGCGCCTTCCAGCGCGACTTCGAATCGTGCCGGGAGATCACTCTCGATATGTGGAAAGCGCGTCCGCTTTGGAGTCGCTTTCAGGAAAGTTTCTTCGGCATCTTCGACCAAGCCTTCTAAGGAGTACGTTCATGTTACTGCGCCTCATGACTTGGAATATTCACCGCTGCATTGGTCTGGATCGCAAGTTCGATCCCGAGCGCGTGCTGGAAACGCTGCGCCATCATGATCCCGATGTAGTGTTGCTGCAGGAAGTGGACCGAGGTGTGCCGCGTTCGAAGAAACTCTATCTCGATCACCTGATCGCGCAGGAAATGGGCTATGAGTTCCACACTTGGGCCCATGGGCATGTGTTGAAGACCGGCAGCTATGGCAATGCCACCTTGAGCCGCTTCCCGATCGTGAAGCGTAGGGTGATCGACTTGCGACGTGGTTGGCGTAAGAGCCGCAACTGCCTTTACACGCGATTGAGTCTGCCACGCCGCAGCAATCTGCACATTTTCAACTGGCACTTAGGCTTGTCGGCGGCGGAACGCATGCACCAAGTCAAGACCGTGCTGCACAGTGACACACTGCGGCACCTGCCAAAGCGTCAAGCCGTATTGCTAGGCGGAGACACTAACGATTGGCGTAACTTGCTGTTCCACGGTTCCGGTATCGGCGATGCGGGTTTCGATGCATGGAGCGAACATGGCCAGCGCAAACCATTGCGCACTTTCCCAAGTCCGGCGCCGGCAGGTGCCTTGGATAAATTCTTCTGGCGCGGACCACTGCATGATGAACATATTCATGTCAGCAAGTTGAAGGTGGCCAAGGCCGCCAGTGATCACTTGCCGTTGTGCGCTGAGTTTCGAATAGGTAAGTAGTGACCGTGTTGGTCCGAGCACTGGCTTCCCTTGTCCCTGCAGGGTTCAGCTGTAACGGCTCTTGAGGAACTTCGTCTGTAAAAGGCGTGGACTATAGTCAAATCCATGGAGTGCAAACTCCGCGAGGAAGATGCCGATTTCGCCGACATTGACGAGCGCATACGCCAAATAGAAGGTGTCATCGAATTGCGCACCGCCAATGATCATCAACTCGCTGAAGCTCTCGATATCGGATGCCACTCCAGCTGCCATTCGGCGCATCCATTCTGGCGCAGGTTCAGCTCGATAGTCAGGAGACTGCGTCGAACGGAAGTCCTCTAAGGAACGGTCCATGATCTGGTCGCGGATCTCGATGGCGCGTGCTTCGGCAATGCCAAACTCCATCCAGCCTTGAAGCAACCATTGGCGATTCCCCTCCAGTTCTCGGCCATAGGGATTGATTGGATGCACGGAGATCCTTGGGCCGACCCCAAGCTGATGGTGCTCCGACAACACCGGAACAAAATCCATCGCGCTTGGCTGCGATGAGTTCGTGATCCGAGGATTTGCGCAAGCAAGGACAAACATCAAGGTTGGCAGGAAGAATCCAAGCCGCTTGATGCTATTCATGATTCCTAATCCCCTAAACGCGCAGCACTTTCAGCTGCTTCTTGCACACCGCGCGCCAGCACGCTGCGCAACTTGCCGTCTTCCATGCGCAACAAAGCCGAGATCGTGCAACCTGCAGGAGTCGTAACAGCATCGCGCAAACTAGCTGGGTGTTCGCCAGTGTGTTGCACCATGGTGGCTGCACCAAGGGTGGCTTGGGTGGCGAGCTTGACCGCCACATCGCGCGGTAATCCTGCCATCACGCCGCCATCGGACAGCGCTTCGATTACCAGGAAGATGAACGCTGGGCCACTTGCGGAGAGGCCAGTGACGGCGTCGAAATGCTCTTCTTCCAGTTCAATGACTTGGCCGAAGACATCGAAGACGGTTTTCACTTTCGAGACCGCCTGATCATCCGTTTGTTCGGAACCGCAGATCACGGTCATTCCGGAACCGACTCGGCATGGGGTATTCGGCATGGCGCGCACCAAGGGTTGCGATTCTGACAGGGCGCTCGCAAGTTGCCCCAAGTGCAGACCGGCAGCGATGGAGACCACCACGGTGTTGCTGTGCAAATGTGGGGCAAGTGCTTCGAGAGCGGCGAGCGTCTTATGTGGCTTCAGGCATAAAACCACCACTTCAGAATCAGCCATGGACGGGCCGATCTCAGCGCTGGATGGAATCGATGTTTCCGCTTGGACGGCGACGGCCGATTCCGCGGTGCGTGTCAAGAAACGGAGGTCAAACTCCTGATCAGCACTCTGCAAGCCTGTGGCCAACGCTTGCCCCATGACACCTGCCCCAACGATGGTGATTCGCATGGACTTATCCTATCAGCACAGAACAGCCGACGACGGGCTCAGCTTTACTGCAGCAAAGCACGCAGCGCTTCTTCATCGAGCACCGCAACACCAAGCGTTTCAGCTTTGGCGAGTTTGGAGCCGGCCTTCTCCCCTGCCACCAAGAAATCGGTCTTCTTCGAGACCGAGCCGACGACTTTGCCGCCAGCCGCTTCGATCGCCAACTTCCATTCCGGCCGCGGCTTGCTCATGCTGCCGGTCAGCACGAAAGTCTTGCCGCTAACGCCTTCAATATTTGCAGTGGTGCGCTCGGCCATAGCCTGCGGCTCCACGCCAAAATCGCGAATGCCTTGGATCGCTGCGGTGTTGCGTGGTTCTTGTAGGAAGGCCAACAAGGAACCAGCGACTTCTTCGCCGACACCATCGATCTCGCACAACTTCGCGAGTGCTTCTTCGTCTGCGGCTAAGGCCAACAGTTCCTCCAAGGTGCGGAAGCGTTCACTCAAGGCACGTGCAGTCTCCAATCCAACTTCGGAGATGCCCAATCCATAAAGGAAACGCGGCAACTCCGGTGTGCGGGCGGCATTGATCTGTTCCTGCAGCGCAGTGGCGGACTTTTCACCCCAGCGATCCAACTCGGCAACCTTTTTGTAATCGAGGTTGAAGATATCTTCCAAGCGCTCAACCAAACCAGCTGCGGTGAACTGCTCGACGGCTTTCTCGCCAAGACCTTCGATCTTCAAGGCTTCGCGCGAAGCCAAGTGCTGCAATCGCCTGCGCAACTGCGCCGGGCATTCCAGGTTCATGCAGTAGCGATACTCACCACGCTCAACGGCTGGAGCTTCACAAGACGGACATTCGGTTGGCCACACGAAGTCTTTTTCGCTGCCATCACGCACCGCAGTAATCGGACCGACCACTTGCGGAATCACATCGCCGGCGCGGCGCACGGTTACGCGATCGCCGATTTTCAAATCCAAGCCACTGATGTAGCCGGCATTGTGCAGCGTTGCGTATTGCACGGTGACACCACCCAACTGCACCGCCTCCAACACCGCGCGCGGCGTCAAGCGACCAGTGCGGCCGACCTGAACTCCAATGTCCAACAACTGCGTGGTTTCTTCGCGCGGTGCGAACTTATGCGCACATGCCCAACGCGGTGTGCGCGCTCGCGAACCGAGCAACCTGCGCAATTCCAGAGAATCGACCTTGTTGACCACGCCGTCCATCTCGAACTCGATTTCATCGCGACGTTCTTCCAGATCATCATGGAAGGCGATCATGCCAGCAGCATCTTCAACCACTGCGCGGTACGGCGTAACCACAAAGCCCCATTGTTGAGCTGCAGCCATGGCTTCGGTGTGAGTCTCGAAAGCAGGCACACCTTCAGCGCGCACCACTTCCCAACACATCAGGCGCAACTTGCGTGAAGCCACAACGGCTGGATCCAAACGCTTCAAGGTTCCAGCTGTGGCATTACGAGGATTGGCGAAGGGAGCTTCCCCCTTCTCAATCATGGCGGCGTTCATGGCGTCGAAATCGGCAATGCGGAACATGACCTCGCCGCGGACCTCCAATAAGGTTGGCAGCGGCGCGGCATTGGCTTCATCAAACAACGACGCCGGTTCTTCAGATGGTTGGCGCAACTTCAGCGGCACTCCACGCACCGCGCGCATGTTGGCAGTGAGATCCTCACCTTGGGTGCCATCGCCTCGTGAAACTGCACGCACCAGCGAACCATTCTCATAAATCAGGCTGGCAGACACGCCATCCCATTTTGGCTCACAGATGTAACTGGCTTTGACCTCAGTCTCGACCGCCAAGCCTTTCTCGACTCGGCCGACGAAATCCTCGATCGCCTCATTGCCGAACAAGGACTCGATCGAAATCATCGGCACGGCGTGAGCGATGCGCTCGAACTTGGTACCGTCGGGCAAAGGAGCGCCGACCCGCTGCGAAGGACTGTCTGGAGTGACCCAATCTGAGTTGGCCTTCTCCAGCCCGACCAGCTCCTGGAATAGGCGGTCGTATTCAGCATCGGAAACCCGCGGTTCCGCCAAGACGTAATAGGCGTACTCGTGCTCGCGGAGTTCGGCGACCAGTTGGTCGTAGCGCTGGCGGTCTGCTGCCGTCATGGGGACTTACAGGCTAGACACCAGCCGCAGCTAGCAACTCACTCAAGCTGCGAGTCACGCGATCACCGCTGCCAGAAGAGAAGATAACCTCCAATCCATCTGCCGAAACAGCCTTGAGGCGTTGTAAACAATCCACATTCAGCTCTGGGAGGCCGTCGATCACTGGCGAGTAGACCGCAATCCGCAATGGCCGATAAGCGCCCACCGAGCGACCAGCAGCAACAGCATTGGAAACGGAATCTTGATCCAGCGAAGGATCGTCGAACTCCAAGCGACAGCCACGACTGATGCTGCCATCGTCGTAGATGACGGTGGCCCCTTCGATTGGATTGCGCAACACCTTGGCGGTGGCGGCGGCTTGTTCTGCCACGGCTACGAGACTTCGATCGTCCATAAGTACAGGATAACGCGGCGTGGGCTCAACGGCGCTTGCGACGCTTCGGCAACAAAGACACCAGTTTCTCGGGCTGATCTGAGTTCAGCCACACCGCGCGGCCATCGACCAGCTCCAGGACCACCCCAGCGCCGGCATTGGTGAAGTACACCGTGACGCCAGGTGATTTGGAGATGCTCCAACCACGTTTGCCGATACCCCATGGATAACTCATATGGGTGCTGGCACCAGCAATCTCCTCGAGCGGGATGCTGCGGGTGGGAAATGGCGCCATTCGCAAGCGCAAGCACTCCTGATCCAGCTTGATTGTGAAGCGCGAAGCCCACAGCAGCCAGACGAACAGCAATAAGCCCACGCCAATGCCACCACGCGCCATCCAGGGCAACGGCACTAACAGCAGCACCAAAGCCACCACCAGCACTGCGCCAATGCACAAACGCTTGACCATCAACGGTGAAGGCCGCCGTTCTTCGGAGAAAATCGGCGACCCGTCGGCAACTGCTGCCCCACTCATGGGCCGAATTGTACGAAATCAGCGCTGAGATTCGACTAGCTGTGGGAAGCGACTCCCCAAGGGGAATCATTTGGAGCCTGATGCGACTTCGACCGGGGCCAGGGCATAACCGGCATAGGGCACTCGATTCATGATGCGGCGGATCCCTGAGGTTGGGTCCTCACGCTCCTCGTGAATGAACTCAACGAGCGCACTGCGGCCGGCGATATCGTCGGTCTTGAGCTCCAGTTCCCCATCGCTACGCAAACCCATCATTTGCAAGACGTATTTCACCCTTGGAAGGCCGCGCTCCGACCAGTGCAGAGAATCCCAGCAGGCAGTACGGCCTTGAAACTCACCGGACACCACCTCCCAGCGGATTCCCCAGCGGATATGACCAGCTGGACTGTCGCTTTCGCGCACTTCTACAGCTCTACAGTGGTACTCGCCCGGTGGAATGGCGCGGAAATCTTCAAAATCATCAATCTGTGACAGGTCTATTTTCATGGTTTGCTTACCTCGCCATGGATGACGGCGGCGCCTCATCGCAGACACGCCAAAAACTACGATTTGCCCAAAGCACCCGGGGCCGCCAGAATCGGACCTTCCGCGCTCCGGTGTCCCTACCCCAGCCGCATGAACTTCAAACGCCTCCTTCTTCTCCTCGTCACGCTTTCGATCCTCGCCGCCTCGGCATATGCTCAAGAGCCTGGCGACGTCGTCCCGCAGACGGATGCTGCTGCTGAAGCCATCGCTGACGGCGCAGCTGAAGCCGAATCCGGCACTCCAACCGATGCCGTACCCGCTGAGGAAGGTGGATTCTTCGCCAAGATCGACAGCGCCATGGGGACTGCCAACGGCGCCCTAGCCAGCGTATTTTTCTACCCAATCCCAGTAGGTGGCGGAAACTCCGTCCCTCTATTGGTGGCTTGGCTGGTTCTTGGCGCACTGTTCTTCACGATCCGCATGCGTTTCATCAACCTGCGTGGCTTCACCCACGCAATCAATGTCACGCGCGGCAAGTACACCGATCCAAACGCCCACGGCACGGGTGAAGTTACTCACTTCCAAGCTCTGGCGTCGGCACTCTCCGCCACGGTTGGACTCGGAAACATTGCTGGTGTGGCCATTGCTATCTCCCTCGGTGGTCCTGGTGCCACCTTCTGGATGATCATGGCTGGCGTCCTGGGCATGTCCTCGAAGTTCGTCGAGTGCACCTTGGGCCAGAAATACCGCGAGGTGCGCCCCAACGGCCAAGTCATGGGTGGCGCCATGTACTACCTATCGAAAGGCCTGAAGGAAATGGGCATGGGCGGCTTGGGCAAGGTCCTGGCTGTCATGTTCGCGGTCCTTTGTATTGGCGGTTCGATGGCCGGTGGCAACAGCTTCCAGGTCAACCAATCGCTGAACGCGGTGCAGGAAACCGTGCCTTTCTTCAAGGACTACTCCTGGGCCTACGGCTTGATTATGACCATTGCTGTTGGTGTGGTGATCATTGGCGGCATCAAGCGCATTGCGAGCACCGCTGAAAAGATCGTGCCTTCGATGTGCGCGATTTATGTGCTCGCTTGCCTCTACATCCTGTTCAGCCACGGTTCCGAGATCCCTACGGCCTTCCGCGCCATCTATGACGGTGCTTTCAACTCCGACGCCGCCTTCGGTGGTTTCATTGGAGTGTTGGTGGTCGGCTTCAAGCGAGCCGCCTTCAGTAACGAAGCTGGTGTTGGTTCTGCCGCAATCGCCCACTCCGCTGCAAAGACCGAGTTTCCGGTCCGCGAAGGCATCGTGGCTCTGCTTGAGCCATTCATCGACACCATCGTCGTCTGCACGATGACCGCATTGGTCATCGTGATCGCTGGCGCCTACCCAGGTGGCGAACTCGCTGAAGCAGCTGCACCTTTCGTTGCAGACAACAACGGCGCCGGCCTGACCTCGATGGTCTTCGGCCAAGACCTGTGGTGGTTCCCATACATCCTGAGTGTTGCGGTCTCACTGTTCGCCTTCTCGACCATGATCTCGTGGTCTTACTACGGCGAGCGTTGCTGGTCTTACCTGTTCGGGGACAAGAGTTCGCTGGTCTACAAGGTCATCTTCTTAGTCTTCACCTTCATCGGTTCGATCGTCACCAGCACACAGATCCTGGAGTTCGGCGACCTGATGATTTTGGGAATGGCCTTCCCGAACGTACTAGGTGTAGTGTTACTTAGCGGAAAAGTACGCAATGACCTAACTTCTTACTGGTCAGACTTGAAATCAGACAAGTTCCCGACGTACAAGTAAGGCACGGGGCTTTCGAGCCCCCCCTGCCGACGTCGCGAACGTGTTGCACCTGCCACTCACTTTTCTTGCTTCACAGCTCACGGCCCCAAACCCTGGGGCCGAAGATGAGTTGACTGTTGCCGCCAGCAATATCGTTGAGCTGAACCCTTTCGGCACCTGGCTAACGGTGCTCACTTGGGCAAGTCTGTTGGCGATCAACTTCTGGTGCTTCCGACGTATCCTGCGCCAGTCCGAAGGATCCAATTAGGGGTCCTGCCTGCTGGAGCAAGCGACTGCCTGCATGGCGTCGCCCTGTCCGGCTGAGTTATCCGCCGAATACGCTTAAGCGTGCCCTGATTGGTGCCGCGAATGAGTCGACTCGAAATCCCATCGAGCATCCGCCCCATGAGCACCCAATCACCCCTAGATACCGCCCGCGTGGATGAACTCGCGGACCTTTTCGGCGACAAGGAGATCCTGCTGCAACTCTATGACGAGTTCCTTGAGGAATGCCCCGCACGGCTGCAGACCATGCGTGATGGCCTTGAGCAACAGAAAGCTTACCTGATCGACAGTGGCGCCCATGCCATCAAGGGTTCTAGCGCCAACTTAGGGGCGGTCGGGATTCAAGAAACTGCCAAGCTGGTCGAGGATCTTGCCCGCACCAATGACTTGGATGAAGTTGGTGAATTCCTTGACCGCCTCGAAGGTGAGATTGAGAGACTGAACGGACACCTGAAGGCGCATGGCCTTGGTTAATGGTTAGCCAGGTTGTTCCTGGTTGGTCGTTCGTTTTGGTTTGTTTGTATATGTGTAAATGTGATGCGTGGGGCAAGGCCGCAGCGCGCCTCTAGCGGAGGCGCAGCCGAGCTTGCGAAGCGCGAAGGAAGTGCCGCGCGCCCCCCACCCACTCAAACACCGAAGAATTCAGCCACAGCCGACACCAACTCCTCACGATGGTCGAAAGTGACACCGGGATAAATCGGCAGGGCGAGGACTTGCTCCGTAGCTCGCTCCGATTCCGGCAAGTCGCCGA
The DNA here is from genome assembly GCA_024229395.1 of Planctomycetota bacterium. Classification (GTDB taxonomy): domain Bacteria; phylum Planctomycetota; class UBA1135; order UBA1135; family UBA1135. Next base: position 203,502 of record JAAESM010000027.1, on the reverse strand, counting down.
GTTGACCGCCAAGGTCTTGGTAGCAAGGCTGCAGGTGCAGCGATAGCGGGTAATAGACCGCGCAACCGATGTCGCGAGCGCGCAGGAAGGCCATCAGGTCGTCGCGCTTATCGGTGCGAATGACGTATTGGTGGTAAACATGGCCCGGCGTGTTGATTGGCAGGGTGAGATGCTTGCCGGCAAGACCAGCTGCAGTGAAGAGTTCACTGTAATGCTCAGCACTATTACGACGCACGCCGTTGAACTCGACTAGGCGCGGCAGGAACTCGAGCAGGCCGGCTGCCTGCAAGCTGTCCATGCGGAAATTGTAGCCCACTTCATCGTGGTAATACTGACGCCCGCCACCATGTTCGCGCAGGCGGCGCATACGTTCGGCAACTTCTTCGTTGGCTGCAGTCGCGAAGCCAGCATCTCCAGGAGAGCCGAGGTTCTTGGTCGGGAAGCACGACCAACCGGCCGAAGTGCCCATGCCACCGACCACTCCATCTGGGTGCGTGGCGCCGACGGCTTGTGCGGCATCTTCCACTACCGCAATCTCACGACCGGCGGCGGCGTTGATGACCTTTTCAAGCGCCGGGATATCGGCGGGCATGCCATAGAGATGCACCACCATGACCGCCTTGGTTGCTGCGGTGACTTTGCTGGCAGCATCTTCGGCGCTGATCAGGTAAGTATCGGGATCGATATCCACGAACACCGGCTTGGCGCCACAACGCGAAACCGCACCAGCGGAAGCGAAGAAGGTAAAGGCAGGAACCAGGACTTCGTCGCCGGGGCCGACACCGGCAGCGCGCAGGGCGAGCACCAGAGCATCGGAACCGTTCGAACAACACACCACATGCGGAATGTCGAGGAACTCGGCGAGTGCCGCTTCAAGCTCGCGTACCTCGGGACCGTTGACGAAACCGCCGTGGTTGAGGATGTTCTCCCAGCGGCCAAGCAAAGACTTCTTGGTGGCGAGGTCGAGGTTGTACTGGATGTCGAAGAAAGGGACGGCCATGACGCGGAATTCTATCCTTGCCACGGCCGTCAGCGAAGCACCGTATGGCGAGAACGGGGCCAGCTACCAAGACACGCCCGACGGCGAATCAGAACTCCAACTGGCCAAGCGATAGAACGGCGCCAGGCGCTCCAAATCAGCAATCACGCCATCGGCAAAATCATCGCCGGCTTCGACCACCGCATGCTTGGGCATCCGCGCAACGATCTCCATCGAGCTTTGCCCGGGCTGCACCACGCCGGCGAAGTCACGCCAATCGCGGGTGGCCATCTTCTCCAGCGGCCGCGCGCCGCCACGGTTCAACTCCAACTCGAAACCGGGAGCGGCCTGGCAGGCGTCGGCCAATGCCTTCTGGCCATCCGATTCCTCGGCGCGTTTGACCAGCACGTTCAGGTCGTACCAAGCCGTCTCATCAATGCGCAGCCCCCACCAGCAACTGGTATGGTCGATGCAGATCTGAAAGTGCACGTTGTTGCGCGCCGAATCGAGGTCCTTGCCGAGCTCCTTGCCGAGGAAGTTCTGCAGCACCTTGCGTGTTTTCTTATCGCGGAAAACCATCGTCCGCTGCCGACGCACCCGTTTGCCATTGGTGGCATGTGGATTGTGCAGACTCTCACGCCGGTCGAAGCCGATGTCCAGCTTGGAGTAGGCCTTCACCACTTGCTCACCTAGGGATTGCAAGCGTTTGCGCACCTCGAGGCGGCGCTGATTCCATTCTTGGTCGCCCTGCAGGCGCGGCTCGTAGAGATCAAAGTCGGCGGGGAAGAACATCGCGGCGTCAGGTTAGCGGCGCGAGTGCGGTGGTGCATCAAGACGTCGGCGCGGGCAAAATAGGGTCATGCCAAACTCCGGCAGCTCCGACGGCAAAGACCACGGCATGGATCATGTCGTAGGGCCGGTGCGGCGATTGGTGCAGATTGGCAAGCGCATCATTCAGGAGCTCACCCACGATGACCTATCCGGCGTGGCCGCGCAGATGACCTACTACTTCATGCTGGCGCTGTTCCCAGCACTGATCCTGCTGGTGGGCCTGCTCGACGCCCTGCCGCTGGAGAAGAACGTCAGCGGCATCGTCAGCTCACTGTTCAGCGGCCTGCCTGAAGATGTGGCCAGCATGTTGTCGCGCTACGTCAACGAATTTGCCACCCGACGCCCGCCCGGCAGCCTGGTGTTGTGGATCCTGGCTTCACTTTGGGCCACTTCGCGTGGCATCCGCGGCGCACGCAAAGGTCTGAACCGCGTGTTCCGCTGCAAGCCGACCAAGAATATGGTCCTGATTCGCCTGCAAGATGTGGTGCTGACCATTGCCGGCCTGCTGTTCATGGGTTTGGCCTATCTACTGCTGATCGGCGGCAAACAACTCGGCGTGATGGTGGTGAATCTGGTCGGCCTGGACCTGAGCATTCAAGTGCTGTGGGTTTGGCTACGCCTGCCGGTCACACTGCTGCTGATGACCTGCTTCGTGGTTTTGGTCTATCGCTTCCTGCCGAGCCGCCGCGTGGGCCTGCGCCCGCTGCTTGCCGGCGCCCTGCCGACGGTCGTGGCGTGGATGCTACTGGGCAGTGTGTTTCGTTTCTGGCTGCGCCACTTGGGCAACTTCGACGAGATCTACGGCGGCTTGACCAGCTTCTTCCTGCTGATGTTCCTGCTGTGGCTGGTTTCGCTGGTGCTGCTGCTCGGCGGCGAGGTGACCGCGCGCCTGGATGACCGCATGGCTGGGCGTCCTGAGACGGAGCTGCCTCCAGATCCGGAAGAGGAAACCGCGGAATAGAGGGCTTGGGCCTTGTGGCTGCGGCTTAGGGTGCAGCGTATGGGCCGGACTCGGGCTTTGTGGGTACCGCGTGCTGGGCGGCGAGCGTGGCGTTTGCCTGCGGCATGGCCAAAAAAAATGCGGCCCCGAATTTCTTCAGGACCGCAACTCCATCCCCTCAGATGGCACCTTTCGGTGTTTACTCATTTCCCTAGATGATAAATCCCCTGGAGCAATGAGCAAATCTAGACTGCCCGCTTTGGGCAGTAGGAGCAGTCTAATGACTGTCGAGACATCTTTCGGGACGAGACCTTCCTAGACTGACTCTAGGATCCCTAAAACAACTTTCAGGTTTCCTAGTTCCAGCCTACTTATCAACGCTGTTTCTTCTGCAGCTGAAAAAAAATCCTAGAAATAACTACAGGAGAAAATTATTCCTCCGAGGCCCCCCCCCCCTAAAACTCGATTTTCGGCGCAACACGAGCCTCAGGGATGTCCAATTCGAAGAACTCTCGAGGACCGAAATTGAACATGCCCGCCACCAAATTCGACGGGAACTGCTGGATCTTGTTGTTGTTATCGCGCACGTTGCCGTTGTAGAAACGCAGCGAAGCCTGAATCCGGTTTTCGGTGTTGGCAAGCTCCTTCTGCAACTCCAAGAAGTTGCTACTGGCTTTCAGATCTGGGTAAGCCTCAAGGCGCACCATCAACGATCCAAGCGCTCTCTGCAGCAAGGATTCATCCGCCGCCTGACTGGAAACATCGCCATGATTGCCGGCAGCCTTCTCGCGCAGATTGACGATGTCCTCGAGCAATTCACGCTCATGCTTGGCATAACCTTTCACGGTCGACACCAAGTTCGGGATCATGTCGTAACGACGCTTCAGCTCCGTATCGATGTTCGACCAAGCCTCGTCGCAATGGTTACGCACAGCAACCAAACCGTTGTACATGCCGATCACGAGCAAGAACAAGAAGAGGACAATACCTAGTGGAATCCACAATGCCATGCGCGGATTCTACCAATAAGAGCCCGCCAGAGGGTGGAATCAGCTCTTGTCTGCCAAAATCTCGATGGTCTTCTTGGTGGTCACAGCCTTCTGGTGCTGCTCATCACCTTGCTCACCAGCACGCCGACGTTCCAGCGCCAGCAGCATCTTACTCTTGCCATAGACGATCAGATCATCGCCTGGGTTGATCACCACCGAGCCCTTAGGCGCGCCGATGTAGGCGCCGTCGGTACGCTCGATGCCGAGGATCATCACGCCTTCATCTCCAAGGCGCAGGTCCATCAAGGTGCGATTGGCCAGCCAGTCTCCTTCTTGGACCGGAAACTCCACCACCGAAAAGTGGTGTGCCAAGTGCAGCATTTCACTGTAGTCCTGCGCTTCGAGTCTGGTCCATTTGCGCAGCGCCCAAGCCACCACCAAAGAAACCCAACGGTCGATCCACTTCGAATAGGAAACGACATACAGCATGCAGATTCCAGCGAAGAGGAACAGTAGGCGGAACCACGACTCACTGAAGATGCCTTCATCCGGTGCGTCCAGCAAAGCCAGTACCAGTGAGAAGATCACCGAGATGAAACCGGCGTTGCCGAGCAGCATCAGAGCCAGCACGATTTCGCGACGCACTGGGTTGGCGAGGATCTTTTCCGATTCGCTGGTGGTGAAGCCAACCCCGAAGTAGGCCGAGCGCGATTGGAAGCGCGCCATCTGCGGCGACAAGCCAGTCATGGTGAGCGCAATCGAACCAACCCTGACGATTAGCAAGGAGATCGACAGGACCATGAGGACGGCAACGAGAGCGATCATGGCTTTTAGGCGCGGAACAAGTACTCGGGCATCAACCCGCGGATTCCCGTCAGGTGGTTCAGCATGGGTTCGAGGTCAACGGCTGACAGATGACGAGTGCGGAACAAGGCAAGGGTGTTGCCTTCAAGCTCCATTGCAGTATTGCGGTGCCGCAACAGGAATTCCATCATGCCGGTGTGGCAAAAATCGTAAGCCAGTTTACGGTCCCTCGAGCGCACGGTGAAGGCCTTGGAGAACTCCAGCGATTCAAAATCAATGTCGTCGAAACCGAGCGCTTGGCCGAAACGCGACAACACATTTTCAGGGTGAATGCGCAGCTCCGGGAAGGGCTCTTCGATGTGAATCAGCGCCACTGAAAAATGGTGTGTGCTTTCGTTCTTGCCGCTGCCAGTCTTGTAACGAAAGGTGAAGGCCGCAGCCCGGAATCCCTGCCACTCCCCCTCCAAAAGGTTGTAGCCAATGCGACTATGGCCGACTTGCAAGCGATCGAGGAATCCATAACGCATGCGGATGCTCTTGTCGCGGTGGTGGCTATAACTCCAACCGTTCTGCGACGCCCAAATCCGGAACTCTTCACGCCGACGTTTCTCTGCCTGCCAAGCGAAGTAAGCGATTACGCCTACGATTACGGCAAACAGAACCATGAAGAGCGGTTCCATCAGACCCGCTCCATGGCCATCTGTTCGGCGACAACGCGCGTGGATTTGTTTTCAGCATCGGCGCGGTCCAGGATCGCGCGCATGGTGGTGCCAATGCCGGCGATCTCCCTGGTCCAGTCTTCACGACCAGTACTGCTGTAACCACTGCCTTCAATCAGTGCGCCAGCGTTCAGGACGAAGTCCGGTAAGAACAGGATTCCGTTCTGCCGCAGCAGCTCCGCTTGTTGCGCATGTCCTAAAACGTTGTTGGCCACGCCTGCAACGATACGCGTGCTCATGCGCGAAATCGAGAGGTCATGCACGGTGCCGCCGAGTGCGGCCGGTGCAAGTACGTCGCATGGCACTTCCAAGATCTTCTCAGGTGCCACGATCTCAACACCGAGTTCTTCGGCGGCGCGTACTTGATCGGCATTGATGTCGGCACCGAAAACGCGGGCGCCGGCGGCCAAATAGCGCTTAGCCAGGGCAAGACCGACCGAGCCAAGACCTTGGATAGCAAGGCTGATGCCTTTGACCTCAGGAGTGCCAAGGAAATCGAGCGCCGCGCGAATGCCATGATCGGCACCTTCGGCAGTGGCTTCGCCACCGGAACGCAGCTCACCGCAGGAGAAGAACTGCGCGGTGTGCCTGGTTTCCGAGCTGAGGTCGATGCGATCTTGGGCGGTGAAACCGGCATCGGGGCCGGTCTGATAAAGGCCTCCAAGGGCTTCGATCTCGCGGCCGAGGGCCTTCATGGCCTGGTGGCGGTCAATAATATGCTCTGCCATCACCACGGTCTTTCCGCCGCCGCCCTCAATTCCTGCGAGCACGCATTTGAAGGTCATGGCGCGCGAAAGGCGCAGGGCGTCGTGCAGGGCGTCGGCCTCGCTGCGATAAGCAAGAACGCGAATTCCGCCGTAGGCAGGGCCGTATCCCAGATGGTGCAAGGCAATCCAGGCACGCAAGCCAGAGGCCTCGTGTTGTACCGCTATGACGCGGTCGTGCCCTCCACGGGCCATCGATTCAAGTATGTCCACAGGTTCTTGGAAGATGCCGGGCTTACGGCAGTCATATATTGTACGTCGTTGCCATGCCAAACCGCCTCGCACCCCTGTTAGTTCCAATTGCCACGCTGCTTTTCGCCAGCTGTGGATCCGCCCCTCCTGAAGATGTCTACGATTTTGACTCTTTTAAGACCCTTGAGGGCGATGCCGGCTCGCAGCAGGCCAATGGTGGCCGCAAGCCGCTGATTCCAGATGATCAGCCCACTCGTCCAGGCTTCACGCCGCGCTCGGAGCAGGCTGCGGTTACTGGCCGTTTGATCGTGGATTGCGACCGTCAACTGCGCGCATGGTCCGAAGCTATGGCCGCTCCTAGGAGTGTGGAAAACCAGGATACGGTCATGCTGGCAACACGGGCTTTGGGCATCTTCGTGGTCAAGAACCGCGCTCTGCTGGAAGATCAGGTGATTTCTGGGGCTCCGCGCAACCGCGGGATTGCGTCGGCAGCGCTCGGTTTCTGCGGCGACCCAGCGGTGCTGCCGCTGCTGATGAACAATGTCGGCAGCTCGGAAAGCGAGGTGGTGGCCAAGACTTTGCTGGGAATCGGCGTGCTGAGCGTGCCGAACACCAACGTTGGGCCAATCTACAGCTTGCTGAGTTCCTCGGGTGTCAGCGCCGACGTTGAGAGCAATGCCGCTTTCGCCTTGTTCCAGATCGCCACCGCCAGTGAGCAGGATCTAGATGGCACCATGACTTCGGCCTTGCTGTTGTTGCTGGATTCGCCGCAAGCGAGCGTGCGCGCCCAAGCCACTTTGTCGCTGGGCTTGGTCAAGGCCAATGTGGCCATGCCGCCGATCACCGATCTGCTGGCCGCTGATCCAGATCCTCAAGTGCGTACTGCAGCCGCCTTCGCGCTTGGGCGCATCGGTTCGACCTCGTCAACGTTGCCCTTGGTGGCGGCGCTGGATGACCCCGCCCCACTCGCTGCCGGTTCCGCCCGTGCAGCTCTTGCGCGCATTCACGGCCGCGACCTCGGCCCCGATGCCGAAAGCTGGCGCGCTGCAATAAAGCAGTAGGGTTCGCGCTGCGCTTTTGCGGTGAGTGGTTTTATTGAAATCGCTCCCTGCGGTGAGTGGTTTTCGATAATCCCACCGCTTGCCTACGCGGTTTGCGATAATCGCCGCATGCGTCGCTCAGCCGTACGAGAATCCGCCAAAGCTAGTTGCTTCACCGAATCCGTGATTCGGGAGATGAGCCGTGTAGCTCGCGAGCACGACGCGATCAATCTTGCCCAAGGCTTTCCGGACTTTGCCGCGCCAGTTGAATTAAAAGAAGCCGCGGTGCGTTGGATTCGCGCCGACTTGAATCAATACGCCGTGACTTGGGGCAGCGATCGTTTGCGCGCGGCGATCGGCGAGTACATGCAAAAGCGTCGGGGTGTGACGATCGATCCCGATACGCAGGTCACCGTTTGCTGCGGCGCCACCGAGGCGATGATTGCGGCCATCATGGGCGTGCTTGATCCGGGTGATGAGTTCCTGGTTCCCGAACCCTACTACGAGAACTACGGTCCCGACGGAATCCTGTCCGGCGCAGTGCCCTTGTTCGTGCCACTTGGTGATGGCTTCACTTTGGATATCGATGCAATGAAACGCGCATCCGGTCCGAAGACGCGGGCGGTGATTCTGAACACGCCGCACAACCCCACCGGCCGCGTGTTCAGCCCAGCGGAGATCACCGCTCTGTGTGACTTCATCAAGGAACGCGACATGTTGCTGTTCACCGATGAGATCTACGAAGAGATCCTGTTCACTGGTCCGCACCGCACACCGCTGTTGGAGCCCGACATGGCCGAGCGCACCATCGTGATTTCTGGTGCGTCGAAGACCTTCAGCGTGACCGGTTGGCGCGTGGGTTGGATCATCTCGCCGCCAAGTTTGACCAGCGGCATTCGCAAGGTGCATGACTTCTTGACTGTGGGTGCGCCAGCGCCGCTGCAGGAAGCGATCGCCGAAGCCATGTTGTGGGATGACGCCTACTTCGAGCAGTTGCGCGCCGATTATGTGGAGCGCCGCAAGTTGATGGTCGATGGTTTGAACGATGCCGGCTTCACGTGCGAGATGCCCGAAGGTGCTTACTACGCGATGGTCGATATTCGTCCGTTCCAGAAACGCGATGAGAGCGACGTGGATTTCGCCATGCGTTTGGTGCGCGAAGCTGGCGTAGCCACAGTGCCCGGATCTTCGTTCTTTGATGATCCCGAAGACGGAGAACACATGGTGCGCTTTTGTTACTCCAAGAAACCCGAGACCTTGATCGAAGCAAATCGTCGACTGAAGGAATGGAGTGCGAAGCAATGAAGTTCTCCGGCTCGAAGATCAGCTTGATTGGATTGGTTGCTTGCCTATTCACAGTTGGTTGTTCCGACGACGCTCCAACGCCGGTGGACCCTCCTGTGCAGGAAGATGGCAGCAACGTCGACGCAAATGCGAACGGCACTGGCAGCGCTGAAGGTGAAACTCAAGAAGCTGTGCCAAACGCACTGCTTGAGAAACTTGCCGCAGCCCGCGAAGTGCCGACAAAGCCATCTGTTGGGCCAAACCAGCACTACAGGCTGTCTGGAGAGATCAACTTCCATACTCCTGATGGAGATATCGCGTTGGCGTCGGAGTTGTGGTTGGCAGGACCAGAGCGCATGCGTTTTCAACTCGGTGCCGCTGGCAACTACAACACCTTCAGCCTCTACGACCCGAAGAACTGTTGGCTAAAAGCAGGCCCACGCGCGGTGGTCGATTACGACGCCGCCGAGTTGCTGACCGAAACGGCATTGCGTTGGGAAGTGTTGCGCTTCCCGTGGGGTTGGGAGGATCAGCTGATCCTGGCAGCCGCGGCGAGAGACTCGGAACCGGTTGGACTGGATTTGAAGTTGACGCGCGAGTCACCACTGGGGCCGTTGACGATCGAGTTGAACAGCCTTGGTCTACCCAAGTTCGCCGCTCTTGGCGGTTCGGCTGTGGACCTCTCCGACTGGGGCACCCTTCAAGAGCAAGACAACTTGATTCCAAAAACTTGGCTTTGGAAATACCAAGCTGGCAAACGCACCGAAACCGTGGCGGAGTATCGCGATGGTGCCTTGTTCCAGGACCGAGCTTTCCGTCCGGTCGTAAAAGGTGACAGCAAAGTCGGCAAGGTCACGTCAGCCTTGGGCGATCAACGCACCCTTGGCGATGAGTTCGGCGTGTTGAACACCAGCTTTCGTTTTCTGGATGAAGAACAAGGCGTTGCCCAGCAGGCAAATTTACCCAATGGCGAATGGTGGCAAGCCGGCGAGCAACGTTACTTCATCTTGCGCACTCCTGACGCGGAGTTGAGTCAGGAGTGGCCGAATAGTGACACGGTCAGCAAGGAGTGGCTGCGATGGTCGACCTACTCGAAGATCAGTCGCGAGAGTGGAATCGCAAGTCTTGAGTCGGTGATGAGCCAGACTGGTTATCACGCCACCGGCCCATGTTGGGCACTGGTGGTTCCTGACGACGGTCGCGCGCACCGCAGCATCTTCTTGATGCCGGTTGAGAAGAACGAATAGGCAATCGCTCGATGTGAGGCGGCCGGGGCGGCCGGAGGCGTGTCGCCCTAAACTTCGATTTCCACTGGACCACCCGCAGGTGCGAACCACTGGATGTTGGTGGTGCGACCAGTGACCTCGGCGTAGCGCTGGGTCACATGTTTCTCGAACTCAGCTTGCGCGGCTGGGTGCACCAAGGCGGCGGTGCAACCACCGAAACCTGCGCCCGTTAGTCGCGAGCCATAGCAACCATCCACCTCGACCGAGGCTTCGACCATGGCATCCAACTCGGGCGACGACACCTCATAGAGATCACGCAGCGAAACATGCGCAGCGGTCATCTGCGCACCGAAACCAGCGACCTCGCCACGTCGTAATGCGGCGGAGCCTTCGCGGGTACGTTGCACTTCATCGATCACATGTTGCGCACGGCGCGCCAACGCAGGTGCAAGAAGATCGATATGACGCTCGAACTCTTCGTGGCTGACGTCGCGCAAACAAGTCACGCCTGGGATCTGCTCTTGGAAAATGGTCAGTGCGCGGGTGCATTCCGCCACGCGTTGGTTAAAAGCAGAAGATGCCAGCTCCCGCGCCACGCCGGTATCGCAGATGGCAATGCTAGCCTCGGCGCTATCGAGTGGCATATGTTCGCGCGAGAGTTCCAGGCAATCGAAACGCAGGATCGAGTTGGCCTCGCCGAGGAAGATTGCGGTCTGATCCAAAATGCCACAGCGCACGCCCACATATTGAGTCTCGGCACCGTGAGCCAGGTGGATCATTTCGTCGACGTCGGCCTTGATGCCGAGCAACTTGGCGACCAACAGCACACCTACGCATTCGACGCTGGCGCTGCTGCTCAAACCCTTGGCCATGGGCAGATCGGCGTTGAGAATCAGATCCAGGCCGGGCAACTGCCCCCAGCGCTGCATGGCAATCCACAATCCGCCCTCCACATAAGAGGACCAGCCATCGGTGCGGCCAGGTTTCAGCTCAGCCAGCGGCACTTCCACGACCTCGCCGGGGAATTGCATCGATTCGAGTCGCAACATGCCATCTTGGCGCAGACCTGCAAGCGCGTAAGTCCCTTTGGACAAAGCAACTGGCATCACCACCCCGCCGTTGTAATCCATATGCGCGCCCATCAAATTGGCGCGTCCGGGAGCAAAAAAGGCATGCGCCTCGGCTTTGCTGACAGCGCGGAAACGTTCCAGGCAGAGGTCCAGTGGGCGGCTCTTCGTCGACATCGCTGTTGAGGTTACGATGTCGGGCACGGGCTGTCCCGCCTTTACGATGCTGTCTGCCTTCCTTCTCACTACTTTTGCTGCGCTTGCAGCCCAACAGCCAAGCGCAAATACCACCGCTGCCACCGCCGAAGTTCAGGATCTATTGCAACGCGAAGTCCTGAAGCAGGGTCAAAAGACCTACGTGGTGCAGGATATTCTCAATGAGCTTTACCCCAACGACCCTTCCTTGAAGGTCTCGTTGGAAAGCAATGTCGAATATTTCGGCGCCTATGTGAACTCGCTGCGCTTCTATGACCAAGTTCGCTGGTACAGCAACAAGCTGATTCTAGACAAGAATAAGATTGGCAAGGCCACGCGCGCGCAGATCGAAGCTGAGGCCAAAGCATGGGCAGCCGACCGCAATGATCGCCCTCGCACCGTGAAATCCAGCCTAGCGATTGCCGCCATCGAGATCGAGGTACGCGCCCGATTGGTTGCCCTGCAGCCTGAGGAGTTCTCCAACAAGGAAATCCGTACCCACTTCAATTCATCGATTCCGGAGTTCTTCGGCCGCCTAACGGCGTCGTGGATCCGCGTGCCGCTTTTTGACATTGAGACCAACACGGCGCTCAGCGAGAAGGAGCGCATCAGGATCTACCAGGAGCTGGATCAGGTTGGCAAGCAGCTCAGTGGCGACACCCTGAAGTGGGAGGATGCGGTCGAAAAGCACTCTGGTGACCCCGTTTCCAAGCGCAACGGCGGGCGCATCGGCTACCTGAAACGAATGGACAACCGCTACGACGAGGAGTTCATGCGCCAGCTTTTCAAAGGCTTCGGCATTACCACTCCGGGCACCGCCATGGTGCGCGGCCCGATTATGGGCTCACGTTGGGTGTACCTCGTGCGTATCGAAAAAATCAAGTCGGAAGGTGTGGTTGAGTTGTCCCGCGTGCGCGATCAAGTGATTCGGTCATTACGCCTTAATCGCATGTTTACCAAGATGGGTGAGCTGGCATCCAAAGCCGAGCGCAGCATTTTTCTACCGATTAGCACCGCATGAGCACCAAAGTCCTAGAACTCGAGGGGCTAGTAGTCAAATACGGCTCCTTTACTGCCCTTCATGGAGTGGATGCCAGCTTCTCCGGCGGTGCCCTTGGCCTGCTCGGACCGAACGGCGCCGGCAAGTCCTCCATGTTGCGCTCGATTCTGGGCCTAGTGGCCCCCGCCGCCGGCAGCGTGCGTGTCTTCGGCGAAGACACCAAGAGCGCAGGCGCCAAGCTACGTCGCAAGATCGGCTATATGCCGGAGCGCGACTGCTTCTTGGGTGGCGTGTCTTGCGTGAGTGGGTTGTCCCACTTCGCGCAAACCTGCGGATTTCCAAAGGACGACGCCATGTTGCGTGCACATGATGTGCTGCACTTCGTCGGCTTGGGTGAAGAACGTTATCGCGAAGTGTCCACCTTCTCGGTTGGTATGCGTCAGCGTTACAAGTTGGCTGCCGCTCTGGTGCACGACCCAGATGTGCTGTTCCTGGATGAGCCTACCAACGGCTTGGACCCGCAAAGCCGCATGCGCATGCTCGGCTTGGTGGAACGCGTCAGTGGTGAACATGGCATCCATCTGATCCTTGCCAGTCACTTGCTTCCCGATGTAGAGCGCTTGTGCAATGAAGTGTGGGTGTTGGACCAGGGCAAGATGAAGCGCACGGCCACCATGGAAGAACTCACGACCGCTGCACGTGGCGCGAAGCGAGTGCGCATCGATCGTGAAGGCGCTGCAGAGTTCACCCGCTGCGCTCAAGCGGAAGGCATGCTCGTCGACCTCGGCCGCAATGATGGTGAGTTGGTCGTGACCCACCCTGAGTTGATCGTGGAACCTGAGAATGTGTTCGCATTGGCGCGCAAGGCGGGCGTTCCTCTGCTGGGCGTGAAAGACGCCGCCCGCTCACTGGAAGATGCCTTCCTGGAAGCTCTTGAAGGTGAAAATGAAGCTGAACCACAACCCGATAAGCAGAGGGCGTATTAATGGCATTCCGCGCAGCTGAATATGAGCGCTACAGTGGAGAGCGCACCAATCGCCCGTCGTGGTTACCAATCGCTTTCGGCACCATCCAACGCGGTTGGAAATCGAAATGGGTCCGCCGCGTTTCGGTGTTATCACTGGTCTTGGGCTTCGGAATGATGGTCATGATGTACATGATCAACCAAGTCGTCCCGGAATGGCGATCGATTACCGAGCAGGCAGCCAAACATGCTGGCCAGCCGGCATTCAAGGTCGACACCAGCTATTACTTGATGCTGATCCAGATCTTCGTGCGGCCGATTCTGTTGCCATTGGCTTTGTTGTTCGGCTACGACTTGATCGCCAGTGACATGCGCACCAACGCGCTGGAGGCGTACTTCTCGCGCCCCGTCACACCGATTGGTTATCTAACCGGACGCACGCTGGCTTTCGTGAGTTTCCTGATGCTCGCCACCTTTGGCCCGTTCTTCCTGGTCTGGCTCGCCGACATCGCGACGGCTCCCAACGATGAACACTTCGCGGCGATCTCACATGTGCCGATCGGCTTGTTCTTCGCTTTGCTGCTCATCTCCTTGATGATCTCGCTGATGGTGCAAGCGGTAACCAGCCTCACCAAGAGCGCCACTTGGAGCAACTTGGTGTTCGTGGTGATCTTCCTGTTCTTCGGAGTCATGGGCCCCGTGCTTTACGAGATCACCGATCATCAACAGAACATGATGGCCTTTTCCATCATCAACGTGACCAAGGTCATCTGTGGCACCTTCCTCGGGGTGGATTTCCAAGCTAATGGCGACCACATGAATGCTACTCCTGGAGCTGCATTCGGCGTCGCGATAGGCGTTTCCGCGGTTTCCTTCCTGGTCATCATGCGTGGTCTACGTAAGCGGAGTCTGGTCTGATGGGTGACATTGCAATCCGCTGCGAGAATCTTTCGCGCTGGTACGGCGAAGTCCAAGGACTGGCCGGTCTCACTGTCACCATCGAAAGTGGCATCGTTGGTTTGCTTGGACCGAACGGTTCGGGCAAGAGTACCTTGATGCGCCTATTGACTGGGCAGATCAAGGCGAACCGTGGAACCGTAGAGATTTACGGTCAACGCATCACGCCTGGCACCTACGAGATCTTCCGACGCATCGGCCATGCTCCTGGTGAAGATGTTCACTTCGAGACCGATCGTGCGATTGATTTCCTGTGTTTGATGGCTGCACTTGGTGGCGATAGCCCAGCCAAGGCCAAGGACCGCAGTGAGAAAGCGCTGGAACGCGTCGGCATGGAGAAGAAGGCCGACGTCAAACTCAACGCCATGTCGAAGGGCATGCGGCAGCGCATCAAGATCGCGCAGGCCTTGCTGTTCGAGCCGGACTTGCTGCTGTTGGATGAACCTCTCAACGGCATGGACCCGGTCAGTCGTCGCAACACCATGGATTTGGTGCGCGATTGGGCTGGCATGGGCCGTACGGTCGTGATGGCAAGTCATGTGTTGCATGAAGTGGAAGCGGTAACCGATCGCATGCTCATGCTGCACCATGGTCGCTTGTTGGCAGAAGGTCGCCTCACTGAGATTCGTGACTTGATCGACATGAAGCCACGACGTGCTTCGGTACGCGGCGAGAACTTACGCGGCTTGGCTGCGGAAATGCTTGCCCAAGATGTGGTCACCGGCCTCGACTTCGGCAACGATGGCGTGTTGCACTTGGACACGCGTGATTTGCCCACCCTGCTGGATCGATTGCAGACGGCCGGCTTGGCTGGACAGATTCATTCGATGGAAATCGACGATCAAGAGTTGGAAATGGTTTACGACCTACTCGTAGGAGGATCAGCCCGATGAGCGCGATCTACGCAACGACTGTCTTCTCGCTACGCCGACGCACCTTGGGCTTGCGCCTATTGGCCCCCATCGCCGTGGCACTGCTGCCAACCTTGGTCCTGGTGCTTGCCTTGGCATTCAGTTCTTCGGTGCAAGCGCTCGAGCTTTACCGCCAATACTTGGTGCCATTGACTCTCTACTTCGTGCTGCCATTCGTGACCATGTTCATGATGCTGCCGGTTTTGAGTGAACTCTATGACCGCGGCGCGATCGGCTACATCTACACGCGACCCGTACCACGCTGGCAACCTTTGATGGGCATGTTCCTCGGTGGTTGGCTCGGCATGCTGCCGGTCTTCCTGATTGGCGCCATCGTGCCAGCAGTCATCTGTGCATTGGCCGAACCCGATGTCGCCCTGTCGGCCTGGTTCAATCTGGTCTTCGGCGTGACAAGCGTGTTGGGCATCGCCAGTCTTGCCTATGGCGCAATCTGCGTATTCCTGGGTGTATGGTCGAAACGCGCCATCATCCACGCATTCGTGATCCTGGTGATCCTGGGCTCTGTGCTCGGCTCCTTGCCTGGTGAAGGTCAGCAATACTCGCTGCACTACTACCTGATCGGCCTGGCACATGCTTGGTGCGGCATCACCGATTCCGCTACCGACCTGTTCCCACCGGTGACCGAAATGCCGTCGGTGTTGAAGTCCTTGTTGGTGATCTTCGGTACCACCATCGCGGCCATGTTCATGACTTCGTCGGCTGCCAAGAGTCGCGACGTCCTGTAAGCCTTCGGTTCCCACGAACCAACCTTAAGCCATGCCCCTCATTCGTTCCGTTGATGAATGGTCACGTGAAGTGGCCGGCGCCGCCCCAGTCGCCCTACCTCGCCATGTGTTGATGGCGGATCCAGCGGCCTTCACCGTCAAGGAAGCAATCAATGACTTCATGAAGGATGCCGATGGCAATCTGTTGAAGGTCGATGAAGAGCTCGCGCGCCAGCAGTGGTTGAATCTGTTTCAGGCCTTCCAGCGCCGCGCCGGTTTGAACTGTGTGGCTTTGCCCGCCCAAGATGGTCTTGAGGATCTGTGCTTCACCGCAAATCCCAGCATGGCCATTCCGCTTCCCGGTGGCGGTCTGGATATTTGGCTCGGCATCATGGCCTTCGGTTCGCGCGCTGGCGAGAGCAGTCAGCATGAACGCTACTTCCGTCAACTTGGCCTAGAGCCGAAGTCGATGCCGGCATCGGTCACGCGTTTCGAAGCCCACGGCGACGGCATCCTGCATCCGGGGCGTTTCATTCTTCACGCGGGTATCGGTCAACGTTCCAGCGAAGAGGCTTGGCAGCACTTGTCTGAGGCTTACCCGGAAATGGATGTGCTGCTTTATGAGTTGCAGGACACGCCCTTCTATCACTTGGATACCGCGCTCGCAGCGCTTGATGAAACGACGGCCTTGTACATGCCACAAGCCTTCAATGAAACCGGTTTGGAATTGGTCCATAAGGCCTTCCCCAATGCCATTGCGTTGAATGAAGCCGAAGGCATGAACTTCGCCGGCAATGCATTCTGCCCTGATAAGCAGCATGTCTTCTTGCAGGCTGGCTCTACGGAATTGGAAGAGAAGATCGCCGCGCGTGGCTTCACGCCAGTGCCGATCGACACCAGTGAGTTCATGAAGTCCGGTGGATCGGTGTTCTGCCTGAAGATGGCTTACTGAGCGGCTTCTTGCTCGTCTTCCACCGGCGGTGCATCCACTGCACAATCGGAGAAACGTCGCTCGGCCAAAGCCAACTCAATCAAGCGATCACAGAGTTGATCGAAAGGTACGCCCGCGGCTTCCATCAGCTTCGGGTACATCGAGATCGACGTGAAGCCAGGAATGGTGTTGACCTCATTGAGGTAATACCGACCGGCTTTCTTATCCAACAAGAAGTCGACGCGTGCCATGCCGGACAAACGCAAGACGCGGAATGCACGCAAGGCGAAGTCGCGCAGGGCGTCGGCCATACGTGGCTCAAGATTCTCGGTGGGTGCGTTCAGCTCCGCGCTTTCGTTGCGGTACTTGCTATCGAAGTCATACCAATCTTCGGCGAGGATCTCACCAGGCAGGCTGACGATCTCTGGGGTGCCATCCAAGACGGCGACTTCCAACTCGCGGCAAGTCACAGCAGGCTCGACCAACAGGAATTCGCCGAAGGTGAAGGCGTGGTCCAAAGCACGCGCCAAAGACTCCACATCATCCACTTTCGAGATACCCAAACTCGAACCTAAACGGGCAGGCTTGACGAAGCATGGGAAACCACGCTGCTCGGCGATCTGGGTCAACAGCTCTGAACGATTCGCTTGCCAATCACGGCGACGCACATCGATCCACGGCAACACCGGCACGTTGGCGCTGCGCAAGACATGCTTGGCGACGGATTTGTCCATCGCGATGGCGGAACCGGCACAACCGCTAGCCACGCAAGGTACATCCAGGAGCTCCAGCCAACCTTGAAGGCTGCCGTCCTCTCCCCCAGGGCCGTGCAGAACTGGGAAGACCACATCGGTTTCTGCCGGCAGGTAAGGACCGCGCGTAGGGCCGTTGACGCTGCCATCTTTGAGCAACTGTTTGGACTCCGCAGTATCCAGCCACTCACCCTCGCGACTGATGCCAACTAGGCGGACGTCGTACTTCTTGGGGTCTAAGTGGGCAACCACTGCCCGCGTGGAACGCAGGCTGATGTCGTGCTCAGCGGACCGGCCGCCGAACAATACAGTCACTACTAGGGGTTTTGCGGAATCGCGCACCGCTACAGAGTAATGTATGAAGGCGCATCTTTCACTGCTGGAATCACACGAAGTCGGCACAAATCTTGCTGAATATTCCCTATCCTTTGCTAGGTCGGCTGCCGCGGGTGGCCCAAAACCGAATGTCTCGAACCAGATTCTCCTCCCTGCTGGTACCGGCCCTAATCGGCCTGTTCCTGTTCGCCTCAGTGCGCGGCGGTGATTTCGTCTACGACGATCGCTCGCTGATCAGCCTGAATCCCACCATGCAAGAATGGTCGGTGATTGGGGAATCCTTCGTGACCCCATATTGGGAGTTGGTCGACGAGAGCCGCTTCGGCTCGGGCTTCTACCGCCCGCTCGGCGCCACTACTTTGGGCATTCTCTGGCAATTGGGCGATGGCTCGCCAAGGGCCTTCCATTGGTTTTCATTATTGCTGCATGGTGCTTGTGCAGCATCAGTTACGTCGCTCGCTCTGGCTCTTGGCTGGCACCGTGGCTTGGCCATCGGCGCAGGGGTGCTGTTTGCCGTCCATGGCAGTCATTCCGAGTCGGTAGCGTGGATTTCGGCTATTCCGGAACTACTCGCCACCTTGTTCTGCTTACTCAGTTTGCGCAGTTTGGCGCTGCACCAATCGCTACGATGCGGGCTATTCCTTCTTGTAGCCATGCTTTCAAAGGAAGCTGCTTTTGGTGTTTGGCTGCTCGCCATGGCGATTGCAGTGCTTCGTCCCAAGCCGGCTGTTGAGGCACCATTGCCGGCCCGGTCGATGGCGTGCGCAAGGTTGTCGAGTTCCTTCGCCGTGATCCGCACTTCCTGGATCTGGAGATCAAGCAGTCGCATGCTGCCTCGCCGCCACAACCGTTGGCTCACGATTGTCTCCCTTAGTGCCGCTGCGATTGCCGTATATTTTTTGAGATTTGGCGCCTTTGATAGCGCTGCGGCAGGCTTTGACCGGGTCAACACCTTCCACGCGCTCGATCAGGGCCAACAGATCAGCCTGTCCTTCTCGCTGATCGGTCGCTACCTGGCCTTCCTGCTTTGGCCATGGCCTCATATGCCTTTCCGCCCGCTCACCCTTGGTAGTGCGGCGGATAGCACGCGCTTGTGGATCGGAATCGGCGGCGCCTTGCTGTCGTTAACCGCCTTGGCGGTGTGGCTGCGACAGCGTCGGAATCGCACGGTACTGTTCGGTTTAGGACTCTTGTTCGCTGGTTTGATTCCGGTGCTGAACACCAAGGCGCTGGGTCAATACCCCTTCGAGGAACGCTTTTTGTATCTGCCAAGTGCTGGCTTCGCGCTGGTGGCAGTGGCTTTGTTGAGCCGGCTGCCGAAACAGACTTGGGCATGGGCTGGCTTGTTGGTGCTGGTGATTCCAAATGCCTTTTCTGCGCACTCTGGTGCCAAACATTGGCAAAGTGAAGAAGAGCTATTCGCTTGGGCCCGCGAGATGGAACCCAACGCCATGACCGGCCACATCGAATACGGTCGCTTGATGTTGGAACGCGCTCAAAACGAGACCGACCGGCTGACTCGTTCGCGCCTCACCGAGTACGCGCTGGAGGCTTATCAAGAAAGCCTTGCGGTCGACCCCGACCTGTTTTTTGTGACGGCCGTCGAACGTGAGAAAGGCAACCTTGGCCTTGGCGATGCCTTGTACTTGGATGACGACTTCGTCGGTGCGGAAGCGGTGTATAAACGTGTGGTCGATCACTACAAGTTCTCCCCCATCGGTTATCTGGGTTTGGCCAATTGCCGCGCGCAGACCGCGATGGCGCATGGCGAATCCGGTCACTATGAGTTGTCGGATTCGGTGATGGCTGAAGCGCTCGAGTTCTTCAACACGGCACTCGAACAAGATCCAAACCTGGATGCCGCCATGCTCGGCAAGACCACGGCTCTTTTTCAGATCGGTCGCTTTGAAGAAGCCTTGCAGCTTGCCACTGGCATGTTCGGCCAAGACCCAACACGCCTTGAAGCTGCGCAATTGCTGTTCAGCCTGCAGATTGAGCTAGGCCGCGTGGAAATGGCGATTCGCACGCTGGACTATTTCTTGGAGAAGGCACCGGACCACCCGCAACGTGATATGGTGCAGCAGACGGTCGACGAACTGCGACGAATGCAGGAGTCCGCACCGCCAAGCCCTCCAAGATGAAAATAGAAGCCGGCACCCTGCTGATCTCGCGCCCCGCGATGTTGGATCCCAACTTCGATGGCACGGTGGTGTTGATCTGCACGCACGATGAACACGGCACGGTCGGCTTGACCTTGAATCGGCCTTTGGATGTGGAATTAGAGGATGTACTGCCGGAAGATTCTGGACTGGAGGACATCAGCAAGCTGGATATCCCACTACTTTGGGGCGGTCCGGTCGGCAACGATTGCCTGCATGTGTTGAGTGGTCCGGAACAGGATCCCGTCAGCGTGTTGCCGGTGCTGCCGGGTGTTTTCTTCGGCGGCGACATGGAGCTGGTGCATCGTACTTTAGAGAAGAAAGGCACGCTGCGTTTCTTCATCGGTTACAGCGGCTGGAGCCCAGGTCAGCTGCAGGATGAAATGGATGCTGATTCGTGGCATGCGCTGCCCGGCCAGGTCGAAGATGTTTGGACCACCGATTGGCGTTTGCTGTGGGAACGCTTGATGGCGAAGATCGACCCACAATTCTCGTGGATGACCAAGATGCCCGATAACCCAGAGATGAACTGATGTGGTTGGGAATCCTGCTACCGGCGCTGTTCCTTTGGTTCATCGTGTCCTACCTCCGCAACAGCAACGATAAGTTCCTTTACCAATGGCGACGCGGCGCCGGTTGGCTGGCCCTTTGCGTGGCTCCAATCACAGTCGTGGCCGTGCTTGCACGCATGATCGGTGACGGTGGCGTTGAATGGGATCAAGCCGGTGCCATCGTGGGCGCGCCCTTCCATTGGCCTGTGCTGATGGGTGGCCAGACGGTGATCAGCATCTTCGAGGAGAACGTCAAGGACTGGACTGGTCACCGCAAGGACACCCTGCTCGACAACGTCGGTGTCTTCATGCTAATGATGACCATTCAAGTCGCGGTCTTGAGCTTTTTTGTCGCCAAGCGTTTCCAGAAAGGCAAGGCCTGGCGTGATCCACTGGTGCGCGGACTGGGCATCTTCATGGCGATCAATGCATTCCTCGGCATGGAATGGCCCTGGTACGGGACTTAGGCTGCAGGCTGCCTGTTTGCAGTGCCGCCAAGCCCGCGCACCGCTAAAGCCGCCGGCTGCTCTGACGCTGGAGGTGCGTGCTCGACAGCCGCTGGAGGCGCGTGCACGGCGGCCGCTAGAATACGCGCTCATGGACGTCTCCACTCTCTCCGCTAAGGTCCTCGATGGCGCACGCCTTTCCCAGGAGGAAGGCCTGTTCCTGCATGAAAACGCTGGCTTGGACACGCTCGCGTTTTTGGCCGACGAAGTACGTCGGCGTAAGCACCCAGAAGCGGTGGTGACTTACATCATTGACCGCAACTTGAACCCGACCAACATCTGCGTGACGGATTGCACTTTCTGTGCTTTCTATGCTAAGCCGAAGGATGAGGTGAAGGGTTATGTGTTGGATCGCGAGGAGATCTACAAACGCGTGCAAGAGACCGTGGATGTAGGCGGTGTGCAGATCCTGATGCAGAGTGGTCATCACCCGCAGTTGGGTGTGGAATGGTTTTCTGAGTTGTTCCGGGACTTGAAGGAGCGTTGGCCGGACTTGCACTTGCATGCGATGTCGCCGCCAGAGATTCATCACCTGTCGAAGGTCTCGAAGTGCAGCACCGAAGAAGTGTTGAAGCGCTTGCAGGCTGCCGGCATGAACTCGATGCCTGGCGGTGGCGCTGAGATCCTGACTGAGAGCGTGCGCAAGCAAATTGCCGCGCGCAAGGCCGACACCGATACCTGGTTGCGCATCATGGAAGAGGCGCATGGCATCGGCATGAAGACCACGGCCACGATGATGTTCGGTCATATCGAAACGGTGGCTGATCGCATCGAACACCTGGAGCGTTTGCGTCAGGTGCAGGATCGCACTGGTGGCTTCACCGCTTTTATCGATTGGACTTTCCAGCCGGGCGGCAATCCGCTTGGTGATCAGCTGCATGCCGAAGGTTGGAAGAAGGCCACCCACGCCGAGTACTTCCGCACCACCGCATTGGCGCGCATCTACTTGGATAACTTCGACAACATCCAGGCCAGTTTCGTGACTCAAGGTGCAAGTGCTGCACAGTTGGCGCTGCGCATGGGCTGCAACGATTTCGGTTCGGCCATGTTGGAAGAGAATGTGGTCAGCGCGGCTGGTTGTTTCGAGCTCGTCGAGATCAAGAACATCGAACGCAATATTCGCGAGGCGGGATTCGCTCCACGCCAGCGCAATCAGGGTTATGACATCATCGACCCACGTGGCGCAACGCCGCAGCCGGGTGAACTGGAAAGCTGCGGTGCCGCAGCCACCGGCAAACACCAACTAGTGTGACCGAACTCACCGACTTCCTCGATACTGAATATGGTCTGCAACGCGGCGAACACGCGTGGCAGGCGTCGGCCGTGGAAGCAGGTGCTGCAGTCGCGAAGGATCTGAAAGGCGAGCCCGAGCAATTACGCAGGCAGTTGGTCAGCGACCGCGGTTTGCGATTGTTGGCGGTGAAGGCCTGGCTACGCGTGGCGCGCAAACAGGAGGAGTTGCTGCCCGGTGCAGCCATGGTGCGCGGTTTTCGTTTGGTCGGCGGATTCGCGACCTTCGGCGGCTTGATCATCGGCATGGGTACCGGGCGCGCGGCGTTGTCGTCGCCAAGTGGTGAGCCCGTCAACCTATGGTTGTGTCTTGGCATGTTGGTGTTGCTGCAAGTCGGCCTGTTGGTTGGCACCTTCGGTTTCGCGCTATTCGCCAAGGCCCGCGGACGTCAGTGGCTCGGCGCCTTGACCACCCTCATGAAATGGACCCATCGCTGGAGTTGGGCCAAGCGCATCTCGGCCAGCGACATGATGCAAGCCTTGCCGCGCACGCAGAAAGTGGAGCGTTGGATCTGGTTGGGGCTCACGCAACGCTTCGCCGTGTTCTTCAACATCGGCGCACTACTGGTCTTCGTGGGCATGCTGCTCTTTAGCGAGTTGCAGTTCGGTTGGGCCACCACCTTCGCCAGCGTCGAGCCGGTGCATATGGAAGCTCTGGTCAATGTTCTTGCCACGCCATGGGGCTGGGCCTTTCCAGAGAGTTGGGTACCGGCAACACGCGTGATCGAAGCCACCCAATGGAATCCACTGGAAGGATCCTTCCGAGTCCCTAGCGCCGACGGCCGCGCTTGGTGGCCCTTCGTGATGATGAACCTGTTGGTGTGGGGCTTGATTCCACGCTTGCTGTTGATGCAGTGGTCCGCTAATGGTCGTGCCAAGCAATTGCGCGGTTTGGATTGGAATCACCGTCGCTTGCAGGATCTGTTTGATGTGATGCTGCCGGTGCCTGTGAGGGTTGCTGCGGGTTTTGATTCTGCTGCTGATGGCTCTGTTTCCTATGCCGCCAATGCATCGATCAGCAAGGGCTCTGACCTGACTATGGTCGCTTGGGGTGATTGGAACAGTTCGCTGACCCTCGCTGCTGGTGGCCGTGATTTGCAGTCCGATCAAGATGTGGTCGCTCAACTTGCAGAGCGCAAGGTTCCAACCGTGCAGCTTGTCGTTGAGGCTGGCGAAGCTCCGGACAAACGCTTCACATCCTTCGTACGGTCGCTGCGCGATGCCTTGGGCAGTGGCTGCTTGATCCAGGTCTGCCCGATTCAGCTAAGTGCTGCGAATCAATGGCAAGCACCGAGCGAACGAGATCAACTGATCTGGAAACGCACGCTGGCGCAGCTACGTGATGACCATCTGCATGTCAGTGCGGTGCCACCACAACCACCCACCGAAGGAGCAGGTGCATGAATGCACAAGTACCGAGCTTCGTGGTGGTCGGACATGTCAACAAAGGCAAGTCGTCGGTGGTGGCAACCTTGTTGGAAGAGACTTCGATTCCGATCGACCTGGTCCCAGGCACCACTTCGGAATCCGCCGCTTATGACTTCAAGCTGGATGGCCGCGTAGTCTTCCGCTTGATCGACACTCCAGGTTTTCAGGAAGCGGCCGCCGCTTTGCAGTGGATGCAAGCGCGCGCCGAGCATGCCGATCAACGCCTGGATGCGGTGCGCGCCTTTGTGAAAGAGTTTCATGGTGGCACGCGCTTTCATGATGAGTGCCAACTGCTCGCGCCATTGCTGGAAGATTCCAGCGCGGGCGTGCTTTATGTCGTTGATGGTTCGCGCCCCTACCGCGCCACCCACGAGGCCGAGATGGAGATCCTGCGCTGGACTGGGCGGCCGGGCGTGGCCTTGTTGAATCGCATCGGCGATGATGATTGTGCCGATTCGTGGCGACCGGTGTTGCAGCAATTCTTCAGCGTGGTGCGTGACTTCAATGCACACGAAGCCGACTTCGATGATCGCATTCGACTGCTGCGCACCTTCGGTGAGTTGCACGAGACCTGGTCGAGTGAATTGGCGCGGGCGGTGGATGCTTTGGTCGAGCGTCGGCAACAGCGTGATCAAGATGCCACGATTCTGGTTGCGGAATACTTACTCGAAGCTTGGTCCTATGTGGAGCAAACTTCCTTTGATCCGAGCCATGAGCCGAAGAGCCTCGATGAGGACCTGGTCGCGGAATACCGCAAGCATTTGCGCCGCTTGGAAGATCGCAGCCGCCTTGGCATCGAGCGCCATTACGGTTTCGATCGCATCGAGCGCGAAGATACAGATTTCGATTTCGAAGCCGGCGATCTTTTTGATCAGAAGAACTGGAAGCTATTCGGCCTGACCACCAATCAACTCACGGTGCGAGCTGCGGCAGCAGGTGGCGCGGCGGGTGGCGTGATCGATTTGGCGGTTGGCGGCTTGAGCTTTGGTGCAGGTGTTGCGCTTGGCAGTGTGGTCGGTGCTGCTGGTGCTTGGCTAGGCAGCAATCGCGTCGGCAAGCATTGGACGCCACAACACGATCGCTTGGCCAAGTTGTTCCCCGGTGAGCATGGCCACATGCGTTGCTTCGGACCGATTAGCAATCCTGCTTTCGGATGGATCCTGCTCGACCGCGCGCTGGTCCATCTCAACGCCTTGCGTCATCGTGCCCATGCGCAACAACAGGCACTGCCGCTGAGCCAAGCGAATAACACGCGCGCCAAGGACCTCCCCTCCGACACGCGTGCGCAAATTGATGAGATCTTCAAAGACTGCCAGAAGGCCGGGCAGAGTGGCGAGACCATGAGCGAACAGCAAGTGGTCGCGCTGGCGTCGGCGTTGACGGACCGCAAGTCCTAAGAAATCATCGCCAACGGCTTTCTGGATCGTATGAGTTCCTGCGTAACTCGCGCAGGTCGTCGATGGCCCTGTCGTATTCCACTGCCGGAGTGGTGAGATCAATCTCCAAGTCCTTATTGAAGGCCTTGAAGGAGTAGCCATTGCGAGCCGATGTTATCCGCCACCATCAGGCGCAGTTTCTCCAATCCACGGTGGACATGAGATTGCGCGGTGGCAAGCGGCACGCTTTGTTGCTTGGCAACTTCACGTACCGACATTCCCTCGACGTATCGCAAGTAGATCACCGAGCGATAAGGCTCGGGCAACTTGGCGACGGAATCAGCTAAGCGACGGAAAGTATCGAGGCGCTCGGCCATGGCGTCGGGTTTTGCGACACCGGACTCGCGATCCTCAAGACTGCTGCTGCCGGCGGTTTCTTGCCGACGCGCAACCTCGCGCCACCGTTTGGTAGCGGCAGTCTGCACCACGACCCCCACCACGAACGCAAATTTCCGCCGTGAGTTGGCGGGCGCTCCATCGCGGTGAGCCAAGCTTGCTGCTCCACGTCATCGGCCGCAGACGGATCCACCACCAGATTGCGCGCCAAAGCACGCACCCAACCGCTGTGCGCGAGCAGAGCGTCGGAATCTGGAGTGGAAGGCGGCGTATTCATGGTCTTCGCACCCTAATGTGTTTGACGGCGACGATGATGCAGAAAATCTTTGGGAATCTGAAATTCCTTCGGCTTCCCACTTATGATTCGAACATGTTGCTCCGATTCGCGCGCCGCTGTTCGCTTCTTCTTGCCGTAGTGCCCGCTTGCACTCCCGCCCTTCATCATGATCAGGAAAGGATATTTGCTGCAGACGCGGCCGCGCAAGACTCGCCGTCGCAACTTGCCGCTTCCCAAGAGGGCACCCCCCTGCACAGCGCCGACAAGCCCAACGTGGTGATTATCTACGCCGACGACGTGGGCTACGCCGATGTCAGTTGTTACGGCGCCGACAAGATCCAGACGCCGAACATCGATCGCTTGGCCAAGGAAGGCCTGCGTTTCACCGACGGCCACTGCACCGCGGCTACTTGCACGCCGTCGCGCTTCTCGATGCTGACCGGCATTCATGGCTTTCGTCATAACGTGCGCGTGCTGGCACCAAACGCGCCGATGGCAATCAAGCCAAATATGTACACCTTGCCGCAGATGTTCAAGCAAGCCGGTTATGCAACTGCAGTGGTCGGCAAGTGGCACCTTGGAATCGGCGATGGCGAAACGCCTGTGGATTGGAATGGCGAGGTCAAGCCTGGGCCATTGGAAGTTGGCTTTGACTATTCCTTCTTGATGCCATCGACCAACGACCGTGTGCCTTGTGTTTATCTGGAGAATCACGCGGTAGTCAATCTGGATTCAAGCGATCCGCTCTATGTTGGCCGCAAGGCGCCGGAAGGATTCAGTGGTACGGAGTATCCCGATGGCAAGAAGAACCCGGAAGCCATGACCTACTATCCAAGCAGTCACGGCCATAATAATTCGGTCATCAATGGGATCGGCCGTATCGGTTTCCAATGGGGCGGAAAGTCGGCGTTGTGGAATGATGAAACCATGGCGGATGTTTTTCTCGATCAAGCCAAGGCTTGGTTGAGCCAGCAGAAGAAGGATGAGCCTTTCTTTCTGTACTTCTCATCGCAAGACATCCATGTGCCGCGCGCGCCGCACCCACGTTTCCGCGGTTTGACAGAGTTGGGCTACCGTGGCGACGCCATGGTGCAGTTGGATTGGTCAACCGGCGCAATCATGCAAGCCTTGGAAGAACTCGGGCTTGATGACAACACCATCGTAATCTTCACCAGCGATAACGGTCCGGTTTATGACGATGGTTACGTGGATGGCACCGTGGTGCGCACTTCCACCGAAGAGGTCGATCAGGGTCACGATGGCTCTGGCCCTTATCGCGGCGGCAAGTACCAGATCTACGAAGGTGGTACGCGCGTGCCATTCATCATTCGTTGGCCGGAGCAGATCCAGCCGGGAATTTCCGGGGCGTTGGTGAATCAAATTGATTTCACCGCATCCTTCGCTTCATTGCTGGGCTTGGAATTGGAAGCGAATCAAGCGACCGACAGTCGCAATACTATTGATGCCTTCTTGGGTAAGGATGGCGTGGGTTTGTCGTTGATGGTCGAGGAAGCGCGCGGCTTGGCGCTGCGCGATGGTTCGTGGAAATTCACGGAAGGTACTGGCAGGAAGGGACAAGACCATCTGCATGACTTGTCTAAGAACCTCAGCGAACGCAACAACCTAGCCAGCGCAAACCCCGAGCGCGCGGCCGCGATGAAAGCCACCCTGCAGGGCTTCAGGGATAGTGAACTCGGTTTGCGCGCTGAAGCCACAGCTCTAGATCAAACGCCAAAAGAGCAGCCGCCGAACATCGTCTTCATCATGGCCGACGAACTCGGCTACTACGAGTTATCCCACATGGGACATCCGAACATCCAGACCCCGAATCTGGATGCGTTGGCAAGTGAAGGCATTCGCTTCACCAATATGTACGCAGGTTCGCCACTCTGCGCACCAACGCGCGGAAGCTTGATGACCGGCAAACACTCCGGGCATACGTCGGTGCGCTCGAATGGCGGCGGAACACCGATGCGCCTTGAAGAGCAGACGATCGCGTCGGTGTTGAAGCAGGCTGGTTACGTCACCGGCGGATTCGGCAAATGGGGTTGCGGTGGACGTGGTTCCAGCGGCGTGCCGGAGAAGCATGGTTTCGATACTTTCGTGGGTTATTACGACCAGGTGCATGCGCACACTTATTACCCGCCTTACATCTTGCACAACAGTGAAGAGCTTCCGCTACAAGGAAACTACGGTGGAACCGAGGGCGAGACTTACTCGCACTATGTAATCATGGATGCGGCCCAGGATTTCATCCGCAGCAATAAGGACCAACCATTCTTTGCTTACCTTCCAATCACTCCCCCACATGGGCTGTTCAACATTCCTGATGAGGATCCAGCTTGGCAGCTCTACAAGGACAAGGATTGGCCAGAGCCGGCACGCAGATATGCCGCCATGGTTTCGATGGTCGATCGCCAAGTGGGTGAAGTGCGCGCTTTACTGAAAGAGCTTGGCGTTGCCGACAACACGCTGATCGTTTTCACCGGAGACAACGGCGGGCAGGATTACTTTCGCGACAAGGATCACCCGCGCGGTTTCCATGGACCGAATGTGAACCCGCAGACGGGCGCTGCCTTCCGCGGCCAAAAAGGCAAGGTCTATGAAGGCGGCCTACGTATTCCTGCCATCGCCTACATGCCGAACAAGGTCACCGGCGGGCGCATCAGCGATCACGCCGCTTACTTCCCTGACTTCATGCCGACCTTCGCGCAACTCGCTGGCGTGCAGACACCGATTGATTCCGACGGCATCTCTTTCCTGCCGGAGTTACTCGGCGGCGATGAAGGGTTGCTGCAAGAAACACATTCCTTCATGTACTGGGAACTCGGTGGCCAGCGTGCTGTGCGTGTGCCTGCGGCTTCGGTTGAGCATTTGATTGAGCCAACCGACAAGGTCTGGAAAGCGGTGCGGCCGAAGAAGAACGCTGATTGGGAGCTCTACCAAGTGGATGTCGATCCGACTGAGAGCAACAACTTGGCTGCAGATAATCAAGGCCTGCTGCAAATCCTGATCAACATCGCCGAAGCTCAACACGAAGCCGTCGTAATTGGTGACTGGGGAGATCGCACCCTGCACGAGAAGGATCGCGCGGCGAAGAAATACAACCCTCCGCAGGAGACAAAGTAAAGTCAGGTCTACTTGCGCCGGAGCTGTTTGATGCGCAGTCCGTCTGCCGAGTCGTCGATCAAGGTAGCCAACCTGCGCTGCCGGGTCTCTTCGCGTTTGGCGCTCGTCACCCAGGCGGTTGTTTGTTTGTGGTAGCCCACAGGCTGCGACTCATAGAACGCCCACGCTTTGATGTGTTTCTTGAACTCGGCCATCATCTCCGCAGGCAGTGTCGCCGGTCGGTCACCGACCGCGTAACCGCTGTCGGTGTGCACTTCTTTGAATACGTAGGCGTCGAGTCCTGCTTTTCTCATACGGCCCGCGGCCTTGAGTACTTTCACGCGCTCGATGTTCCGTCGGCTCCATACACTCTTAGGCTTTCGATGTGAAAAACGGATCATGTAGGACTCGTCATCGACCCCACGCCTAACGCCATCAATCCAGCCATAACAGAGCGCCTCGTCGACGGTCTCTTCCCACGTCACGGACTGCTTGCCGGTGGCCTTCTTGTAGCAACCGACCCAATGAATCGACTCTGAATTGTGGTTCTTCTTTAGCCACGCACGAAAGTCTATCGGAGCAGGGTAAAAGGTAGGGACGGAATTCAACTCTGCTTTTCCAGCCATCGATCTAACAACTGCTGCCACTCCTCTAGCGTGCGCGTGGGGTAGACCGCCGGCCAACCACCGGCGCGGAACTCTTCACTCACGCCTTGGTCGTTGATCTGCTTGCGCCAGCGATCCAACTCTGCGCGCAGTTGCGCTTCGACTTCCGCAACTTCGGGCTTGCCCGCAAGGTTGTGGATTTCGAATGGATCGGTGCGTAAGTCGTACAACTCTATTTCCGGTTTCGTCGGCGCCATGAACAAAGCTTGCGTGGGGTTCAACTCGCCTTTCAGGTTCATCACATTCAACAAGGCCAAGACCGGGTAGGAGTTCTCCTTGTATTTGTTGAACTGGCAGTAAGCGCGTTCGGGCATCAGGTTGAGGATGTATTTATGCGTATCACTGCGCACTGCGCGCATGGCATCGTGCGTGTCATCCATCTTGCCGCGCGCGGCGAATACATAAGAGCGTAGCGTTTGTTCAGTGTTGAGCACATTCTGGCCATGCAGGTACTCCGGCAACTCCACCTTCGCTGCGGCCAGGATGGCAGCCGACACATCAATCGATGAGACCAAGTCCCCACGCTCACTACCCGCCTCGATCTTGTCTGGCCAGCGCATGATCAACGGCACATGCAGTCCACTGTCGTAGAGGAACTGCTTGCCGCGCACTTGGCAGCGTCCGTGGTCTCCGATGAAGATGACCAGGGTGTTGTCGAGCAGCTTCTCTTTCTCTAATCGGTCGAGCACCTTGCCAGCGAGGCGATCCATGACCTGGATCTCTTCCAAGCCGTTGGCAATATCCCTGCGCACCAGCGGATGATCCGGATAGTACGGCGGCACCTCAATCGAAGCCGCATCAATCGGCCGCTGCTCATCACGCCCCCATTTGCGATGGGTGTTGTTGAAAGTCAGCTGCATGAAGAAGGGCTTATCTTTTGGGCGGTCATCCCATTTCTTCGAATGAAAGAACACATCTTTCGCCACGATGAAATTCAGATCCGTCTTGCCACTGCCCAAACCGCCAAGAATCGTGTGATAACCCGCATCACGAAGATGCTCGACAATGGTCTTCACTCCGCTTGGCAACGGCGCCTTATTTTGGGTCCGGTGTTGATGCGCGCCAATGGTGCTCTGATGAACGCCAACCATCATGGCCGATCGCGATGGCGAGCAGACCGGAGAAGTGGTGAAGGCCTTATCGAAACGCACACCTTGCGAAGCCAAGCGATCCAGGTTCGGCGTAGACACAACATCGTTGCCATAGCAACTCAAGTCCGGACACATATCCTCCGCCATCATCAACACGATATTCGGACGAGTCGCCTCATGCTCCTTTTGCGTTTCACCATGAAAGACTGCTTTCAGCAACGTCGCCTTCACCGTCGGCACATCGACATAGGAATCACCACTCTCAGCACCGTAGTGCAAGAGATGTTGCGCGAGCCTGACGACATCGGCATGCCGCTGCGGATCGGAGTAGAAGTTGATCAGTTCATCGGGATCCTGCTCCAAGTCCAGTAACCATGGCTGTGCATCGGGTGCGACCACCAATTTGAAACGGTCGTCGACGGCAGCCAACCAGCCTTCCCCCTTACGACCGGCTTGGCGCATGATGGCGATGTCTTGCCAGTGCTCAGGCGGACTTCCTTTTTGGAACAGGATCGATGCGTCACGCCCCTCCTCCAAACCAGCGGTCGGAACATCCATCAAGGAGAGGATCGTCGGCAGGAAATCGACCATGCCCAGTGCCTCATCGATCCGCGTGCCTGCTGGGATGGCACTTGGCAAGCGCATGAGGAACGGCACCTTCGCCGACGCTTCATAGGGCACGCCTTTGTTCTGTCGATGATGCTCGCCGCGCAAGTCACCGTGGTCAGATGTGAAGATCACGATCGTGCGGTCGAGCAGACCCTTCTGTTCCAAGGTCTCCAGAATCCTGCCGACATTGTCATCGATGCATCGGACCATGCCAAAGTACTTGGCCATGCTCTGGAACTTACCCTTTGGTTGGGCCCACGGCGGCGCATCTTCGCTCGACACGTCATAGGTCCGAGGCGCCACATATTCCTGCCCGGCATACATGGTGTCATAGGGCGGGCGCACGGTATCCGGTCCATGAGGATCCGGAAGACTCAGCATGTAACAGAACGGCTCATCGCCATGCTCCTCGATGAAATCGATCGCACGATCGGTGAGGAAGTCTGTGGAGAAGGACTGAGGGTCCGCTCCCTGCACTGCATAACTCGGCTTCCCTTTCTGATCCGATGCCTTCACTCTGGGGCCATCGTCAGTGTCTTCGAACTGCTTCCAATGGCCGCGATTGAACATGTATCGGTTGTCCGTGAAACCAAAATCACGCGCAGGTGCCCAGCCAGGTTTGGCGGTGCCATCAAGATGCCATTTGCCGGCGAAGCCAGTCATCCACCCTTCACGCCGTAAGGATTCCGCGAAGGTCACGACGTCGTCGGACATCGGGATGTCATTGCTGACTACTGCAGTGTTCTGCGGGTAACGCCCCGACATCATGGCGGCACGCGAAGGAGAACAGACCGGCGACGTGGCATAGAAGCTGGTGCAGATCGCTCCCTCCTGCGCGATGCGATCGATGTTCGGAGTGAGCACGACCGCTCCTTCCCCCCACATGAACGCCTGCTCCGGGGACAAGGTCTCGCGATAGCACCCGAGAGTGCGAAAGTTATGCTCATCGGTTTGAATGATGAGCAGATTCAGCTTCTCCTGTTCGACCTGCACCTGTGGATCCTGGAAATCCGGTTCTCCAGCGGTGAGTAATGTGCTCGCTAGGAGAATTGCCGATAGGCTGGTCAAGGTGGTCAGGTGGGACATGCCACCAGTTTAAGCAACCCACTTTCGTGCGTTGCAAGTGATTGTGAAAGCGTTCTCTAAGGCGCGCCTGACTAGTTGCTGACAGTAACGGTCATGCTTGCGGTGGCCCTGTTGCCAGCGACATCGAAAGCGACTGCTTCTACCACATAGCTACCGTTGGGGACGGCGGTCGTGTCCCATGCCTCGATTTCATCGGCCGCGTCATAAATTCGATCTCCGTTTGAGTTCGTCAAAATATGAAAGAACTCGCGGCTGTTGTAATCACCATCGGTATTGCAGGTGGAGTCTTCCTTGTACAAGAGGTCAACGAGAAACGAATCAATGGTGCCGCTGCCGTAGGTGTCGAGCGCCATGTCGAATTTGACGGATAGTTTGTTGTCAACAATTGGAGCTCCTGGGTTGCCTGCCGGATAGATCGAATACCGAAGCGTCTGCACGCTGCATGTCCACGTGGAATTGATCTTGTCCCCCACATGAGCGATGATGTCGACCTTCCCAACCAGCGCGCTGGGGTTTAGATAGCTTGAGGTATCGTTTCTGCAAAATGCAAACAAGTCGTTGCCGCGAGCATTTTCGAATACCGGTACTGATGTCTCGTTGACATTCTCTAAGTCTTCGTGGACGTTGTTGGGCACGAGCCAATCTCCAAACCACTGATTCCCGCTGTCTTCCAGGCTATTGAAATGACAGTGTGTGAAATTGGAAGTTGGCCAGGGCACTAATTCGCCAAGAAGTTGTCCTTTGACAACCGTGTCGCCCACATTGACGGTAATGGAAGACTGGCTAAGGTGTGCATACAAGTGGCCAGAGGTCGTGCCGCTACCAGGTCCGCCGATTGCAACGCGCCAGTGATACTGTCCACTTGTTGTTAGTACTGCCTTGACGACGCCATCGGCCACGGCAAAAACCTGTTGATCGGGGTTACCCAAGACATCGATCCCCGGATGCAAATAAGGCGAGCTGCCGTAGTTTTGGTATTCCCCGTAAGAGTTTCCGATTGGGTGTTGGCTATTTGGCGCGAGTGGCCATGGCACCAAACCTCGGGGCTGCAAGCTTGCAAGGTGGTTCGGCGGAGTAGCAGCGACCGTGGTGAGCGATTGGCTTATCGTCTTGCCTTGAGCATCGATCGAAGCTTGATATCCAGCAAAGCCCTCACTCTGAGCAAGGCGCGCGCCCAAGTGAACTTCGCCTCGATGAACTCGAAGATCGCGGAACTCGCCGTCCTCCTGTAAGGAGGAGATTGCCGTGATGTCGCCAGTGTTTCGGTTGATGCGGAACAAGGTCCGTGAAGTCAGGGCGAGCAGGGTTCCGTCCGCGGCAAAAGCCAGTCGCCTTGCCACTTCAGGCAAAGCAGCTTCCACTACAGATCCATCTCGGTCCTGCAAGCGGACATCGCTTGTGCCAATGACGAGTCCAGCGAGCGCCCCATTTGGGCCAACGGCAAAGGCAGCGTATCGAGGATATTGAATCGTTTCGAAGCTCTCTAGGTCGAGGACAGTGGTGCTCTTGCGGGTACGCAGCACCAGTTGATCGCCGTCACTAGATAAGGCTGGATCTGTTAAGCCCAAGACTTCTCTTTCTAGTTGTACTTGGCCGTCTGGGCTCAGAACGCGCACGCGCACTGGAACAGCTTCTGAGTGTGTCGCTTCAGTAGTGATAACTTGCCCGTATTTGGAAACCAGGAATCCGGTGCCAGCGACGCCTGGCAAGAGGTGTACCACTCCGTTTCTTGATTCAAGACGAAGGTCAGACTCGATGTAGGTCAGATCTGCTGTTACAGGTGTGACATCCAACGTCCACCCATGAGCGTCTTGGTGGTTCACTGCTGATGGTGCTGGAAACAGCCCTTGAGGGCTAATCCTTAACGTTTCCTGGGCTGAAAGCAGCGTGCTGTGGCTGAGGAGGAAAAAAACAGAAGTCGCGAGGATGCGATTGCACATGGTCTGGAGCGGGAATGGGTTTCGAGGAACGACCCTTCCACCATATAGGAAGCAATCCGTGCTGGGAGGAGGAGTGGGCAGTTGTTTTGCTCGACACTCACGGACTGCACCAACCTTCGGGCGAGAACGAAGTTGCCTGTCAATCGGAACGCGCCCTGAGATCGATGGGCCAACCGAGTCACCTTTACCACAATTGGACCACGGGTTTCGTCTCTGGGGCCAGCCCGTAGTCCTTGAGCGACCCTCCAAAAAGGAGCAAGGTGCCCAGGCGCGATTCGTGGCGAAGCCAGGCTGCTCAGCGCCCCACACACACGCGACCTTGGGTTTGGAAAACTGGATTCTGGTGACCTTGGATCTCACTGCAAGATGATGCGCTCGCGGTCGACAGAGGATCCCGGAATCACACTGTCACCGCACCTAGCGAATTGGCCTCCGACGACTTAAGAAAGCTATGACTCGCTTGGTCGATTAAACCTGATGATCCGCCGTCTGCACGATCAACTCCGTGCGATAACGGTCGAATAAGGTCGATTTCGACAAGGTGCCAAGGAACCGATATTCGGAGTCGACAACCGGAAGCACCCAGGCTCCGGATTCCTCGAAGACCTCCATCGCGCCGAGCAGGTCTTGATCCTCGCGGATCGGGATGACGTCGGTATCCATGACGGTGTCGACTGGGGTCACGCGGCGCAGAGTCTCGTCGAAGATCACACCACGCAGGGCGGTGAGATCGAGCATGCCTTGCAGGATGCCCTGCTCATCGATCACAGCGAAGTGATTACGCACCGTAGTGGGCAGCAGTTGTGCAAGATGGTCGAGCGATTGACCAGTCAAGATGGTGACCGCCTCAGCATCCATCATCTCGCCGGCGTTCATCTCAGCGAGGATGCGTCGGTCGGAACCAGGGCGCATCAACTCGCCACGCTCGGCAAGCTCCCAGGTGTAGAAGCTGTGGCGCAGGAAGGTGCGGCTGACCAAGACCGAAACGACCGACACCATGATCAACGGCAAGGTGCCACTCCAACCACCGGTGGTTTCCAAGGCCAGCATGATGCCGGTGAAGGGTGCTTGCATCGAACCCGATACCAATCCGGCCATGGCCGCCAGCGCGAAGAATGCAGGAGTGGCGAAACCGGCTTCGGGCATCATCCAATGCAGCAAGCCGCCAAAGCCATAGCCGAGCAAAGCGCCGAGCACCAACGACGGCGCGAAGATGCCGCCGGGTGAGTTGCTACCCAGAGTGATGGTGGTGGCGAGCAACTTGATGAACAGGAATAACAACAGCGCGCCGCCAGCGACCATCTCGCCACTGAGTGCATCGTTCACCGCTTCATAACCTTCCCCGATCGCACCGGGTTCCAACCATCCCAACATGCCCACGCACAAACCACCTAGGCCAGCGACCACGCCTAACTTGGCGGTCCAGAAACCGACCTTCAACTTCCGCGTGAAGCGTTCGCCAGCAAAAATCATCACGACCAAGCCCACCGACAACAAACCCGCGCAACCGCCCAAGACTGCAGAGGCCGCCAGATCCATGCCGCCCCAATCCATTGAAGCCGTCACCGTGAAGGCACTTTCGGATTTCATCACCAAGCGCCCGATCTCGGTGGCCACGGTTGCCGAAACGGCGATCGGCAGCAAGGCGCCCAAGGTCCACTCGGCCAACACCACTTCCATAGCGAAAATCATGCCGGTCAAGGGCGCATTAAAGATTGCGCCGATACCACCGGCCACACCGCAAGCCAGCAACATCACGCGCTGGCGTTCGGCAAGGCGCATGGAGCCCGCCACCGAACTACCGACGGCTGCGGCCGAGTAGACAATAGGGCCCTCTAGTCCTGCCGATCCACCAGAAGCCACGTTGACCAAACTACCGAGCAAGCGGCTAACGATCGAACGTCGGCGCATGTGGCCGGCCTTACGCGTGACCGCTTCCAACACCGCCGGCACGCCGTGGCCGCCAGGTTCGTTGAAGAGCACGCGGATGATCAAAACGCCGAGCATCGCGCCAGCGGCTGGCAGCAGCAACATGCCCCACCATTCTTGGCGGATCGGTTCTAAGGCAGCGAACAACCAATGCACGCCACTACGCAATGCAACGGCGACAGCTGCACTGGCCACCCCCACTGCAACAGCAGCGAAGGCTAGCTGCCAGGGTTCACGTCGGGCGCCGCGTGTGCGGAACAGTCCTTCGCGTTTCATTCGACGGTCTTGCCCTCGAGACGATTGACTAAGCGGCGCAACAACTCGCCTTCAACACGCTCGCTCAAGGCGCGCGGGAAGGCCGGCTCGCGCATCACGAAAGCCAAGCGCGACAACACTTGCAAATGTTCGCGCGACGTTGGGTTGATCAACAAGATGGCAGTGTGCACCGGCTTGCCATCCATGGAGTTCCAATCCACTTCTTGCTCGAGCAGTGCGATCACCAGCATGGGATCGCTGACAAATTCCGTGCTTGGTTTACGCGGGTGCGGCAGTGCCACGCCATCACTCAAGGCCGTGGACGCGAGTGCCTCGCGGGCTTGCAGTTGCTCCAACAGGCCGAGGCGATTGCAGCTTTCCGGTAGCGGCGCCAGCTCGACCAAGTTCGAAAGCACCTCGCCGGGTGAGGCTCCTTGTACTTGATGAAGGACCGACCCTCGGTCCAAAGCGGTGCTCAGCGGGAAAGAATCCGGGTCCACTACTGCGGGGCGTCGGTGTGTGCTGCACCCGCTGCGCAGACGTAGGCCTTGATTACGCGCCCACTTGCGTAATTCCCCTTGCTCGAAGCGAAACTCGCCGCTGGGGCGCATGATGCCGAGCCGGCCTTGACGAGCCCAACGCCGCACGGTGCCGGAAGAGACTCCCAGCATGTTGGCGGCTTCGGCGAGGTCGAGCGGCATGACGGGGGGAATTCTAACGAGAAATGGCAGTTTTCTCGATGCAACAAGCCCTTATCCGACGGAATACAATGACCGGATGGAATTGCCGACTGAAGCCCTTGAGCTCCGTGCCGCCCGAACCGGCCTACAGGGCATTCCGACCAAGGTCGCGAATCAGGAGCGCTTGAGCACCGATGATTGCCTGGCGATGTACCAAAGCGATGATGTGGCGCTGCTCGGCATGCTGGCCAACGATGTGCGCGAGCGTATGCACGGCAATGTGGCGTTCTACAACGTGAACATTCACGTCAACTACACCAACTACTGCAACCAGTTCTGTGGCTTCTGCGCGTTCCAGCGGCGGCCCGGTGATGACGGCGCCTACTGCATGACGCCGGAGCAGGTCGGTGAAGAACTCGCCAAAGCCAACCCCGAAGCCACTGAGGTACACATGGTGGCCGGCGTGTGGCCCGCACTGAAGTACGACTACTTCCTGGAGATCCTGCGTGCGGCCAAGGCGTCGCGGCCCGATATCCATGTGAAGGCTTACACCATGGTCGAAATCGATGAGATTGAGCGCTTGGCCAATAAGCCGTTGCCGGAGGTTCTTGATGAACTGAAAGAAGCCGGCCTGGATTCGATGCCGGGCGGTGGCGCTGAAGTCTTCAGCGAGCGTGTACGTCAGCAGCTGTATCCGAAGAAGATGAGTGCGGAGCGTTGGTTGGAGCTGGCGCGTGGCATTCATGAGTATGGCTTCAAGACCAACTGCACCATGCTTTATGGCATGACCGAGACTTTGGAAGAGCGCGTCGACCATCTCAACCGCTTGCGCGAGTTGCAAGACGATACCAGCGGTTTCCAGACCTACATCCCGTTGGCCTTCCACCCCGAGAATACGCCTGCCTTGGGCCATTTGCCGATTCCGAGCCCGCTAGAGCGTTTGCGTTCAATCGCGATCGGCCGTTTGTTCTTGGATAACGTGCCGCACATCAAGGCCTATTGGATCATGACTGGCTTGGCCGTGGCGCAGGCTGCGCTGTCGATGGGCGCTGATGACCTGGATGGCACCGTCTCTCAAGAGAAGGTTTATCACGACGCCGGCGCCAGCACCCCTGAAGTGTTGACCCGCGCGGATATTCACCGTTTGATTCGTCAAGCCGGACGCGAGCCGGTCGAGCGCAACACGGTGTATGACATCGTCAACGATTTCGCCGACGGCGACCCGGTCGAGGAGCTGTGCGTCTGAGATGACCGTGTCCACTCTGTGGCGCGTAGGCACAGTCCCCTATTTGGTGGCACAGCCGCTGGCCGATGGTCTGATTGATCATCCGCGTATTGATTTGGTGGAAGCTCCGCCGGCTGAGCTGGCTGAGGGTTTGCGCAGCGGTTATCTCGATGCGGCTTTGGCCTCTTCGGTGATCACCTTGGGTGACAGCGATCTGCGTCTATGGGATGAAGGTCCAGTGATTGCCTCGGATGGCCCGATTCGCTCGGTACTGCTGTTCTTGCGGCCGGGCTTGGCGGATTTGTCTGAGGTGCAAACCTGGTATGCCGATCCGCATTCGCGTACTGGCCGTGCCTTAGCTGGCATTATCCTGGCCGGAAACGGCGCTGCTGCTGCTGTTCGTCAAGAATGCCCCAGTTCCGAACCCTTCGAATCGGCTGTGCGCCATGGCGTGGATGCTGTTCAGCTAATCGGCGACCCGGCATTGGCGGCCTCTAGCCTGCAAGGAGGCTGGAAAATCATTGATTTGGGCGTGTCGTGGCAAGAACTCACGCGTCTCCCCTTTGTGTTCGCTGGTTGGATCCTTCGCCCTGGTTTTGAGTTGGGTGGCTTGGAATCCTGCCTCACGGATGCCGCCACGCGTGGATTGGCCGCGCGTGAGGCGCTGGCCGCTGCCGCAGCAGGCAGCTTCGGCAAGGATGAGCGTTTTTTCCACCGCTACCTGTTTGAAGATCTTTGTTATCAACTACCCGCAGCCACCATTCGCGAAAGCCTGAACGCCTTCGCAGAGAACCTGGTCGTGGGATGAGCTGCCGCCTGCCCCTCTTCGCGCTGCCGAACCTGATCCTCTACCCAGAGGCGATGATTCCGCTGCACCTGTTCGAGCCGCGTTATCTGCAGTTGATGCAAGACCTGCTCGCCAGCAATAAGCGTGACTTACTGATCGGCACCTTGCTGCCTGGCTGGGAAGAAGACTATTTCGATGCCCCGCCAATCGCCAAAGTTGCGGGAGTCGGCGAGATCATGCAGCACCAACAAGATGAGAAAGGCAATTTCAACATTGTCTTGCGTGGCAAGTACCGCGCGGTGGTGGTTGATGAGAAGCCCAGTGGCAAGCCTTATCGCGAGGTGGATGTGGAAGAACATCCCGAGATCCCCATCAAAGGCAGTGAAGCAAGCTTGGCACATGCACAACTACTGCATGCCATCACCAGTTTGGCCGGCGCCACCCCAGAGGGTGCAGAGAATCAAACACTAAACCACCTCACCGATATCCTGCTGGTGCATCTGCCCATTGAGATGGATCGCAAGCTGAAGGTGTTCTGCGAGTTGCACCCGATCAAGCGCGCCACCAAGGTGCTGGAAGAATTCGAGAAGCAGCAGGCTGTTGGGCGTAGCTTTCCGAGTGCAACGAACGAACCAGAGGATCCACAATGGAACTAGTCCTGGTTCACCCTGAGATCCCCCACAACACCGGATGTGCTGCGCGTTTGGCTGCGGCCTTGGGTGTGCCGCTTCATTTGGTAGAGCCACTGGGCTTCAAGTTGGAAGACCGTTACTTGAAGCGGGCCGGTTTGGATTATTGGCCGATGGTGGATCTGCATGTGCATCCGAACTGGAAGGCAGCGGCAAAGGCCTTGGAAGCCGGGTCGGAGCGTTCGCTGCAGGATCGCATTCGTTTGTTCTCAGCGCGCGGCGGCACGTCGTTGTTCGAAAGCAGCTTCAAGGGTGATGATCTGCTGGTGTTCGGATCCGAATCTGGCGGCCTGCCGGCAGAGCTGCTGGCCAGTTATCCGAACAACCGCATCTACATCCCAATCAATCAGGGAGTGCGCAGCTTGAACTTGGCCAACGTGGTCTGCCTTGGCGCCTACACCGCCATGGTTGCGGCCGATCAACCATTACCGGACAACGCCGGCGGTTATGTGCGTGATGATCGCGCGGACTTGGGCTTGCAGCCCGACGATGTGGTGAAGAAGGCGGATACGCCCTAGCCCGTGGCGCTCCGCATTTACGCAGGAAAGTCTTGGTGAAATTGAAAAATCATCACCGGGTCATACCCGGTGATGATTGGAAGCCAACGACTTGGCTTTAGAGGATCACTTCAGCAAGTGAGTTGCTCAACAAACCGCCCGAGAGGTCTGCTGCTTGAGTGTAAACCGTGAATCCTGAGGCACGAGCTGGCACGCCAGTAGCCATGGAGGCGATTCCGGAAGCGTTCGCAGTCAAGGTCGGCAGCGTCGTGATTGGTGCACTCATGTCGACAGGACCGAAGGGAGTATTGGTTGGGCCAGCGCCAGTCAGCGAGTAACCAATCAGGACTCCGCCGCCAGTAATCACTACGGAGCCAGCCAAAGCACTGGTGTAGGCGAAAGGAACTGGAGTGGAATCAGGAACCGAGATCCCCGCAGTGCTGGATAGCAATGCGCCACCGGCATCGTAAACAGAGACGGAAATCGAATCTGGATATCCATCGAAGGTCTGCAGAGTAAAGCTCAAGTTGCCGGTAGGGACATCGTAGGTCAAGGAAAAGGACGGACCATTGCCCATGACCGTTACCGTCGACATACCAAAGTAGCCGTCTCCATTCCATCGAATCGAATCGCCATTGGTGGCGTAAGTGCAACCATCTGCGACGAGGTTTGGGCCTTGGCCGCCCGGAAATACGGTTGTCTCGTCAAAGGAGGCGATACCCGTGAAAATCTCGGCGGCGCCATAACCAAGGGGGAAGGAATCGATTTCATGATGCAACGCACTGAAATCGCGTGAATTAGGTTTGGGGGTTATGCGCCCTGGGAGGAGCAGGCAGCAGGAGGGCAAAGGAATCCCTCCGAACCACAAACCGACATTCTGGGCTTTGCCTATTTGTCTAAGCCTGCTGGAAGCTGTTTCACCCCCGAGCTCAGCTCTACCTTCACCGGGTAGTGATCCGATGCGCACTTCAGCGAAACGCCCTGGATGTCGTCGATCACCTCGCCCTTCTGCACTTCACCGGCCAAGCCTGGGGTGAACAAGGCGAAGTCGATGCGGGTCAGGTATGGCTTCTTGTTGTAGGTGTACTTGTCGGTGCCTGCGCAGGAATCGACCAAGCCGATCTTCAGGAACTCCTGAATGGTGGACTCTTCCAACACCTCATTAAAGTCACCGCAGATGAAACCACGGTAGTTGGAATCAGCGGCCATCTCTTTGGCGATGATGCTGGCGGCAGCGTGCGCTTCCGAGGTACGGATGACATCGGAGTTCTTGCCACCATGTTGCGACTTCAAATGCACGATGTAAGCATCGGCGTTCAACTTGCCGCCGATATGCACACGCAGCAGATCACGACGGAAATGCTGCTCGCGACCTTCGGTGTCTTCGAAGCGCAAGTGCCGGTAGGAAGTCACGCTCTCGATCGGCAGGCGACTCAACAAGGCCACATCGATGCCGCGCTTGTCATTGCCTTCGAATAACACCACCTGGTAACCCAGGTCGGATAGGTAAGCGCTGTTGAACCGCTCCAGCAATGCGCGGTTTTCGACCTCTTGCAGACACAAGACATCGGGGTTCATGGCGTGAATCGCATCGGATACGCGCTGCTGGCGTTCCGGCGCCACGAAGGATGGACTTGTGACCTCATCGATGGTGAAAGGGTCATCCAGCTCATCGAAGAAGTTCTCGATATTCCAACTGACCACGCGCACACCTTCGGCAGCCGGAGCGGTGACCAAGGCAGCACGCGGAGTGGCGTCGATGCCGGCAATGACCGGGGTGCCGTCGGCCCAAGCGAGCTGAGAGATCTTCTCGATGACGATCTCTGGCGAGCCGTTGTAATCCTTGATCTTGCCGGTGATGCGCACTTCCTTGTTGAGCAACAAGGTGGCTGGCGCTTCGGAGAAATCGCAGGCGAGCGACGCGAAGATCACGGCGCTGAAGGTGCCTTCCCAATCGGTGGCGAAGTTCAAGAAGGTGGCCTTGCCGCTGTCGTGGGTGCGGACCACTGTGCCGGTTACGGTGACCTTCTTGCCCATGTAGTCGCCAGCTTTTTCCCAGCTGATGACTGGGTCCTGCGAGGTTTCGGCCAGCAGGGTTGCCCACGAGGCGGTTGACTGTGCGGGTGGTTGAGGCTCGGACTGAGCGACGGCGTGAGCCGGACCCGGAGCAGCAGGTGTTGGCTGAGCCGTTGGCGCCGCCATCGACACTAAACCAAGGGCCGCAAGCGAACCCAACAGCAGACATATACGCAGTAGTTTCATCGACCGGACTCCTGAACGAGTTGCTTGGCGCGCTCGATCGCTTCGTCAGCGCCCAAGCCTTCCTTATTGCTGATATCGGAGCGCAAGCTCCATTCGACCTTGCGCTCGCCGGCGTCGCGGCCGACGACAATCCGAATCGGAATGCCGACCAGATCGGCATCTTTGAACTTGGCACCTGGATTGACCTTCTTGCGCTCATCCCACAGCACATCCACGCCAGCCGCTTCCAGCGTGTCGTGAATCTCTTGGGCGAGTGCATCTTGATCTTCCTTGCCAGCCTTCATCTGCACCAAGTGCACGGCATAAGGTGCGATCGGCAGTGGCCAGATCATGCCGCTATCGTCGTGGTTCTGCTCGATCGCCGAAGCCGCAACGCGCGAAACGCCAATGCCGTAACAGCCCATCCACATGACCTGCATCTTCTGATTCTCATCCGAGAAGGTCGCTTGCATGGCTTCGGAATACTTGCAGCCGAGCTGGAAGATGTGGCCCACTTCAATGCCGCGGGTGATTTCGATTCCCCCTTCACCTTCGACGACCTTATCCCCCGCCTGCACGGTACCGAAATCAGCGGTCTCAGGCTGCTTCAGATCGCGACCGAAGTAGACATCAAGATAGTGGGTGTCGGTCTCGTTGCCGCCACAGAGGAATCCCTTAACGCCTTCGACCGAGCTATCGGCCAACAAACGCACGTGATCGGCCAAACCGATCGGGCCGGCGTAACCGACTTCGGCGCCAGTGGCCTGCTTGACCTGCTCTTCACTGGCAAGGTCCACCGCCAAGGCGTTGAGGTAGTTCGACAACTTGATCTCATTGATCTCGCGGTCG
Organism: Planctomycetota bacterium; assembly: GCA_024229395.1. Classification (GTDB taxonomy): domain Bacteria; phylum Planctomycetota; class UBA1135; order UBA1135; family UBA1135. Next base: position 160,262 of record JAAESM010000027.1, on the reverse strand, counting down.
CCACGGCACATGACCGCAACCACGCCATCCTTCTCGCCCTCACCTTCGTCGGCAAAGGTGACCTTGTAGAGAACGGTCTTCAGCAAGCGGGTCAGCGGCAACTCAGGGAATTGCTCGAGCAGTGCCTCGCAAGTCTTGGCACCAGGAGTTGGCTCCTTATGCATGGCGACTTCTTCGCTTGGTTCAGCTGGTGCGGGGATGACTGACACCGCCTTCTCCAAGTTGGCTGCATAACCAGTCTCGCGGCAAACGGCGATGCCGTCTTCGCCGGTCTCGGCATCGACCATGAACTCCTCAGAACCGCAGCCACCAATCGCGCCGGAATCGGCCTCTACCGGAGTAAAGCGCAGACCGCAGCGCGTGAAGATGTTGCGGTAGATCTGGCGCATCATGGCATAAGATTCCGCCATCGCTTCCTCAGAGACATCAAAGGAGTAGGCATCTTTCATGATGAACTCTTTGCCGCGCATCAGGCCGAAGCGTGGGCGGATCTCATCGCGAAACTTGGTCTGGATCTGATACAACGTGACGGGCAGCTGCTTGTACGACTGCACCTGGCGCTTCACGAAAGTGGTGACGACCTCTTCGTGAGTTGGACCGAGGCACATCTGCGAGCCCTTGCGGTCGCGAAAGTTGAACAGGATGCCTTCCTGCACATAGCGATCCCAGCGGCCGGACTCCTCCCAAAGCTCGCGAGGCTGCATAGCTGGCATCAGCATTTCGTGACAACCGGCGGAATCATGCTCTTCACGCACGATATTTTCGACCCGACGCAGCACGCGCCACATCATGGGGCCATAGACGTAAATACCCGCAGCGAGTTTCTGGATGAATCCAGCTCGCGCCATTAGGGCGTGGGATCGAACCTCGGCGTCGGCCGGGTCCTCGCGCAAAGTCACAAAGAGGAGGCGGGAAAGGCGCATGATGGGGCGTAGTTTACGCGCGCGAACGTAATCCGCCGCACTAGGGCCTGTGCTGGCCGGTCCTGCTAAAAAAACGCGGTTTCTTGCCGTCAACGCCCCTGCGCGAGGCCGATGTTGGGCGTAGGATAAGACTGCATGTCAAATCGAATCGCCCTTCCGCTTATCGCTCTATTCCTACTGGCCATCGCTAGTTGGGTGATTTTGGATAGTGGTCCGACCAACCCGGAATTGGGCAACGACCCTAGCAGCAACCAGAACGACCCTGAGTTGGAAGATGTTGCCGGCCTGAATGGCAGTGGTTTGAATGGCTCTGGCAACGGCTCGGATCCGCTGGAACGTACCGATGTCGACGTCGACCTACCCCTTGAGAACGAAACCACCGACCTGGCAGACCTGGATTTCATCCCCAGCTTCACTGGCCGCATCCTTGATGAAGCGGGCAATCCAGTAGAGGGTGTCGAGGTCTTCGCTATGGCCATGCTCGATTGGGCGCGCGCCTGGGATGAAACGCGCAATGTCTTGCCGGCCGATTGGACTGGCACCAGCAATGCCGACGGTTACTTCGCGCTGCCCGAGCCGCCACGCGAACGCCTGCGTTTCATGCTCGAGTTCCGTCACCCTGAGTTCGCAACTTTCGAACTATTCAATCAGCCCTCCACTCCTGGCCACACCCGCGACCTTGGTGTGCTGACCATGGATATGGGCTTCAGCCTTTCGGGCGTGGTGCTGGACCCTCATGGTGGTGCTGTTTCCGGCGCCGAGGTCACGCCATTCCGCGGTGGTGGTCCGGACGGATTCGATGCTGCCGATAAGAACAAGCGCGCACTCCTCGAGCCGGCACTTACCGATGAACTCGGACGCTTCACTCTGGTGCGCCTACCCACCCAACCGGTGCGCCTGCTCGCCAAGGCCCCCACTTTCTTCGAGGCGTGGTCGCAAACCGCCAATGGTGAAAGCGGTGCCGAACTCGAAGACATGGAAATCTGTTTGATTATGGCCGCATCGGCATCGGGGTACGTGATGGATGACGCACGTACGCCAATCGCCGGAGCGCTCATCGAAGTTCGTGACGACCATTGGGAAGAAAGTGTCGACGCCGCGCCATTCTTGACCTCTACGGAAAGCGATCAAAACGGTCGCTTCAATCTGCTGATTCCCAATGGTGCAAGCCGCACCAATCTGACCGTTGGCGCCGACGGCTTCTATGTGGGTTTCCTGAGTTGGATGGCGGCCACCAGTGCCCCGATCGAAGTCGTGCTCACGCCAATCAAGCCGCTGATTGGAGTCGTGGTCGATGAAGCCGGTTCTGCAGTCAAAGGCGCGACTGTTTCCTTGCTGCCGCCGACCGGCAGCATGACCGACCCGCGCAATGCCACGCCGAATGCCACCACCGTCAGTGATGATGAGGGGGGATTCGAACTACTGCCAAACCTGAAGTCGGCTTGGGGCGGGCGCTTCATGGTCTACGCCTGGGACGACGAACATGCCATCGGCACTTCGCAGCTGCTGCGCATTGTTGAGTCGGTAAATCCGAATCCGGAGCTACGCGTGGTCCTGAAACGTGGTTTCCGCGCCGCCGGCGTGGTGGTCAATGCCAGTGGCGAGCCGCACCCGGGCGCGCATGTGCAACTGCGCAAGTTGAAGAAGCCGCGCAACAGCAGGTTGCCGCAGGTGAATGAATCGCAACGTGGCGGAGACATCGTCGAACGCGCAGTCGCCAGTGCCGACGGCACTTTCGAGTTCACCAATCTTCCCTCCGGCGACTACCGCCTGGAGACTTATGCCAAGGGGTTTTCGCCAGCACAAAGCGATGACTTCGGCTTGGTCGACATGGACTACGAGACCGAGCTGCAGCTGATCGAATCCTGTGGCATCAGTGGCGAGATCGTCGGCGACATCAGCGCCTTCCGCCAGTTGCGGATCACCGCCAACTCCCCCGGCATGGATCGCCTCGAGACTTTCGCCGACGGCAATGGTCGTTTCGAGTTCCTGGAGATGATGCCCGGCATGTGGAACCTGTCGCTCACCGACGCCAGTGATCTGACCTTCAACCCCACCTTCACTTTCAATGGCGGCGAACCGCTGGCACGTTTGGATGGAGTCGAGGTTCTGGGCGGCCAGATGACTCCGGCGGTGATCGAACTCGATGTGGGCGCTTTGGGCACGATTAGCGGCACCGTGCACATCAACGGCGAGCCGCAACCAAACTATGCCGTATTCGCGGTCCCACAACTCTTTGCCGGCAGCGATCAAGGCGGCATAGGACGCCGTAAGATCTTGCGCCACACACGTTCGGTGGCCACCGATTACCAAGGCCGCTTCACCTTGGCTGGCCTGGAACCGAATGATTATTGGCTGATGGTGGAACGGCCGAATGGTTGGCCCGACTTCAAATTTGATTCGGGCAACTCAGCCCCTGAAGCGTTGCAACGCGCAGTGGTTCACCTGCCTGATGCCGGCACCGTCGAGCACGACTTCGACGTCTACCTCGGTAGCCTTAATATCAACGTCGCGAACCCGGATGGCAGCACGCGCACTTCGTTCCGCTTAGTACCCTCCCCTGCCGACGGCCGCCGCACGCGTTCCGGCCGCATCAGTCGTAGTGGGTACACCATGAGAGACATGACCAGCGGCACCTATGATCTGCAGGTTCACGTCAATGGTGTTTGGCAGACTTATGTCGCTAGCGTTCCGAGTAATTCGACCGGCAACATCAACGTCACTCTGCCACAGTCCAGCAAGAAACCCAACAATAGCAAGCCGAAACGATGAGTGCATCCAAGTCGCTGATTGCCGCGCTGTTGGGTTTGCGTTGGCTGCTACTGCCGTTAGTGGTGATTGCCGCGATCCTTTTTTTCGGTCGCCTAGATTTCGTCGCCTCCAATGTCGGCGAACCTGATCCTGCACCGGAACTGTGGGCCGCAGTAGAACACATGACCATCGATGTGGAGTTGCAACAAGAGAACGGCCTGCCAGTGCGCGACGCCATCGTGATTTTTTCGGCGCCAGAACTCGCGCGCGCCAAGGTCAGCGACAAGGGCTTGGCCACCGTCACCTTGATGAAGGCCGATCACGTGACCTTCCTTGCTTATGCTCCGGGCTTCTCCCTGGCGCAAGGCGAACGCGATGTACAAGCCAACGGCAAGATCGAGCCGGTCATGCTGCAGCCAATCCATAGTCCCGACTTCGGTGGCACCGAACCACTGGTCAAGCTCACGCGCACGGTGCGACTGAGCGATCAACAAGGCAATCCACTCGCGGCTTTGCTGGTGCTGGCGCGCGAGACCGGTGCCGTGGATTCTGAACCTTGGGTGGCGATCAGTGACCTCAGTGGCATTGCAACCTTCACCGACGCCACTGCCGCGGACTTGCACCTCGATATCTATCCAGCAGGCTTCCAGCCACGATTAGCCACGCGCATCGGTGCCATCGACGTACCGGCCGACCAACAAGAAACGCCAGTGCGCTTGTCGACCGCACGCTTGGAGATCAGCGGCCTACCGATCAACGCTCTCTTCGAATGGAAGCGTTTGGATAAGCCACAACTGCTGCCCTTGCACCGCGTCAATTCCAGTGGCGCGCTTTCGCTAGGTCCGGTCGCACCGGGGCACTATCGCCTCGAGATTGCTGGCCGACGTCATGACATTCAGCTTGAGGAAGGTCTGACGCTCTTGGATTTCCGTCAGCTCAACGCAACGCCAGAGTAAGTCCATTACTTGCGTTTAACGCGGTGGATTCACTTGGGTAGATGCTGGCTGCCAACTCTCAAGCTTGCCTGGGTCCTCTGAGGATTCACCTGGAATAAATCGATAAAGCTCGCGGCCTTGCAAGCCTAGCTCTTGGATCAAGCATTGCGGGGTCAAGCGCCCAGTGGTGCGCAGGATTACGGGGCCGCCACCCGCAATGCTGGTTGGGCGCGAAGGCGTCCAGTATTTGAAGCCCTTCTCCTTGGAGCCTTGGAACTTCTTCGGCAAGAAGATCACGCTGTTGGAATCGCTGTCGAGGTTTTCAACCACCGCCGTTTGCGGTGCACTGCGCAAGGTGCTCTCCTCGACGACCAATCCCCAGCGGGGCAGGAACACAGCGCCGCCGGCACTGACCATGACTAGCAGGATGCCGCGTCGCCAAGCCTTTGGTGCTTGTTCAAGCAGGAACATGGCGCCAAGCAACAGCATGGCGAGGGATTCGAACAAGTAGAGCGGTCCTAGATAAGCGCGGTGGCCGGCGTACCAATGCAGCGCATAAGCCAGCGGCAGCACAATTGAGAAGGCGATTGCAAGACCACCGTCGCGTGCGCGTAAACGCCATGCGCCCCAGAAGCCCAAGCCTATCGCGCCAAGCATACCGCCGAATGCGACAGCCCAGCGCCCGCCTTGGCGCATCATGCCCGCGATGAAATCGCCGTTGCCATAGACGTCTTGCGGTAGGCGTTCGGGTCCGGGGAAGAATGGACCGAAGGTGCTGGCGTAGAGTTCGTAGACGCTGGTGGTCCAGCTGCCAGTGAAGTGGTGATTCCACCAAAGGGCCAGTGCCAACGTCGGTAGTCCACCCACGACTGCCATCGGCACGGTCTTCATGCGGTTGCGATCTAGCAGCAACAGGATGCCCGCAACAAGCGCGAACAAGACGCCGGTCAGCGGGCGCGTCAGGAACACCCAACCCGAAGCCAAGCCAAGCAACAGCGCCCATTTTGGATTTCCATCGCGTGCTTTCAGATAAGCGAGATAGCCAGCGAGGATCGCCGGCGTGGTGAAGACTTCGGATTGCATCGAAGTATGCACCAACAAGAAGAACGGCGAGGTGGCCAGCATCAAGGTGGCAAAGCCGGGGGCGCGCAAACCGAGGCGGCGCGCGACCAACAGCATCAACCATAAGTTCAGGAAGCCAGCGACCAGAGTTGCCAGCAAGGGCGAACCGACCACGGTGAACGGCACCATCGCCAAGGCTGTGCCGGGCGCGTACTTGCTGAAACGAACACCAGCCTCGACATCCTCAAAGACCTGACGACGTCGGAAGGCGTCGGCTAGATCGGGCGAGCTGTTGGGAAGGATGGTGCCGATCAACGGTTCGGACAGTTCGCCGCTGGCCATCAACTCAGCTTGCAACATGCTGGCGCGCTCATCGTTGGTAATCGGGCCATCGAGCGAGAGCATGACGGCCAACACCGGTGCGATCACGATCAGGTAGCCCCACTGCCATGGGAATTTCGCAAGCGCCATGGGTTTGGCGAAGCGCACGAACAGCATGCCCACCATCAGGACCGCCGCGGCGATGGGTAAATCCCAACTCTGGAAGGCTTTTTCATCCCAGATCGAGGCGCAGAAGGCCGGCACGCTACCCAAAACGAAGGCAATCATCAGCCCACGCGGACTCACTGGCCCACAATCGCTGGACTTTGCTGCGGCGTTCGTATTCTCCTGCATCGTTCTCCAGTGTATCCTCACCGCATGTTGTTGCCCTGGCTTGGTCGCCTACACGGTGTGTTCGCCGCGTGGGTGCTGCTGTTCTTGATCAGCTCGTTGGTGCTGGCGGCGGGCTCTGGTTTCCGTGCCGACCGCGGGCGTTACCCCGATTCCGAGATGCTCAGCAACAATGGGCGTCCGCGTTTCATCACGCAGATGTTCCGCCCCGAAGACCTCAAGAACCGCACCGTTTTGCTGCTTGATGCACCGGCCGATTCACCGAACTACATCGGCATGCCGCCACATGTGATCGACAATCTGGTCAAAGGGCTCGAAAGCAAGCAGATGCGGGTAGTGCGTACTTCTGGCGGCGACCCGATCCCGCTGGCTAAGAACGCCGACGTGGCGGTGCTGACCTGCAACTTCCAGGCTTATCTGGATCTGGATTTCCATGCACTGGCCGCGCAGATGAACGGCATCTACCTGTTCGACTACTCAGGCTACTGGGATACTGCTGCCGCCGACGCCGCTGGCTTGTTGGCACAGAACTTTGCGCGTGCTTACTGGCCGCAATGGTTGGATCCGGAGCTGTCGTTGTTCGTCGACTACATGGAAGAGAAGACTTCCCCTGAAGATGGCATCTTGCTGGTACCGAGCCGTCGCCTCTCTACCACCGCTGCCCGTGCGCGCTGGTTCTTGGCCCTGAATGAGCAGCTCATCCCACGCCGTTTCTATCTGCGCAATCCGCAAGATGGCACTTCCTTCGTGATCGAGTATTTCGAATGGGTGCAGGAATACAACAAGCTGCAACCCTGGAAGCAAACCCAGAAGGTACGTTTGCCTAAGCGCGACTTCTCGGCCTTGCATCATCTTTCCCCCACGCGCACCTTGGCGCCGGAAGAGATCGCCGCCGCACAGAGCCGTGATATTCAGTGGATCCTCTATTGGGATCACCAAGCAGACTTCCGCCTAGTGGACTGGGAGTTGGTGCCGCTTGAGACTGCAATGCAATGGACCGGGGAGGCTTCACGATGAGCCTCATCACGGGTCTATTGTTCTTGGTTTGCGCCACCTTGATCGGACGCGCACTGCTGCCGTCGCGCACAATCTTGAGCCGCTCGCTCTGGGAAGAACTCGGCGTGGCTTATCTGTTGGGTACCGGCGTGGTAACTGTGGTGATCACCGCAGGTTTCGTCGCTGGCTTAAGCATGTCCTTGTTGTGGTGGCTGCCGCTGATCGGCGGAATCGCTGCCTTTGCCTTAGATGGCCAGCGCAAGGCTGTAATCGGCAACTATGCGGAAGTACCGTGGACCAGGCCTATTGGCCTATTGCTGGCCGTCTTGGCCGTGGCAGCATTCCTTGCCACGATCGCCTTGCCACTCAATGAGTTCGACGCCATCTACCATTGGGCCTACCGCGGCAAGGTGTTGCTTCATGAAGGCACGCCTCTGAACGAAGCCATCACGGGCATGGTCAACGCCGACGGCTACGGTCGTTTGGTCACGCACCCGAACTATCCCTTCGGCATTCCGATCCTGGAAGCGTGGACTGCCCATTGGGGTGGCTGGAATGCACGATGGGTGCAACTACCACTCTCACTTTGGAGCGCTTGTTTGCCGATGGCCGTCGCCTTCGGCTTGCGCGGCTACTCCAATCAAGCGGCAAGCTACGGTGCACTACTGACCGCCGCCACACCGATCCTCTACAGCTACAACTTCCTGGAGGATGGTTTCGATTCGATTTCAATGGCTGGTCTGACTTCCACCCTGACTCTGGGCGGCGGTGCGGACTTGGCTGTGATGGCTATGCTTGGTGCAGCTTGCGCCTTGTTCATTCGCGCGCGTCAAGTCGATTGCAAACGCGCCGCCATCTGTGCCGGCTTGGCATTGGCTGGAACGGTGATGATGAAGAACGAAGGCTTGGCACTCGCAGGTGTTTGTTTGCTGGCCTTGCTGTTGGTTTCATTCATTCCACCGCGCCGAACACGCGTTGCGATTCCTTTCGCTGCTGTTGCAGTGGTGAGTATTGCTCCATGGCTTGGCTTGCGTGCCCAACTTCCCGCCATCGATGAAAACTACAGCGAGCAAATGACAGTTGAGAATGTCATGCACTACTTAGGTGGTGGCCGCGAGTTGGTCGAGAAGGCGCCGATCGCCATGTCAGGGCGTGAACAGGTTGACTTAGAGAACGCCCCCGCCCGCATCGGCCTGGTGCTGACTTCTTTCTGGGAAGAGTTCAGCGACCTGCGCAGCTGGGGATTGCTGTGGCTGTTGATGATTGTGGCCTTGCCGGTCACGCGCCAACGGCTGGCGGATCCGGAAACACGCTGGCTCGCCTTGGTGGTCCTGGGCGGGGTTTGCCTGTACCTTTTGATCCTTCTGGTCACGCCGTGGAATTTCCCGTCGCTTCGCGATAAAGGCATACCGGAACGACTGTTAGTGCACCTAGTCGGCCCGATTGTGTTGATGTTTGGAGCCGCTTTGCCGAAGAAGGATACATAGCACTTACAATGAGCCTATGGCTTTACCTTCTTCACATCCCCTCCTGCCAAGTCTGTTGGCAGCCGCGTTGCTGCTCCTGCCAGCCTGCAGTGACAGCGATACGCCAGGCAACGGGGGAAACGGAACCAGCAGTGCAAGCGGTGACCAACGACCGGTCATCTTGATTTCGATTGACTCCCTAAGAGCTGATTTCGTATCGGTTTACGGCCACAAGCCCAAGTTCGCTCCGGATCAGGCAACCATGCCTTTCCTGCAAGAACTGGCTGACAATGGCGTGGTCTTCGAAAATGCGTCGGCGGCATCGCCATGGACCCTACCTAGCCATATGACCCTGCTGACAGGAATGAACCCGGTTGAGCATGGCGTGCGATCGCGCAAGTTCTCCTTGGATAAAGACATCGAACTGGTGTCTGATCGCTTCCAACAGGCTGGATACAAGACTGGAGGCTTTTTCTCTGCGCCATTCCTGCACCCTGCGTGGGGATTCGGTCGCGGATTTGATGTCTACATGCCTTCGGCCGATTACCTCGGCACCATCGATGCGGGCAATGCCTTGAGCGCTGCTGGCAAGAGTGATGAAGTGGTTGAGATCCACCACCAGTCCCACACCGACAACGAGACCGGCGCCCAGGTCGTAGATCGCGCGCTGGCATGGCTTGAACAGGACAAGAACTACGAAGACCCATTCTTCTTGTTCCTGCACTTCTGGGACCCTCACTACGATTACTTTCCACCTACGGAATACGCCGAGATGTTCCACCCGGGATATGACGGCGACATGGTCGGCGATGAGTTGATGAAGCTCGACCGCCCGATCTCGCCGGATGAAATGGATCACTTGAAGGCTCTGTATGAAGCCGAGATCCGTTATACCGACGACCAGATCCGCCGCCTGTTCGCGCGCCTAGAGGAACTCGGCATTGCCGACGATGTGATCGTCGCCATCGTTTCCGATCATGGCGACGAATTCGAGGAACATGGCAACCGCGGTCACCATCTGACCTTGCTGGAAGAAGTCATGCATGTACCGATGGTCATCAGCGCACCTGGAGTGATCGACAGCGCCAAACGTGTCGAGGCCAGTGTCTCGATTCGCGACGCCGCCCCCACCTTGATGGACCTTGCCGGTCTGCCTGCTTGGACGGATCGCAGCGGCTTGAGCTTGCGCCCACTTTGGGAGGATGAAGATATCCACCGCGAAGTGTCATTGGATCTGTTGCGCCCCGCAAAGAGAATGCAACTCGTCGGCTATCGCCACGGCATGCTGAAGGGCATCCGAGATGTTCCGAAGAGAACTTTCACGGTCTATGATCTGGTCGCGGATCCTGGTGAACTCAGTCCATCCGTTGGTGCCGAAAACGCGGATAAACCCTTCACTAAGGCCGCGTTAGGATTCTTCGCGATTGTTGCCGATAGTCGCCATCAAACCGGACTGGTCAAGGAGACCGCGGAGATCACCAACTTGCTGGATCAAGTGGGTTATGCCGAGTCCGAAGCCCCACAGTACAACCCCGAATCTGAAGAATGAAAATTGCCATCGTTGGTACCGGTTATGTCGGCCTCGTTGCTGGCACCTGTTTCGCTGAAATGGGTAACACCGTCACCTGTGTCGACATCGACGCAGAGAAGATCGCACGCCTTCAAGAAGGCTTGATCCCGATTTATGAGCCGGGGCTGTCGGAGTTGGTGCTTTCCAACGTTCGCCATGACCGCCTGTTCTTCACTACCGACCTGCAGAAGGCTGTCGGTGATGCCCGCGTGGTCTTCATTGCCGTTGGTACGCCTTCCGGCGATGACGGAGCTGCGGATTTGACCGCAGTCTATAAGGTTGCCGCCGACATCGGCCGCAATGCCAATGGTCCCAAGTTGATCGTGGATAAGTCCACCGTGCCTGTCGGAACGGCTGCACGCGTGAAGGAACTTGCTCAAGCAGAAAGTGAGCATGTGATGTCGGTCTGCTCCAACCCTGAGTTCCTCAAGGAAGGTGCTGCAATCGAAGACTTCTTGAAGCCGGACCGAGTCGTGATCGGTGCCGAGAACGAAGATGATTTTGAGATCATGAACGATCTCTACAAGCCATTCGTGCGTAATGGCGCACCGATCTACAACATGGATCCGCTGTCGGCCGAGATGACCAAGTACGCTAGTAACGCAATGCTGGCCACGCGCATCTCCTTCATGAACGAGATCGCCAACATCTGCGATGCAGTTGGCGCCGATGTGAACATGGTGCGCCAAGGGATCGGCAGTGATTCGCGCATCGGCAAACCATTCCTTTACTCCGGCATTGGATATGGCGGTTCATGCTTCCCGAAAGATGTCAAAGCCATCATGCACACGGCGAAAGACTACGGCTACGAGTTCCAGATTCTGGAAGCGGTCGAGAGTGTCAACGCCAACATGAAGAAGCTGTTCTTGGAGCGCATGGACGAGCTGTTCGGTGAGGATCTCACCGGCCTCACCGTGGGCCTTTGGGGCCTGGCATTCAAGCCACGCACGGATGACATGCGTGAAGCTCCGGCAATCACGTTGGCTAAGGGACTACTCGCTCGCGGCGCCAAGGTGCGCGCTTGCGATCCGGAAGCCGTCGAGAACGCGCGCGAAGAGATCGGCGATGAGGTCGAGTTCTTGGATGACCAATACAAGGTCATCGAAGGCGCCAGCGCGCTGATTCTGTGCACCGAATGGAACGAGTACCGTCGCCCTGACTTCGAACGCATGGCTGGACTGATGACGCGCCGCCTGATCCTGGATGGCCGCAACATCTATCCGCCGAAGCTCATGGAGCAACATGGCTTTGAACGTTACGGCGTTGGCATTCCACCTGTGAAGGCGGCGGTCAAGCCGAACGTCTAAGGGTGGAGAAATGCATGCCCCAATAGAGCGCTAGCGTTAGCATTCCGCCGACGATCGCGGCCAAGACCCACATCATCGAGGACAGCACCTCAGGTTGCCGACCTTCGACCTCCATGCGTTTGTTGGCATCGTTGATCGCGAGCGCGCATCGCGGTGATCTTCGCGATGTGGGGCGAGCATCATCGCTTGCTGCCGCAAAGTGCCGACAACCCGCACGGCGAGGATTCCTTGCGCACCAAGCTTGATCAGCTGCAATGGATCTGTGCCGACACGCCGGTGCAATGGCAGCTCTATGCGGTGGATGATGGTTGCCCTCACGGCAGTGCCAAGATCGCGCAAGAAATCGCCGCCGCTCACCCACTCGCCGCGCAAGTCCATATTCTTCGTCTGCAAGATGCACTGCCGGCTAGCGAAGGTGCCTTGAAGGAGTTGGCGTCGGCCGATGATTCGCGCAAAGCCGGTGCCATCATCCAAGGTTGTGAAGCCGCACTGGCGAGTGATGTCGATGCCGTGAACTACACCGACGCCGGCAACTCGGTCCACCTAGGACAGTTCGGCCTACTCCTGCAGCCCTTCCTGGATGACAACGCTCGGCGATCGCAAGCACCCCGATGCCGTGCTGGTCAAACAAGAAGCGCCATATTGGTTTCCGGGAACGGCGTGCACGGCCACCAGGTGATGTCTGGAGTCTCAAGCGACCAGGCCATGCATTGCGCGCCGTTGATCAGGTCCTGCGGCGCCATTTCCCAGATGAACTCTTCGGCGGTTCCGGAAGAGCCGGTGCTGTAGAGCTGAAGCCAGTAGGTACCGGGCGTGAGCGTGGCCGCCGATGGCAGCGTGAACTCGAGCTTGTACTCGGGCAAGGAACCGACAAAGGTCGGCAAGCTGTTGCCAGTGGACCAGACGGTCGGAGTCAAGCCAAGGATGGTGGTGACGAGTGCGCCAGGAACGTCGCCAGTGGGGCCAGCGGTGTTGTGATGAATGTAGACATCAAAGCTGTCGTTCGTGGATTGTCCAGTGGTGGCCCATGTTCCCCAGATCGAGAACTCGATTACTGAGACATCGTCGGGGCCTGGGATGACGAAGTTATCCGCCAGAGATTCGAAGCCGAAGTCAGCGCTGAGGCTGAACAACTGGGATGGCTGCTGATCCAGGAGCGCCTGCTGGGCTGTAACGGTTGGAGCGGCAACAAAAGGCAGAATCGCGAGGGTCAACGCGAACTTGAGGGAGGCGGATTTCATGACAGGGGTAATCCGTCCAGCCTAATCCGAATTCGTATAGTGGCAAGAATTCCTTATTGATAGGCAATCTCGGGAACCCTCGGGGTTGAAGGGAATCGGCATTCTGTATCCCGGACGATTGTGTGCGTATTGGCAGCCTCTAACAGCTATTCGGCTTGGCAGGACAAGGCTAGAATATGGCCATGTCCCGCAGCATTCCCCAATTCAACGACTTGCAGCCAGACTTCCCTCAGTGGGAAAAGTGTGGCGACATGATCGACCAATGCATCGACCTGATGCTCAACTTGCGCCAAAGCGGTCACCCAGGTGGTTCCCGTTCGAAGGTGCAAATGATGGTTGCGCTGACCTTATCTGGCGCAATGCGTTGGGATATCCGACGCCCCGAAAAGGCCTTCGGTGACCGCTTCGTGCTGGTTGCTGGCCACTGCACGCCGTTGGTCTACGGCATGCTCGCTGTCTACAACGAGGCGCTGCGCCGCATGTACACAAAGACCGGCGATGACAAGTACGCCGTCTACGGTGGCGAAGAGCGCACCCTGGTTTGGGAAGACCTGTTGACCTTGCGTCACTCCGGCGGCCTCTCCGGTCACGCCGAAGCAGAAGGCAAGACCATGATCTTCTCGGCCAACACTGGTCCCTCCGGTCACGGTGGCCCAGTCGCCGCAGGTATGGCACTTGCGCTGAAGAAGGCCGGTGCTGGTGAAGTCCGCGTCTATGCAGTCGAAGGTGAAGGCGGTCACACCGCCGGTTGCCACCACGAAGCCAAGCACACTGCTTGGGGCCTTGGTCTTGGCAACTTGAACTACTTGCTCGACTGGAACGACAACGGCATCGACCCACGCAAGTACTCGGCGATGATGTTCGGCGGTCCTAAGGAGTGGTTCGAAAGCTACGGCTGGCGCACCCGCGGTGTTGAAAATGGCGCCGACTATGCAGAGCTCACCAAGGTGCTGCTCGAGAACGTCTACGCAGATGGCGACGAGCCACGCTGCACCTGGTTCAAGACCGAGAAGGGTCGCGGATACGGCATCACCGGTTATGCGTCGCACGGTGCGGCACATAAGCCAAACTCGGAAGGCTACTGGGCAACCAAGAAGTTCTTCGCCGACAAGTATGGCGTCAACTTCGATGGCTTCGGTCAAGGCAAGCCAGAAGAGTACGACGAGTTCCACGCGCAGACTGCTTCCGGCCTGCAGACCGTAATGTCCTTGTTGGATGATGAAACCTTCTGCGCTTGGTTGGCGGATCGCCTGGTTGCCCTCGGCGACAGCGTTCCTTCTGAGATCGAAGGCTTCAACCTCTGCCAAGAGGATCCATACGCTGATCCTGAGATCACCGACCCGAGCACCATCCCTGCGGAGTTGTTCGAGAAGCCAGGTGCTAGCGCTCCAAACCGTAAGGGTTTGGCAGTCATCGGCGCACACCTCAACGCCATCGGCCGACGCAAGTACGGTCGCCCAGTTGTGGTCGCTTGTTCGGCTGACTTGGCTGATTCCACCAACATCTCCGGCTTCTGCAAGGACTCCGGCGATCAGAAGGGTTTCGGTTGGTACGAGCGCAACGAGAACATCGATGGCTCGTTGCTACCGACCGCAATCACCGAGTTCGGTAACGCTGCGTTGCTGACCGGTCTGGCTGCCACCAACATGTCGGCCACTCCTGAGAAGACCTACGTGGGTTACTGGGGCGCATGCTCCACTTACGGTTCCTTCAGCTACTTGAAGTACGGGCCTTTCCGTCTGTTCTCGCAAGCTGCACAAGATACGCCGTTGCGTTACGGCAAGGTCATCTGGGTCGCCGGTCACTCCGGTCCAGAGACTGCTGAAGATTCGCGTACACACTTCGGCATCTTCTCGCCGGGCATCACACAGTTCTTCCCACGTGGTCAGGTCATGGACCTGCACCCCTACGAGCCGAACGAAGTGGGCCCATGCTTGATGGCTGCCTTGGCTGCAGATGTACCGATCGTGGCACTGCACACGACGCGCCCGAACGTCGAGATCCCTGATCGCGAAGCGCTCGGTATGGCTTCTTACATGGACGCCGCCAAGGGTGCTTACTTGATCCGTGATTACGATCCATCGCGCCCGGCGGATGGCTGCATCTTCTTGCGCGGTACCTCTTCCACGGCTTCGGTCGTCAAGCTGATGCAAGACGGCGCCTTCGATGGTGATGGTCCAAACATCAAGATTGTTGCCGCTGTTTCGCACGAGCTGTTCATGCTGCAGGATCAGTCCTACCGCGACTCGATCGTCAGCAAGGAAGATTGGTTCAACAGTACCTTCATCACCAATGGCGCGCGCCAGATGATGTGGCTGTGGACTTCGCACCGCACCTCCTTCGACTACGCAATGGGTTCCGATTGGGACAACCGTTGGCGTACCGGCGGCTCGGGTGATGAAGTTCTTGAAGAAGCACACCTCGATCCAAAGCACTTGCTCGAAGGCATCAACCGTTTCGTCGCCGATCGCGACAAGCGTTACGCCGCCGCAAGCGCACCGGAAGCCGTCAACGCTTAAGGCGCTCGCGCCAAACGAATCAGGGGCTGGATCGTCGCAAGACGGTCCAGCCCCTGTTGCGTTCGGGGATTGCTCAGCCCTTCACCGAAACACATTCACCGGTGGCCAAGTAGTGATTCATCGCTGCCTGCCACATTTGCATGAAGGAGTCGAACCAAGCTTGGGTGAAGGTCTCCAAGAAAGCCTCCCCCTCTTCACTGAGTGCAGTAAAGGCATAGGCGATTTCGACCTTGGAATCAGTGTCCCCTTCGGCGCGCACCTTGATCTCGATATGGCCGACGGTTTTGCCAGGCGCCACCTTGTACATCTCGGTCTCAAAGGATTCCGCGTCGTGGCGCGTGATGATCCAGATGGCTTCGCTGTCGCCGTCGGGGGTGGTGAACATGCAGTCATGCTCGGCAACGCCACTGTCGCTGAGCACCAAACCAGCGGACCATCCTGGAACCCAATCGGCTTCACGCACCGGGCACATCAACGGAAACACTTCCGACGGCGGCGCGATGATGTTCTGCGTGTAGCTATGGCGAATGCGTGAAGGTTTCTGAATCTTCACCTTCTACTCTGACTTCGCGGCATTCGCTGCAGCTTCCTTCTGCTCATCCGTCATCGGAGACTGGATGGTCATGGCGAGACCACCCGGTGCGAGCGCGAAGTAGATGCACTCGCCATTGGCGTGCATCGGGCCGCGCATCTCAATGCCATTGCTCTTGGCATGCTCCGCATACTCATTGGCGTCGTCGACGATGACCTGCAGCATCACACCTTGTGGCATGTTTGCACCTTCCGGCCAGATCTCGATCCAACTGTCACCAGCATGAAAAATGCCACCTTGAGGCGAATCAGGATCGCTGTCCTTCAGTGGCTTGGCAACGCAGGGAAAGCCAAGGCCGAGACCGAGGAACTCCACGAGTTGATCGGCTTCCGGGGAGATGGCGCAAAAACGGATGGACTTGAGTTCCATGGCGCGAGGATTCTACACGCGCGGCTGGAATCCGACTGTTTAGATGCCTTTCTGCAGCCAGCGACGGGCGACGTCGGAAACGATATCGGCGAGCATCACCAACAATCCGCCAAGGAAAATCAAGAACAGCATGGTGCTGTACTGTCCGTGAGCACGTGCCTCGATCACGTAGTAGCCCAACGACACCACGCCCAACATGCCAAGCACGGTGGCCTCACGCACGCAGGTCTCGAAGCGATAGAAGAAATACAGCAGGTAGCGCCCGAGTGCCATCGGGAAGACCCCCACCACCGCTACATCTCTGCGCGTACCGCCGGCCATGGATAAGGCGCGCAAGGGTTGCGACGGCAAGTTCTCGATGGTCTCGCCGGCAAGGCGGCCGAGGATTCCGGCGTTGTGAATCGCTAGCGCCAAGACTGCGGGCCAAGCACTGGTACCAAGCATGGCTAACAACAGATAAGCCCAAATGTATTCGGGCACTGCGCGCAACAGGATGCAGATGAGGCGCGTGAACTGCGCGACGCGATCCAACCAGTGACTGCAATCGCCATGCCCCACAGTTGCGTGCGGCAGGAATGGGTGCGCCGACATCAGGTTGCGCGCACCAAAGGCACCAAGCATGGCGCCGGCGACTGCCGCCAACACGATCGCCAGAACAGAGATGCACAAGGTGGCGAGCATGGCGCGGGCGCCGTTGAGTTGGAACTGCTCTCCACACCAATCACCAAGGCCACCCCAGGTGAAGGCGTCGCCACGCAACTTTGCGGGCAACATGTCGTTGGTGATGAAACGATCGAGATGACCCAATCGCTTGGTGCTGAACATGTCGGCCAAGCTGATATCGGAAGTGAGCCAAACTAAGACAGAGCACACGACCGCGAGCATGGCTGACCAACGGATCAGGCGGCTACGTGGACGCGACTTGCGTAACGCTTCCACTTGAGCAAGACGATCGCTCATGCCACGAACCTCCTACGCAAGTGTGCACTCCAGACTTCGAGGATCAGGACTACCACGATCAAGGCATAGAGGTAAGTCCAGACCTCACGGTAGTGCAGGTTCTCGAAGGACTGGCGCAAGTACAGGCCGATGGTGGTGAAACCGAAGAAACCCATGACCGCCGAGGACCGCACGGCGCATTCCAAGCGGTAGAAGGAATAGGCGGCGATGTCCGGCAAGGCGCGCGGAAAGCGACCTATCAAGAAGACCTGCAGAGGTTTGGCGCCGAGATAACTGAGGGCGTCGGCGGCTTCGCGCGGGCTTTCATCGAGCATCTCCGAGAACACCTTGGCCAAGGTGCCGGAATAAGGGATGGCAATGGCGAGTACGGCGGCTCCAGGTGTGATGCCGAGGGTGGCTAGGAACACCAAAGCCAGCAACAACTCGTGCACCGAACGCATGGCGGCGATCAAGACGCGCACCGTCCAACGGAAAGTGGCCCATGCGGGATGGCGTCGCTCCCAGAAGCTGGCGCTGGCAAAGAGGCCGAGCACCATGCCGCCAATCAACGACAAGCTCATGGCTGCAACGGCGTAGGTCAGGGTGGTCCATAATCCACGGCCGACCTTGAACAGGAAGGGGCTGATATCGCTAGGAAGGCCTTCGCTGTTCTGATAGGTGAAGGCCGGTTGCACCGACGCGCTGAAGAACTCAAGGACAAGTTGGAAGCCACTGTCGCGCGGGATCAACTCGCCAAGGCTTAGGCCGAGGCCGAAGAAGGCGATGACCGCAGCCAGGAAGATGCCAGTCAAGATGCGCACGCGGCGGGTCGGTAAGCGCGGCGCAAGTGGCAGAGGCTTAGCCATCCTGCTCCCCGCCCGTACTGCTAGTGCTGTCCATGCTGTAGAGCTCGGTGACCATCTGCGGGGTGAGGTCCTCTGCGGGGCCATCGAAATAGACCTCGCCGTTACGCAGGCCCACCACGCGCGGGAAGAACTCGCGTGCCAACTCAAGATCGTGGATCGAAACCACCAAGGTCCAACCCTCCTCGGCGGCGAGCTCGGTCATCAAGTTCAACAAATCGCGTGAACGCGTGGGATCGACCGAAGCGACCGGCTCATCGGCCAACAGCATCTTCGGCTGTTGGAATAGTGCACGTGCCAAGGCAACGCGTTGTTGCTGACCACCGGATAAGGAATCGGTGCGTTGATAAAGCTTGTCGCCGATGCCGACGCGTTCCAGGATGCGATGCACCTCGAGCAAATCGGCTTTGGATGTGCGCACGATATCGCGCAACGATGACCAGAAACTGCGTTGGCCGAGACGCCCGGCGACCACGTTATGCAGAACGCGCAGATTGGCGACCAAGGAATGATCCTGATGCACGAATCCAATGCGCGAACGTAGCTGGCGTAACGCGCCTTGATCGAGTTTGCGCAGGTTCGTGTCTTGGACTTCGACACTGCCACTGCGAGGCACGATCACGCCATTGATGACGCGCAGAAGGGTGGTCTTGCCGGCACCACTTGGCCCGAGCAAGGCAACGCGTTCCCCACAACTTACCTCTAGGTTCACCCCGCGCAGGACTGGCGTCCCGCCGAGGTGAACCACTACGTCTTCAAGACGTAAGCCAGTGCTCAATCGAGGAAACCTAGGTCCTTGGCCACATCAGCGATCGCTGCGAAGTCTTCGTTGGTGGCTGCGATGATGCCTTCTTCACGGCTCATGGCCTTCAGCAAGGCAGGGTCGGTGACGCTGACCAATGCAGCTTGCACCTTATCGGCAAAGCCTTCGCCGAAAGCCTCGTTCACCGAAGGGTGCACGGTCCAGTTGTAGTCGGCGTAGGTCGGGGTGACCCAGATGATGCGGCACTTCTCTGGGTCGAGCTTGCCATCCTTGACCATGGTGTCGTAAGTGACATAGTTCAAGGCGCCTGCCTGGAAGGTGCCTGCTTCGACTTCCTTCGCGGTCTTGTCATGCGAACCGGAGAAGTTGTTCTCCTTGCCACCGAAGAACTCCTTTGGCGACTTGCCGGTGTTCTGGCGGATGAAGTTCTCTGGCATCAAGCGGCCGGAGGTGGACTGCGCCGAACCGAAGGTGAAGCTCAAGTCAGCGAATTCCATTGGGAAATCGTCGCGGCGCTCCAAACCGGTGGAGGCATTAGCGACGAAGTAGGACTTGAAGGTCGGGTCGACCTTGCCTTGTGCGATCGCGCGCGAGCCTTCGACAGCAGCACGTGCTTGCACACCGCTCAAGCCACCGAACCATGCGAGTTGCACGTCGTCGTTCTTGAACATCTCGACCGACGCCGTGTAATCAGCAGTAGGTACGTACTCGACTTCGACTTCGAGTTGTGCGGAAAGATAGTCAGCGACGGCCTCGTACTTGGCCTCGAGCTCGGTCGAGTTACTGTCTGGAATGGCAGTAAATCGAAGCACTGGATCACTGCCATTCTCGGCAGTTTCGCCGCTGCAGGATGGGAGGACAGTTGCGCTGGAAAGCAGTGCCGCCGCCAGAAGGAAAGGGATGTTTTTCAGCCTCATGGTTAAGTCGACCGAAGTCGAGCCGTAGGCTACCTGCCCCCCTTTAAGGGCGCAATATCCAGCGCTTCAATGCGTCGGCCAGCACATCCTGGCGCACCGGCTTGGAGATGTAATCATCCATGCCCGCGGCGATGCATTTCTCACGATCGCCCTTCATCGCGTTGGCGGTCATCGCAATCACCGGAGTCCGGCCCATGCCCTGTTCACGCTCGCGAATCGCCTTGGTTGCGCCGTATCCGTCAAGTTTGGGCATCTGGCAGTCCATCAGGACCACATCGAAATCCTCCTCGGCGGCGGCGATAGTGGCTTCTTCACCGTTCGGTACCACCTTCACGTCGCAGCCTAGGTTTTGCAGCATCTTCTGCGCAACCTTCTGGTTCACCAAGTTGTCTTCGGCGAGTAAAATACGCACACCTTCGAGCGGATTAAAGCTGGTGGCCGGAATGTCGAAGTCATCTTCGATTCCGCCATCACGCGGCGCATTCCCGTTGACATCAACATCGACGGCCTTGAGGGCGTCGGCGACCAGGTCCGGCACCTTTGTTTGTTGCGCTGCACTGGCTGGTGCATCTTTTTTCGCCGACGGACTCTCTTCCGCCGGTGAGGTCTGAATCTGCTCATTGCCATCGCCATCGCGGCGTTCGGCTTCTTGATTCAGCGCGTTCTCCAAGCCTGCCAGCATGGCTTCAAGGTCACCATCATTGTCTTCCCCGATCTTGGTCGGCGCTTCCAGTTTGCGTGGTTCCGCAAGTGCCTCGAACAGACGGCTACGACGTGCCGGCTTGGTCATGATTTCATCGACCAATAGCACATGATCCTCTGGGAACTGACTGCGGTCACACACCGACGACAGCAGGATCATCTTCATTTGGCTGAAGCGTGAGTCTTCGCGCACGCGAGCCGCAAAAGTCAGGCCGTCTTCTTCCGGCATCTGATAGTCCAGCACGATGCGCTGGATGCTCTTGGCGAAGTCATGCGTGTCCTCTAACGACTGCCAAGCTTGTGCCGCAGATTCCGCATCCACCACACTGACGCCGACACTCTCCAGTTGCTTGCGCAAGACCTTGCGGTTGGTACTGTTGTCATCAACGATCAATACACGCATGCCAGACAGTTTTTCCAGGCCACCTGCGAGCTCTTCGGTCTCTTCAACCTCCTCGAGCATCACCGTGAACCAGAAGGTACTGCCTTCCCCTTCCACACTCTCCACTCCCATCTCACCACCCATCAACTCGGATAGCTGACGCGAGATGGTCAAGCCCAAGCCAGTGCCACCGAAGTTTCGTGTGGTTGAGGCATCGGCTTGGGAAAATGCCGTGAACAGCTTCGAAATGGCGTCTTCGGCGATTCCGATGCCGGTATCGCGCACTTCGAATCGGGTGCGACCGGTCTCATCGGGGCGCACGACCACCATGACCTCACCATCGCTGGTGAACTTGATGGCATTGCTGATGAGGTTCGACAAGACCTGGCGCAGACGTCCGGGGTCACCCAAGACGCGGCCACGATGCTCGGAGGCGATGTCCACCAGAAGTTCGGTGTTCTTGTCGGAGGCATTGGCAGCAAGCGAACCTGCAGCATCTTCGACGATTTCATGCAAGGCGAACGGAATGCGTTCCAGCTCGACCTTGCCGGCCTCGATCTTGGAGAAGTCGAGGATGTCATTGATGATGACCAACAGTGCTTGTCCGGAACGCAAGATGGTCTCGGAGAAGTCACGTTGCTCATCATTGAGTTCGGTCTGGCACAACAACTCACTCATGCCGATCACGCCGTTCATCGGCGTGCGGACCTCATGGCTCATGTTGGCAAGGAACTCACTCTTCGCACGACTTGCCTGCTTAGATGTCTCAGTTGCTTCTTCGAGCGCACCGATCTGCGACCTGATCTTCAACTGCATGCGCTGGAAAGACCGCGCCAACACCGAGACTTCGTCGGTGCCTTCGACCTTCAATTCCGAACTATGCTGACCATGATGGACGAAGTTATCCATGGCTGCAGCGAGTCGCCGAACATGAGCCAAACGCAAGCCAATGCTGAACAGTCCTAAGCTCAAGGCCAAGGAACTGAAGATCAGCACCGTGATTACCGATGACCTCACCGACGCCATCTCGGCATGCACCTCCATGGTGCGGTCGCTGAGGATATGGAGACCTAGGCCAGTCGGGGTTGCGAAGTTATAGATTCGCGAATAACCGCCGGTGGTGGGGTCTAATCCATCGGTGTTCGCGGAATCCTGCAGCGCCTTGAAGCGCGTCATGTATGCCGCCGATGTAGCCACCGTCTCGCCACTGGCGGTCTCGATCACGACCGGAGCTCCAGCGATGTGCGTCTGGAAATCCGCGATCAGCTGCTCGGGTGAAGGTGCGAGCGCCGTCCAGCCGACGATCCGTGCGTGGTCGCTTTCCACCGGCGTCAACAAGACTGGGATGCCATTGTTGTCGGCTTGGATCTGACGACTGTGAATCTGGCTCAGATCATGGTCATTCCTGACGGAGTATTGTGTGGTGCTGGTGTCAGCCTGCACATTGTCCGCATCCTTATGGAAGGATAAGAGCTGGTTGCCGTTGGCGGCAATGAAAGTGAAACGTTGTGCGGATGCACGACTGGCTTGTTGTGTGAACAAGCGATCGGTGGCAAGTCGTAGCGCTTCAACGTCGCCATATTCGATGGCATCGACCACGCCAGGCTGGGCAACGAGTTCGTCGGCCAACTCCGTGGCTAGTTGCTCCCATTCATGCTCGTGCTTCGACCACACTTCTGCATAAACGCCGCTCATCTCAGCCGCGTGAAGCGGACCCATGCGACTACGCACCTGATTCCATTCCATCCACGAGATTGCCGCAGTACCGACCACCAAAACACTCGCCCATAGGGCGGTCTTGGCTACCAGGCTCGAGGTATCCCAGAGGCGAATCATGTTGTGCCTCCTGGGTACACCGGGGGCTGACAAATGGCGGAGGGAGTCACGGAGTGATCGTGGTTTGAGGTTCGGGCCACAATGGTGCTGGTCCGTGAGAATCAGCACGCTCCTCTATCGGCAAACCACCAAGAACTCCTTAATAACTGGCCAAAAGCCCATGGAACTGGGAAAATACGCGGCATGAACAGGATTCTGCGCATCCTTCCATGGGCCTTCATGGCCATCGCCGCCTGGCTCGGCCTGCAAGCCTGCAGCTCTATGCAGGGCAAACTGGCTCCCCCGCTGATTGAGGCGGAGATCATTGGCAGCAATGATGTTTCCAGTACAGCCGCCGCCTCTACTGAGAGTTGGAAGCTGCTCGCCTTCTTCGGCCCGAACTGAGGCCCTTGCATCAGCGATGTGCCGGACCTTGTGCAGTTGCAGAAGGATTTCGGCAGTGAGAAGTTCACCGTGCTCGGCATCATGCAGGGCACCGATGTCGAGGCGCACCTGTTCGCAGGCACACACGGCGTGAACTACCCAATCAAGACACGCAGTGGCCAGGACTTCAGCAACTACAACGTGTTCTTCGTGCCAGAAGTTTATCTTGTGGCGCCTGGTGGTGAAGTGGTCGCGGACAACCTTGCCGACGCCCGCGCCATGCTCAGCGCCGATACTTAAGAGCGCCAACCACTAAGGGGAGGCGCCAACTGTCGGAGGCTTACGCGACTTAGCTGTCGTCGACTTCGCCGGTCAGGCTGTTGTTGCCGTAGCGATCGATCGAAACGACTTCTTCAAGATCTAGCAATCCCATACGCGGGCGCGCTGGCTCTTTGGCCACCCCCACGGTGATGATCATTAACGGCGGTACCTCTTCCGGTAAGCCGACGATCTCAGCGACCTTGTTGGCGTCGTAACCGATCATTGGGCAAGTGTCATAGCCCATGTCCTTGGCGACTAGCATCAAGTTCATGCCAACCAAGCCAACCGAACGAACAGCTTCATCGCGCTCGAGCTGTTGGTTCTCCGCGTAGAGACCAGGCACCATGCCGCCGAACATCTTCTGGACATCTTCCGGTGCCTTGCGCAAGTATCGCTCGGTGTTCTGCCAACCCTTCAGGTTGCCGCACATCACGATGGTGGCAGATGCATCACGTAGCTGCCCTTGGTTCCAACCTGCAGCGCAGATCTGTTCCTGCACAGCGCGATCGGTGACCACGACGAAGTGCCAGTTCTGCATGTTGAACGACGAAGGCGCCAGCACGGAATGGTTCAGCAAGTGCCGTAATTCACTCTCAGTCAAGCGATGCTCGGAATCGTAGTGCTTGACGGAACGGCGTGCGCGGATGGTGTCGAGGGTTTCCATTGCCGCGAATCCTACTCGGACGCAGGCTGGTTATGCCACATCTCAAGCACCTTGATTTCCTTTTCCGCCTGCAGACTACGGCCAAGAGTGCGTGGATTATCCAGCGCCGTCATCGACCACTTGTAGGTATCGCGAATGGTCTCGCCGGGGGGGCGGTGAGTCAGACCAGCCTTGATGGCCTTGGCGATTACGGTACGGCCGTTGGGATATTCCGAAGGAATCCACAAGGGCACTTCCATCCATGGCCCGACTTCCGCATCCAAGAGGAACTTATCAGGGATCCATGTGAACTTTGCGTCGGCGCCAAGCACCATCTTGCAACCGTGCAGCAGCTCCTGCATGGAGCAACCGATTCCTGGACCGTTGGCATTGAAAATACCGAAGGTGGAATCATGAATGGTCTTGAAGGTGAAGTCGGAGAGATCACGGACGTCGATGAACTCAATCGATGCTTCAGGATCGCCAGGAGCGAGAATCTCACCACCCTTCGCCACGCGCCACGGCCAGTAAGTGAAGCGACCGCTGTTATCTAATGGACCCACGATCAAGCCAGGACGAACCACGGTGACGCGACCAGGCATGGCGGCTTCGGCGGCCTGTTCACACAGGGCCTTCAGCGGACCATAAGTCTCACCCGTAACCTCTTCGACCGTCTCGTCCTCAAGTGTGCCGACTGGAAACTCTTCATCCAGTGGCTTGCCTTCCTTATCGTCATAAACCGACACCGTGGAGATAAACACATAGTGGCCAACATTTTCGGCCAGCAGCTCTGCCGACGCCTTCACGTGAGCCGGCACATAACCGGATGTATCAATGACGACATCCCATTTGCGGTCTTCCAAAGCCGTGAGGTTGTCTTTGCGGTCGCCGATCAGGGTCTCGAGGTCGCCGAACATTTCAGGAGCGGATTTACCGCGATTGAACAGCGTGACCTCCCAGCCATGGCTCAACGCAGTGTCGACCAGATGTGGGCCTAAAAAGCGAGTTCCGCCCAAAATCAGCAGTTTCTTGCCCTTACCGTCCTGCGAAATGAGGTCAGCTGCCGTACGGGAAGCAACACCGTGAGCCAAGTTGGTGCCGATGGCGGCCGCGCTTCCTGCAGCAGCGGTTTGGAGAAATCTGCGTCGTGAGTAATCCATGATGGCCTATCCTCTACGCTCCGCCATCGAAAGCATAGGCCTAGTTTTCAGAAATGACCGAGCAATCCCCCGCCCCCGACACCAGCGCCGAGAGTCGCCAAGAGAATCGCCATCTGGTGATTTCGATGCTTTTTGCATTCGTGTTGATGACGGCATATTCGCTGCTGAAACCACTCCGCGATGAAGTTGCCTCGCACCATCGCGACGCCATCAGCATGCTGTGGTCCGGCACCTTTCTGGTCATGTTGGCTGCCGTACCTTTATTCGGCTGGGCAAGTTCACGCTACACGCGGCGTAAGTTGGTGCCGGTGGTTTACCGCTTCTTCTTGGTCAACTTGGTGGTGTTCTATGCGTTGCAGTTGCAACTCACCGGTGAAACCAGCGCGCGAACATCGCTCGACTACATCTTCTACGTCTGGGTCAGCGTCTTCAATCTGTTCGCACTAAGTCTGTTCTGGTCCTTCCTGGCAGACTTCTTCCGCAGTGACCAAGGCCGACGCCTGTTCGGGCGCGTGATGATGGGCGCCACCCTTGGGGCGATCTGTGGACCGTTGTTGGTGCGCGTTTTGGTCGAGTGGTTTGGCGCCGCAAACCTATTGATCATCTCCATGGTGTTATTGGAAGTTGCGCTGTGGTGCTTCCGCCATCTTGACAACGCCTTTGACCGCCGCTTCGACCATGCTGCACAAATCGCACTCGGCGGACGCATCTGGGATGGTGCGCGCACAATCTGGCGATCGCCTTATCTACGTCAAATATGCCTATACCTGCTGTTGTTCCTGGTTAGTGGCGGATTCCTTTATCGCTTGAAAGCCGAGTTCGCTTATCAGCACTTCGAAGTACGTGATGACCGCATCGCCTTCTTCGCGAACATCGAAATCGCCTCCAACACGCTGACCCTGTTGTTGCAGTTCTTCGTGACCGGGCAACTGCTGCAACGCCGCGGCGTCGGCTTCACCTTGATGATCTTGCCGGTTGCAACCATGTTCGCATTTGGTGCGCTGGGTGCAATGACCTCGTTGACCACCATCGCCATCGCCGACATCTTGCGACGCGCCGGCAACTACGCCTTGGCGAAACCGGCACGTGAGGTGTTGTTCACGGTCGTCCCGTTAGAGCAGAAATACAAATCCAAATCCTTTATCGACACGGTGGTTTATCGCGGTGGCGATAGCGCGGTCAGTTGGATGTACGACTTCTTCGAGCGTGGCCTCAGCTCGTCGGGCTTGGCCTATACGGTGGTTCCTTTCGCTGGTCTGTGGGCGCTGAGCGGTTATCGATTGGGGCGCGGTTTCCAGCACACCAAAGACAAGTCGGAAGCCACGTCGGAAAGCGCCAGCGCTTCTCAAGTTGGGGATCAAGCGAATGAGCAGCCGGCCGGTGAAGACTAGGGCAGCTGTGCTTAATCGTTAAGCACGCGGCCCACGCGGCCACTCCCACCACTGGCCCATCCTTGATCTACAGAATGGAATCCTGGGGTTTCCAGGGCATGCCAGCGTTGGCCATCACGGGAATAATCGGCGCCGTCAGGGCCGACGGCAATCCACGACATGAGCCTATTGCACCAGGTGAGACCTGAGCGATAACCACCTGGCTCAAAGCCTTCTTCTGCGGCAGTCCAGCTAAGGCCGCCGTCGGTGGTGTAGGCGGCAATGTTGTGGCGCTTCTCTGGAGCGAGATAGTCGCCGCCGACGATCACACCATGGAAGCGGTTGCTGAAGGCGATCGAGAAGATGCCGGCGCCGGCGCTAGCGGCAGCGATCGGAGTATCGATGGTCTGCCAGCTTTGGCCGAAATCGCTGCTGCGATAGACCTTGGCCCGGGTTCCACCGGTAGCGATCCAAGCCAAGCCGCCCGGTTGTAGAGCAACAGAGGTGCCGCTGGCGGCGAAGGCGAACTCACCTTCGATCGACTGCGGTGCAGATCGCGACGCCAAGGTATCCCAGCTTCGACCGCCGTCGGTGGTGTACATGACGGTGAGTCGCCCGTCGACGGGGTCTCCGACCAACAACCCGCGGTGCTCATCCCAGAAGGCGATGCCATCCCAGAAACCCTTGGGGGCACTGTTGGTGACGATCAGCTGCCAGCTCTGGCCACCATCTTCAGTACGCAGGAGATTGGAGGCTGTGCCCTCACCGGCGCTCATCAGGACGGCCTCGTCCCAACTGAAGGCATGGATATCTCGGAAATCCAACTCGGCGGTGTCGTCAGGCGGGACTAGTTCCCAGCTGAGGCCGCCGTCTGCACTACGGGCGACAGAACCGCCGCTACCGGAGACCCACGCATGTTGCGCGTCTACACGGGATAACCCTCGCAGTGAGGGCTTAGATTGGATTTCAGCAGTGTTAACGACAGCTGACGGCACCTGGGTGCAGGACGCGAGCGTTGCTCCCGCACATAGGAGCGCGATAAGGAGCGGTCTCATGCTTGGATGCCGTCAGCCGTCGTGATTAGCTTTAGCTTTAGCTTTAGCTTTAGCCTTCGCCGCCGCCACCGCAGCTGAAGTCTCGATCCATGACAGTCTTGCGCTTGGCCTTCTCGGCCGTGGCAATGGCGTCGTCACACATTTGACGAATCAAATCGGAAAGCTGGCCTGCCACAGCGCCCGAGGTGGACATACCGGACTTGGACTTGATGTAAGCTTTAATCTTGGACTGTACGACGAGAATTTCTTGATCAGACATGTGTTTCTCCGGAAACGGAAATCGAGTAAGAGCGACCTTGGTAGCTTGTGAATCACAAAGCCGCCAAGAATCAACTTTGACAGTGTAGCAGGCAAAATCGCCAGATGCAGGGCTACAAAGGCCCTTAACGGCCCAAAGAGCTACTCGATGCCTACGATTCTGCCCTTCGGATAGAAGCCTTTCCAGCGCTTTCCAAGCCAAGATGTGGCCGGTAAACGCTCTAGAAATTGACCTTTCAGCTCGCCCTTGAGGCACTCCCCGGTCATGCGCAGCCAGCTGCTGCCGGTCTCAGAGTCACGCATCAGTAAGCGCTTCTCGGAATCATCATCGGAAGGCTGAATTGCATCGAAATAGAGCACTTTGGAGCCCACCTCAGAGCTGAAGCAAACAGCGTAAGAGTTTTCCTTGTCGAAGGATAGGACGACTGGCTTGTCATCCACTCGCTCGTTCAACAGCGGTACACGTTGCAGCAACTCGTAGCGGAACAGAGTCGGTGTTCGACCTGAGCCGATCGCCAAGCCAAAACTGGAAAGATTGTCCTTCAACTGGTGGGTGCCCATGAAGCCATCGACCTTTTCTCCTAAAAGCACCTTTGTGTGTGGATTTAGAGTTTTCCAGAGCTTCCAGGACATGATTTCCGCTGGCAGGAATTTCAGCTGTTTTCCTTTTTTTGGACCCTTCAAAGCCTCTCCAGTGACGTGTAACCACAAGGAATCGCTCTGATGGTCGTACATCATGAAGGAGTTGCGATAGAGCACTCCTTCGTGTCCAAAGGTCAAAACTTCACCGTCAAAAGTTCGCGTCCATACACGATGGACGTTTGGCAAAGAGGTCACCAACTGACCGTCACCGGCAGCTCACCGATGGTGTCATTGACCAGCTCTACGCCCCCCATCACCGAGATCGGATAAGCGTGTGCGATCTTGCCAACGCGCAGGCCGATGACCGGCTCATCTGGGCTCAATACTTCATTGCCTGCACGGACATCTGCCAAAGTCGGGTCATAGACCACAGGGAAATAGTCGCGGTCAGCAGCGCGGCGGCTGTGAGCGGCATAATCCTCAGGACTAAAGACTTCTGGTTCTTACTCTGGCTTAGATTCGGTTTCCTGAACGTGGAGTGGAAAAGCTGAAAGCACGAATGCTGCCAGCAAGCCAGTGGGCAGAGCCAGAGTCTTCATTTTCATTCGTGAACTCCCTTACAGATCTGGTGCAGCTCCTGAAGCTGTTCCGGCTCAAGGACTTCACGAACCGACATCATGGCAGCAACATGCTCGGTGACTTCGCG
Source organism: Planctomycetota bacterium (assembly GCA_024229395.1). Classification (GTDB taxonomy): domain Bacteria; phylum Planctomycetota; class UBA1135; order UBA1135; family UBA1135. Next base: position 130,999 of record JAAESM010000027.1, on the reverse strand, counting down.
GTCACGCAATGCGCACAAATCACCTGCCAAGCGTTCCAACTCGGCGGGATCGACATCTGGATCAGCGCAAGCATCCTGGAGGGCGACCGTGGCCACGCGCACTTCTTCGCGCAAAGCCATCGCAGCGCATACACAACTCTCGCCGCAATGGCTCAAAGCCGCTTGTTGCGATTCACTGAGTTCCAGTTGTTGCACATCCAAAGAAGCAGGCGTGGCAGCGCCGCCCTCAGTTTGGGCGCTCTCGGTCTGCGGCGGTAGCTCAGCGCTCTGGCTGTCCTTCCACTGGTAGACGTTCAAGCCGATGCTAGCCAGCAACACGCCAACTAGAAAGGTACTGATCAAGCTGTTCATTTTTGTCCTCCACGCTCATGCAGGTAAGTGGCAAGAACCACTTCTGGGCTTTGCCCGACGGGGCCGAAAGTGTCGAGATAACGGTCAGAAGTGCTCAATAGAGCCACTCCTTGCAGGTGATAGTCACGCACAAGATCACTCTGGCTGGCGTCGGCGGCAGGCTGATCAGTGGATGAGTTGGTGGATGAATTATTCGCTTCAAGACTGGCAACGCGTGGGCCACCGAGCTGTCCAACCAAGGCTTGTGCACCGAGGAAGGAAAGGAAACCTAGCAGGCCGGCAGCCGCTAGCTGTGGAAAGCCGGTGCGCTTGCCAATGACTGCATTACGCGATTCAGCAACTCTCTGCTGAATGCGCCCGCGCAAGTCCGCCGGTGCCTTAATCGTCAACAGGCTGTCGCGCTGGTCCTCGCTGAGGACATGTTCCTCGGGACCTTCGTTCTGGTAATCGTTGTAGTTCTTCATTCCACTTTTACTCCTAGGCTTTCCGCCGATGCCGACGCCAACTGTCGGAACTTATCCCTGGCTCTCGAGAGTCGTGACATCACAGTGCCGGGTGCAATGTCGAGGATCTCGCCGATGTCCTGGTAGCTGCAACCGTCGACTTCACGCAATACGAAGATGGTGCGCGCCTCCGCAGGCAAACGCGCCAACAAGCTATGCACCAAGGCGGCGGTTTCACATTGTTCCATCGAACCACTCGCATCCAACTCGGCGCTGGACCGCTGCTCCAACACGCCATCCACCAATGTCAGCGGTCTACGCTTCCTGGCTTTCAAGAGGTTAAGGCAGAAGTTCACGGTCAGTCGATGGACCCATGTCGAGACTTTGCTGCGTCCGGCAAAGGTGCCAGCCTTGTCGTAAATGCGCAGGAAGATCTCTTGGGTGGCGTCTTCCGCTTCGGCGTGACAACCGAGAAGGTTCAGGCTGAGCCGAAAGACACGGTCACCGAAATGGTCGAAGAGCATGCCGACGGCACCAACGTCGCCGGCTTGGCAACGCTTGAGGGCAGCAAGGTCTTTTTGATTTTCGGTCACGGTGCGCTGGCTTCATGAGCCACGCTGAAACAGAGTCTGTCAGAGTATGACAAGCGGGTGGCGCCCAGTATTCCTCTTATACTTAGGACAATGAAGAGCACCTTATGGATTAGCATGGTTGCGGCAGTCGCTCTTGGAGCCTGCTCAGGAAAAGAGAAGGTCGCCGTAACCCCTTTCGAGCCAACACTTAACCGCTCCAACTATAAGGCTTGGTACGAATATTCTCGGCCCGATCGCAATGAATATGCCTGGACCCTGTGGGAGTGGAGCCCGCAATTGGCTCCGGCCGCTCGGATGGCGTCGGCCGAGGGCAAGCCGGTCCTGATCTGGCTGGAGAATGGCCACCCACTTGGTGCCACCACCACCAATGGCATTGCGCGACGCGATTGGTGGACCGACGTCAGCCTGAACTCCGCCTTGAATAAGGTGGCCTTCGCCGCCGATGATTTGCAGTGGTTGCTCGATTCCGAGGACGCCGAAGGTCAACTGATTGACAAGCTCCTGCAACAAGATGACGACCGCGATGACCTGCTCGAACATGGTGGCGTGCTCATGGCTGCTAGTAGCGGCAAATGGTTGGGCAGCTACAGCGGCTTGGATGCGGCGGAGTTGAAGCTCATGATGGAGCAAGCACTCGGCACTTGGGATGAACTTGCCAGTGATGACCGTCGTTTGGCGGAAATGAGCACGATGGTCTCGGAAGATCGCCCTGCCAACCTCTTTCCGGATGATGGACTGACCTTGGAAGTTCACCGCAGGCCGATGTTGGCGGCAATGGACCCAACGGGCGAACGCACCAAGCCTTGGACTCATGATTACCTGTGGTTGTCCAAATCTGAGGTCGCGCCATTGATGCTGACAAAATTAGGACAAGAACTGGAGGTGCCTGCAAGCCAAGCGCAGCGCATTGGCTTATTCCTCTTGGTCGACAACCTCTACTCCAACGGCGAGAGTTTTGATCTGGAAGACTTGCAGCTGACTAAGCTGACCTTTCAGTGCATCTCCAAGATCGGAAGCACGGTGCGATTCACCATGAGTGGTGAGTTCAAGGCCGAGAATGACGATCGCGGCATGCACTGTTTTGTGGAAGGTGACGGCTCGCTGAACCTCGACAAGGAATACATCTTGTCGATCAATATGGGTGTGCAAGCGCAGTCATGGGGCCATTCGGTAGAGATGCCAGAAGATGGCACGGCGCCGCTCATGAGCATGGGATTGCATCGAGTGAACTCTTATGAAGGCTCACATCGGATTACTCCGTCGCAGTTCGACCAATACCCGGCGAACTGGCGCGTAACCGATTAGGTCCAGCCATCAACATGACCATTTCCATCCCAATGCATTCTTCACGCGGCCTAGGGGTCGTCTCCTGCGGCCTGCTTGCCTTGACTACGGCTTGCTCATCCGGCCCAGACTACCCTGAGTACGACACCGCTGGCGACATTCCACGCCTTTACCAAGCCTCTTATGTAACCGACGCCCCCACCATCGACGGCAAGATGGATGATCTGGCGTGGCGCAAGGCCGATTGGACGGCCAACTTCATTGAATTGGGTGGTTCCACGATCTCACGGCCACGTCATCAGAGTCGCGCCAAGCTGTTGTGGGATCGCCAGTACTTATATGTGGGTGTTTGGATGGTGGAGCCGAACCTGAAATCGAAGCCCATCTCCTCCCTTGGATTCGATGGCTTGTTGATGTTCGCCTGTCATGATGATTCGCCGGAGACTTATCAAACGATCTCGTCGGAACCTGGTGGGCGCCATTCCACCAGTGTCTTCAACAATAACCCTGAAGGCGAGCCCCTGGAGATCCTCAACGGTTTGCAGCAAGCGGTCGCATTGTCCGGCACCCTGAACCAACAGGGTGATTCCGATAAGGGTTGGTGGGTAGAGATTGCCTTGCCTTGGCGTGAGCTCACCACCAGTGAGCAAGCCAGTGTGCCGCAAGCCGGTTCGACCTGGCGCGTGAACCTAGTGCGCGACGACGAGCAATCCTGGTCGCCATACTTCAGCCACGACATCCATGATCCTGAGATGTGGGGTCGCGTGACCTTGAAGCGCTGAGTCTTCGCGCTGGCTACTAACCATTTCCCTACTCAGCCATGAAGTCTGAGAAGCCGACCGCATAACCGCGCAAGGTCAGTTCCTCATCCAACTGCCACTCTTCCTCGAGTGGCATATAGGTAGAGAGGCGCACCATCACCAACGGCAACTCGTTGGAACGCCATGACAGGATCTGCAATTCCTCGCCGCCTGCGGAAGTGAACTTGGCAATGCGTCGTGGTTCGCCACGGAAACGCTTGATCTGTTCGAAGGTCATGCCCTTAGTCAGATAACGCAGCTTGGAGAAACGCGGGCCTAAGCGCCACGATTCCGGACCGAAGGTGTGCGACCAACCGAAAAGTTCGCCTCCTTCGAAGGCCAATGGGCTAATGCTCTGGAAACCAAACAGGACTTCCAAATCGCGACCGACCGGGCCATGGAAAGTCACCCGACGCCACTTGGCTTCTGCCCAGCTGTCCACCATGACCTCTTCCTCTACAAGGCCGACTTCAAGATGCTCCAAGCACGACGGATGCGTGCAAGGCGGCGGCTGGCTGATGACACTACAGGCCATCGAGCTCAAACACAGAAGGCTTAGGATCAGGCTCCTCACCGGCGCAGTTTAGCAGCCGAGCGAGTCCATCCCTAGTTGGCACTATTCGGGCTGACCGAACAGGAATCCCTGTACTTGATGGACACCAAGGTCGAGCAGGATCTCCAGCTCCTCTTGGCGCTCCACACCTTCGGCGATGACTTCACCACCCCAAGTACGTACCACCTTCAATAGGTTCTGGAAGGCGCGGTAGTTGTCACCTTCTTTGGTGATGCCACGCACCATCATGCGATCGACCTTGACCACTTCTGGCTCCAACAGCAGCAAGGCTTCCAAGCTGGAGTGACCATAGCCGACGTCATCCAAAGCCACACGCACACCAGCGGCACGCAGCCCTTCGATGTTACTCAGCAGGCGTTGCGGATGACGCACCGACTCCTTCTCACTGATCTCGATGCAGAAGGAGCCGAAGTCGCGGTTACCCGGTAGGTGGCGCAACCATTGCTCCGGGCTGCCGTTCTCCAGAGTGGATGGCAACAGGTTCAGGTGGCACTGCAGGTCGGGATCGACACTGTGAGCCGCGGCGGCACAAGTGGCGAAAGCATGGGCGTCGACCACGTTCGCTACGCCGGCATCCATGGCGAAACGCAGGAAGTCTTCCGGACTGCGCAGTGCTTCGCAACGACTGCGGGTTAAGAATTCGTAACCGAGCACTTCCAAGCTATGCGCGCAAACCAAAGGTTGGCGCACGGCGAAGTAACCAGCCGGGTCATGGAGTTCGGCGAGGAACTCGGTGAAGCTCTGCGAGCGGTCGTCGCCAGTCTTGAACAACGAATCCTCGTAGAAGATTTGGCCCTTGCCCATGCGTTTGGCCGAGTGCAGAGCGCGTTCGGTGCGCACCAACAAATCCTGGATCATCTCATCCTCGCGAGCAGCAGAAACCAAACCCACGCTAGCACCAACGCGCAGATGCGGGAACTTGGAGGTGATGGTCATCTCCTCAATCGATCGCGAGATCTTGCGCGCGATCGGCATGGCTTCGGAATGCGTGGTGTTCGGCAGGATCACCAGGAACTCGTCGCCGCCGATGCGAGCCACGTAGTCCGTGCTGCGCACCGAACTGCGCAACAACTGCGAGACCAGTTGCAGGGTGACGTCGCCGACGGAATGGCCATAGACATCGTTGATGCGCTTGAAGTCATCCAAGTCGATGAACAAGGCCTGCATCTCATTGCCGGACTTGCGTCGGCGCTCCACTTCCCCTTCCAAGGAAGAGGTCAGGCCGCGGCGGTTCAAGACGCCGGTCAAGGGGTCGGAACGCGACAGTTCCTCGAGCTCTTGATGCACGCGACAGTTCTCGGTGATGTCCAAGCACACACCGAATAGGCGTTGCGGTACTCCATCCGCGTCGCGCACAAGATTGGCGCGCAGGCTGACATGGGTGCAAGTGCGATCAGGATGCAGGATCCGATAGTCCACCGACAACGGTTCATCATCCACCAACAAACTCAAGGTTTCCTTGGCGACGCGCTCGACGTCGGCCGGATGCAGGCGTCGAAGCTGATCTTCTCGATCGGCAACCGGCCCCCAGTAGGCCGAACCATGCAGCAAATGGAAACGCTGATCGGCCTGAAAGGCGCGGGTCCGAAGATCCCACGACCAAGTGCCGATCCCGGCGGTGTCGCGTAACAGTTCCAACTGCTCGCGAGATTCGATCCCCAAGTTCTGACGCCAGTCTTCCTGGAGGATGTCGGCAAAAGCCAACAAAGTGCGCACCTGAAAACGCAGGCAAGCACGTTCTTGCTCGACCTCCAAAAGTCCGCCTTGTTCCAGACGTAGCTGTTCTACGGCCTGGTTGTGTTGATACTCCAGGCTCTCGACCTCCGTGCCCGCCTCAGCCAGCTTCTTACCAAGCTCGAAGCATAAGTTGGAATCCTCCACGCTGCATACGGCGCTGCGTAAGGAAGCCAAATAATCTTGGCTCGTTTGAGTTGCTGGGTTCATAAATTGGATGTGCAGGGATGGCGAAGTCATCTCAATATCGGACTTCAGGGGGTGTTTCTTGAGGCCGCTTTCCATCGCGGCTTTTCATGGGATTGTTAGAATCTCGGCCCATGAAGCTCGCCTTGCGTACCTCCATCCCCCTGGCCCTTCTTGTCCTGACCGCGTGCGCTGCACCAGAAACAAAGGACGAGTGTTGCAATGGTTGCGAAAGCGGCCTTGGCCAGGACTTCTACTCCTATGTGAACCAGGACTGGCTCGACGCCAACCCAATCCCTGAGGCCTACGGTTCCTACGGCGTCTTCCATCAGATCAACGATGGCAACAAGGATGTCTTGCATCAGATCCTGCTCGATGCCGCTGATCACCGCCAGGATCCAGGCACTTCCCACCTCGACCGCCAACTCGGTCGCATGTGGGCCACCGGCATGGATGCAGATGGCGCCGAAGCGCAAGGCACCAAGGCGATTCGTCCGCTGCTCGAGCGCATCAACTTGATGAATAGCCGCGAGAGTTTCGCAAAGATGGTCGGTCACTTGCACCTGATCAATGTCAACGTGATGTTCGGCCTTGGCGCAGAGGCGGACTTCAGTGACAGCACCATGAGCATGACCTTCATCGCGCCCGATGGCTTGGGTCTGCCGGAGAAGGCTTACTACTTCCGCGACGACGAGGAATCCGAGCTCTTGCGTGAACAGTACGTGGCACACATGGCCAATATGTTCGAGCTGCTCGGCCACTCAGGTGCCGACGCACAGAATGCCGCCGAACGCGTGATGGCTCTGGAGCTCAAGCTTGCTGAACACACCTTGGGTGCTTTGGAGTATCGCAACCCAGCGGTGCTGGCCAACAAGATCACGGCCAGCGAGATGACCATGGAAATCATTCCTGGTTTCGATTGGGCGACCTACTTCGGCGCAATCGGTGTGGATCAACAGGAGTTCGTCAACTTGGTCGGCCCAGGCTACTTCGAAGCCCTGGACGGTCTACTCGCCGAGGTCACCATGGAAGACTGGAAGACGTACATGAGTTGGCACCTGCTGACCACCAGTGCCCCATATATGGCAAGCGCTTTCGTCGATGAGGACTTCGATTTCTTCAGCCGCAAGCTGTCCGGAACTCCGGCCAACCGCGAGCGTTGGGAACGCGTGCTGGGCTCAGTCAACGGCGCCATGGGTGAAGGCCTTGGCCAAGCATTCGTTGCCCAGACCTTCAGCCCCGAAGCCAAGACACTGGCCGAAACCATGGTCAAAGACCTGCTCGCCGCCTATCGAGTAGGCATCGATGAGCTGGATTGGATGACCGACACCACCAAGGTCAAGGCTTTGGAGAAACTCAGTGCCTTCAACGTGAAAATCGGCTACCCGGATGAATGGCGTGACTACTCCATGCTCGATTTGTCCGGTGATTCGTGGTTGGAAAACGTGTTGATCGCACGCGAGTTCAACAACCGCTTCAACCTCGCCAAGATCGGCAAGCCGGTGGACAAGAATGAGTGGGGCATGTCGCCGCAGACCGTCAACGCTTACTACCACCCACTACACAACGAGATCGTCTTCCCTGCAGCAATCCTGCAGCCGCCGTTCTTTGGTCTGGAGCAGAGCCTTGCTGAGAACTACGGTTCGATGGGTGCCATCATCGGTCACGAGATCACCCACGGTTTCGATGACATGGGTAGCCAGTTCGATGCGCAAGGCAATATGAGCAACTGGTGGACCGATGAGGACCGCGCCGAGTTCGAGAAGCGCGCTGCAGTCTTGGTCGAGCAGTTCAACAACTACCTGGTGGTCGATGACCTCTACGTCAACGGCGAGCTGACTTTGGGCGAGAACATCGCAGACCTTGGTGGCTTGAAGATGGCTTTCGCTGCCTTCCAGATGCGCTCCGAGATGATGGGCGGCCTTGCGGATGTGGACGGACTCACGCCAGCGCAACAGTTCTTCACCGCTTGGGCTCGTTCCTGGCGTCAGAACTCGCGCGATGAATCCTTGAAGCTGCAGGTCAACACCGACCCGCACTCACCAGAGAAGTTCCGCGCCAATGGTCCACTTGGCAACTTGCCTGAGTTCGCCGAGGCTTTTGGTCTGACTTCCGACGCAGCGATGATCCGCGAGGCATCGGATCGCGCATCGATCTGGTAAGCACCACCAATATCGCTCTGCTTGTCAGAGTACTCAAGCCGCGAGACGTCCCGACGTCGCGCGGCTTTTCCTATTCCTCTTCTTCGATGATGCCGGTGAAATATTCGACGATGCGGTTTTCCGCCCACCAGCGGTCGAGATCCTGCCAATATTCCGTCTTGGCGGCCGTGGCTGCGAAGAAACCGTTATGGCCGCCGTATTTGGTCATCAGCAATCGCATACGCGGGCTGTTCTTGATCGCCTCCATCGACTTCTCGTTATAGGGCACGAAGGGATCATCCTCAGCGTGGATCAAGAGCCCTGGCACGGCGACATCCGGCAAGACCCGGCAAGCGCTTGCCTTCTCGTAATACTCATTGGCGTCCTTGAAGCCGAAAGCCGGCGCGGTCCATTGTGAATCGAAGGCGTAGAAATCTCGATAGCCGCGGCTGGCGTCGTAAGGATAAAGCTCGGGATATTCCTGCGCCTTGTTGCGCATCGAACGCACGAAACCATCCAGGAACAACTTCATGTAGAAGCGGTTCATCACGCCGGTGTGCAGTTCGGCGGTGCTGGCCACTAGGTTCAACGGCGTAGAGCAAGTGGCCACGGCGCGTATTTGCGGTGGCGGGCAGGCACCGTATTCGGCAACGGTGTGGAGCAAGACCGAACCACCGAGCGAGAAGCCGGCAAGGCAGATCGGGCTGACGGCACGCGTGCGCAACACCCAATCGATGACGGTGCGCAAGTCTTCGGTGAGGTGTGCGCTGTACAAGGTGGGCGTGGCGAATTCGGTGCCACCGCAGTTGCGCATATTCAAGCGCACCACCGACCAGCCGGCGTCGAAAGCCTTCTGCGCGGTACCAATCATGTACGGCGACATGGAAGAACCAGAGAGTCCATGCACCAGGATCATGACTGGCGCGTCATGGCGCGGTTGCCAATGGACCTCGCTGCGGATGCGCGTCTCTTCATCAACGTCCAACCACAGGTCCTCGCCGACCTCGACGAAGAGCTTCATCGGGCGCGGCAACTTGGCGCCGGCGATCGTCATGACGTGACGATCACGCAGCAAGGGATGCGGATAGAACGGCGCGAAGCTGCGAGTCTCCATGCCACCCGTCGTCACTACTCTGCTCCCCAACCTCCGCCCAGAGCGGTGCTGTGGTATTCCTCTTCACTGAAGGAATCGACCTGGATTGCGTCGTTGCGTAACTCTTCGGCATTGCGCACCACCTCGATCTCGGCGGCAGTGATGATGCCAGCAGTCTTCGCTTCTTCAAGCAAAGTATCCACAGGTTGACGCGGCAATTCGCGCTTGCGAATCGCGGCCTTGATCTTCTTGGCGACTTCATCGGCAGCGACGCTTGCCAAGAAGGCTTTCTCCAAACGGCCCATGGCCTGCTCCGGATCACGTGGGATGTACATGCCGCCAGTCAGCAACTCACGTTGCGAGCCCGGCGTCTGCATGATGCGTGCCACGCGCTGCACATCCTTATCCTTCGGGCCAGTGCCGATTGGGTTCAGGCGAACCCACAACGCCAACGGACCGCGCAACAAACCACCTATTCCAGGCGCATCAAAGTTACGGTAGATCTGCTCGAACGCCTTTTGGATGTGGTTGAAGGCATTGTCCATCGACCAGCGGAACAGCGCATAGTCTTCGCGCTTGCGGCCTTCGCCTTCGAAGCGACGCAGAGTTGCCGAAGCCAAGTACATCCACGAGAACACATCCGAGAAGCGCCCAGTAAGGATCTCCTTACGCTTGAGGTCGCCGCCATAAGAAGCCATCGCGATGTCGGCCAGAATCGCAAAGCGCGCCGACGCCCACGACAGCTTCTTGTAATCACGTCGGGTGATACCTTCGATTGGAATGCTTGCGGCATGTCCGCGCGTAATCGACAACACGATCGAGCGGGACAAGTTGTGAACCACATGGCCGACATGGCCAAAGAATGCAAAATCGAAGCCTTTGACGTCGCCCTTCTCCAAGGCCGAGATCTCGTTCTCGGCGAATGGATGGCAACGAATGGCGCCTTGACCAAAGATCATCAAGGTGCGGGTGAGTATGTTGGCGCCTTCCACCGTGATCGAGATCGGCGCGGCGAAGTAAGTGTGCGCCAGCATGTTGCGTGGGCCGCGTGAGATGCCGGCACCACCACAGATGTCCATGGCGTCGTTGACTACTTCGCGCATCGACTCGGTGAAGTAGTACTTGGCGATCGCCGAAGCGACTGCGGGTTTGGCTCCACCGTCAAGGCCGCCACAAGTGAAACGACGCGCTGCTTCCAGCGTATAAGCCAAGCCACCGATGCGAGCCATTGGCTCTTCGATACCTTCGAACTTACCAATCGACAGGCCGAACTGCTTACGCACGTTGGCGTAGGCACCAGTGATGCGCGCGGCCATCTTGGCTCCGGCAGTCGCTTGCGATGGCAACATGATGCCGCGACCTGCAGCCAACTGCTCCATCAACATGCGCCAACCCTGGCCGACGCGCTCGGGACCGCCGATCAAGGAATCCAGAGGCACGATGACATCGGTGCCAGTGAATGGACAGTTGAAGAAGGGCACGTTCAGCGGGTCATGCTGACGCCCCAATTCCAAGCCCGGCGTATCAGCAGGAACCAATGCACAACAGATACCTAAGTCGGCACCGCGGCCGAGCAGGTTATCCGGGTCGCTCAGCTTAAAAGCAAGTCCCAGGATGGAAGCCCGCGAAGCCAAGGTGATGTAACGCTTCTCCATGTTCAAGCGCATCATCAAGCGATCCTCTTCATCCTTGAACACCACACCGTTGGCGCGGATGCCGCCTGCGTCGGAACCTGCATGCGGCTCGGTCAGGGCGAAACACGGAACTTCTTTTCCTGCAGCCAATCGTGGCAACAGCGAGTTCTTCTGTTCCTCGGTGCCGTAATGGACCAACAACTCCGCTGGTCCCAGCGAGTTCGGCAACATGGCAGTGATGCCGAGCGGGATACAACGCGAACTCAACTTCGCGATCACAGCGCTGACTGCCGTTGGTGAGAACTCCAAGCCACCGTACTGCTTGGGAATGATCATGCCAAAGAAACCGTTGTCCTTCAGGTACTGCCAAGAGGCCGGCGACAAGTCACGGCGTTGGAAGACTTCCCAGTCGTCGGTCATGCGACAGACTTCTTCGACCGGACCATTCAGGAAAGCTTGCTCTTCTTCGGAGAGTTCCGGGTAAGCCTCTTTTTGCAGACGCGCAAAATCAGGTTTGCCGGAGAACAACTCGCCCTCAAACCAAACCGTTCCCGCATCCAAAGCTTCGCGTTCGGTGCGCGAGATGACCGGCAACAAACCAGCCTTTTTGATGAAGCGCATCAATGGCGTGGTCACCACGCGCAAACGTAGCGCCGGCCAATTGAAGATGACCGCCGGGATCGCCAGCAGGATCAACAACCAAGTAGGCCACCCCCACCACAGCAGGAATGCGAAGGTCCAACAGGTCCAGCCAATGAGCTTGGCACCGAAGAAACCGAGCGTCAGAAGGCCAGCGAGGAAAAGCAGGATGGTCATGGTGATTCAGGGAGGAGCATGGATTCCGCATGCTCAACGACTTGGTCGATGAAGGTCGAAGCTGGCATGCCAACGTCGAGCCGTTGCGCGAGATGCAACGAAATGGCGCCATGCAATAAGCTCCACAGAACCGTGGCACTCAGCATGGGGTCAAAAGAACTGCCGCTCCGCACTTCACGCAGGATGTCGGCAAAGAGCTCAAGATTGCGTCGAGCCCGCCTATATTTATCGGTCGGATAGCGCTCCATCTTCTCTGGATGCAGCAGGAACATGATTTGGTAATACTCCGGATTCTGGATTCCGAACTCCAGGAAAGCCAGGCAAGTACCGCGGAATCGGGCGCGGGGCTCGGAATCTGGGGCCGACGCCTTTGCCAGATCACCCGCCAGCAATTCCATACCTTCTTCAATTAAGGCGTGAATCAAAGCATCTTTGTTGTCGAAATATATGTAGATGCTTGTTGGAGTACAGCCCACCGCCTTGGCGATTTTGCGCATAGATACGGCCGAATACCCTTCTTTGAGCAGCAGGACGCGCGCCTGCTCCAAGATTCGGCTACGAAGATCTCCGTTGGCGGTCATTGGTTTTTTCTGGACTCACTCCACCTTACACCGTAAAGTTAACATTGTTAACCTAAAAATCCATCAATGATTTCCTACGCTGATTCCGACGACCACCCCCGCCTTGTTCTGGCGGCCGGTCTCCGCACGCCAATGGTCCGCGCTGGTGGCGCCTTCGCCAAAGAAGATGCTGGTCACCTCGGTTCGATGTTGGCGCGTGAACTGCTAGTGCGCGCTGGTTTGGATCCTGCTGAACTGGATGAGGTCATCGTAGGTTGCGTCGGTCCACCCCACGACCAAGCCAATATTGCGCGCGTGATTGGCCTGCGTGCGGGCGTGCCCGAGCCCATTCCGGCTCGAACTGTCGCGCGGAACTGCGCCAGTGGCATCGAGTCCGTCACCACCGCTGCGAGCAATATCCTTGCCGGCCTGGGCGACACCTATCTATGTATGGGCGTCGAAGTCATGAGCGCCTACCCGCTGATCTTCGGCGACAAGATGACCAACTTCTTCGCCAAGCTGATGAAGGCCCGCAGCCTTGGCCAACGACTTGGCGCGCTGAGCAAGTTCCGCTTCTCGCATCTAAAGCCGCGCGTGGCATTGCTTGAAGGACTGACTGACCCAACCACCGGCATGATCATGGGCAAGACTGCCGAGTTGCTGGCGCGCGATTGGAATCTCAGTCGTGAGGAATGCGATCAGTTCGCCTTGCAATCCCATTGGCGCGCGCGCGGAGCACGTGACCGTGGCCGCTTCGAACGCGAGATTATGCCTACCGTACCGCTTGGCGCCCGCGCCGGCAGCTCTTCGGTGCGCCACGACGACGGCATCCGCGATGACCAAAGCATTGAGAATCTCGCCAAACTACGTCCCTACTTCGAAAAGCCCGATGGCCTGGTGACAGTCGGCAATGCCTGTGGCATTACTGATTGTGCTGCCGGAGTTGTTCTGACCACCGAAAAACGCGCCAAAGAGCTTGGCCTGGAACCTATGGCTGCGATTCGCAGTTTCGCATGGGCGGGCTTGGATCCAAAACGCATGGGCTTAGGTCCCGTCTTCAGTTCCGCGGTCGCCCTAAAGGCTGCGGGAATGGAGATGTCGGATGTTGGCGTGATTGAGCTGAACGAAGCCTTCGCAGCGCAGGTCTTGGCCTGCAGCCGCGCAAGTGCGTCGGACAGCTTTGCCAGGGAACACCTCGGTCGCGACCGCGCCTTGGGTGAGATCGACCCCGCCAAGTTGAACGTCAACGGTGGCGCCATCGCCCTGGGACACCCGGTTGGAGCCACCGGCACGCGTCTGCTGATGACCCTGGCCCATGAACTGCAAGTTGCCGATAAAGAAATCGGCCTTGCCACCCTCTGCATCGGCGGCGGCCAAGGTGGCGCCGTAGTCCTCGAACGCCTGTCCTAACCGCACGATGGATTTACAAGGATTCCCACTCCCACCGAACTGCCCAAAGCCTGGCGCCTGCATTCGAGTCGAGCGCCCCGAAGAAGGCCTAGCCGTGGTCTATCTCGACCCGCCGCACCGCAAGCTGGCGGTGCTCGATGCGCCCCTGCTGCGCGACCTAGATGCTGTAGTTCAAGAACTGCAACAAGAGACCAGCCTGAAGGGCATTGTCTTTGCAGGCGCTGAACCACTGAAATTTGCCGCCGGCGCCGACGTAGAAGGCATTGGTGGTATTTCTGACCCCAGCGACGCATTCCGCATTGTGCAGTTCGTGCACAACATCTTCACCAACATCGAGAAGCTCAAGCCCACCACGGTGGCGGCTATCGGTGGTCCGGTGCCGGGTGGCGCTTATGAGTTGTCGTTGTCGTGCAACTTCATCATTGCCGCCGACGATCCAAAGACGCGCATCGGTTTACCGGAAACGCAGTTGGGCATCATTCCTGGTTGGGGTGGTTCGCACCGTTTGCCGGAACGCATCGGCGTGCCGCTGGCGCTCGACGCCATCATGACCGGCCGCTTGATGAAAGCCAAAGTCGCTAAGAAGCGCGGCATGATCGATCGCATGACTTATCCGCATAAACTGGTCGAGTTGGCCAGCGAGATTGCGATGGGTCGCTTGAAGGTCAAGCGCAAGAAACGCGGCATGGCCAAATGGTTGGTTGACCGCAACCCGATCGCCAAGGCCGTGATCGGCAACAAGGTACGCAAGACCGTCGAGAGCAAGACCCGCGGCAAATACCCTGCACCACTGCGCGCTTTGGACTTGGTACTCGGCTCTGGCGGCAAGTCACGCGCCGACGCCTCGCGTTTGGAGGCAGAAGCGGTTGCGGAACTCGCTGTCGGCTCGATCTGCAAGAGTTTGGTGGGCATCTTCTTTATTTCAGAAGCGGCGAAGAAATTCGCCCGCGGCAACGACGACTTCCGACCGCGCGAGTTCAAAAACGGCGCAGTCATTGGTGGTGGCGTCATGGGTGGCGCAATCGCCAGCCTTGCTGCTGAGAAAGGACTATCGATGCGCTTGATCGACCTGTCTCGCGATGCACTGGATGCCGCTCAAGTCGAGCATCTGCAGGTCATCGCCAAGAAACGTAAGCGTCGGCGCCTGGCACCGCATTTGGCGGATGGCGCCATCGATCGCCTGACCGTATCCGAGCAGATGGATGGCTTGAAGCATGCCGACATCGTGCTTGAGGCTGTGGCTGAGCGTATGGATGTCAAGAAATCGGTACTTGGACAATTGGCCGAAAAGACGCCGTCGGACTGTTTGCTGGCCACCAATACCTCTTCGCTATCCGTTACCGCCATGGCCGAGGGCATCCCCAACCCCGAACGCGTGGTTGGCATGCACTTCTTCAACCCGGTGCGCATGATGCCGCTGGTGGAAGTGGTCAAGGGCGAGCAGACCAGTGATGAAGCAGCCATCGAGGTGGCTGCTCTGGCTGCACGCATGGGCAAGACTCCAGTGGTGGTCAAAGATGTGGCTGGCTTCCTGGTCAACCGCCTGTTGGGCCCCTACTTGGATGAGGCCGTGCGCCTGTTCGTGGCCGGCGCCGACCCCGAGGCCTTGGACACGCTGATGCTCGATTTCGGCATGCCTATGGGGCCGCTGCGCCTATTGGACGAAGTGGGGCTGGATATCGCCTCGCATGCAGCCAGTTCGCTGCACGATGCCTATGGTGAGCGCATGATTCCTGCTGCGGGCATTCAATTGCTCGCCACTGACGATCGGCTTGGTGCCAAGACTGGCAAAGGCTTCTATCAGCACCCTAAGGAGCGCAAAAACAAACCCACCTTGTGTGAGGATTTGCATAAGCTCCAGCAGGAGGATGGCGCCAAGAGCCTTAACAAGGAGCAGATGACCGATCGCCTGATCCTAGGCATGGTCAATGAGGCGGCACGCTGTATGGAAGAGCAGGTCACGGCCACGGCAGGTGAACTGGACTTGGCCACCGTGTTCGGAATGGGCTTCGCCCCTTTCCACGGCGGTCTGCTGCACTACGCGGACAGCTTGGGCATCAAGGAGGTCGTGCGCCGTCTGGAGGCTATTGCAGCCTCTCCTGACATCGTGGCACGCCCAGGCGGCGTGGCGAAATTCACACCTGCTGCCTATCTGGTGGACCTAGCCGAGCGCGACGCCAAGATCTTCGCATAGGAGTTTGGCGCTGGGGCTGGCAGCGCCGGCTCGGAAAAAGACCCAGCGGCTATTCGTCGCCGTGGTCGAATCGCTTGCGATTGAAGAAGTCGCTCAGGAACAGGCCAATACCAAGGAACAGTGCGACGAGGCCAAACATGCCGCCGTCGGGGTCGTCATGGCTGGCTTGAGGCAAATAGCCAGCCTTGCGGGCGGCCAAAAGTCCGATTCCGATGCCCATCAGAATCAAACCCTTTCGGTAAGGCATCTTACGTGGCGAAGACGGTTTGTCGTTGTCGTCCTTGAAGAGCTCGCGGACTTCATCAATCGATAGATCGCTCTCGATGGCCTTCTCAATGACGCGGTCACGGCTAGCGCGGTTACGGCTGTCATAGAAAAACCAGAAGACCGGAATCGACAGACCGCCGACGATGGCGAAAAGAGGGATGAGTAGTTCAAACTCCATGATGCCCTTGTGACCCAAATAGTTGCAGGGTGGTTGCAGCAGAATAAAAAAAGCGACGACCGGAACCCTAACCCACGGTCGTCGCCAAACCTCCCGTCCGGCCGAAGCCAGAGGGATTGTCCCCTTCGTTATTTCTGAGTGCTCACGAAATCGTGGACCATCATTACGAGGCCGAACAGGCCTACAAGCGAGAAGGAGAGGACCAACGCCAATACAGGGGCGAGGATCATTGGATCTGTGCCTTCGATGAACGGGAAGGCGAAAGAGACTGCGTTATGAATGAGAGACATTTCTGGGGGGTGCCGTTGTGGCTTGTTGTTACCGAGGCATACGCGCCGTTTCGGAAGTCGTAGGAGAAATTCAAAATATTTGAAAAAACTAGGGTTCTTTCGACTGCAGAAAACTTCCAGGTTTCCTGGAATAAAAAAGGCGACGACCGGAGCCCTAACCCTCGGTCGTCGCCATAACCTCCCAGCTAACTGAGTTAGGCCAGGATTGTCCCCTGCGTTATTTCTGCGTGCTCACGGATTCGTGCACCATCATGACCAGGCCGAAAAGACCTACCAGTATGAAAGACACGATTAGAGCCAGTACGGGGGCGAGAATCATAGGATCTGCTCCTTCGATGAATGGGAAGGCCAGAGAGACAGCGTTGTGGACGAGAGACATTTTCTTGGGGAGTAACGTGTTTTGCGTTGTCATCGAGACCTACGCGCTATCCGTCCGGTTGCAGTAAATATTTTGCTGCAACCTTTGAGTTACCATGCGGGTCGGAAGCCTGAAGGTGGAAGCCACGTCAACTCTCACAGCCGCGGATTTTCTACCGCTGACACATGCGAACGCCAATCGTTTCGTGGAGACCTTCTCGCTGCAAATCTCCGGGCAAGTAGCCCGCTTCCGACTACCTCCTGACATCACACAGGATGTAGTGCAGGAAACGCTGATTCGGGCACTACGCGGACTTCCGAATTTTCGCGGCGACTCCAAGTTGAGCACATGGCTCTACCGCATCTCCTATCGTGAAGGATTACGTGCTGTCGAAAGGTGGAAGCGTCATCGCGACCGCAACCGCCCGCTGAATCCCGAGATCGATTTCCGCTCCGATGAGGCCGACGCTTCCGAAGTGGTCGGCGTGCAGGACGATGTCCTGAAGGTGCGCAAGGCCATGGAGCAACTTCCCGACAACCAAAGATTGGCTTTGGGTTATCATTACCTGGACGGACTTGGCGTTGCTGAGATCGCGGAGCTGATGGGCTCCACGGCCAACACCATCAAGTCCTGGCTCAAGCGCGGGCGTGACCGCCTGCGTGAACTCACTGAGATTGAAGTCTGATGGACAAACTCGAACAACTCTTAAGCAACCCTGACAGCCACGGCGAGACGCCGTCGGATGAGCAGGTGCGGGCTTGGGGTAAGAAGGCCCTCGAGCGTTGGGCCATCGAGAATCAAGATGTTCGCAGTACTGCGCCTCAATCCAACCGATTTGCCGAACGCCTTCATGAGGCCATCTATTGGGCCGGCGCTGCCGCTTGCTTGGCTTACTTAGTCAGCTTGCTCTACAGCTACACCAGTTCGGCTGCAGCCGATTTCAGCATGGTCGAGTGGAACCTGCCGAGCGCCAATGATTTCAGTTTGATGCTGCGTGCCAACAGCGTCCTGATCTCGGCCGTGATCTGCGCGATTGGATTGGCTGTCACGCGGCCCGTGCGTGAATTCTGGCTGAGACAACTCGGCTAAAGCAGAGGGTTTACAGGGCGTCGGCACGGCTAGAATTTCCACTAGCATGGAAACCCCTTCAGCTGACGTCGTCATCATCGGGGCCGGTATCGTCGGTCTTGCAACGGGAGTCAAACTGCTTGAGCAGCATCCGGACCTGAAACTCCTTGTCCTAGACAAAGAGCCCAGTCCAGCTGTGCACCAAACCGGTCACAACTCCGGGGTGATTCACTCAGGGATCTACTACAAGCCTGGTTCCTATAAGGCGCTGAACTGCCGCGAAGGCAAAGCCATGTTGGAGCGCTTCTGCGAGGAGCACTCCATTCCGTTCGATATCTGCGGCAAGGTGATCGTGGCATTGGATGAGACGGAGCTCCCGGCTATGGAGCGCATCTTCGAGCGCGGCAAGCAGAATGGCGTGGAGTGCGAGAAGATTAGCGGCGACCAGCTACGCGAGATCGAACCGCACGCAGCCGGCATTCAAGCGATCCGTGTTCCTGAGGCAGGCATCACCAACTACACCATCGTGTGCGAGAAGATGGCCGAGTTGATCCGCGCTGCCGGTGGCGAAATCGTCTACAACGCTCGGGTCAAGAACATGCAGCAGCATGTGAATGATGTGATTCTGCACACCACCAACGGTGATTATCGCGGCGGACATGTGGTGAACTGTGCTGGTCTGCATAACGACCAAGTCACTGCTATGAGTGGCGCCAAGCCGCCAGCCCGCATCGTGCCCTTCCGCGGCGAGTATTACGAGCTGAAGGATAGTGCCAAGCATCTATGCAGGCATTTGATCTACCCGGTGCCGGACCCGAACTTCCCCTTCCTGGGCGTGCACTTCACGCGCATGATCGATGGCAGCGTGGAATGTGGTCCGAACGCGGTGTTTGCACTGGCGCGGGAAGGCTACACCTGGGGCGACATCAACCTGAAGGACCTGTTCGGCACTCTAGGCTACGCCGGTTTCTGGAAGATGATCTCCAAGCATTGGCGGGCCGGCATGGGCGAGATGCATCGCTCCCTGTCGAAGAAAGCGTTCACCAAGGCTTTGGCGCGCTTGATGCCTGAAATCCGCAGCGAGCACCTCCAGAAAGCTCCGGCGGGTGTGCGCGCCCAGGCACTGATGCCCGATGGCCTGATGATCGACGACTTCCTGTTCGATGAGCATGGCCAGGTGCTGAACGTCTGTAACGCCCCGTCGCCGGCTGCCACTAGCAGCTTGTCGATTGGAAAGGCGATCGTGGAGCGGCTTGAGCCGCGTCTGCAGGACTAGATCAGCGGTGAGATGCAAGCTGCCCTGTTCAAATGGGCCGCCGCCCTAGCCCTATTCTGCGCGATTCCAGCCGGATTGATGGCTGCTGGGCTGCGAAGTGGATGTGGTCGGCAACGGCTCGGATGCCGTTTCAGCGGTCGCCGCCGGCAACTATGACATGGTCCTGATGGACTGTCAGATGCCTGGCATGGATGGCTATGAAGCCACCGAAATGATCCGCCGCCTCGACAGTAATCTGTCCAAAGTACCAATCATCGCGATGACCGCGAACGCCATGGTCGGTGACCGTGAGCGCTGCCTGAAATCCGGAATGGACGACTATCTCGCCAAACCGATTCGCGCTGAACGCTTAGCGCAGGCGCTGGATCGTTGGAAGGCAGGATCGCAGGTGACCGCAATCGCGGAATAGCCTTGATAACAAAGGCCTGCTTCAGTACATGAGAAAAGCGGCCCCCCATCATTTATGAAGAGCCGCTTCGAGGAGTAAATTCCTTAGAGAATCACTTCTGCCAGGGAGTTGGTCAGCAAGCCGCTGCTCAAGTCAGCACCTTGGGTGTACAGGGTGAAACCGGATGCGCGACCTGGTACACCAGTGGTAAGACTGGCGACACCAGCTGCATCTGCAGTCATCGCAGGCAAAGTCGAGATTGGAGCATTCATATCGACTGGACCGAATGGGGTCATGGTCGGGCCAGCGCCAGTCAAGGAGTATCCAAGGAGGACACCGCCAGCTGGGGTTGCGTTCGAGACGGTCAAGGTCGCGGTACCACCACCGACGAGGCCGGCGATCGAGTAGACAGGGTTGGAAGGACCTGCATCATCGTAGTGGATGGTGCCGTTCCAATCGCGAATCTGGAACACGGTCTGGGTGAAAGGACCAAGGACATCGGTGTTGCGGGTGCCGTACCAAGTGGTCAAGGTCATGTCGGCATTCGAGTAGACCGTACCCGTAGCACCTAGGCCATTGGTGTAAGCGATGTTACCGGTCGCTGCGTAAGAAGTCAGGTCCACGTAAATGCCGTAGGCAGTACCAGCAGTCCAGGTCATGCCGTTACCAGCCATGTCCATATTGGTTGGAAGGCCAGGGCCTGCAGAAGTTCCGTTGTAGGAACCCAGCTGAGTCCAGACGGCAGCATTCATTTCATTACCGACGACGGTGCCGGTCATGTACCAGACATCGATCGAAACAGCGGATCCAGCTGCAGCGTTGCAGTGGATGTCCATGCTGTCGATGACTAGGTCAGAAGTCGTGACCATATCGAACATGTTGCCTGCGAAGGCGTTTCCACCAGCGAAGGTGGTGGTTAGCGATCCGGGAGCTTGAAAGCCAGGACCTGTGGACAGGGCGCCCATCGATGGAGTGCCGTTGTCGTTCGTGCTGAGGGATTGAGCGTTGGAACTGACAACCAGAGAAAGAGAGAGTGCACATACGGCACCGGTCAGGAGAACATTTTTCATGGATGATTCCAATAAGGGGACAAGGGGGGGACCATTTCTCAATGGCTTGAATAGACAACCTATCAAGGGATTCTTCTTAATGTCTGCTAATTTGATGAAAAAAGCCAACCATTGGCGGCCTGGAAAGCCGATGGGGAATAGGCATGGGCTGCGAAAGGAGGCTAGAATCAGCCCAACTCCGCCCCTGGAGCCTCCCCTACAAAAAAGATGCGAGTTCTCATCACAGGCCATCGTGGGTACATTGGCGCCCACGCCATCGATGTCTTTCAGAAAGCTGGACACCATGTAACTGGTGTAGATATCGGACTTTACGACGGCGTCGAGTTCGGCACCCCTGCGGTCGCTGATAACGACCTGACTATGGATGTATTCGATATCACGCCGGAAGTGCTAGAGGGCATTGAGGCCGTGATTCACTTGGCCGCGATTTCAAACGACCCAATGGGTGATTTGGACCCTGCCATCACTCACCACATCAATACTGGCGGCACTTTGCACGTGGCGAAATGCGCCAAAGAGGCTGGTGTCCCCCGCTTCCTGTTCGCTTCCAGCTGCTCGATCTACGGCGCCGCTGGTGACAAGATCCTCGATGAGACTGCTGAGTTCACTCCGGTGTCGGCTTACGCCGAATCAAAGGTGAATGCAGAGGCTCAGCTGAAGGAGCTGGAGTCTGATGACTTCGCCATCACCTATCTGCGTAACTCCACTGCTTACGGTCAAAGCCCACGCTTGCGCACCGACTTGGCAGTGAACAACCTGTTGGCTTTCGCCGTCAGCATCAATGAAGTGAAGCTGATGTCGGATGGCACCTCGTGGCGCCCGTTGGTGCACTGCCGCGATATCGCACGCGCCTTCTGCGCGCTGAGCGAGGCACCGCTCGAAGACGTACGCGGCTTGGCCGTGAACATCGGCGGCAACGATGACAACTACCAGATCTGCGAGGTCGCTGAGATCGTCCACGACAATGTGGATGGCTCCGAGATCACCATCGCCGAGACTGCTGTTCCGGACCCGCGCAACTACCGCGTGTGTTTCGACCTGCTGAACAAGACCCTGCCCGAGTTCAAGCTCGAGTGGTCGGTACGTTCGGCGGTCCCTGTGATGTACACCGAGTACAAAGAGCGCGACGGTTTCTCCGCCGAGTTCGATGCCGGTCGTTACACCCGCTTGGTCACGCTGCAAGGCAAGATGGCCGAAGGCGCACTCCCTCACTACTTCGAAGAGCTTTCCCGTAAAGACTGAACCGATGACTGAAGACGTCAGCAAACTAACTCAAGGCTCCAAGATCGAAGGAGTCTACGTGCAGCCATTGCGCAAGATCTGTGATGAGCGCGGCATGATCATGCACATGTTCCGTTGCGATAGCCCGATCTTCACCAAGTTCGGTGAGGTCTACTTCTCGCAGTCGATGCCCGGCGCGATCAAGGGTTGGCACATTCACCGCCTGCAAACTCAGCATTACGCTGTAGTCCAAGGCATGATTAAATTGGTGCTCTGTGACATGCGCGAAGATTCGCCTTCGAAGGGCGTGATCGAAGAGCACTTCCTTGGTGAGAACAACTACTGCTTGATTCGCATTCCTGTTGGCGTCGCCAATGGTTACAAAACCTACGGCACCACACCTGCTCTGACCGCCAACTGTTCAGACCTGCCGCACGGCGCTCCAGAGATGGACCGCATCGATCCATTCTCTGATGAGATCGATTACGACTGGGACCTGAAGCACATGTAAAACCGAGCCTTCCTATCCGAAGGCTACTCGCAAGGCACCGCAAGTTTCGACTTGCGGTGCCTTTTTCGTTTCTGGGATGGCTGCACCGTTTTTCGGCCATTGCCCATTTGAGGATTTGCATTTATCTTGATGAACTAACCCAATCCCAGCATGAATCCCTCCATCAAATCTCCTTGGCTGTGGATTCCGACCGCAGCTGTCGCGCTGACCTTCGTGGTTCAGTCCTTCGGTCACGGCACCGTGATCTCGCCGATCTCTCGCGTCTACGCGGTCTACCAAGCGAATCCGTCCAACCCAAACTTCCAGCTTGCCGCTATACCCACGCACTTACGCCGGCCTCGATCAAGTCAGTCCTGATTGGCCCACCACTTCCGTGGATGCGGGTGAAACCATCAGCATTGATTTCTATGCAACGGCTCCGCACGACCCGAGCGTTTGGGGTGTGTGGATGACCAAGCCGGCTTGGAATCCGAACATGCCTTTGACTTGGGATCAGATGGAGTTCCTGGAGCGGCCCAGCCCGGTGCTCGCCTCGAGTCATTACACCTTCGACTTGACCATCCCAAGTGACCGCAATGGTCATCATTTATTGTGGATCGCGTGGCAACGTGACGACCCCGCCGGCGAAGTTTTCATCTCCACTTCTGACTTGGACATCCAAGCACCCGATGCCCAATACCCCGGCACCGAAGAAGACTTCATCCTTTCCCGTGGAGCCAATGGTGTGTTGAGCAGCACTCCTCCTGCCGACGAGAAGTCGGTGGCACCGGGCAACACTTGGACCGTTGAGATCAGTAGCCCGAACGGTGATTTTGTCGGTCAACCTTGCTTCCTGCTCGCGCGCGGCATGGCTCCTGGCGAAGTTCTCACCAGTCTGCCTGGCTACTCCAACATCTACCTGAGTCCAGGTAACACGCAGCACATAGTGCAGACCTGCAGTTTGCCGAACGCAGGTGCTTCGGTGACTTACAACATCCCGAACAGTGTCGTCGGACGCCGCTTTGCATTCCAAGGCGCAGTGTCAAGTATCTCAGCCTTGAGCGGCTCTTATGCTTCCACCGACGTACACGTGTTGACCATCATTCCTTGATGCGCCCATGAAGATCGCCGCCCTACCGCTGCTGTTCGTCGGCATTTCCTTGTCACTGTTGGGAAGCTCTTGCCGCGCGCAGGAACTCCCTGATCAAGTGATTGTGGGTTACTGGCATAACTGGGCTTGGCCTAACGGGCTGACCTTGGATCAACTGCCAGAGGAATTCAATGTGGTGAACATTTCCTTTGCGGTGCCGGCGATTCAGCTTGGCGCCGACATGGTGTTCACGCCAGACCCGAACATCTATCCGAACCCTGCCGATTTCCTGGCCGACGTGCAGGCTCTGCAAGCCAGCGGTCGCAAGGTCTTGATCTCGATCGGTGGCGGTGCGGATCCTGTGCATGTCGAGAACGCTATCGATCAAGCGGTGTTCGTAGCTTCGATGCTCAACATCATGAACACTTGGGGTTTCGACGGCATTGACATCGACTTGGAGGGTTCTTCGCTTTCCCTCAACGGCGGCGACACCGATCTGTTCAATCCGACCACGCCGCGGATCGTCAACTTCATCCAGGCTATGCAAACCTTGTTGGCGCAACTACCCGCCGACACCATCTTGACTGCCGCACCGGAGACCGCATTCGTACAAGGCGGTGCGTCGGCTTATGTCGGAGTGTGGGGTGCTTACTTGCCGGTGCTCGAAGCGCTGCGCAATGACTTCGATTATGTGCACGTGCAGCACTACAACAGTGGCAGCATGTTCGGTCGCGACGGCCTGATCTATTCGCCGAGTACTGCTGACTTCCATGTGGCCATGGCGGATTGCTTGTTGGCAGGCTTCACCATTTCGGGTGGACAGTACTTCGCGCCGTTGCGCAGCGATCAAGTGGCCATTGGCCTACCGGCTTCCACTTCAGCTGCGGGTAGCGGCTACACGCCGCCGGCTACCGTACTGCAAGCTTTGGATTATCTGTACCTTGGCGAGAGCTTCCAAGGCTCCTATGTGCTCGCCAATTCCAGCGGCTACCCAGACTTCCGGGGTGTGATGACTTGGTCGGTCAACT
Organism: Planctomycetota bacterium; assembly: GCA_024229395.1. Lineage (GTDB taxonomy): Bacteria > Planctomycetota > UBA1135 > UBA1135 > UBA1135. The sequence continues at coordinate 106,462 of JAAESM010000027.1, read as the reverse complement.
GGGACATGCTCAACAACAATGAGTTCAGTAGTGCCTACCGCAGCTACTTCGATGAGTTGTTCCTCGAGGCGAGTACCTCGACCTTGTCCGCCAGTGTTGGTGGCAACCTGGACTTGGCGCTGAAAGGTGGTCTTGGCAATGCCAACCGCAACTACGTATTGGTTGGCAGTGGTTCTGGCACCACGCCGGGAATGCCGCTGCCGGGTGGTTTGGTCACGCTGCCGCTGAATCGCGACAGCCTCACCACACGCAGTTTCCGCCAAGCTGGCTCGGCCGTGTTCGCCAACTTTCAAGGCGCTTTGGACAGCAGTGGCAGGGCAAACGCACAGTTCAACATGCCACCGATTTCAAGCAGCCTAGTCGGCACCGAATTGCACTTCGCATTCGGCTTGAGCAGTCCGTGGGACTTCGTGTCGCAGCCAGTGATGGCTACGATCACTTTGTAGACAACCGCGCCGACTACTTGCCGGGGCTTTGAAGGTAGACATGTCCTTCACGCCAGTCGAAGACTTCGGCGTGAAGAGAAATCTGCTGGCCCGCGGAGCGCGGCTCACCGCGCAACTCGAAGCGCTGTCCGGTCTCCAACTCGAGGAAAGTACGTTGCTCACCATCGCAGTCGGCGCATGGTGCTTGGATGACTTCACCCCCTAAGTCTAGGATGACCTCCGTGATGTCATAAGCTGCATCTTCGGCGGCTTGTTCAATCGCGTCGAAATCAATCGGTTGTGCATCGGTCAACGCGTAATGCGCATAACCATCCACGGTGTCTAAGAAAACTGTGTCGGCGCCAGCCTGGCGTCGTAAGGCTTGGTCAAGACCATAAGCCTTATCGTTTCATATTCAGCTATCGAACTTGAGACGGACCAGCGCGAATGGATCGCCCGAATCCCATTCGAGATTGGGCGCCACGCTACACGTGGGCAAGAGCAGCAACGCGAGCATTGCCAAGATGGTAAGAGTTAGACGCATGTTCAGAAACGAATGCCGACGGCCAAGGACACCTGGTAATCAATGCCAAGTTGCGTACCGTTGTAAGACTCGGACAGTGGGACATCAAGGCTCAGGCCAAGGTCCCATTGTGGTTGTGGGTGCCAAGCAAGGCCGAATTTGCCGTACCAAATCTCGCTACCGGAGTTGAGTACATCGACACCAGCTTGCTGTGCTTGACCGTTATCGCGATACAGCAAGCCGAGCTTTACGTTCGCGCTTGGACCTGGGTATTGCGCGTGCAGGAAACGATAGGCTCCAACCAGGTCGAAGGCGAAGCTATCTCCTTGCTCGTACTGCTGATCGCCGCTGCCGTTGTTCTTATACAAGGCAATGGTGTCGAAACGCCAACGGTTCAATTCCAAGTTGGCACTCACCGACACGAATGGATCCCAGGAACCCGAGCCAGGCTGCATGCCTGGCGATAGCAAAGCACCGCCATCCTTGGCATTGGTCTCACCGGTTGGAACCTCCACTCCGGCGGCGACAGCAAAGTGCCAAGCGCTGCGTTCCCAGTATTCATGAGCGACCAGATACTTGGCGAGCAGAGCGACATCGCCGACGCCACTGCTGGAAGTCTTGGTTCCGCCACTCTCGCGCGCCTTCTGCACATAAGGCACTAGCGCGGTCAAGGTAAGGCGCGAGTTGATGCCGTGATCGAAGCTAAAGGTGGTGCGATCGGTGCTGGCGGAGTTGTCGAGCGGATCAGCGATACTGCTGGAGCCCATCATCAAGCCGCTGCGCTCGCGATGGTAATGACTCACGGTTACGCGCGATCCACCGGTGAAGAGCATCTCGCCGGTGAGGGTCTCGACACCGCCAGATTGAGCGGCGCATGGCGTTGCCAAGGCGACGAGTAAGATAAGCGTGCGGAGTTCCATGTGTCGGTCTGGCGCATCCGCTTGGTCTCACTGGATTCGCCCCGATGAATATAGCACTCCGCTACTTCTCAATCGCCCTGCTTCTGGCAATGAACGCCTGCAACACGCCCCCATCGCAATCTTTCATTCCGCAAACCGCGGCCGAATTGAGCGGCGGAAAACGGACATCGAGTTATCTCGAAGTCCAGACATTCATTCGCGGCCTGGAAGCTCTGCCACACGGCCACAAATTGCACGCCACCACCTTCGGCAGCAGCTTTGAAGGGCGCCCGATGCAGTTGGTCATCGCCGCCGATCCGCCACTGCAAGATTTGGCTGCGGTGCGGGCTTCGAGCAAGTTGCGCTTGTTGGTCAATGCCAACATCCATGCTGGTGAGGTTGAAGGAAAGGAGGCCGTGCAGATGATCCTGCGCGAAATCGCGCTCGGCGCACATAAGGAGTTGTTGGAAGATGCGGTGATCCTGTTCGTGCCGATCTACAACGCCGACGGCAACGAACGCTTCGATCGTCACAACCGTGCCACGCAAAACGGTCCTGAAGATGGCGTGGGCATCCGCCCCAATGCGCAGGGCTTGGATTTGAACCGTGACTTCCTGAAAGCTGAAGCGCCGGAGACGCGCGCCTTATTGGCTTTGATGTGCGACACCGATCCGCATCTATTCATGGACTTGCACACCACCAACGGCAGCTATCACGGTTATCACCTGACTTATGCGCCCTCGTTATCCACCAATGTCGATACAAGGATCGATGGATTCAATCGCGGCACGCTTCTGCCGGAAGTGCGTCGGCGTATGTTGGCGGCGCACGACTATCGCGTGTTCGATTACGGCAACTTCACTGGCCAGCAAAGTGGCGAGTGGGTCACTTACGACCATCGCCCCCGCTTCGGCACCAACTATGTCGGCCTGCGCAATCGTTTCAGCGTGCTGTCCGAGGCCTACAGCTACGTGGATTTTCCCACGCGTATCCAATCCACCCGCGCCTTCGTGCTGGAGGTGCTCGGCTCAGCAGTGCGTCACGGTGACACCATCATCGACCTCTGCGCCGCTGCCGACGCCAATGTGACTGCTGGTGATTGGAGCTTCGGTTTCGACTCCCATCTTGGCGATGCCATCGAAGAGATCGTATTGGTTGGCACTATCGAAGAACTGGTTCTACCGGAAGACTTTGGCACCCGGCGCATGTGGACCGATCAAATCACCCCGACGCAAATGCCGGTGCGCCGTGGCTTCCAGAGTGATCTGCAAATCGCGGCACCCAAGGGTTGGTTGATTCCGAATCCCTCCGCGCGTGTGATCGAGTTGTTGGAGCTGCATGGAGTCGAATTCAACAAGACGCACTCCGAGGAGATTTTGATGGTCGAGAACTTCGTTCCTTCCGAAGTGAACCGCGAGAAACGCATCTTCCAAGGACACCATGAACTGAGTTTGGTCGGTTCGTGGCAGAAGACCGAACGTCTCTTGCCCCCAGGCAGCTTGTTCATCTCGGCAAGTCAACCACTGGCGCGCGTCGCGGCGCAACTGCTCGAACCGAACAGCGAAGACTCGCTTGCCACTTGGGATCAACTGCTTGGTTGGGAAGAAGCGCTTGCCGACCAAAGTGAGTCGTCGCCGGTGTGGCGCTTGTCCAAATAAAAAAAGTCAGGCCGTCGGCGATCAACTCCTGCACGATGAAGTGCATGCCATCGGCTTCACCAACACCGAAGACCGTGACGATGCCGCTGTGTTCCAAGCGTCCGCCGGCTTGCGCCTCGCGTTGGAAGCGCTCAAAGAATCGTCCAGACAAACCAAGGTGAGGGTGCAAGACCTTCAAGGCAACGCGTCGGTTCAACGAGAGTTGCCGCGCCTCCCACACCACACCCATGCCGCCGCGGCCGATCGGGCGTTGGGGCCGAATCCTAGGCGAAAGAGAGAAGCAGCGTGAGGAAGAGCGACATGGGTTTTGTCCAATATAAGAAGGAATGCACAACAATCGGGAAATGTCTTACACTAACTAGAAGCCATGCTGACCCGTATCACCGCCCTGTTCGCCATCATGATTCTGCTCCTTCCGAGCAGTCTGGCGGCCATGGCATGGAGTCAGCCGGAGTTCTGCTTGAGCCAGGGCAATATGCCCAACTGTTGTTGCACGCATGATCAAGATGCTACGAATCAACTGGGCCCTTCGCTGAGCCGCGGGTGCTGCTGCGAATTCGAGGCACCACAATCGTTGCCCGAGACTCCCGAGCCATCGCGCCTTGCCAGCAGTGGCATCGATCTCGATTGGCTAGCGACTTGCCCCCAAGAGCAGCTCCTACCGATTTACAGCTCTGCGCTGTTGCAAACGGAGTTCCGTGAACAAGGTCCGCCTCGCGCACCGCCACAGCCGCTGTTCCTGATTTTCCAAAGTTTCCTCATTTGAGCACATAGGTGTTTGAGTTCGGTGCCGCCTGTTGGCCGCCGACCTCACTGCGTAATTCCGTCTTCACGGAAACCTGTGTCTGCTTGAAATGATGAAACAATGAATTCCAAAACAGTCTTTGCCCTCACCCTATTGGGTGCCTGGGGGTGGTCGTGCCAAACGCCCGCCACTTACGACTCCCCGCTTGATGATTCCGCCCAGCGAACTGCTGTGCAGGAACTTGCGGTGCAACCGCGCACGACGGGAACCGCTCCTGACGAAACGGCGCAACAGTGGTCCCCCGCCGACGGCATCCACCAGCTGTTGCTCCGCGCCGAGACCGAGAGCCCGCAGGTGCGGGCCGCCTTCCACCGTTGGGAAAGCGCACGCGCGCGGATTTCCCAAGCCACCGCAATGCCAGATCCATGGCTTAGCCTTGGTGGCTATGTGCAATCGGTCGAGACCGCCAACGGCCCAATGGATGGCAAGATCGGCATCACGCAGAGGATTCCATGGCCTGGGAAACTGGAGACTGCTGGCGATCGTTTCGCAGCTCTCGCCGAGGCGCAGCGCATGGAAATCGAAAACGCGCGCCTGAAGGTGCGCAAGCGGTTCCTGCGTGATTGGACTGAGCGCCTGTATTTGGAACAAGCGAAAGCCATCACCGCGGAGCAAGTTGAGTTGCTCCAGCAAGTGGAAGATGTTTCTCTTAGTTTGTATCAAGCTTCACGGGCGTCGCAAGCCGACGTATTGAGTGCTCAGGTCGAGCGCTTTAAGATGAGTGATCGCCTCGACACGCTGAAGCAACGCGAGGCGCCATTGGAAGCAAATCTGCAAGCAAGCTTGGGCATGCAGATGTCCGGCTCTGCCTCCTGGCACGACTTGGCGGCTCTTGATGAAGCACAACTTCCTGGTGAAGAGCAATTGCACGCTTTGCTGCTCGAATCGGCCCCGCAGTTGCTCGCCATCCAAGCGCGCCTTGATGCCGCAGCGAAATCGCGGGCCTTAGCGGACCTGGATGGCATGCCCGATTTCTCGGTCGGCGCCGATTGGACCTGGATCGGTGAAGGCAATCCGGTCAATCCGGATTCTGGCGACGACGCCATCTCGGTGTCCATCGCCGTGGAACTACCGCTGCATCGAGGACGCACCGATGGTGCACGCGAACAAGCCTTTGCTGAAACGCGATCATTGATTGAAGTGCGCGAGCAACTTCGTTGGCAGTTGCTTGCGGAACTGCAGACCGCATTGTCCAAGCACCAAGATGGCTGGCGACGTGTGCACCTATTCGAACAGGACCTTCTGCCAAAAGCAGAGATGACCTATCAGACCGCAATGACCGCCTACCAATCGGGTGAGGCTGGTTTCCAAGGCATGCTCGATGCGGCGCGCGTCGTGCTTGACTTCCGACTTTCCATTGCCAGAGCCAAGGCCGATGCCGCTCTGGCATACGCCGACCTGAACGGCATCCTGCCGATCGCCCTGCTTCCTGCAGAGGAGTTGAACCAGTGAAACACTTCCTATCGTCCCTACCCCGCCCCACCACGATCTTGCTGGTACTCGCCATCGGCATCTTGCTTGGGCGTTGCTTCACACCATTGCCGGAAGATCCTGCTGCCAAGGCCGCGGAACAGGCCAACGCTGCAGAAACCGCTGCGCCTGAAATCTGGACCTGCTCGATGCATCCGAGTGTCCAATCTCCCAAGCAGAACGGCTGTCCGATCTGCGGCATGGACCTGATCCTGCTCGAAGACGACGGCGTCGGCGGGGACAATCCCCGTTCCCTGCGCCTTGATGATGACCAGAAGGCTCTGGCAGGCATTCGCACCGTGATCGCCAGCCGTGGCGAAATGGCCCATGAAGTGCGCTTAGTCGGCAAGATGGCGGTGGACGAAACGGCGCTGGCCACCCTCTCCGCTTGGGTCGGTGGTCGCCTTGACAAATTGTTCGTGGAATCCGTCGGCGAGGAGGTCAATGCCGGTGATCCGCTTGCTGAAATCTATTCGCCGGAGCTGTTTCATGCTCAGGAAGAACTGATCGTGGCAGCAAGGGTTGGCGGTCCTCTTGAAGCCGCCGCGCGCAAGAAGCTGGAACTATTCGGTCTTGATGAGGAACAGATCAATGATGTGATTGCTAATGGCAAGCCGAATGAGAATGTCACCGTCACCGCACCGATTGGTGGCACGGTTCTGCATCGCAATGCTGTCGAAGGCAAGTATGTGAAAGAAGGCGAGGCCTTATTCAAGGTCGCCGACCTGGATCAGCTGTGGCTGGAGTTGGATGCCTTCGAAGCCGATCTGCCATGGGTTCGCCTTGGCCAAAGCGTGGAGTTTGAGGTCGATGCCTGGCCTGGTGAAACTTTCCACGGCAAGGTCGCATTCTTGGACCCAGTGCTGAATCTGACCACCCGCACGGTTGGAGTGCGCGTGCTTGTCGACAACAAGGATGGCCGTTTGCGCCCGGAAATGTTCGTGCGCGCAAGAGTCATGGCTCATGTCGGCGCCGAGGAGTTGCCGCTTTTGATTCCATCGTCTGCACCACTATTGACTGGTGACCGCGCAATCGTGTTCGTGCAACTGGAAGACACGGAGCTGCATGGTGCTTCAGTCTTTGAGGCGCGCGATGTGATCCTCGGTCCACGTGCGGGTGATTACTTCATCGTGCTGGCAGGCCTGCATGAAGGCGACCATATCGTCGAACGCGGCGCCTTCACGATTGATAGTGAACTGCAGTTGCGCGGTAAGCCCTCGATGATGTCGCCGGACAGTGGTGCCGAAGATGACACCAATCATGAAGCCATAGCACCCAGCACCGCCGAAGCCACTGAACAAATCACTGCCAGCGCGCACTTCCGCGTGGCCAACGGCAAACTCCTGCTCGAAGCTGCAGCCTTAGGTGAAGCCCTCGCCAGCGATGACTTCACAGCATCTCTTCTGTCAGCAACTCGATTACGGGAGATTCTTGCGCCCATGAAAGGAGTCGCCGCACCGGATGCCGCAATGGTCTCACTAGTGAGCCTGCGCGGCACGATGGCCAAGGCCGTAGCCACCGAAGATATCGAGGTGTTGCGCGTGTTGTTCTACGACCTTCAAGCACCGTTGGTCGACCTGGCCACACGCTTTGGCTACCTCGAGGTGGAGCGTGAGCTTGCGATCTTCAACTGCCCGATGGCTTTGGAGGATGGCGGTGACTGGATCGACTTCAAGGGTGACGGTGTGCGCAACCCCTACTACGGGGCAGGCATGCTCAAGTGCGGAACGGAAGTCCGCCCACTTCCGAACCCTGCGAGTGAGAAGTAGGAGCACAACATGAATCGCTTCCTTGCCTTCGTCTTGCGCGAGCGCCTCTTAGTAGGCCTCGTACTGCTCGGCGTGCTCTTTGGTGGCCTGATGGTCTCGCCGTTCTCTAGCGGTGATGATGACTGGTTACCGCACTTCCCCATCGCCGCCGACGCCATCCCCGATCTCGGTGAAAACCAACAGATCGTGTTCACACCTTGGCCTGGAAACTCGCCACGCGATGTGGAGGATCAGGTCACCTACCCACTCACCGTTGCATTGCTCGGTGTGCCAGGGGTCAAGACCATCCGTTCGAACAGCATCTTCGGATTCAGTTCGGTCTATGTCATCTTCGAGGAGGATATCGACTTTTATTGGTCGCGTTCGCGCATCATCGAGAAGCTCAATAGCCTTCCGAATGGCACCCTGCCTGGAGATGTGCAGCCTTCGCTTGGTCCGGATTCGACCGGACTTGGTCAAGTCTATTGGTACACACTCGAAGGCCGCGATGAAGCAGGCAATCCAAGTGCTGGCTTCGACTTGGATGAACTCCGGGCCGTACAAGATTGGACGGTCCGCTATGCACTGGCTGCGGTCAGTGGCGTCAGTGAAGTGGCAAGCATTGGTGGATTCGAGCGCGAATACTCCGTGGAGGTGGATCCAGGGGCATTGCATGCATTCGATGTCGACCTGAAAGAAGTGCAAGCGGCTGTGCGTGGCTCCAATATGGAAACCGGCGCGGGCTTGCTCGAATTCAATCGCGTGGAGTACATCTTGCGCGGCAAAGGTTGGATCGAAAAGGCTGAAGATATTGCCAGCTCTCCGATTCGTGCACGTGATGGCACAGCCCTGACGGTTGGTGATGTCGCACACGTAACCATGGCGCCGGGACCACGTCGGGGTGCGCTGGACAAGGATGGCCATGAGGTGGTTGGTGGCGTCATCACTGTGCGTTACGGCACCAACCCATTGGAGGTACTCGACCGCGTCAAGGAAGAGATCGAACGCATTGCGCCGAGTTTGCCAAAGGTAACCCTGGCCGACGGCACGGTCAGTCAGGTCACCATCGTGCCGTTCTACGACCGCACCGGTTTGATCCACGAGACTTTGGGCACTCTGGAAGAAGCACTGACCTTGGAAGTATTGGTCACCATGGTGGTGATTCTGTTGATGCTGCTGCGTTTGCGCGCGGCAATGCTGGTGGCCCTGTCGCTGCCGCTGACAGTGCTGGGTGCCTTCGTGTTGATGAAGGCCTTCGGCATCGAAGCCAACATCGTGGCGCTATCGGGTATCGCGATTGCTATCGGCACCATCGCCGACATGGGCATCGTGTTGAGCGAGAACATTATCCAGCGGCTGAATAACGCGCCGGACGATGAAACGCGCCTGCAGTCGGTGCATCATGCGGCGACCGAAGTCGGAGGCGCGGTGATGACTGCTGTGACCACGACCATCCTTGGTTTCCTGCCGGTGTTCGTAATGACCGGTGCCGAAGGCAAGTTGTTCAAGCCACTGGCCTTCACCAAGACCTTCACTCTTGGTGCGTCGATCGTGGTCGCACTGTTGCTGATTCCGGTCCTTGCGCTGCTGTTGTTCCGCAATCGCAATGAGAAAGACACGATGTGGGATCGGCTCAACGAAAGAGCCCGCAAGCGTTTCGGTAAAGCTGCCGGAGCTCCGCATTGGTTGGCGGTAATCGTGGTCGCGATCCTGCTGATCGCAGTGCTCAGTTCGCGTTGGCAACCGCTCGGTTTGGATCGCGATTTCACGAACTTCGTCTTCGTGGCGCTGACCATCGGCGGCCTGCTGCTACTGTTCTGGCTGTTCCATCTGGCCTATGCTCGCATCCTGCGTTGGTGTTTACGCCACAAGATCTTGTTCTTGAGCTTGCCGGTGTGCCTGGTCTTGTTCGGCGCAAGCGCTTGGTTGGGTTTCGATCGCGTCTTCGGATTCGTGCCGACGAGTCTTGAGAAAGTTGGCGTAAGCAAGGGCAGCGTCTACCGCACTTCCTTTTGGACCAACGGTTCGGAATCGTTGCCCGGCTTCGGCAAGGAGTTCATGCCAGCACTTGATGAAGGCTCCTTCCTTTACATGCCCACCACTCCCCCACATGCTTCAATGCAACAGGCAGTGGAGATGGTCAGCCTGCTTGATCAGGCGATCGCGGCTATCCCGGAAGTGGAATCCTCGGTTGGCAAAATCGGACGCGCGGAAACCGCATTGGATCCAGCGCCGATTTCGATGGTCGAAAATGTCATCCTCTACAAACCGGAGTACTCAATCAATGAAAATGGTGAACGCGTGCGCAACTGGCGGCCGGAAATCAAGTCGCCGGATGATATTTGGCAAGAGGTCATTGGGCATGCCAAGTTGCTCGGAGTGACGTCGGCGCCAAAGTTGCAGCCAATCGAGACACGCTTGGTGATGCTGCAAAGTGGCATGCGTGCACCGATGGGCATCAAGGTCGCGGCACCGGATCTTGAATCCCTGGAAGCGGCAGCGCTGATCCTTGAGAAGGAGTTGAAGAAGATTCCGAGCATTGTTCCAGCAGCTGTGTTCGCTGACCGCGTGATCGGCAAGCCTTACTTGGAAGTGGATGTGCGGCGTGATAATGCGGCGCGTTATGGCTTGAGCGTGGAGTCGGTGCAGCAGCACATGATGACTGCTTTTGGCGGCAAGGTCGTTACGCAAACCGTGGAAGGTCGCGAACGCTTCAATGTGCGTGTGCGTTACCCGAAAGAGTTGCGAGGTGACACCGAAGACTTGAAAGCGTTGTGGCTGCCGCTTCCTCAGGGTGGTCATGTGCCGCTCGCGCAAGTCGCCGACATCAGTTACCGGCGTGGACCACAGGTCATCAAGACCGAGGACACTTTCCTGACCGCGTATGTGACCTTCGATCGCGTAGCGAACAAGGCGGAAGTCGATGTGGTCGAAGAAGCTCAACAGCATTTGGCCGACCGCATCGCGAGCGGCAAGATCGAACTACCGACCGGCGTCACCTACAAGTTTGCCGGCACTTACGAAAACCAACTGCGCGCCTCGAAAACGCTGGCAATCGTCCTGCCAGTTGCTTTGTTGCTAATCCTGGTCGTGCTGCAACTGAACTTCCGTTCGCTTCTGACCACCTTGATGGTCTTCAGCGGCGTGTTCGTGGCATGGTCCGGCGGATTCCTAATGCTGTGGCTCTATGGGCAGGATTGGTTCCTGGACTTCAACGTCTTTGATACCTCGATGCGCGAACTGTTCCAAGTGCAACCGTTGAACCTGTCGGTCGCGGTGTGGGTTGGATTCCTGGCGCTGTTCGGCATTGCAACCGACGATGGCGTGATCATGGGTACTTACTTGAAGAACTCCTTCAAGGCGCAAAACCCGAAGACGCGCCAAGAGGTTCGGGATGCGGTCGTCATTGCCGGTAAGCGACGCGTTGGTCCATGCCTGATGACAACCGCCACCACCATGCTGGCGCTATTGCCGGTACTCACTTCCACTGGCCGCGGCGCCGACGTCATGGTGCCGATGGCCATCCCAAGTTTCGGCGGCATGGCAATCGCGCTGCTCACCATGTTCGTGGTGCCGGTACTCTATTGCGCGGTGCAGGAATTCAAACTACCACGCGAAAAGGCAGTCAAACCGGCGGGCACCCCTTCACCCAAGCCAGAGACCGCAGCGAACGATGCATAGACTTCTCATCTCCCTTCTCCTTTTGGGCAGTTGCGCCCAACCCCCTTCCTGGGGAGGTTCCGAAACCACAGTCCAGAGTTGGGGCTCAATGCGCGAAGCCCTCAGGTTGGGACAATCGCATGGCCGCGTGGTCATCGATGATGTGCTCGAAGAGCACACCTTTGGCCTGGGCGCGTTGGCTAATCTGGAAGGTGAGATCACCATCCTCAATGGCATCACCTATATCGCCGAAGCCAACTCCGGCGAGTTGATCCTCCGCCCTCACACTCCTGAAGATGAAGCCACCTTGCTGATTACCGCCAATGTCGAGACTTGGGATCTGTTCCCAATCAGTGGAATCGGCAGTTACCAGGAATTGGAAGAGGCCGTCGCCGTTCTTTGTAAGGAGAATGGACTCGATGTAAGTCAACCAACTCCGTTTTGGGTCCAAGGTGCAGCATCCGACTTGGAACTTCACGTCATCAATGGCTCCTGCCCCATCGCCAACCCCAGCGGTCCTGCTCCCCTGCGGATCCAAGAAGATCAAACACCGCTCCAGCTCTTTGGCATTTACGTCGAAGATGCTGCGGGTGAGTTCACCCACCACAATCGTGTAAGCCACGTGCATGCGATCGCTCATGGCAAGAAGATTAGCGGCCATGTCGACGCCATCGCCTTCAACAGCGTGGCCTCCATCTGGATTCCGGCAACACCTTAGGCAAAGCTAAGGCAACCGGCGCTGGATTACCAAGTCTTCCAAGGAGCCTGATCGGAGTTCCACATCTTCTCCAAGATGTCCCACTCGCGATAGGTATCCATTGGTAGCCAGAAGCCGTCGTGCTCGTAAGCCATCAGCTCGCCATCGGCGGCGAGTTGCTTCAGAGGCTCCTGCTCGAAGGTGAGATCCTCACGGTCATCGAGGTAATCGAAGACCTCGCGGTTCAACACGAAGTAACCACCGTTGATGGCGCCTTGGCCAACTTCAAGCTTCTCCTTGAAGGCAGTGATCTGCGAGCCATCCATATCCAAGTCACCGAAACGACTTGGTGGACGAACGGCGGTCAAGGTTGCGATCTTGCCATGCGATTTGTGGAACTCGGTCAGCGCGTTGATATCGATATCGGCGACGCCATCTCCATAAGTGAGCATGAAGACATCGTCGGTGATGTATTTCTGGATGCGCTTGACGCGAGCGCCGGTCAGGGCGTTGAGGCCTGTCTCAGCCAGGTGGATGACCCAGTCCTTCTCATCGGCGGAATCGTGAGCGTGGGTCTCGACGCTGTTTTTGCCCAGGCGCACGGTCACATCGGCCATCTTGGCACGATAGTTCATGAAGTAATCCTTGAAATCCCATGACCGGTAGCCGAGGCACGGGATGAACTCCGTATGCCCAAAATGGCTGTAGATCTTCATGATGTGCCACAAAATCGGGAATCCACCGATCGGCACCATGGGTTTCGGAACGTTGGCCACTTCACCCTGAATTCGGGTACCGCGACCACCACAAAGGATGGCAACCTGCATGACGGTATTATAGGTTTGCCGTACTGCCCTCGGCACCTGCCTAGAAAGATGACATCTTCCGACTTCGACCCCTCCGTTTTTGCGGGAACCCGCGTTCTTGTCGCTGGTGCTGGCGGATATATCGCCGCACGCATGCTGCCCAAGCTGATCAAGGCCGGCGCCACCGTGGCTGCTCAGGCAAGTTCGCTTGGTCGCATCGAGAACATGCCAGTGCAGCTGATCGTCGGCCCGCTGTTCGCCCCGGAAGTCCAAGAGGAGATGCGCGCCTTCGATCCACACTATGTGTTGGACCTTGCCGGCCGCACCGATCAGTCGCATAGTCGCGACAACGACGACATCATGGCCATCAACCACTTCGGTGGTGTGCGTGGTCTTGGTCGCGCGATCATTGATGGCAAGTCCTTGCGCCGTTGGGTGCACACCGGTTCCAATGAGGAATATGGCATGGGCGCGGTTCCTTCCAAGGAAGATCAACGCGAGATGCCTGTGTCGGCCTATTCGGTCTCGAAGGCCGCCAGCACCCACCACCTGCAGATGATTGCGCGCGAAGAAAGTGTGCCGGTCTGCATCGTGCGCCCCTTCGTGGTGCTCGGTCCTGACATGGACCGTGGCTTGATCAATTTCGTGATTGGCAAAGCCCTCGCCGATGAAGGCTTCGACACCACGGCCGGCACGCAGACGCGCGATTTCGTGTGGGTCGACGATGTCATCGACGGCATCATGCGCGCGGCCGTCACTCCCGACATCAATGGCGAAATCATCAACCTTGGTTCTGGCGTGGAATCACCAATCCGCAGCGTTGTAGAGCTAATTTGCAAGCATGGCGGCGGTGGCAAGCCTAACTTTGGAGCCATGCCTCTGCGCGAAGGAGACATCCTGCGCTGCGTCGCCGATATCTCTAAAGCTGAGCGCGTATTGGGTTGGAAGCCTAGCCGCACGCTCGAAGAGGGCATTCAAGAAGTCGTTGAAAGCGCCAAAGCCGAAGCGGCGCAGGCCTAAATTCATAAAGCAATGAGCGAACACCCTCAGTTCTCGGTCGTCATTCCCTCCTACGACGAGGAGCCAAACATCGGCCCTCTCGCCGAGCGTTTGACTGCGACTTTCGCCAAGATGGGCGTGGAGTCTTGGGAGATTATCTGGGTGGAGAATGGTTCCTCCGATGGTTCGCTGGAGTTGTTGGAAGGCCTTCACCAGAAGGACCCGCGCTACAAGTACTTGTCGCTGTCGCGCAACTTCGGCCATTCCGGTGCGGTCGCTTGTGGTCTCGATCATGCCGACGGAGAGTTCGTCGTGCTGATGGATGGTGACTTGCAAGATCCGCCTGAGATGATCGCTGACTTCTTCGAGAAGTTGGAGAAGGATGATCTCGATGTGGTCTACGGCCAACGCCTGAAGCGCGCCAAGGAAGGTTTCATCAAGCGCACTTCAATGAAGATCTTCTACCGTTTGTGGCGACGCACGGCTTATATCCATGTGCCGCTAGATGCCGGCAACTTCTGTCTGATGCGTCGCGGTGTGGTCAATGCTCTGTGCTCCATGCGCGAGCGCGGCCGCTTCGTTCCAGGTCTGCGCGCCTTCGTTGGCTTCAAGCAAGATGGCATCGCCTTCGACCGCCCCGGTCGTGCCGCCGGTGAGGAAAAGACCAACTTCTGGATCCTGTCCGGAATCGCGATTGAAGGTCTGCTGGCCTTCTCGGTCTTCCCGCTGCGCCTGCTGATGATTCTTGGCATGGGCGCCATGGTTTTGGCCGTGATTGCCTCACTGCTGCTGCTAATCGGCAACTGGACTAATGTGCTCGACATGGGCAATGACATCTCTTACCTGTCCGCCTTCATGGTACTGGTAAGCGGCGCCACAATGATGGGCCTGGGCGTGATCGGTGAGTATGTTGGCCGGATTTACGCCGAAGTGAAGCAGCGTCCGATTTACGTCGTGCGCCGCCGCGGGGTTTAAACAGCCCAAATAGCTTGTTTCCAGGGATTTAGCTCGCGTGGAGCCCGCATTATCGCGGCTGAGAGCAAACAACTGCGATTTTTAGAGACAATGGTTCATATTTGAGCCGATAATACCTTCGGAGGCTTTAATGGCTCAGTTCTCAACCTATAACAACTTCGAAGGCACCGATGCTGTGGTGCTGGAGCAAATCGGTCAGCGCGTGGCGTCGGCCCGCTTGCAGCGCAATATCACCCAGCAGGACTTGGCCAAGGAAGCCGGTGTCTCGCGCTCTACGGTGAAGCGCTTGGAGGCTGGCGAATCCACTCAACTGACTGCCTTCATCCGGGTGCTGCGGGTTTTGGATTTGCTTGCGGGCTTGGATTTACTGCTGCCAGCCCCGAGGATCAGCCCGCTACATGCCTTGAAGTCGGAAGGGCAGAAACGTCAGCGTGCCTCCTCGCCCCGAAGTGGCGGTGATGGCGACAAAAGTGGCAGCGATGATGATGAGAGTCGCAGCGACAACACGGAAGGTGGCAGCGATGAGCAGCCACGTGGCAATAAGGTGGAAGAAAGTGGCAAGCCATGGTCGTGGGGTGAAGACGCATGACCACCGCCCGCGTCAACTTGTGGGGCACGGCGATCGGCGCCGTCTATTGGGATGAGCAACGCGAGCTCGGCTCCTTCGAATACGAGCCGAACTTTCTACGCAGTGGCATCGAGATCGCGCCGCTGCAGATGCCACTCGCCCCTACCGTTTATTCCTTCCCGGCGCTGAACCGCGACACTTTCCACGGTTTGCCCGGCCTACTCGCCGACGTCCTCCCTGATCGTTTCGGCAATGCCTTGATCGATGCGTGGTTGGCTTCTCAAGGCCGCACTGCGCAGAGCTTCAATCCGGTCGAGCGTTTGTGTTACAGCGGCACGCGCGGCATTGGTGCTTTGGAGTTCGCCCCTTCGATGGGCAATGCTGAGCAAAGCTCCAATCGATTAGATGTTGCCGCCTTGGTTGATCTTGCCGGCCGCATCTTGACTCAACGCAGTGAATTCCGCGCTTCCTTGAAAGATGGTGAAGAAGGCAGAGCTTTGCGCGATATCTTGCGCGTGGGAACCTCTGCTGGTGGCGCACGCGCCAAGGCGGTGATTGCTTGGAACCCTCAAAGCGGCGAAGTGCGCTCCGGCCATGCCGATTCCGAGAAGGGTTTCTCGCATTGGTTGCTGAAGTTCGATGGCGTTGCCAGCCACAGCGCCCATGATCTGGCCGATTCCAAGGGATACGGACGGATCGAATATGCCTACCACAGGATGGCTCTTGCCGCCGGCATCGACATGACCGAGTGTCGGCTGTTGCATGAAAATGGTCGCAGCCATTTCGTGACCAAGCGATTTGACCGCAAAGCTGATGGCGCCAAGATCCATCAGCAATCGTTATGCGCAATGGCGCATTTCGATTTCAACATGGCCGGAGCCTATTCCTATGAGCAAGCCATGCTGGTGATGCGCGAACTCGGTTTGCCAATGGCGTCGATCGAACAGCAGTTCCGCAGGGCGGTGTTCAATATCGTTGCCCGCAACCAAGATGATCATGTCAAGAACATCGCCTTCTTGATGGATAAAGGTGGCCAGTGGGCATTGTCGCCTGCTTTCGATGTGACTTATAGCTACAACCCTGATGGGCCGTGGACCAGCAGTCATCAGATGAGCTTCAACGGCAAGCGCCGCGGTTTCGTCTTTGAAGACTTTGAGGCATGCGCCAAGACCATGTCGATGCAACGCACGCACGTTGCCAAGATCGTGGAGCAAGTCGTAGCCACCGTGGAGAACTGGCCACAGTTCGCCGCAGCTGCACAAGTGCCAGAGCAAACCATGAAGGTGATCGCCAGCACCCATCGCTTGATCTTGCCATCCTGAAAACCAACTGGCCGGCTACGAAGCTAGACTGCAATCATGATTTTCGTGCGAGCCATCCTGGCCTTGGGCCTTTCCGCTGCCGCATTCCCCAGCTGCGCCACCAATGAGTGGTGCCCTTGCGCACCTGGTTACAAAGGTGGCGATGACTACCAGGATGCATCGGAGCAGTATTCCAGCGAGGAGATCGCCGCGATCACCAAGGCGACCGCCCATTTCCTCGACAGCAGCAACATCGAGATCCTGAGCATTGCGCCCGACAACCTCAGTGGCCAAGAGGGTGTGGTGGTGCGTTGGACTGAAACGATCACCGACTCAGCCATGGGTGAATCGCGTGATGAAGAGGGCTTATTGGTTCTGGAGCTACACGACGGTGTCTGGACTCCGCGGTCCAACGGTTTCTAGAGCACGACCGAGCCGGCATTGAGCCGCACGGGACGGCTTCTCCATTCAGAATCTGCCGCTTCCTAAAGCCAAGGATCGGCTTGCTCAAGATACTCGAGCACATAATCCTTCACGCCGTCTTCCAAGGAAGTGAACGCACGGTCGTAGCCGGCAGCACGCAACTTCTGCATGCTCGCTTGCGTGAAGTACTGGTACTTATCGCGAATCTCGATCGGCGTATCGACGAACTCAAATCGCGGCTCCTTTCCAAGAGCGCCAAACACCGCGCCAGCCAGATCGGCGAAACTACGCGCCTGCCCCGTACCGACGTTATACAAGCCCTGTACTTCAGGATTCTCGAACAGCCACAACATGACGTCGACCACATCTTTCACGTAGATGAAGTCGCGTAGCTGACCACCATCCTGATAGTCAGGGTGATGCGAGCGGAACAACTTGGCTGCTTCCCCAGCGGCGACCTTCGGATGCAACTGATGCACCACGCTGCGCATGCTGCCCTTGTGATATTCATTCGGGCCGTAGACGTTGAAGAACTTCAAGCCCACGCACTGTGGTGGCAGGCTACCGCCCTCACGCAGCACGCGCGCCAAGCGCCGATCGATGACCTGCTTGCTCCAGCCGTAGGCATTAAGCGGCTGCAACTTGGCCAAGGCGGCAACGGAATCATCGTCGTCAAAACCTTCGCTGCCGTCGCCGTAAGTGGCGGCCGAAGAGGCGTAGATGAAACGCACCTTCTCGCTGGCGCACCAGCGGAACAGATCGAGAGTGAGGCGGATATTGTTCTCGACAATCACATCCACATCGGTCTCGGTGGTCGACGAAATCGCGCCCATATGGAAGATGGCCTGAATCTGCTCTGCACTGCGGCCCGCTAGCCACTTCTGCAGATCCTGCGGGCGAATCACATCTGCGAGCTCGCGTTTGGCGATATTACGCCACATATCGCCCTGACCGAGGTGATCGACGACCACCAGATCGCCGCGCCCCTCGAGGGCTGCCAACAAGTTGCTGCCAATGAATCCTGCACCGCCGGTTACGACAATCATGGCAGTATCCTATCCGCGCGGGTTGCTTTAGAATAAGCCCCATGGGTGACGACAATCCCTTCCGTAAGCTGTTCTCCGACCTTGGCGTCGATGGTACAGGCAAATTCGATGCTGACGGCGTAGAGCTGGATCCAGAGACCGGTAAGCCATTCAAGATGGTGGTGCTCGGTTATGAACGCCGTGGTGGCGACAAGGTCGTGACGACTGTTCGGGATATCCCCGAGGCGCGCACCGAGGAATTCCTTGACCATATCAAGAAGGCATTTGGCACTGGTGGCACTGTGGACGACAACGGTTTGTTGATTGTGCAGGGCGACCGTCGAGCACAACTCACGCGTTGGTTCGAGAAGCAAGAGATCAAGGTTCGCGGTCAACGCGATTAGGCTTGAAAGCCTAAGCCCATGTCCACCCCTCCATCCAGCGAGGCGCCACTCGAGTGGCAGCCGCCGCGCACCGGCAGTACCTTCCGCGCAATCCTTTGCATTCCAGTCGGAGTGCTTTGGTGCATGGTCAACCTGCCTTGGATGATCTTCGTGATGGCATGCATGCCAAAGTATTTCGAAAGGAATCGCACGCGCATCACCAGCAGTTGGGGTCGTGGCTTGTTGCGCATCTTCGGCATCAAGATGGAGCTGCACGGGCTTGAAAATCGTGATATCAAAGGCGCCAAGATCCTGGCGATCAATCACGTGAGTATCGTCGACCTGTTCATCTACAGTGCCGCGTGGACTGATCACGGCACAATGATTTACAAGAAGGAGTTCGACAAGATTCCGCTGATGGGCCGCGTGATGCGCATGATTGGATTCATCCCGGTCGACCGCAGCAATCACCGTGCGTCGGTCAAGAGCATGGCCGAAGCTGCTAAGCGTATTCGCGAAACTGGCTTGTCGATATGGATCGCTCCCGAAGGCACGCGCTCGCGGCGTGGCGGCGTGCAGGACTTCAAGATGGGTGCCTTCCACATGGCCATGCAGACCGGTGCACCGATTATTCCGTGCATCATGCGCGGCGCTGGCGAAGTCAACAAGATGGGCAGCAAGATCATCCGCTCTGGCACCATCCGCGTGGATTTCCTTGAGCCGATCCAGACGGAAGACTGGAAACGCTTCGAGTTGCGCGGCAAAGCGGTGGAGTTGCGTAAGCAGTTCCTGAA
The DNA here is from genome assembly GCA_024229395.1 of Planctomycetota bacterium. Taxonomy (GTDB): domain Bacteria; phylum Planctomycetota; class UBA1135; order UBA1135; family UBA1135. The sequence goes on along the minus strand of JAAESM010000027.1, from coordinate 87,303 downwards.
GTACTTGCCCCCAGCGCCGGACACGCCGACGCTGGAAGACTACGCGCGCGAAGACCTAAAGGCTGACGATGTTGCTGAAGGTGTCGGATAGACCATCCAGCACTTGCACATGAACTATGCCACTGGCCTGGGCAGGCACATTAGGGTGTGCCATCGAAACCCTGCCGGCAGTGTTTTGTGCAGCTGTATCAGGAATTCTGCATGCGGTCCACAGACCGTTCCGGGCCGAAGACCACAAAGCGGTCGCCGGTCGAAGCGCAATAATCCGGTTCCGGTGGCTGTGGAGCACTGAGTTCGCCGGGCGCGATCTCGGTACGCACCAACAATACGTTCAGGCCATAGCGCTGACGCACCGACATCTCCTTCATGGTGCGCCCCACCAATCCTTGCGGCACCTCGATCTCGGCCATCACGAAATCGCCGACGCGGTGGCGGTCCCTGCGGTTGTCGGCTGCTGGCATGGACTCCGCCAAGCCGTCGACCATCTGATTCTTGAACAGCTCCATGCGATAACGCTCGAGCACATCTTCGAGGTGGACCACGCCAACCAAGCGATCGCCATCCACCACCGGCATGACGTCGCGATATCCGGCATCCAAACTCTGCAAGACCTTGTCCAGAGTCTCACTGGTGGTGACCGTGGGCCAATCGGCGTTGGCGGTATCGGCGGCGACCAACAAGTTGCTCATGGAGTCGGCGTCTTCCAAGATCGGGCGCAAGGCATTCAGCGCGACGACACCGTGGTAGACCTCATTCTCATCGACCACATACAAGCTGGTCTCAGCGCCGCGGAACAAACGCTGCAACATGCTCGACAAGCGCTCGCTCGGTAGCACGGTGATCGGTTCGCGGCGCAGGACTTCTTCGACCTTGATGCTGCGCAGAAGGTTTACATCTTGACCTTGGCGAATCTTGATGCCGCGGCCGCGCAACTTGATGGTGTAGATCGAATCGCCATGCAGGCGCGACATCACTAAGGTGCCGATGATGCTCGAGATCATAAGCGGCAGGATAATCTTGTAGTCGGTGGTGAGCTCGAACAAGATCATGATCGCGGTGATCGGCGCATGGGTGGTGCTGGCCACCATCGCTCCCATGCCGACCAAGGCATAGGCTCCCGGCGGTGCTGCACCTGGGAAGTACTGCTGCACGATCACCCCGACCGCCCCACCGAGCATGGCGCCAAGGAATAACGATGGCGCGAAGATACCGCCGGATCCGCCGGTGCCGAGAGTGATGCTGACGGCCAAAACCTTGACAGCGATCAACATCACCAAGAACATCAGCGCTTCGTAGCCGCCATCCAAGGCTTCGTTCATGGCTTCATAGCCAACGCCCATGATCTCCGGCACCTTCAAGGCGATGATGCCGATCATCAAGCCACCAAGCATGGTCTTCAGCGGCGGGAACAACTTCCAACGCTCGCCCATGCCCTCGGCGGAATGCACGCTGCGCGTGAACCCGATCGCAACCAAGCCGGCCAACAGCCCCAACACTCCATAGGCCAGCAGCTCGGCCGGATGGTGCATGGAGTAGAGTGGAATCTCGAAAGCCGGGAAGTCACCAAGGAAGTGACGCGACACCACGGTGGCGACCACCGATGAGATCACGATCGGCGAGAACTGCGGCACGCCGAAATCACCAAGGATCACTTCCACCGCGAACAAAGCGCCAGCGACCGGCGCGTTGAAAGTTGCGGCCACACCTGCGGCGGCACCACAACCAACGAGGGTGCGCATACGTCGGGGGCCGAGGCCAAGCATTTGGCCACAGCTGGAGCCCATGGCCGAACCGATCTGCACGATCGGGCCTTCACGACCGACCGAACCACCGGAAGCGATACAGATACTCGACGCCAACGCCTTGATCGCGACCACGCGCGCGCGGATGCGTCCATGCGCCACGGCTACGGCTTGCATGACTTCGGGCACTCCATGGCCCTTCGCTTCGGGTGCGCCGTAATAGACCAGGAAACCCACGATCAGACCGCCGCCGGTGGGAATCGAAACGATCCAATACCAATCCAGCGTGGTCAACCATTCGAGCAAACTGTAATGCTCGCTAGGCAGCTCCGGTGAATTCCATAGGGTCTGCTGCAGGTGCTGAATCAGCAAGCGGAAAGCGACCGCGGCATAACCACCCAACAAGCCAATCAACGAAGCGACCAGAACCATGTAGATGGTGGTCGACTGCTTGAGATACTGGTTTAACCAGCCCAGTGGGGCAAGAATGCGCGACAAGAGTCAGCGAGGGTTCAGCACAAGGTCGGCGGGGTTCAGCTTTGCCAGAGCCGTGACTGTACCCCACCCGAACCGACGATGCGCAATGGCTGCCCACCTTCGACGCAGTTGTACTGCTCCAGATTCTTCACGCCGAGCATTTCCATGACATCTTCGTCGATTAGGCAACGGCCGTGAATCTGCTCACGTGGCAGCTGCAAGATGCCCAACATGGAGTCCGACAAAATGTCAGCCCGACGCCATTGCGCAGGTCCACCAAGGCCATGATTGATCGTGGCTTGCGATTCGATCGCGGTGGCTGGCCACAATGCACAGGAACGGATCTCACTATCGACCACCTCGCCGGCGATTCCCATAGCGAGCAGGCTCATGCCGAACTTCGACATGCAATAACCGGTCTTTCCTGGCAGCATGCTCAAATCCAACGGCGGTGACATCTGCACGATGCAACCGCTGCCGCGATCCATCATGTGAGGCAGCACGAAATGAGAAGTGAAATGCGCAGCGCGCGCATTGACCTCCATCATCAAGTCGAAACGCTTCGGCGGCGTTTCGGCCACGCCCTTCCAATGCAGGGCGCCGGCGTTATTGACCAGGATGTCGATCCGCCCGAAACGCTCCATGGCAGCGGCAACCATGGCTTCGATTTCATCGGCGTTACGCACGTTGGTCTTGACCGCCAAGGCTTGGCGACCGAGCGCTTCCACTTCCGTTGCGGTGTCATGGATGTTGCCCGGAAGTAATTCACGCGACTTTTCGCTCTTGGCGGCAATCACGATGTCGGCGCCGGCACTGGCCAAAGCCAATGCGATGTTCTTGCCGATTCCTCGGCTGGCACCGGTAATCACCGCGACCTGACCACTGAGGTCAGGTACTTCAAAGGGTGACTTATGCATTGCCGGCTTTCTGCTTGGCGATCTCTTCGTCGCGCAAGTCACGGCGCAACAACTTCATCATGGCGGTCTTCGGCAGCTCGGTACGGAACTCCCAATGCTTCGGCACCTTGTAGGCAGCAAGCTCGGATGCGCACCAAGCCTTGAGGTCGGCTTCGTCCATCATTTCGCCGGGCTGCAGCACGATGAAAGACTTGACCGTCTCGCCACGCTTGTCATCCGGAATACCGATGGTGCAGGATTCGAAAATCTTGTCATGCGCCATCAATATGCGATCGATCTCATCGGGAAAAATGTTGTAGCCCGAAGCGATGATCATGTCCTTCTTGCGGCCGACGATCTTGAAGTAACCTTCCTCATCCATGATCGCCAAGTCACCGGTGTACAACCAGCCATTGCGGATCATGTTGGCGGTCTCTTGTTCACGGTTGAGATAACCGACCATGACCTGCGGGCCACGTACGATCAACTCGCCAACTTCACCGATCTTCGATTCCGGCAAACCTGATTCAGGGTCGACAATGCGCACATCGGTATCCGGCGCAGGAATGCCAATGTGACCAATCTTGCGCTTACCCATCACTGGGTTACAGGTGACCACCGGCGAGGTCTCGGTCAAACCAAAACCCTCCACGATGATCGAGTTGGTCAGCTTCTCGAAACGATTCTGCACATCTTCCGGCAAAGGCGCCGAACCGGAGAAGCAACGCTTGATGCTGGACAGGTCCATGGTCTCGATGTTCTCGAAGTTGTTGATGGCATTGAACAACGCTGGCAAGGCTGGGAACAAGGTCACACGATGCTTGACGATGTTCTTGACCAAGCCCGGAATATCACGCGGGTTCGGTTGTAGGATCATGGCTGCTCCTACCGTCACTGGCCAAGTCAGGCACACCGTCAGGCCGAAGATGTGGAAAAACGGCAAGCAAGCGAGCAACACTTCCTTGCCCGGCTCCAAGCCGGTGAACCAGGACCGCACCTGCTGAACGTTGTAACTGAGGTTGCGATGCGAAAGCATGGCACCCTTGGAAAGCCCAGTAGTTCCACCGGTGTATTGGATGACCGCAATATCATCCATGTCCACCGAAACCGGCGGCGGCGAAGCTGCCGACGACTTGACCAGCTTGCGGAAGAAGTGCAGACCAGGCTCGGGCTTGACCTTGGCGTAGATTGGTGGATCCTGACGCTTCAGTTTCAACGGCGCCAACAGGTTCAGCGGGAAGCCCAAGTATTCAGGAATCGACGCGATGATGTACTCACGCACGCCAACCTTGTCACGGATTGCGCGGACCTTCTGTTCCCACAGGAAATCCATCGTGACGGCGATCTCGACTTCAGCATCATTCCATTGATGGATGATCTCGCGCGGCATGTACAGCGGGTTGGTCATGACTGCATGTCCACCCAATCGTTGGATCGCCAAATAGGCAATCGCGCACTGCGGAATATTCGGTGCCTGCACGGCGACCCGGGTGCCCTTGACCACGCCCAAACCGGCGAGCGCGGTGGCGAAACGATCGACCTCGTCCTTCAGTTGCGCATAGTTGAATTCGCAATTCATGAAGACCAAGGCCTTGGCATTGCCGAACTCTCGGGCGGAGCGGTCTAGATAGTGACCAATGGGGATGTCCTGAAAATCAATCGTGATTGGGACTCCCTCTTCATAGAACTTGTGCCAGAGTTTTTCATCCATACCCAAGCATAGCCTATCGGCCTGCGATTGGTACCTACTGAATCGTGCCAGCGACTACATTGCTGACCAAGCCAGCCTGCAACGCTTGCAACCAAAATTGCACGCCGGTTGCGCCCGCAGGCACGCCAATCGCCCATTGCGATGCGCCAAAAGCGTCGGTGCGTTGCATCTGGCCGTAAGCACGTGGCGCTTGCAGGTCGAGCACCACGCCCAAACCCGGAATCCAAGTCGAGCCCGGTCCGACCAGCGAATAAGCCAACCATGTGACTTGGGTGGGATGACCAAAGGAGACGTCGGCCAAACCGACACTGCCGTGCACGAGTGGGGTCACGCTGAGGTCCATTTGGGTCGGCGAACCTCCGCGGTGGCCATAGATCTTCAGCTGCACCGAGTTCCAAGTGCCGATATCCCATTGCGCAAGGTCACGGACCTCGACGCGCCAAGTGCCGCAGGAATTCTCACCCCAGTGGCGCACGCTGGAAAGCACGTAGTTGTAAAGGTTGTCGCTTGAATCGTCGCGCTCTTCGGTGAGCTGCGACACCGTACCGGTTGGGGAAATCACGCGAATATCCAGATCCCCCACGTAGGAGTGGTTCGCGTTCATCACGACCTCGACATGCTCGATCAACAAGGTCTCGGCCATGAAGATATCCTTCGCAACGCCGACGCTATTGTTGTCCGGAATGGTCACGCCGATCGGGATCAAACCACTATCGATCACATACTCCGGTCCAACCGAAATCCATCCTTGCGCAAGCGCTACTGCGGCGCCGGCGTCAACTGCGCCGAAGCCGTAGTCGTAGTGGATCCAGCAACCGGCGCTGTTAACAGTCCATTCCGGATTGCTGATGTCGCACTTACGCGCCGTGTTCACCAAAACATGTTGCACATCGCGCCAAGTCAGCGCCGGGTTAGCATCCAGGATCAATGCTGCAATACCAGCTACGATCGCTGCGGGCGAGGAAGTACCACCGGCATCGTGGGTGTAACTGCCATTCGACACCGATGCGGTTGTGGTCAAACCAATGATGTAGTTGTCACTAGGTGCGACCACCATCAGCGAAGATCCCGGTTCACTGTAAGGAGACCTCGCGTCCCAGAAATCCACGCCCCCCACTGCAATCGTGCGACGATCTGCGGCATAGGGATCGTATTCGACTCGATCATTGACCGCTGCGCCATTACCACCTGCCCAGGTGAACACGGTGCCAAGGCCGTTGCGCCCCAAGTCGACCGCATCCTGCAACGCATCCATCTCCATCATGGTGGCGGTGTAGAAGGTGCCGATATCCAGCGGACCCCAGGAGTTAGACTTCACCAAGTTGACCTGATTCTGGAAGTCGAAGGTCGCGGCATTGGTACTGGCAGAGCCGAAAGGCTGTTCAGACCACAAGGCGTCGTAGGCAACACCGGCGACACCGATTGAGTTGTTGGCTTCGGCTGCGATCAGGCCAGCGCAACCGGTTCCATGATCAGAGTTGCCGGCAGACATGCTGGCGGAAGCATTAAAGTTGTTGGCCAAATCTGGATGCCCTTGCTCGGCCCCGTTATCGGCAATGCCAACGGTGATTCCACCCCCAGTGATGCCCATATTCCAGGCTGGTTCGACATTGATGTCGTTGGGGGTCTGCGCATTGTTGCTCAAGTGCCACTGGTCGGGCACCATCGGATCGTTCGGCAAGCTGCGAACGTTGGTCGGACGTGCCACATCGAGGAATGCGTACTCCAGTCCGTAGACGTCGGCCAGCAAGGTGGCTGCTTCGATCGCCTCAGTCAAGGAGACGAATTCAAATAAGCCCCATCCAGCGGGGCCTGTCCATGATTCGCGGCTGACTTGCAGGCCGTCCATCGAGCGGGCGATCTCGGCCATGGCCGCATCGTGCTTCAGGAAACATGCGACTCGCGCATGAAGGATGAATCCTTCGGTCGGTGGCGCGATGACACCCTCTTTTGAGACAAGCGCATCATTGCAAAGCTGAGCCTTACTCTGATGCGCTTGAGGTTGTTCCACTAGGAACATCTCAAAGCCGATTCCCGTCGGTGCGAACACCGGTTCCTGAGCGTGGGCGCGCGAAGTGATGAGCGCTGAACCTGGGCTAGCCAGGAGCAGCGCGGCAATTGCCTTGCACGCGAGATTCATCAGGGGAGGAGTGGGCTTTGGCTCTTCGTCTTACTGCACGGTGCCGTTGACGATGTTACTGATCTCACCAGCTTGCAACGCTTGCACCCAGTAGTTGATGCCGGCGGCGCCTGAAGGAACAACGATGATGAAGTCGGTTGCGCCTGCAGCGTTGGTGGTTTGCATGGAGCCAATCTGTCGAGGACTGTTGATGCCTAGAGTAACACCAAGTTGTGGAACATTGAAGCTACCGAGACCGGAGACCGAGTAGGCCAACCAAGTTGCCGAGCTGGCGTTGGCGTTGCTCACCAGGAAGTTCGCAGCTGCACCAGCGACCACGGTTGACGACGACAAGCTCATCGAGGATCCGCTGCCGCCTCCATCGTGACCGTAAACGGTCAGCGTGAAGTTCTCCCAAGTACCGGTGGTGCCGGAGGCGCGGTCAGAGATCTCAACGGTCCAATCCCCCATCGAAGACTCGCCGAATGGGCGCAACGAAGTGAAGATGAAGTTGTTGTAGTCGTCGGTGCCGTCGTTACGTACGTGCGTCAGCACTGAACCGGTGCCACTTGGAGCGATCACGCGGATGTAGAGGTCGCCGACGTAGTTGTGATCCACGTTCATCTTCAGCTCGATCGACTCGATGGTGATGTCGGCTGGGATGTTGACGACGCGGCTCAGGCCGGTGTTGTTGTTGTCCGGGATGGACTGGTTGACGTTGACCTGACCGGAAGTATCCGACTGCTCAGCGCCGTAGTTGGTCCAAGTCAAAGCGGTCTGCACTGCTGCATCGGCGTCGATCGCACCAAAGCCGTAATCGACACTGATGTCGCGGCCGGTACCGTTGGTCATCCAGTTGGCACCGCCAGGGTTGTTCTTACGAGCGGACTCGATCAGGACACCGGCGACATCGCGCCAGGTCAATGCCGGGTTAGCATCCAGAAGCAAAGCCACGATGCCTGCACCGAGTGGACTTGAAGAGGAAGTACCACCGAAGTTGGAGGTGTAGCTGCTGCCGCTGGTCGTGGTGTAGATGCGACGGTTGTTACCGTCGGAGTGCGTCACTACGGTCATCGAAGAACCGCGCTCGTTGTAGTAGGAACGGGTGTCGGCATCGCCGATTGCGCCAATCGCCAAGGTCAGGCGGCTCGAGGCGTATGGGTCGTATTCGACACGGTCGGCGGTGCCACCGTTACCGGCTGCCCAGCAGAACACGGTACCGAGACCGCCGCGGCCGTTGAATACGGCGTTCTCCAAAGCGTTGCGCTCCGCACTACTCATGTAAGAGATGCGACCGTCATCCCAAGGACCCCAAGAGTTGGTCTTGATGTCGTTGAGGTCGTTACGGTGACCAAAGTTCGTTGCGGTCGTGGAGCTGCTGCCGTAATAAAGGTTGGACCACTCGGCATCGTAAGCAGCACCCACGCCGCCAGCGCCATTGTTGGCCTCAGCTGCAGAAACACCTGCGCAAGAAGTACCGTGGCTGCTCGAACCGCCACTGCGGCTAGCTGCACTGTTGTAGTTGTCGTTGAGGTCTGGGTGCGAAAGTTGCACACCACCATCAACGATACCGATCACTTGGCCCACACCAGTGATTCCAGCGTTCCATGCACCTTCGATGTTGGTGTCGGCGACGGTGTTCTGCGTGTTCACCAAGTGCCACTGGTTGCCAAAACCAGGGTCGGTCGGCAGAGCACGCTTGGCAATCGGACGCTCAGCATCCAAGTAAACCGCCTCATCTCCGAAGTAAGCCTCCAGAGCGATGGTCAACTCCAAGCTTGCGCGAATCGAGTTGGTGTGCACCAACTGGAAGCCAGGAACATTCTCCATGGGCTCGACCCAGCACTCGGTAACGCTGCTGGATAGTTCCTGGAGGGTACCGACGGCGTCGGTCTCAACGATCACCGAAGAGGTGAGCGTATAGCCCGGAGTGGGCGCGGGAATGATGCCGCTCTTACTCGCGCGATCATCATTGATCCGGGTCGCGAAGCTGCTGTTGGCGTCAATATTGTCGACGTGGAACAGGGCGCGATCGAAACCAGTGTCTACCCAGTGGTATGCCGGCAGGGCGTCGGTGGAACCTTGAAGCTGGGCAAGGGAAAGAATGAGGAACTGGCTAATCATCGTGTTAGGGTCTCGTCATACGAGCCGCCAAAGAGGGCTACAGTTCCATATTTCGTGGGCAAAACTCCTGCAAAATCCCCTTTACGGCCACCGAAGGATAGAATTGGGAAGTGCACCCTGCCCAGAAAACTTCTGAGGACTTTGAAAAAGAAGTCTCCATTCAGGCCACGCGTTCGCGTGGACCGGGAGGGCAGCACAGAAACCGTGTAGCTACGGCGATTCGGGCGACTCACGAGCCCACAGGAATCCAGGCGATGGCCACAGAAAGGCGCTCTCAGCTTGAAAACAAGGTTGAGGCATTGTTCAGGTTGCGGGTCAAGCTGGCCCTATTGCACCGGACGCCTCTGGAAGATGCGGATTTCATGCCGCCAGGGGCCTATGAGCCTTCTAGCGAGTGGGTCTCGCGCCTGCGTGGCGGCAAGATCAAGGTCAATCCCACCCACGAAGACTTCCCCAGCGTGCTCGCCGAGGTGCTCGACCGGCTGCACCTGGAAGACGACGACCTGGGTCGCACTGCAACCGCCTTCCGAGTGTCGAATTCTCAGCTGATCAAGTTCCTGGCCGTAGAACCTGCGGCCCTGCACGCCCTGAATGAGCGCCGCAAGGCCAAAGGGCAGCGGCAGCTGAGGTAAATCAGTTGCCGCCTTGCCGCGCAGCTGGGCGCGGCCGAAGCGAACTACATCGCCCAGGTATTGGTGGCGGTGCAGCTAGCCACATCGACACCGATCACGAAGACGTTGCCACAAGCAGCGGGCGGAATGCCAGCGCTGAAGGTGAAGGTGCCGGAGGAATTAAGGAGGAGAGACACATGGTTTTTTCCTATCCACAATTTGGCATTTGTACGCCTAAAAGGAGTTCCGCATGACGGGTTTTATGGCACACTGGCAGGATGTTGCTGATCCCCCTACTCTCCCTCCTTGCCCAACAACCGGCGCTACAAAGCACCGAAGTTGAGGTGCGCCCTGAAGGCGCCTTCTATGTCAATCAAAGCATCGACGGCTTGTTTCACACACCAGCCAGCCAAAGCCAAGCCTTGGTGAGCGCGCCGCGTTGGCAGCATGATGACATGGGTCTTGCCTGGATTGGCTACGGCGCATCTGTTGGCGACTCGGGTGCATCGGCGATGGCCAGTATGGAGAGCAATAACCAGAGTGTTGGCGTTTGGGCAACGGGTTCAAGCTCAGCGATCTTTGATTACTCGACCCTTGGCGCTTATGCCATGAAGGTCGGCATTGCAGACCGCGACAACACTGCGGCCGCTTTGGTGACTCATGATCTTGGCGGTTCGAACTTCCAGGCCACGCTTTCGGTCTGGGATTCTGCCGGAAATGGTACGCCTGATTGGTCGGCAACGATGCCAACCACTGGCAACGTCTACTCGGCCATGGTCGGCGTGAATGACAATGGCTCCAAGATTGTCGCCGCGGTCTCGAACGCGACTGGCGCGCTCAACATCCGCGTGTACGACCGCGCAGGTACGACCTTGAACTCCTGGGACATCCCTACCAGTGCCAACCTTCGTTACGGCGCCATCGACGACAGCGGCTCCCGCCTTTACGTGGGTTACTTCAACGGCGATGCCGAGGTCTACGACCTGAACGCCGGTACCACACTGGCGGTCTTCAATATCGGTGCGACTTTTGATTCGCATGCGATCTCCGGCGACGGAAAGACCGTTGCTTATGGCAGCTTTGGCGGCCTCACGGTGGTGAGAGAGACTTCACCTGGCAACTGGACCCAAATGGCTTACCGCTCCAACCCCAGTTCGAGCTACTTGGCACGCACCGCCCTCAACGCCGACGGCAGTCGCGCCGCCTTCCAGATCCAACGCTACTCTCCTGCTTACGATCACATCGAGGCCGGAATCCTGGATGTAAACAGCGGCCTGGATGTTAGTCATCATTCCCTGGATGCTCCAGGCACCGCTTTCCAGCTGGTCTGCTCTGGTGTCGACATCAGCGATGCCGGTGATGTCATGGTTGCAGCTTCTTGGGGTGACTCGCTCAACGCCACTCCCGAAGTCATCACCCTCGATGACCAAGGCAACCTGCTGAGTTCGATTGACCTTGCCGGTTCCGCCTTCTCTATCGACCTTGGCGCCGACGGCGACGTTGCTTTTGCAGGTTCCAAAGCTGTGCACGCCAACACCTTCGGTAATGGAGGTGCGATGACTTGCATCGATGCCGCTGACCAGAGCTTGCATCTGCTCGGCTACCCACAACTTGGCGGTTTCTTCACCGTCGAAAGCCCTGCTGGCGCAACGGCATTGACCTTCTCGGTGTGCGCCGCGCTCGGTTCGAGCACCACACCTTTCGGTCTCACCGAGATTGACCTCAGCACCCAGATCATTCGCAACGGCCCGAACACGATCCCGGCGGGTGGCCTATCCATGCCACTGGCGATCCCGACTCGTGCCTCACTTGCCGGCATGCTGATTCACGTTCAAGGCGTTCGTTTCGGCGCAGTGCCTGAGTTGACCAACAAGGTCTCGGTTCGTTTGCTTCCATAACGGAATCGCCGTCGAAAAAAGTCACATTGATGACCTTTGTGGCCGGAACATATGGCCGGTCCAAGTGTCATTAATGCGACAGGTCTTGACGTCGGTCCAGCCGGCATCGCGTAGGCAATTGAAGACGCTTGCTTGAGTGATGTCGGCCTTGGCGCCTGAGGATGGTTTCTGCCGGCAAATCCACAGCGGTCGCCTTGGAGCTTCGGGTTCACGCGACGCAAGATGGTCACGTCGTGTGGCAGGTCATCACCAAGAGCGGCGCGCAGATTGGTGAGACCACCGAGTTGCAAGATTCGATCGCCTTCGCGAATCTCCAATTTGCGCCAAAGATTCTTGGCGGCGCAGACCGGCTCGGGCATGGCACTTTGCGGCGTTTGCAGCGCTTTCTTGATCGCCGTTTTGGCATTTGGCCAGGTGCAGAAGATTGCATCGCTGAACATGGCTTGGGCGATCGCCACCTTCTCTTCCACTCCACCAACAAAAATCAGCGGCACCCTAGCGGTGGCTTTAGTGATGCGAAACCATTGTCCGATTGCACGCCCATGGGAGGGCAAGCGCTCCAGACTGATCTGCACTACATCAGGAAGTTGTTGCTTGAAGCGCGCCAAGCCAACTCCACCTTAATCGGCATAGACTTCGACTTGATGTCCAACGTTGCGCAGCGCGGCAAGTCCCTGAAGAACTTATCGACCAAGAGTTCCTGGATCGCGTTGCAGAGGTCCTGAACCGCCATGCGCCGAATGGCCTCGATCAGCCGGCTTTCATGGCGAGCGTACTTGCCGAAGGCAATGCGCTTGTTCGGCTTCCGCGACCCTGCAGCCGTGCAAGTGAATGATTTCCGCTTGGGCAAACAAGAGGTTCCCTTAGGTGGCGAGTTGCAGTTCCACTTCGCATTGAGTTGCAAGGATCCGCTGGGGAAACTGCGCCTTGAATACCGCATTGACTTCGCTCGCCCCCATGGCCGTGGCGCCACCAAGGTGTTCAAAATCTCAGAATCGGAGAGCACGCAATACGCACGTACGGTTGAGCGCAGGCATTACGTCGGCGAGCACAAGCTGACCCTGATCGTCAATGGCGTAGCGAAGCAAGCGCTGAGTTTTGACGTTCGCGACTGACCTCGCGAAGGTTTGCTAGCCCTTGATTAACTTGAAGTCGATCTCGTCGACTTGCGCACGGACCTCGCCGGTGGTCTTGTCGGCATCAATCAGACGCACACGCATATAAAGACTGCGGCTGCCGTCGGCGTGAAGGTCTACGCCGCAGGTTCCGGTCCATCCGAGGGATTCGGGAATATCTCCCATGGCCTTCAGGGCATTGTACTTTTTGCGCGTATCGATGGTCATGTGGAACAGGATCTGTTCCTCATTGCGCTTGTCACCGTTGTGCCACGAACTCTCAACGCCAACACCAGCGCCGCGCCAAGCATAGAGTTTGGGGAATACGCAGCCCCATTCCTCGAGCGGGAGGTAGTCCATCTTGTGCCACTGCTGCGGAGCGACAACGCGCACCTTGTCGGCCTTGATTTCCGCACGTGCCGGCGGATCGGCTTCGGAAAAGGATAAGCCAAGTTGCAAGGCCGGGTCACCGAGGACCAACTGATGATGCATCTGATAGAAGTACGGGCCACTTTCCATTTGGCCCTTCTCCATCATGGCCAATATCACATAGTTTTGCGCGATGCGTTGCGCGGCGCCAAGGCTGTTTCCTGCGAACAGCGCATTCATGAACTCCGATTGGAACAACTCCTGCTGGGCAATGCCGCGCCGCGAGTTGCCCACGAAAGCAACCGCGCCATTCTTCAACAAACGAGTGGCAACCGAACGGTGCTCCGCATCTTGATCCAACGATGCCGTGCTGCATCCCGCCGACATCACCATCGCCGGCGCGAACAAGGTGTTGGAATCCCACAAGTAGGTCTTGCCCATCTGCGTCCACATCGCGTGCGATGCATGCAGGATCAGCCCTGATTCAGCCAACGGCGATTTCTCATCGAAGGCAGCTTTGCCTTCATGGTGGCCAGCGAAATCAAAGCCGGCTTCCTGAAGAGTGATTTGACTGTGCTCCTCCCACTCCGCCGTGGCGAACTTCTTTTCCCAATCACGTTGTGGAAAATCATCGCGTGCGAAACCGCGGCAAGCCAACAAGGTGGCGGACTCCAAATCTTCGGCGAGAAAGCGCGCGTGGGACAGATCCAAGAAAGGGTCGTCGTCGGTCTGTGCGAATGGAGTATCAGAAACTAAATCTGTATCAATACCTTGCCCATGGGCAATCACCGCCATTGGCAATGCGTCAGGCCAACCGACAAGACATAAGTACTCGGCCGAGTTCTTGATGGCCTTATGAAATACGCTGAGCTCCTCATGGATTTCCGCTGCTGTTGGCGACGTCATCCAGATCGCGCCACCGCGGTTCTTCTCATTGGCATCCAAGTCGGCGGTCCAATTCAGTTTGGCTACTTCGAAATCGTCGCCGGTGAAGATGGCCTTCTCCTTCTTGCCGCTGTAACGACCATCGCGATTACGATCGAGCTGCATCCACCAGCGACCGTCGGCGGGATTTCTGCCGGTGACGAAGGGCGTGTCCTTGCTTCCATCCAATTGGATGACGCCCTCACGCCAGCCATTGTTGCTGTCATTGGCGCCACTGGGTTTCTTCTTCAATTCTTTCGGCGCCGCAAAACTCCGTTTCCATTGCGTTTCGAAATCCAACGGCACCACGATTCCGGAATGCGCCGAGGCCAACAAGGGTGCCGCAAGTGCAAGATTGCGATCACGTCCGGCCGCCGTGTCATTCGGATTCACTGCCGCCAAGTAGTCCACTGCATGACCGTTGCGGGTCAGCCATCGGGCAACATCTTGCGCCGTTTTGATCTGCTCCACATCGATGGACTCAATCGTGATCGGATCCACCGCCCCAGCCAGGGCCATGGAATGTGCGGCCAGTTTCGGAGCCTTACCGCCACCAATGAAGAGGACCTCTTGAGTCTTCAACACACCAAAGGCCAAAGGCAAGGAAACTTCATCAGGACCCTGCTTCCATGGCAGTAGTGGAGCGCCAATGTGGGCAGCCAAAGCCGCGGCAACCAAGGCATCGGCACGGTTCGTTTGGTCATAAAGAACCGCTCGCGGATGACCTTGCGGCCAACCCAACTGCGCCATCCTCACGGCGGCTTCTAAGCCATTCGCGATTGGCAGAGCTTCAAGCTTTGGGAACGGGGCGCTTTGCTCATCACCCTCGGACTTCAGGATTTCGCGATGAGATTCTGAAAGCTTCGGCGACGTCGGCCCAAGCCACAACAATCGGGTGGGTTCATAACGGTGCAGGAAATCCAAAACCTCGGGGCGAAAGGGCTGCTTGGAATCGACTGCGAGTACGATCGGATCGCCGGTGCCAATACGCGTGGCAGCAGGGATGGCGGATAGGAAGGCGTCGTCGCGCCAGGAATATTGCGCCTCGATTGGAGCCAGGATAGCTACACGCGCATTCGACGGAGCTGCAACCGATTGAGGACTATCGGTCTGGGCTGCGAACCATGCGAAATCAGCGCTTACGGGGTTCGCCCACCACAAAAACAGCGACAAGGAAAGGAGTAGGCGCATGCTCCCATCCTAGCGACCGGCATCAGCGCGGGCGACGGCATCTAGTCCTTGGTCTTCACGCCGCGCATGGCGTTTTCCATGCCGGAGCTATTGTCCTGCAGCATGGGCCTTCCGCCGGTCTCCGTTTCCACGATCGGTGGATAGGAGCTGCGCACTTGTGGCTCGCCTTGATCGGGCATGGTGCAGGAGACGGGGGCCAGAGCGAGGGCGGCGAGGGCGGCGAGGGCAGCAAGGCAGGTCAGGGGGGCGGCTTGGCGACGGGTCATGGTGTATCTACGGCGGAAAGGAGTTTTTGTTTGGTGGCAAATTTCAGCTCCTGCGGAGTTATCCTTTCGCCTCGCTCTCAGCCTAACAACCACTAGCTCTACAAGACGATGTCGGAAAAGGAATTCCAGTACCAATCCATGTTCCCACTTGGCCCTTCGGAAACGCCGTGGCGCAAGTTAAGCGGTGATTTCGTCAGCACCTTCAAGGTGGATGGCGAAGAAGTCCTCAAGGTCGACCCCGCCGGCTTGGAGCTGCTGGCCAAAGAGGCCTTCCATGCGGTCGCGCATTTCCTGCGCCCAGGTCACTTGCAGCAGTTGCGCAATATCCTGGATGACCCAGAGGCTTCGGATAATGATCGCTTTGTTGCGCTTGATCTACTGAAGAACGCGTGCATCGCTTCCGGCGAGATTCTGCCCATGTGCCAAGACACTGGCTCGGCCATCATCATGGGCAAGAAGGGTCAGCGCGTTTGGACCAGCGGCGGCGACGAAGAAGCATTGTCACGCGGTGTGTTCCAGACTTACACCGAAACAAATTTGCGTTACAGCATGTTGGCGCCACTCGGCATGTTCGAGGAAGCCAACACCAAGTGTAACCTGCCCGCGCAGATCGATCTTTACAGTAAAGATGGCTCGAGCTATGACTTCCTGTTCATGGCCAAAGGTGGCGGCTCGGCGAACAAGACCTACTTGATCCAAAGCACGCCATCGATGTTGCGCGAGGACCTACTACTTGAGATCCTTGCCGACAAGATCAAGAGCCTCGGCACAGCCGCATGTCCTCCTTATCACCTTGGTGTGGTGATTGGTGGCACTTCGGCCGAGCAGAACCTGAAGACCGTGAAGTTGGCATCGGCACGTTACCTTGATAGTTTGCCAACCAGCGGTGGCGAAGGCGGTCATGCCTTCCGAGATATCGAGTTCGAAAAGAAGGTCCACGCATTGACGCGCGACAACGGTTTGGGTGCGCAGTTCGGTGGCAAGCACTTCTGCCACGATGTGCGCGTGATTCGTTTGCCGCGCCACGGTGCTTCGCTGCCGATTGGTGTTGGCGTTTCATGCTCTGCAGACCGACAAGTCCTCGGTCGTATCGACAAGGATGGTGTTTGGCTGGAGCAGCTCGAGACCGATCCAGCACGCTTCATGCCCGAGACTGCCAAGGAAGAGCTTGGCGGCGATGTAGTCAAGATTGACTTGAATCAGCCTATGAGTGCAATTCTCGCCGAGTTGAGCAAGCACCCCGTGAAGACGCGTGTGAGTTTGACCGGCCCGATGGTGGTCGCACGAGATTTGGCACATGCCAAGCTGCGCGAGCGCCTGGAAGAGACGGGTGAATTGCCGGATTACATCAAGGATTGTCCGGTCTATTACGCAGGTCCTGCCAAGACTCCAGATGGCATGGCCTCGGGTAGCTTCGGCCCCACCACTGCCGGACGCATGGACAGTTTTGTCGATCAGTTCCAAGGTGAAGGCGGCTCGATGGTGATGGTAGCCAAGGGCAACCGCTCCGCCCAAGTCATGGAATCCTGCAAGAAGCATGGTGGTTTCTACCTGGGTTCGATCGGTGGTGCCGCAGCGCGGTTGGCGCAGGATTGCATCCGCAAGGTCGAGTGCCTGGAGTACAAGGATCTTGGCATGGAAGCCGTCTGGCGCATCGAGGTCGAGGATTTCCCTGCCTTCATCATCACCGATGACAAGGGCAACGATTTCTTCCTTGGATCGTCGGACCTGCCGATTCTGTAAATACTGACAAATTGAGTCGGTGTTCCTGTCCCGACGCCTACTCCTTCAAATCCTCACCTTAACCGCCTTGTTGGCTGGATTCGCTTCTGCGAACGCAGTCAGCCAGGAGCGCGGAGCGCCGCCACCTGTCACGCAGAAGGTGTTGATGATCGGCAATAGCTACAGCTCGCAGACGCGCGCTTCCTTCTTGACATTCGCTGCAGGTGATCGCAATGCCACCCTGACTTTTGCCGCGGCAACTCATGGCGGATGGACTACGGTCGACCATTACAACCAGCGCAACAACGCGGTCTATGACAACAACAGCATGTCATTGGTCGACAAGTTGCAGCAGGAGGATTGGGACATCGTACTCGTGCAGGAGCAAAGCACCTTGCCGTCGGAAGCGTACTTGGATCTGGGTTCCACGCGCACCATGCTGACTTCCGGTTGGACCAACCTAAGTGCGTTGATTGCCGCTGAAGCACCCAACGCTTTGATTCGTCCTTACGAAACTTGGCCACGCAATTGGGGCAACTCCTACCTGACCACTTACTTCAATAATGAGCCGCTCGAGATGCATCGCGCTACCAGCAGGGTCTACGCGCGCATCGCCGCAGCAATCGGTGGCGAAGTGATTCCGGTGGGCTCGGCCTTCACGTACTCGATGTATCACAACAACACCGTTGCTTTGCACGGTGGCGACGGCTCGCATCCGTCGGCCTATGGACAATTCTTGGCGGGCGCAATGTTGTACGCCTATGTGTTCGACCGCAGCCCGTACGAATCAAGCTTCAGCCCGGGCGGTGATCCGGCCAGTGAGGCTTGGTTGTTGTCGGTTGCTGATCTGGTCTGGCAGAACCTGTAGGCGCAGGGAGCAGAGCATGCGGCCCGCTGCGCCTTTCCTCCAAGCCTATTGAGTATCCACACCCGGCAGCGGGAACTGCTCGCTCGGCACATGTGCTTCTTTCATCAGAGCCGCGGCCTTCGCGACCACTTCAGGATTATCCGCAGCGACATCGGTGCTTTCGGCGATGTCATCCTTGAGGTTGTAGAGTTGGATTGGTGCATCGGGGTTCTTCTTCAACCCTCGGCGCACGGCTTTCCAATCGCCCATACGTAACGCTTGCTGACTACCGTAAGCCGGGAACTCCCAATAGAGATATTCGCGCGCCGGCAAATCGCCAGTGCCGAGTAGTTCGGGCATCAAGCTCAAGCCATCGGTAGTGGTAGAAGGTGGTGCGCCTGCGGCATCAAGAATGGTCGGCATGAAATCCCAGAACGCAGCTGGCGTGGAGCTTACCGAACCAGCCTTGATCTTGTCGGGCCAACGCACCACCAAGGGCACGCGCAAGCCGCCTTCAAAAACACTGCCTTTGCTGCCGCGTAAACCGCCACCACTGTTGAAGAAGATCGAGTTGGCGCCGCCGATGTCGTAAGTAGCACCGTTATCGGAAGTGAACATGATGATGGTGTCGTCATCAATATCCAATTCAGCCAACAGATCCATCAAGCGACCGACATCACGATCCATGCGCGAAACCATTCCGGCGTATGCGGCACGCGGAGTTGGGTGCGGTAGATAACCCTTCTTGCCGTCGTAAGGTGGATCATCCCAAAGGCCGTAGTAAGGTTCCATCGAGTCTTCCGGCACCTGCAACGCCAGGTGCGGAATGGCGTAAGTCAGCAGCAGGAAGAACGGTTTCTCGGAATTCTCACCGACCCAACCGAGTGCATCTTCGGTCATCAGGTCATGCGAGTAATGTTTGCCGGTCAGGTTCTTGAAGACGTTGCCTTCATAATCCACGCGCTCGCCGTCTTCCCACATATGCGTTGGGTAGAAGTTGTGCGCCTGACGCTGACAGAGATAACCGAAGAAATGATCGAAGCCTTGATTGTTCGGTTCACCAATCGTGTCGGGCCCACCTAGCCCCCACTTTCCAACGCACGCGGTTTCATAACCAGCAGACTGCATCATGCTGCCCAAAGTGTTGGTTCCTTCTGGAAGCGGCAACTGGCCCTCGCCATCATCATCACCCCAACCACCGATTTCATGGTTGTCGCGCACATAGGTGTGGCCCATATGCTGACCGGTCATCAGCACCGATCGTGACGGCGCGCACACAGGAGCTCCGGCGTAGAAATCGGTGAAGCGTTTGCCTTCCGACGCCATCCGATCGATGTTTGGGGTCTTGATCTTCTCTTGACCGTAACAACCGAGTTCCGCCCAACCGAGGTCGTCGGCGACGATCAGGATTACGTTGGGTTGTTTGGCAGGAGTTTGGTCGCTCTCGTAGGCAACCGCTACCGGGGTTTCATCGGGCGCTTCGGTGAAGAAGTAACCGCAGCTGCCAAGTGCCAGGGTCAGACTGCCAAGGGTCAAGATCGCTTTGGAAAGCATGCGCGCATTCTATAGAGAACGAATGCGGCACGCCGTGATCAGCGCTTCGGTGTTGTAGCAGGCGATGCCGAAAGGGATGGACGGTTCGACCTCGAAGCGCACGGAGAACTCGGTTTCGGCGCGTGGCTGCTGCACGACCAATTCATCATCAAGCCAAACCAGGACATCGTCGGCGTTGACTTGAACGCGCATCGTGTAGTCCGTCTTCATGTCGTAGCGCTGAAAGGTACGTGTAGCGTTTTCCGAAGCATCCTTGCCGTTGATGCAGGACAAGCCAGTGATACTGCCTCCCCATCCGCCAGCAATAAAGCTACAGAAGGAGTCACCTACAGCAAAGGTGATGCCGCAAAAGAAATCGTGGCCCATCACCTTTTGCGCCGTGACTTCCACTTCGTAGTTGTCAGTGGGCAAGGCTTCCCCGCTCCATGTGACGCCAGTGAAGGGGTTGCCCATGCTCAGAGCAATCCGATGCGGCGCGATTCCTTCCCGACCTGAAATGCCAAAGGCGCTTGTCTGCCACCGCGAAACGCTGGATTCTGTAAGGAGGTCTTGCCACGGTCCTGCAGCAGGCTCACCTTGACCGGGAGAGGCGCAGGAACCGAGGAAACTAAGTCCCGCAATGACCAGCCAAATACGACTCATGTCCTCATGATAAAGCCCCTTTCACGAATCCGGGATTTATATCAAGATGGTCATTGTGCCGACTTCAATTTAATACGAATTTGGCACGAAATCCCCCCAAAATGGCCCCAAAAACGACTACATACAAAACGACCGACAAGTCATAATATGTCTTCCTCCCGCGGCCAGCACGGCGCTGATTGCGGAACCGGACTTTGTGCCAATGAGCTCAAACTCTCAACAAGACCAAGTGTCTGCTCTCTCCTCTTCGACCGCAGCGAATGTCCAAACCCTGCCCGAGCACATCTTCGAGATCGTGTCGGACTCCGGGGAAGGTGCGCAAAAATGCGGGCAGAGTTTCGGTGCTGTTTCCGCCAAGATGGGAAACGGTGCTTGGACCGTAGAAATCATCCCTGCGGAGATCCAGCCGCCGCCTCGCTCCCCTGGTGGAGCCTCGGGTGTACGCATCCGCATCGGAACGGAAAAGATTACCAACTGGGGCAACAAGACGAAGTTGGTTATCGCTTTCAACGAGCAGGTATTGCTCGCGCGTCACCGCCAAGACGCCATTGCCGATGATGCCACCATCCTCCTCGAGAACATGTGGGAGGAGCACGACGACCCAACCATCCGCCAGCAATGGGCCGACGCCATGGAGGAACTGTCCTCCAAGAACTACAACATCATGAAGGTGCCGATGGAAGTCGAGTGCCTCAAGATCGTTGATAACCCCCGTCGTGGTAAGAACATGTACGCGTTGGGCCTGATGTCGTGGATCTACACCCGCGATGTGGAAAAGGTCAAAGCGCAGATCGCGATGCAGTTCCGGCACAAGTCTCAAGACGTGTATGAGCGCAATGTGCGCCTGCTAGAGGCCGGAATGAAGTGGGCTGAGGAGAACATGAGCTTCCAGATCGACGTGCCCTGCAAAGAGGTCACTGAGGAGCTGGTGGTGATGAACGGCAACACCGCCATCGGAATGGGTGCTGTGGTTGCCGGACTGGAGATGTGCTCGATGTACCCGATTACTCCGGCTACATCCGTATCTCACTATCTCAGCGAGATTTACGACGACCTAGGCGGCATTGTTCACCAGGCTGAAGACGAGATTGCCGCGATTGGTGTGGCCATCGGCGCTTCTTTCGCCGGCAAGGTGGCCTTCACCGTCACATCGGGCCCTGGCATGGCATTGAAGACCGAGTTCATCGGTCTGGCCGTGATGACCGAGACTCCGCTGGTGATCGTTGATGTCCAGCGCGGCGGCCCATCCACCGGCTTGCCCACCAAGGTGGAGCAGTCCGATTTGCTCTCCACCCTATACGGCATGCCAGGCGACGCACCCAAGGTAGTCCTTGCGCCATCCACGCTGGAAGAATGCTTCCATTGCATGGTCACCGCGCGCCGCATCGCCGAGGCTTTCCGCATGGTGGTGGTGGTGTTGACCGACGCCAACCTGGCCACTGGTGTACAGCCCTTCGTGCGCCCTGAATTGGATGCCGGCTGGCACGCTCCGGAGCTCGACCTGAGTCCCGTTGCGGAAGGCGCCAAGCCAATGGATTGGGATCCGGAAACTGGTTTGAGCCCACGCATCGTGCCGGGTCAGAAAGGTGGTGAGTTCACCGCGACCGGCTTGGCCCACAGCCAAAGCAGTTGCGTGACTTACGACCCAGCGCTGAACCAACACTCGAGCGAGATGCGCAGTCGCAAGCTGGCCGTGTTGCAAAGCACGTTGTCGCCACCGGAAGTCTGCGGCCCCGACAGCAACGACCTACTGTTGGTCGGTTGGGGAAGCACCCGCGGCGCGATTGAAGAAGCCGCCGAAAAGGCACGCGCCAAAGGATTGGGCGTGTCGTCGCTGAACCTCACCTTCCTTTCGCCACTGGAGCCAGGCATCACCGAGATCCTGAAGCGCTTCAAGAAGGTGATGGCGATCGAGATCAACTACAGCGACGATCCCGACGCACCGTACATCACGGAAGAAAATCGCCGTCGCGGTCAACTCACTACGCTGCTGCGCGCCACCACCCTGGTGGACATCGATTGCTGGACCCGCGTACTTGGCCAACCGCTGAGCCCTGGCGACATCATCGACGTCATCGAGAAGAAACTTTCTGAGGAGACCAAGGCATGAGTTCACCCTGTTCAATACTGGAGTGCGGCACCACTGACGACCGCCACTTCGAAATGGATGACTATGCGGGCACCGTTGCCCGTTGGTGCCCAGGTTGCGGCGACCACGCCATTCTCACCGCAGTGCATCGCCTGCTTGCCAATGGGCAGATGAAGCCTGAAAACACCGTGTTCGTTTCGGGCATCGGTTGTTCGAGCCGCTTCCCGCACTATGTCGAAACCTACGGCTTCCACGGCATTCATGGTCGTGCCTTGCCGATTGCCACTGGCGTCAAGCTTTCCCGTCCGGAACTGGATGTGTTCGTGACCATGGGCGATGGCGACTGCTGCTCGATCGGTGCCGGTCACTGGATTCACGCGATCCGCTACAACATCGACATGACGGTGTTGCTGTTGGATAACAACATCTACGGCCTGACGAAGAAACAGACTTCGCCGACCACGCCGCAAGGTCTGATCACCAACACCCAAACCAAAGGTAGTTTCCTGCCGCCACTGGATCCGTTGCAGACCACGCTTGGCGTGACCAATGCTTCCTTCGTGGCACAGACCGCCGACTGGATGCCTTCGCACCTGGCCGCCACACTGCAGGCCGCCAAGGAGCACAAGGGTTTCTCCTTCGTGCGCATCCTGCAGCGTTGCCCAGTGTTCACTCCCGACGTGTTCACCGACGCCATCAAAGATCCTGATGTCACCGACTTGCTGACCCACGACGACGGCATCCACGATGCCACCGCCGAGCGCATCTACAAGTCGCACCTCTTCCACGATCCGAGCGACATCACTGAAGCTCGACGTCTTGCAGAAGGAGACCGCACTCGCGTCGGCCTGTTCTTCCGCGACGAATCCTTCCCTCGTTATGAGGACCTGCGCGCCGTTCCGAAGCGCACCCCCGAGGAGAAAATCGCTTTCATCAACGCCGAACTCGATCGTCATGCCGTCTAACTTCGAATGTAACTGCCCCGATGCCGTGAAGACGGCTGCCAGCGCTTCGCTTGGGGATTTCCGTTCCTCACTCGCGACTGCCGTCGGCCTGCTGCGTGGTTCGCTCGCACAGATCACCGGTGACAGTAAGAAGAAGCAGGAGATTGCCGAGAAGAGTCTCGGTAGTTTCGCCGCCGGTCGTATTGATGCATCGCGTTTCGACGAGTTCGCCACCAACAAGACCACCATCGAAGCCAGTGCCGGTCCCGTGATCGAGCGCGCGCTCGACGTGATGGTCGAGTTGATGGATGCCGGCGATGCACTCAACCGCGTGCGCCTGGAGGAAGGTCAAAACCTGCGCTGCTTGTTGTCGAAGACGACCAAGAACATCGGTCGCGCATTCGGCGCTGCTCAAGCCGTAGAGCTGGCCAAGGTTGGTAACTACGTCGAGGCCGAACATGGCGGTTGGTTCGATGCCTTCCTGTACAAGAACTGGAGTTCGGTGCAGCGCAACTTGGCACCCGCCGTCGTGGTCGAGCTCGCCAATGGCAGCGCACAGACCACCAACCTCGGTGAGTACGTCGATGGCAACTTCAAGGCCATCTTGGTCTACGGACAGGATTGCCCACCTGCACCATTGGCGCGCTTGGTCACTCCTGGAGTGTTCGTGCTGCAGACCAGTGACTGCCTTGGTCTCGATGACTTCCTGTCCTTCGAGGGCTCCGGCATCGCAGCGGTAGTGCCACTTGATGCCGCACATTTTGCCCACGACCCACGTCGTGGAAACACCCTGGCCGAACGCATGGTCGGTGTGGAATTGCCAGAGACCCCAAGCCTGCGTCATCGCGGAGGCCTGAGCGTCATGCAGCAACAACAAGACCTTGCCCAGCTGCAAGCTTTGGCGAGTGCTGAAACCCCAGCTGCCGCTGCTGAAGGAAAAGCCGCGAAGGCGAACCCAGTCGACAAGCTTGCTGCATTCCTGCTCGGCAAAGCACACCTCGAAGAGGCTTAGTCACAACAATGTCCGGATCGGCTCTACTGGTTTCTGCGCTGAGCCTTGGCGGGGTCTGCACGGCTTTCGGCATCTTCATCGCTGCGGCGAACCGCAAGCTGAAGGTGTGGGAAGACCCGCGCATCGACCAGACCGAGGAGCTGCTGCCTGGCACCAACTGTGGTGCCTGCGGAACACCGGGATGCCACGCGTTCGCGGAAGGCTTGGTCGCTGGTGAACAGGAACCAGCCGGTTGCACCGTGATGGGTCCCGACGACATCGTCGATGTCGCTGCCTTCTTGGGCGTCGATGCCGGTGAGTCCAATAAGCGCATCGCACGCCTGCTGTGCGCCGGCGGCAGTGATGTCGCCATCCAGAAATCCACCTATGAAGGCCACCGATCCTGCCAAGCAGCGGCGGCCGTCAGCGGTGGTGGCAAGGGTTGCAACTGGGGATGCCTCGGCCTGGCCGATTGCGCCGTCTCTTGCGATTTCGACGCCATCCACATGAGCGCGAACGGCTTACCGATCGTCGCGCCCGACCTCTGTACCGCATGTAACGATTGCGTCGAGGTCTGCCCCAAGGATTTGTTTGTGCTGATGCCGGTCGAGCAAGAGCTCATCGTGCAGTGCAAGAGTCTGTTGGAAGGCAATCCCGCCCAAGACTTGTGCGACGTCGCTTGCACCGGTTGTGGCATCTGCGCGAAAGACGCAGAAGACGGTCTCATCGACATGATCGATGGACTGGCTGTCGTGAATTACGACAAGAATGAGTTGGCGTCACTCGCCGCCATTGAACGCTGTCCTACCAAGGCGATCGTCTGGGTAGAAGGCGAACAGTTCCCTGAACATCAGAAATCATCTCGGAGTTTTGCAGTATGAGCACTCCTTTAAACGGAAGCACCGGCGCCCCTAAATATCCTGGCGTGTCGATCACCACGGACGGTTCCGACGCCGTCGTCCAGATGGAAACCGCAGCCAGCGATGCAGCTGGTGCCTACCCCATCACGCCTTCCACCCAGATGGGTGAAGGATGGGCCGCTGCAATGGCTGCTGGCAAGACCAACGTCTTCGGACGTCGTCTGCTGTTCTTCGAACCGGAAGGTGAGCATGCCGCCGCGGCCGTGACCGCAGGCATGAACATGATGGGCTTGCGCTCGGCAAACTTCTCGAGTGGTCAAGGCATTGCCTATATGCATGAGTCGCTATACCCCGCCGTGGGTAAGCGCCTGACTTATGTGTTGAACATGGCTTGCCGCGCCATGACCAAGCACACGCTGAACGTGCACGCTGGTCATGATGATTACCACGCCGTCGATGACACGGGCTTTTTCCAGGTGTTCGCCAAGAACGTCTCCGAGTCCGCCGACCTGAACCTGATTTCGCACCGCATCTCTGAGCTGGCATTGAACCCCGGCATTTGCGCGCAAGATGGTTTCCTGACCAGTCACTCGATTGAATCCTCGACCTTCCCTGAGCGCGAGTTGATTCCCGAGTACCTCGGCGATCCTTCCGACATCATCGATTCCCCGACTCCTGCACAACGCATGGTGTTCGGCGAGAAGCGTCGGCGTATTCCTGAGCTGTACGACTTGGATTACCCAGCCATGCTTGGCGTGGTGCAGAACCAAGACAGCTATATGCAAGGTGTGGCGGCACAACGTCCGTTCTACTTCGAGCATATTCCTGCTCTGACCGATCAGGCGATGAACGAGTTCGCCGCGCTGACCGGTCGTCAGTACGAGCGCGTCATGGGCTACCGCCTTGACGATGCTGAATACGTGATCGCTGGTCAAGGTTCGGTGTCTGAAAACGCCGAGGCCGTGGTCGATTACTTGCGCGAAGAGCGCGGGCTGAAGATCGGTGTGATGAACATGACCATGTTCCGCCCCTTCCCAAGTGATTTGGTCACCAAGGCACTGCGCGGCAAGAAGGCCGTGATGGTGATGGAACGTCTTGACCAGCCGCTTGCGGTGGAAGGTCCATTGGTGCGCGAGATTCGCGGCGCCATGGCTATGGGCGTGGAGAAGGGCCGCAAGGGCAACGATTCGGCATACGCTGGGCTCACTGCCGTGCAGCCTGAGGAAGTGCCTGACTTCTACTCGGCATGCTTCGGCATGGGTAGCCGTGACTTGCAGCCAAAGCATGTCATCGCTGGTGTCGACAACATGTTGGACGGCGGCAAGAAACTGCGCCACTTCTACCTGGGCATCGAGTTCATTCGCAAGAATACGCGCCTGCCTAAGTTGCAGATCTGGCAAGAGGAGCTGCTCGATGGTTATCCCGAGTTGGAGCAGTACGCATTGGATGCTGGCGACGTCGTCGACCTGCTGCCTAAGGGTACGACCAACATCCGCGTGCACTCGATCGGTGGTTGGGGTGCGATCACCATGGGTAAGAACCTTGCGGTGACTGCAGCTGAACTGCTCGACTTGAGCATGAAAGCCAACCCGAAATATGGTTCGGAGAAGAAGGGACAGCCAACTACGTTCTACGCATCGCTTGCACCAGAGCGCATTCGCATCAACTGTGAACTGTCGCGCGTGGATGTGGTGTTGTCGCCAGACCCGAACGTGTTCCGCCACTCCAACCCGCTTCAGGGTTTGGCACGCGGCGGCACCTTCATCATCCAGAGTGAGCTTGGTCCACAGGATTTCTGGAACACCTTGCCGCGCCTGATGCAACAACACATCCGTGACATGGATTACCAAGTCTGGTTCGTGGATGGTTTCAAGATCGCGCAGGAAGAGTCTTCCAACGAAGGCCTGCGTTACCGCATGCAGGGTACCGCTTTCATGGGTGCCTTCTTCCACGCCGCCCCAATGGTGGCTGAAGGTGGTCTTGAAGAAGAACAGTTCTTCTCCGCCATGCACAAGCAGCTTGAGAAGAAGTTCGGTCACTTGGGCGCTGCCGTCGTGGCTGACAACGAGCGCGTCATCAAGCGTGGTTATGAGGAACTGCAGAAGCTGGATCTTTCCACCGTGGAAGACGACGGCTTGGCAGGCGCTCCGATCCCTGTGATCCCATCGACCATGTCGAACACCAAGGCCGAACCTGGTCTTGCTGATCCTGGCCGCTTCTGGGAGCAAGTCGGTCACGCTTACCGCACCGGTCAAGAGATTCTGGCCGACCCATTCGCCGCAACCGCTACCGTGCCTGCTGCCACAAGCACCATGCGCGACATGACCGACGTGCGCTTCGAGATTCCGAAGTTCGTGCCGGCCAATTGCACGGGTTGTGCGCAATGCTGGACGCAATGCCCCGACACCGCGATTCCAGGTCTGGTCACTTCGGTCGAAGACGTCCTGAAGAAGGCCGCCAAGCATGCCGGCCAGGTCCACGAGATCAAGCGCTTCAACACTTTGGTGAAGCCACTTGCGAATGAAGCTCGCAAGATGATGAAGAGTGGTCCATTCCACACCTTCGGCGATGTGCTGAAGCCAGCATTCGCGACCGTCATCAAGAAGATGGCACCACCGGCTGATCGTCGTGCCGAACTCGAAGCCGAGTTCACCGCGGTCTACCCAACGATCGATGACTTCCCGCTGGCCAAGACCGGCGCTTTCTTCGACGGCCCTGAGGGCAAGAAGAAAGGCGAAGGTGCTTTGCTGTCGATCACCATCAACCCAGAGACCTGTAAGGGTTGTAACGTCTGCGTCGATGTCTGCCCTGACGAGGCACTGATCACCATCAAGCAGACCGATGAAGAAGTTGAGTTGATGCGTCGTAACTGGGAGTTCTGGAACGAACTGCCGGAGACCGATGACAAGTACGTCAAGATCGCGAGTCTCGATGAAGGTATCGGCGTGTTGTCGTCGATGCTCCTGAAGAAGGAGAACTACCTGTCGATGTCCGGTGGCGACGGCGCTTGCATGGGTTGCGGTGAGAAGACCTCGCTGCACCTGGTGATCTCCGCCACGACTGCCATGATGGGTTCGCGCGTGGAGGCTTATGTCGCCAAGCTCGATGACATGATCAAGCAGCTGGATGACAAGGCACGCAGCCTGGTCACCAACCAAGTCGAGATCGACGACATCTTGGCGGATGACAGTTCGGTGGACATTCCTCTGAACCCACGACGTCGGGATACGATCCAACGTATTGCGGCAGCGATCAAGGATCTGAAGGATCTGCGTTGGCGTTATGTCGAGGGCCCGTCCGGCAACGGTCGCGCGCCGCTTGGATTCGCCAACTCCACCGGTTGTACTTCGGTGTGGGCATCGACCTACCCATACAACCCCTACCCATTCCCATGGGTCAACCATCTGTTCCAGGATTCGCCATCGATCGCGATTGGCATCTTCGAAGGACAGATGCGCAAGATGGCCGATGGTTTCATCGGTGTACGCCGCGCCGAGAAGATTCTCGCCGACCAGTACGACGCCGAGAAAGACGAAGCCGAGTACGCCATCTTCGATTACAAGCTCTTCACCGATGAAGAGTTCCATATGTGCCCTCCGATCTTCGCGGTCGGCGGCGACGGCGCAATGATGGACATCGGTTTCCAGAACCTGTCGCGGATGCTCGCCTCTGGCTTGCCGATTCGCACGGTAGTCCTGGATACGCAGGTGTACTCGAACACGGGTGGCCAGGCATGTACGTCGGGCTTCACCGGTCAGATCTCTGACATGGCCATGTTCGGTAAGGGTCAGGCAGGCAAGGTGGAGATCCGTAAGGAACTTTCACTGCTCGCCATGGCGCACCGCAACGTGTTCGTGTTGCAGTCCTCGCAAGCTACGGCTTCGCACTTGCTCGGTGGCGTCTTGCGCGGCCTGCAGTCGAAGCACCCAGCCATCTTCATCCTGCACTCGGCTTGTCCGCCAGAGCATGGAATCGCCGATGATGCCGCAACGCGTTCTTCGCGTATGGCACTTGAGTCGCGCGCATTCCCAACTCTGGAATACGATCCGGATCGCGGCGACACCTTCGCCGATTGCCTCGAGCTCGATGGCAACCCTGCGATGGAAGATACCTGGCCTAGCTACAAGATGAAGTACGTCGACGCCGACGGCAACGATGCGGAGATGGAGCAGCCTATGACCATCGCCGATTGGGCCGCCAGCGAAGGACGCTTCAAGAAGCACTTCCGCCCTGCTTCGGAAAGTGATGACCTGGTTCCTTTCGCCGAGTTCGTCGCCATGAGCGAAGACGATCGCGAAGGCAAGGTCCCTTACATCAACGTACTGGATGGCAAGAACATGCTGCGCAAGATGCAGGCTTCGCACCCAATCGTTCAGCTCGCCGAAGACCGTCTGCGTCTTTGGAGTCAGCTGAAGGAAATGGCTGGTGAACAAGTCACTGGTTCGGCGCGCGATAACGTGACCGCCGACCTGGAAGACGAGTTCGATCAGAAGGTCGCGGCACTGAAGGCCGAGCACGACGCCAAGGTCCTCGAGCTGCGCACCGTGTTCCCACAAGTGGTCGCACGTCGCATGGCCGAAGGCTTGTTGCGCTCCAGCGGTGACAAGACCGTCCAAGAGATCCTCACCCAAGCCGAAAACGTCGAACCACTGGAGCCTTTGAGCTTCGATGCCGACGCCATGTTCGGTGAAGGTGGTGGCGCACCTGTTGCAGCTCCGGTCGCAGCCGCACCCGCCGCCGAGGCACCTGCTGCCGCACCTGCAGCAGCACCGGTGGCCGTCGCCGTGGAAGAAGACGACGATGACGATACCGGCATGGATCCGTACATCGACACCGAGCGTTGCACCTCGTGTAACGAGTGCACCAACCTCAACAACCGCCTGTTCGTCTACAACGATCAGAAACTGGCAGAGATCGGCGACCCTAAGGCCGGTACCTTCCAACAACTGGTGAAGGCCGCCGAGGCCTGCCCAGTAGAGATCATCCACCCGGGAACTCCATTGAACCCGAAGGAGAAGGATCTCGCCAAATGGATCAAACGCGCGGAGCCTTTTAACTAAAGCCTCACGGCACTCACAAAATCATGTTCGGCAAGGAATTCTTCCGTCACGGTGTGCATCCGCCTGAGGCTAAGGACCTCACGGCTGATGTGCCGATTCGACGCGTGCCCTTCCCTGACCAGATCGTGTTGCCATTGCGTCAACACATCGGTGCGCCGTCGAGGGCGTTGGTCAGGAAAGGTGATCGCGTGGAGCGCGGCGACAAGATCGCCGAAGCTGGTGGTTTCGTCTCAGTGGCGATTCACGCTTCCGCTTCCGGCACCGTGAAAGATGTCGAGAAGCGCGCGCACCCCGATGGCTCCTATGTGGATTCGATCGTCATCGATGTGGAAGCACATAGCGCGCAAGTTCCGCGGCCTCGCGTGATCCCGCACTGGGAAGGCTTGGACAAAAAGGAATTGCTCCGGGCGATCCAGGATGGTGGCCTAGTCGGCATGGGCGGCGCTGCATTCCCAGCGCATGTCAAGCTGTCGCCGCCACCCGATCAGAAGATCGACACGCTGCTGTTGAACGGCTGCGAATGTGAGCCTTATCTCACCACCGACCATCGCACGATGGTCGAGTACCCGGAGCGTTGCCACATTGGCACGCGCATCCTGATGAAGGTGCTGGGCGTGAAAAAGGCGGTCGTCGGTATCGAGCGCAACAAGCCCGACGCCATCAAAATCATGCGCGAGACCGTGCCTGATGATCTTGATATCGAGGTCCTGCCGCTGACGGTGAAGTATCCGCAAGGTGCGGAGAAGATGCTGATCAAGGCGGTGATGGATCGCGAGGTTCCGGAAGGTGGCCTGCCCATGAATGTGGGCGTGGTGGTCATGAACGTGGCTTCCGTGGCTACCGTTGCTGAGATCTTCGAGACCGGCCAACCGCTGATCGAACGGATCCTGACCGTGACCGGCAGTGGCATCAAGAAACCGCGCAACCTGATCGTGCCGATTGGCATGAAGGTCGGCGATGTCATCGATGCTTGTGGCGGTTTCACCGACGACGCCTGCAAGGTGATCATGGGTGGCCCAATGATGGGACCCGCCCAAGGCAATATGGAGACTCCAATCCTCAAAGGTACCTCCGGTGTGGTGGTGCTGAATGAGGAAGAGGCGCATCCTCAAGCCACTTACCCGTGCATCAAATGCGGGCACTGCCTCGATGCTTGTCCGGTGTTCCTGGATCCGCAGCACCTTGGTAGCTTGGGATTGAATATGGAGTACATGGAAATGTACGACAAGAACCATCTCTCCACCTGCATGCTGTGCGGATGCTGTTCCTATGTGTGTCCGTCGCACATTCCGCTGAGCCATCTCTTCGGAGTGGCCAAGTCTGCACTACGCAGTGAAGGAGTCCGAGTATGAGCAAACCCTCACTACTACTCACCGCTTCGCCGCACGTGCTCGGCCCCGACTCCACGCCACGCATCATGTGGACTGTGGTGGCCACGTTGATTCCAATCATTGCCACTTCGGTGTTCTTCTTTGGGCCCAGTGCGCTGTTGATTTTGATCGCAGCTGGCGCAGGTGCTGTGTTGACCGAACGCCTGATCGGCCGCAAAGGTTCTTTGAACGATGGCTCGGCAGCGATCACCGGCATCTTGCTCGGTTTGACCTTGCCTCCTGGAATGCCTTTATGGATGGCCTTCCTCGGCGGTTTCTTCGGCATCGCCTTCGGCAAGCTGATCTTCGGTGGATTGGGTCAGAACCCATTCAACCCCGCCCTTCTTGGTCGTGCATTCCTGCAGGCAGCCTTCCCTGTCGCCATCACCACATGGCCAACCACCGATGGCCCGTGGGGTGCGCTGCGCGGCGACAACTTCGCGCTGCCATTGATGAGCCCCAAAGTGGTCGACGGCACCACCGGCGCCACGCCACTAGGTTTGTTCAAGTTTGAGCAGACCGGAACTGGCATGGGCAACCTGCTGATGGGAAATACGTCGGGATCGGTCGGTGAGACTTTCGGTCTGCTGATCTTGATCTGCGGCGCTTACTTGGCGTGGAAGAACTATCTGAACTGGCGCATCCCGGTGAGCATCTTCGCCACCGTGTTCGCATTCTCTGGCATCTTGTGGCTGGTTGATTCCAGCGCTTACCAGAGCCCGATGTTCATGTTGTTCTCCGGCGGTTTGATGCTCGGCGCGATCTACATGGCCACCGACATGGTCACCTCCCCGACCACCAACCCTGGTTGCTGGATCTTCGGCGCCGGAATCGGTTTCCTGGTCATGGTCATTCGTGTCTGGGGCGGCCTGCCTGAAGGCATGATGTATTCCATTCTGTTCATGAATGCGCTGGTGCCATTCATCAACCGTTCCACTCGTCCGCGCGTGTTCGGCCAACAACCGAAAGCGCGTGCCGCCAAATCCGAGGAGGCAAAGTCATGAGTGATGAACCTCAAGTTCAAGAGCCTGAAGATAATGGCGCATCTTCCGCCGGCATCATTGCAACCCTTGCGGTCGCAGGCATGCTTGCTGGATTACTGCTGGTGGTGGTCTATGAGGCCACCCAACCGCGCATCCTGGCATACAAGGAGAAGATGATGAAAGAGGCCGTGGGTCTGGTCCTGCAAGAGCCTGCATCCTTCACCACCTTGTACCTGGTCGATGGCAAACTCACTCTCGACCTGCCCGAAGATGCGGTTGAGAAGGATTTCGAGAAAGTGTTCGTGGGTTACGACGAGCACAACAGTCCGGTTGGATTCGCCGTGGTGCACAACCGCGCCGGCTTCCAGGATCAGGTCAAGGTCATCTTCGGCTACGACCCTGAGACCGGCGGCATGATGGGCATGAAGGTGCTGGAATCCAAAGAGACTCCGGGCCTTGGCGACGCCATCGAGAAGGACATGGATTTCGTCGGCCAGTTCGAACGCGTGGTCGCCCCACTTGTCGGCGTGAAGAAGGGCAGCGGCAGTGGCGACCCGCATGAGGTCGACATGATCACCGGCGCCACCATCTCCGCGCGCGCCGTGATCCGCATCATCAACGAGGCTTTTGAGCGGTGGGATCCACTGATCAAGGCATACGATCATGGAGGAAGCAAGGATGCGTGAGACCACTCCTAAGCAGGATCTGTTCCGCGGCATCTGGAAAGAGAACCCGGTGCTGATCCAGATGCTCGGCCTGTGCCCGGCGCTTGCCGTGACCAACACGGTCGAGAACAGCTTGGCCATGGGTGTGGCTACTTTCTTCGTGTTACTCGGTTCGAGCTTGAGCGTGTCGTTGCTGAAGAAGTTCATCCCGGGCGAAGTTCGTATCTCCACCTACATCATGATCATCGCCACCTTCGTGACGGTGGCCGACATGAGCCTGGAGGCCATGGTGCCAGTGGTGCATAAGAAACTCGGCGCCTTCATCGCATTGATCGTGGTGAACTGCATGATCCTTGGTCGCCAAGAGGCCTTCGCTTCGAAGCGTCCGGTCGGACGCGCGCTCCTGGATGCCGTAGGTGTGGGCACCGGCTTCATGATTGCGATGGTGATGATGGGCGGCGTGCGTGAGATCCTTGGCATGGGCAGCTTCCTGAACATCCCGCTGTTCGGTGATAACTACGAGCCTTGGGTCGTGATGATCCTGCCGGCAGGCGGATTTCTGACTTTGGGTTTCTGGCTACTCGGTTTGAACTGGTGGGCGGAACGCAAGAAACAGCGACAGAAGGTACTTGCTGCCCGAGAGAGCAGTGAAAGGAGGGCGGCCTGATGGGTGACTTGATCTGGATCCTGATCTCAACGGTACTGGTGAACAACTTCACCTTGGCCTACTTCCTGGGCTTGTGCCCTTTCATGGGCGTTTCGGCGCGGGTAGAGACAGCGTTGCGCATGGGCATGGCCAACATCTTCGTGCTCACGATCACTTCGATCTGCGCGTGGCTGTTGAACACTTTCCTGCTTGACCATGCTCCGTACCTTCGAGTGATCTCCTTCATCGTGGTGATCGCATCGTTGGTGCAGATCGTCGAAATGGTAATCAAGAAGGTCAGCCCAGCCTTGTTCAAGCAGCTTGGTATCTACCTGCCACTGATCACCACCAACTGTGCAATCCTTGGTTTGGCAATCTTCCAGACCAACAAGGAGTACGACTTCTTCCAAGGCCTATTCTTTGCAATCGGCGCTGGTTTGGGTCTGACTTTGGCACTGGTGTTGATGGCCAGCATTCGTGAAGATGCCGAACGCGCACAGGTACCGAAGATCGCGCAAGGCATGGCATTGGTGCTGATCATTGCCGGCAGCTTGTCGATGGCCTTCATGGGCTTCGCAGGTCTTGGCAGTGCTTCCTAAGCTCTGCTTAACCACCGTAGCTCGCTGCATCTCGCATTCGCTGATAACATTCGGACATGACCATCAACCACGTCATTGGCATCGTTGGCCTGGGCCTGCTGTTCGCGCTGTTCGCGATCATGCACCTATGGCGCGGTGATCAACAGACCACCAGCTGCGGCGGTGATGGTAAGTGCGGAAATTGCCACGGCGATGGCAACTGCAAGGAAGACGACGGCGAGTTGGTGGTCTAGTCTCGAGTCCTTGGCAATGCCAGTAATGATGCATGGCGTGGTACTGCCAGAAGGCGATCGACACCTTAATCCAAGCGCGCAATCCTTACGGAGCTTGGGGTTTTGAGTTCGAGCCTAACGGCGACGCCAACACTTTCAACACGACCTTGACCGTGCGCGCTTTGGTTACCGCCAAGGAGATGGGCTTCGAGATCTCAAGGGAGAACTTTGATGGTGCACAGAATTACCTCCTGTCCATGACCGACAAGACTACGGGTCGGGTGGGTTACAGCTACGGCAACGATCATGACGTGCGCCTCGTTGCCAAGAAGAAGAGCCATCCAATCTAGTTCACCGAACTGGGTACGGCAATGGCCATACTTAGCTTCGATGCCATGGGCGAAGACATCACCGAATCGGCTGAAATGACCTTAGGCATGAGCCTGCTCGCTTCCAAGCGCCCAGCGTGGAATCCATCCAACTCCAGCGTCGATTACTACTACTGGTACTTCGGCACCGAAGCGATGAAACTAGTCGGCGGCGTCTTTGAGAAGAAGTGGCGCGAAGGTTTAGCCCAGGCGCTGACGGTCCATCAACTTGGCGGCGAAGGATTGCATGGTTCCTTCCCGGCGGTCGATGCATGGAGTGATTCAAAGGCCACGGTGCACGCAACTGTCATGGCAACCTTGGCTCTGCAGGCGGTGCAGCCAACTAACAGCCAGACCCGATGACCTAGCTCAAGCAAGACGGAGTCGGCTGGAGACCAACCGGCTAGCAACTAGGCGCCAGCTCGATCGCTCAACCAGGCGATCAGCTCGGCTAAGCCATCGCCCTTCAGCGCGCAGACCTCGAAGATCGGGATCTGCGCGTTGATCTTTTTGATGTGGCCCTTGCAGGCTTCAATGTCAAAAGGAATGTGCGGCAGCAGGTCAACCTTGGTCAGGATCGCGGCATTCGATTCGTGGAACAGCAGCGGATACTTCTGCGGCTTGTCGTCGCCCTCGGGAATGCTCAGCACGGCAATCTTGATATGTTCGCCGATATCGAACTCAGCCGGGCAGACCATGTTGCCGACATTCTCCACCACTACCATGTCCAGCGCATCAAGGTCCATATCCAACAAAGCGTGATGGACCATCTTCGCTTCAAGGTGGCAGGAACCGCCACTCAACAACTGACTGACTGGCACGCCAAGCTTGGCAATGCGCACGGCATCATTGGTGGTCTCGACATCGCCTTCCAGAACCGCAAAGCGCACCTTCTCACCGAGTTGTGCACCCAAACCTTCCAACAACGCGGTCTTGCCGGCACCGGGACTGCCAATCAAGTTGAGCATGTAGATGTCCTTCTCGGCGAGCAAGTCGCGGGTCTTAGCGGCCCACTCCTCGTTGGCGCCCATCAGGTCGCGGTAAACTTTGATTTCTTGTGTGGTCATGTCTTGACTTCCAATGACTGCAGGAAAAGTTCCTTGCCGGTGATCAGATCCACCCCAACTTGGTCACAGCTAGGGCAGACGAACAAAGGCGGCTGAATGGTACCTTGCCATTCGCAAGCGGAACAACTGCCGGTGATGGCCGTGAATTCCAGTTTAAGCTCCGCGCCTTCATAACGCGTATCGGCAGTGAGCGCGGTGAACGCACCCAACAGGTAATCCGGCACGATCTGATGCAGTTCCCCCACCATCACCGTCACCGATTTCAAGCCAGTTGGCGGTGGCTGGATGGCGTCGTACTCGTGATCAAGCGCCTTGATCAGGAGGGAGCAGATGGAGAACTCATGCATGCTCGTTGCGGATCAGTCCGCGCAGTTTAGTTCGGCGGCGACGGCATCAACATAAGCCGGCAGCTGCTCCTCAAGGGTGGGCGACAAGTCTACGCCAAGTTCCACCACGCCTGGCTGAATGCCGAACACCACGATATCGCTGGGGCACTGGCCTACGCGTTTGGCCAATTCCAGGGTCTCGAAAAGATCACCTTCATGTGCCGATTGGCGCGCCTGCACCTTGACGGTCTGAGCTTCTTCGGCGCGGAAACGTTTCAGCGTGCCAGGCTCCTCACCCATGAAGGCGCAATCGACGAAGATCGCATGCTCCACTCCATCCAATGCGTGCAACACCGGCAGCCCGCCCGGACCGAGATCCAGGGCTTCGATATCGCTCGAAATCCGATGGGTGCGGACCAGCTCCTGGATGATCCGCACCCCGATCCCCTCATCGGTCATGAGAAGATTACCAAGGCCAATGAGAACTTTTTTTGTCATCTAGACAAACTCCACATCCAGGTAGTGGGTCGAGCAGGAGATACATGGATCATACGCTCGCACCAACATTTCCATGACTTGGCGAATCTCATCCTGCGGGCGATCGATGATCGTCGGCACCAGGGCTTCGAAGTCTTTCTGAATGTTGCCGTGATTCTGGTTAGTTGGAATCGTCATGTTCGCCGAAACGCATTCTCCCTTGTCGTCGAATTCGTAACGGTGGAAGAGGATTCCGCGCGGTGCCTCAACAGCAGCCGCACCAACACCTGCACGTATCTTGACGTCGGGGCGCTCGACGCGAAGCCCGACGGTCAGGATCTCATCGATGAGTTCGATGGAACGTTCCACCACCTGCACCGACTCCACGACCTGCACCACGCTATTCATGTAAGGGTTGTAGCAACCTTTCTCTAGACCGAGCATGGCGGCGGTCTGTTTCGCCAATGGCGCAAGGAATTCAGCGTTGAGGTTGAAGCGAGCCAGCGAGCCAACCATGTAAGCTTCGCGGTGCCACTTCGCCCATTTCGCCGTAGATTGCGGAATGACGTATTCATTCACGATATCTTCGAAGTCCTGCACGGATGCCAACTCAGAAATATCAGTGCTGCCGACCTGACCGTGGTAGAAGGGATAGTGTGGCTCGTTGACGAGCGCGACG
The DNA here is from genome assembly GCA_024229395.1 of Planctomycetota bacterium. Taxonomy (GTDB): domain Bacteria; phylum Planctomycetota; class UBA1135; order UBA1135; family UBA1135. The sequence continues at coordinate 49,759 of JAAESM010000027.1, read as the reverse complement.
TATTCCGTCTCCCTGGTGAAACTCGGAATTCCACCAGCCAGACTGGCGATGACTTCGGCCAATGCCGTGAGTTTGGGCACGCTGTCGACTAACTCTTGCTTTAGCGCGCGCAATTCCTTCGCCGATGGCAGCATCGAGAAGCCGCCCGGGACCAAACGCACAGGGTGCGTCTTGCGTCCGGTCAGGACTTCCATCATGGTGTTGCCGAGGCGATGCAAAGTGATGACAGTCTGCACCACTTCAGGGTGTGAGCTCGCAACCGGAACTACCGATTTTTGCCCGAGCAAGTCAGGCGCAACCAGGTAGCCCACATGCAAGATGTGGCTTTCCAACTGCTCACCGTAGTGCGCAAGAATGCGCAAGCGATCGGTCTGATCGGTCACTGGAGTATCCATGGCGCGTTCAATCGCCTTGATCGCGGCCAAGGAGTGCGTGACGGAACAGATACCGCAAATACGACTGACAATCGTCTGGATGTCTTCGTACTTGCGCCCGCGCACCATCGCCTCGAAGAAACGAGGTGCTTCGGGAACCTGCCATTCAAGCTTTTCGATGGCGCCATCCTTGGCGCGCACGCGAATGTTGCCGTGGCCCTCAACCCGGGTCACATGATGAACTTTAATGTCGACGGTTTTTGACATGACAGGTACCTATTTGCTCCCGAACAGAGCAAGCTTGCTTTCCAAATCCTCGAGGGACTTTCCATGCTCCGCCGCCATCTCGCGCGCAGCAGTGAAGTTGGCGTCGGGGAGGAAACCCCGGCAGCCAAAGCACCAGAAACCATTGGCTGGGCAACGGGCATCACAACCCGCGCGCGTCAATGGCCCCAGGCAAAGCTCATCGTATTCATAACGACAGCAGTTTTCAGCCATCTTGCACTCGACGCAGACCGGATGGGTTGGCGCGGATGGAGTTTGACCTGACAGCAGGCACTTCACCACGTGAACCAGCTCATCGGCATCGATCGGACAACCATGCACTTCGAAATCCACCTCAATGACCTCATTCAGCGCCTTGACGGTGAAGGTATCGAGGTGTGGCATGTTGGCGGCCTCGCCGTAGACGGTCTTCTTGACGTCGTGAATCGCGAAGTTGTTCTTCAGCTTGTTCACGCCGCCCATGGTGGCACAGGCACCAAGCGCCACAACGTATGTCGCACGCTGCCGGATCTCCATCACCTTGATCTCATCCGCTTGACGCGTGATCGATCCTTCGATGATCGCGACGTCGTAGATCGTGCTCTGGTCGGACATGGCTTCGCGCCACTCGACTGGGTCGATCACGGTGAGCAGGTTCAGCAGGTCGTCTTCCATGTTGACGATCTGCAGTTGGCATCCCTCGCAGCAAGCGAGGTCAAAAATGGCAACTCTGGGCTTGGTCATGTCAGATCGCCTCCGGCGTGGATTCGATGTCGCTGTACTTGAAGACCGCTCCCTCCTGGCATGCGTACTTGCCGTTGATCTGGCAGTGTCCGCACTTGCCCACGCCGCACTTCATGCGACGTTCCAGTGAGAGATAAATTTGATCGTTAGGCAGTTGTAACTTCCGTAGCTCCATGAGCACGAAGCGATACATGATGGGAGGACCACAGACGATGGTCGTGGTCTTCGCAGGATCCAGATTCAGACGTGGTAGCAGCGTGGTAATCACGCCGACTGGTCCAGTCCAGATCGGTTTGCGTGCGATCGCGACATCGACGGTCTCGAGGAAGTTGACGTCGTCGCGCTTGGACCATTCCTCGCACTCGCTGACGAACAGGCGATCAGCCGGGGTTCGTGTCCCGACCAGGATGCTGATGTCGCCGTAGTCTTGACGGTTGTCGAGCACGTGGTGGATCGCCGAACGTACCGGTACCAGGCCGATACCACCGCAGATGAAGACCAAGTCGCGGCCCTTCATCGCGGTATCGACCGGGAAAGTGGTACCGAAAGGACCACGGATTCCGACCTTGTCGCCGTACACCAGGTTATGCAATGCGTTGGTCACGTTACCGACCTTGCGTACGACCATCTCGAAAGTGTTCTCCTCGCAACGTGTCAGCGAAGAGGAGATCGAGATGGGTGCCTCACCGATGCCTGGGATTGTCACCGAGTAGAACTGACCTGGTTTGTAGTCGTGGGGCTTGGGGTCGTCGAACTTGAAGCGGAGATAAATCTCTGCCTCGGTCAGAAGGCGACTGTCCAAGACCGTTGCAGGCTCAGGAAGATAGATATCCTTGACCTTGGTGCTTACTTCTTGGGTGATGGTCATCAGACTTTCTCCAATAGACAGTTGTAGACTTCAGCAGGGTTGGCGATTTTCGCGGTACACGAGGTGATACAGCGGCCACATCCGACGCAAGCAATCTCGCCGATCATGTCGGGAACGTATTTGCCTTTGCGGTAGTAACGGTGGCGGTAGCGCGCCGCGGCCAAGGGACGGAAGTCATGATCGCCGGCGACTTTCGCGAAGCTGGAGACCATGCAGCTATCCCAGCAACGCGAACGCGTGCCGGACTTCAAGTCCCAGTTGAAATCATCTTGGACATTGAAGCAGTAGCAAGTGGGGCAAACCAAGTTGCAGGAGCCGCATGCGTAACACAGTTCGGACTTCTCGTTCCAGACGGGGTGGTCGTAACTGCGCTCGAGCAACTCAGGCAGATCCGAAGGAGCGACATGCAGTTCATGCTTGCGCAACTCCTTGCGGTTGGATTCCCAGATCGCTGACCGAGCCTCGAGATCCCCCTCATGAGGCTCGGCAGCATTAGGAATCAAATCCAGAAGCGCCTCTCCTTTTTCCGTTTTCGCTTCTAGTAACGAACTTCCATCAGCAAGCAAGGTCAACAATACGTCGTGGCCGCTGCACTCTTCCCCGGTGCTTGTCCCCATGCACCCGGCAAAGACATCTTTGGAAGCCGTTTGAACATCCGACACGATGATGGTGGCGCGTTCGCGATAAGCCATGTAGTGCTCGTCGCGATTGTCCTTCGTGAACACTTTGTCCATCTGAGAGATGGCAACCATGTCATAAGGATGTACGCCCAAGATGAGGAAAGACTCCTCATTCATCACGCTTTCGAAGACGCCGTTTTCATCGAAAGTGAGCAACACTTCCTTTTGCGGCTGGATGTATTTCTTCGGTGGAAGGATGGTCACGTCATAGTCCAGACGCAGGTCTTCCGGTGCGTCTAGAACATCGAAGGCGAACCGATCCTCCTTGGCTTGAACGCCGTAAACAGTGTGTTTTTTGATCAAGGACTGCACCCAGCCCTTGAACTCAGCCGAACCCACTTTCTTGATACTCATGGTCCCTAGAGTGTACACAGGCCCCGCACAGCCAAACGAATTATTGGTAGTTTTTTCTTCTTTTGCCGAATTCCCTGCTACACTGCCTATGTCGCCGCCACCACGTGCGGCGGTCTTTAAACTCGAGATTTAGGCAAAAAGTGATGAATGAATCACATGTACAAACCCTTCTGGAGCTCCCCTTCTTCAAGGGCATGTCGGAAGAGGATATTCGTACCATTGCAGATTGCGGTGAAGACGTCAGCTTCGAGGAAGGTCAGGTCATCTTCCGCCAAAACGAAGTCGCCGTGCGCTTTTTCATCCTGCTTGAAGGTACGGTTTCGCTAGAAATGCAAGCTGGAGAACAGGAGGCCCACGTGATCCAGACACGTGGCCCCGGCGACGTCTTCGGTTGGTCCTGGATCTTCCCAGGAGAGGAATGGAAGTTCAACGCTCGTGTCATGGAGCCAGTGAAGGCCATCGTGATCCACACGCCATGTCTGCATGGCAAGATCGAGAACGATTCCGAATTGGGCTATGAGCTACTGAAGCGTTTCGCCGGCATCATGGTCGATCGTCTGCAGGCCACGCGCATGCAGCTGATGGACATCTACCGTCCGGTCTGACCTTCTGAGAATCTCGGGATCCACAACGGTACGCGCTGTTGACACAGCGCGTACGCGGATTCGAATCGCTGGTGGAGGTCTCTCTCCTCCAGAGGTCGGATTGCGATATGCCAGAGCAGCGCGCCTGCAATCACATAGAGCAGCACGCCCCACGAACCGAACATTACCCCCACTGCAGCACCTTGGCTGAGCCCGGCAACGGCCATCGGATTGCACACATATCGAAAGGGGCTGCGGATGACCAACTTGCTGGCGGTATCCATGGGCAACGGGGTGCCCCTGCCCAAAACCGCCAAGGTCAAGCCTGACCAAATGCCAAGCAGGCTGGCGAGTGCGAAGATACACCATCCAACTGTGGCTTGCGCAGCGAAGGAAAATGCTGAAACGCCGATTCCAGCCTCGAATTGGCGAATTAGGCTTGGTCCAAGCCATAACAGCAGCGTCCAGATGATCGCCGACTGGAGCAAAGTCTTGACCACATTCAGGCGGTTGGAACGACAGCGCGATGGCTGGAACAACTCACTCATGCGGGTTTGCAGGAATCAAAGTCCACGCCGTGCCGATGCTCGCTAGCGACATCATGATGGCCCCTAAGGGCTCCATGATTCCAGTGACAAGTAGCGCAAGTACATAGGCCGTCGCGTACCACAGAGCGCCTGCAGTCAGCCACAACAGACGTGGGCATTGCGGCGCGCGCCACATCCAGGCGGATAATAAGGAGCCGCCTGCAACAAAGAGGACGTCGGCGGGGAAGAAGGCCAGCAGTAGGGTGAACTGGGTGCCATCGAGGGCGAAGGCATCGCGCACCGATTGCATATTCAACAGCAGCACCCACCAAAGTAGAACGGCCACACCTTGGATGACCAAATAAACTCGTTTGCGGATGGAGGGTCCGGGATCGGTCATGGGCAACGCCTGGGTTTAGGGGCTTGGCTCCCCCATCAATTGGAGAACGTCGGGGTGGTCCTCCTCCAACTCGAAAATAACGGTGCGGCCGGAGCTCTTGCCGAAGTAGATCCTGGCGCCGGCCAACATGACAGGCAAGGTCACGCGCAGATCGCCGCGCGCGTCAGTTACCTTGCAATCCACACTCCACTGTTCCAAGGACATCATGGAAGAACCAATCTGGCGGCTGGTCATGGCAAACACTTGCATGGTGTGATCGAAGACGATGACAGTGCGGCTGCCTTCGGTGTAGCCAACGATCCGATGCCGAGGGGCCGGGTAATAGCCGATCGATGTTGGGCAGTCGCGGCGCGAGCCAGTAGGGATCGCGCGGTAGACATAAGGGGCGTCATTGGTCTCCCAAATCGGTTGCCTGTAGTACTCCTTCTTCTCGATCGCCTCGGAAATGCCATATGCCAGGCTGATGACCAGGTCGGCATCTGCCCTATTGAAGGCAGGTCGATAACCCTGGTCCTGCAAGGCGTGGTTCAAATAGCTGGCGAACTCCTGGAACTGCAGATCGCTGGTCGAAGTGCCTTCCATCGCCGACGCCAGCACATAGCTTTGGCTTTCCGGTTGAGGTTCGGTCGCCTGTGCATCGACTTGAACCTCGTAGATTTGCGGCCCGAAGGAGCAACTTGCCAGGAGGGCAAGCAACAACGGGATGGCGAAGCGAATGGTCATCAATTTCATGCTAGCCACTGTGCAAATGGGGTCAACGCCAAAGCCCGGCGAGAAGCGTAAACGGAAATATCCCAACTTCGTAATAATTCCCGCCTATCGACTACATCTCCCGTTTTTAGGGGCTTTGCGGCCGCAAAGAAAAAGTGGAGCCAGGGGTCTTGATTATGTCCGCGCAGACCTAAAATCTCTAAGTCCCTTTTGGTGACCTCTCATGTCTGACTACATTCAAGAAGTACTCACCGCGGTAAAAAACCGCGACACCCATCAGGCCGAGTTCATTCAGGCGGTCGATGAAGTCCTGACTTCATTGGCGCCGATTCTTGAACGTCACCCGGAATATAAAAGCGCACGCATCCTAGAACGCGTGGTTGAACCAGAGCGCGTCATTATGTTCCGCGTGCCGTGGATGGATGACTCCGGCGGCGTTCACGTACAACGCGGTTTCCGCGTTGAGTTCAATAGTGCTATTGGTCCTTACAAAGGTGGATTGCGCTTCCACCCAAGTGTTAACCTTGGCATCCTGAAGTTCCTCGGTTTCGAACAGGTCTTCAAGAACAGCTTGACCACGCTACCCATGGGTGGCGGTAAAGGTGGTTCCGACTTCGATCCGAAGGGCAAGTCGGATAACGAAGTGATGCGTTTCTGCCAGAGCTTCATGACGGAGCTGCAGCGCCACATCGGTCCTGATACAGATGTGCCTGCTGGCGACATCGGTGTCGGTGGTCGCGAGATCGGCTACCTGTTCGGTCAATACAAGCGCCTGCGCAACGAGTTCACCGGTGTGCTCACCGGTAAGGGCTTGAACTGGGGCGGTAGCTTGATTCGCCCAGAAGCAACTGGCTACGGCACGGTTTACTTCGCCGCGGAAATGCTCAACACCAAGGGTGATAGCCTCGAAGGTAAGACCTGCCTCGTTTCCGGTTCCGGTAACGTTGCACAGTACACCGTCGAGAAAATCAACCACCTCGGTGGCAAGGCCATCACACTTTCCGATTCGGGCGGCTTCATTCACGATCCAGCCGGTATCGATGAAGACAAGTTGGCTTGGGTCATGGACCTGAAGAACAACCGTCGTGGTCGCATCAGCGAGTACGCCGACCAGTTCCCAGGTAGTAGCTACACCGCTCTTGATAAGTCGCTGGATCACAACCCACTGTGGACCGTGAACGCTGATTGTGCATTCCCATCGGCAACTCAGAACGAGATCAACGAGAAAGATGCCAAGAACCTGATGGCGAACAGCGTCGGTGTGGTCGCGGAAGGAGCCAACATGCCTACCGTCGCCTCCGGTGTCGATGTCTTCCTCGAAGCTGGCATCCTTTACGGTCCAGGCAAGGCCGCCAACGCTGGTGGTGTTTCGGTTTCCGGTTTGGAGATGTCGCAGAACAGCATGCGTTTGGCATGGAGTCGCGAAGAAGTCGACGCCAAGCTCAAGGGCATCATGCAGAGCATCCATACCAACTGCTTCACCAAGGCCGAGGAGTACGGCACTCCAGGTAACTACGTCAACGGTGCGAACATCGCTGGCTTCCTGAAGATCGCCGACACGATGCTGGATCAAGGTTTGGTCTAGGTAGCAATTAATTTTCATTCGCTCTTTTGAGCGGGAAACGACCGACAGTTGGTGTACGCTGACTGTCGGTGGTTCTTTTCCCGCCCTTCCAACTGACCGAGCCCGATACACGCCTGAAACGGTTCCGGGCTTTGATGCCTTATCGCGTCCAGGAGGTCATCCTGGTCTCGAGTATGTATGACGCATTCATCCTGCAAGAGGATGGTCGCACCACCAACTTGAACCAGGGCGCCGGTGAATTGGTCGATGACAGCGCCCCCACCATGTTGCGCGTATCGGATGCCGGCGAAGCCATCGAGCGCATCTCCACCACGCGTGAAAACTCGATGGTGATCATTACTCCACAAGTAAGTGGTTTGGATCCGGTCGACTTGGCTGAAGAGATCAAGGCGCATGCCGGTGCGGTGCCGGTGGTGTTGCTCGGTTATGACAACTCGCACATCAAGGAGTTGTTGCGCGGCCGCAACCAATCGATCTTCGATGGCGTGTTCCTGTGGACCGGTGACAGCCGCATCCTCAATGCGATTGTGACCCTGATCGAAGACCGTGCCAACTGCCTGCATGACTGTAAGCGTGTCGGCATGCGTGCAATCCTCCTGGTCGAGGATTCATTGAACTTCTTGTCGTCGTATCTGCCGCTGCTCTACACCGAAATCCTCGAGCAATCGCGCAGTGTATTGTCTGAGGGCATCAACCAATACGACAAGATGCTGCGTCTACGCGGGCGACCGAAGGTGCTGCTAGCGCGAGACCTGCGCAGTGCGATTGATCAATTCGAAGAGCATCACGAACATCTGCTCGGCATCATCTCGGATGTGGGTCTGCCATCGGTCCCAGGGCGCAAGCCTTCAATGAAGGCGGGGCTTGAGTTCGTCGGTAAGGTGCGCGAAACGGCGCCACATTTGCCAATCCTGCTGCAATCTTCCAATGCGGATTTCTCCGACGATGCGCAAAAGTTGGACTCCAGTTTCGTGCGCAAGGGCAGTCAAGTGCTGCACCTGGAAATGCGTAACTTCCTGCTCAACAACTTCGGCTTCGGACCGTTCCGCTTCCGCCGCGGTGACCATTCGGTAGAGACCCAAGCGCGCACCGTGCGCGAGATGGAAGCTGCGATCAAACGTGTCTCCGCCGATGCTCTGGTCGGCCATGCCACGCGCAATGAGTTCTCGACTTGGCTGCGTGCGCGCACTGAGTTTCGATTGGCCAACCGCCTGGCCGCCAAAGAAGCCAGCGACTTCGGCAGTGCCGAGGAACTCCGCGCCTTCTTGCTCCAGCATCTGCACCGCTCGCGCCGACGCGCACAACGTGGCGCCATCGTTGATTTCCATCGCACCACCTTCGATAGCACGATCAACTTCGCGCGCATCGGCACAGGTTCCTTGGGCGGTAAGGCACGCGGCTTGGCTTTTGCCAACACCACTTTGGCGAACTTCCGCCCTGCCAATGATCGTGTCAGCGTACGCGTGGTGATTCCGCCAACGGTGGTCCTGACTACCGATATCTTCGATCGCTTTATGCGCCGCAATCATCTGCAACGCATGGCCTTGGGTGGCGGATTGGATGAACCGGAACGACTGAAGCGTTTCCTTACCGGACGTTTTCCAGCCAGCGTAATCTCCGACCTACGCGCTCTGTTGCGCGTCATGGATGGACCGTTGGCAGTGCGTTCCTCCAGCTTGTTGGAAGACTCGCATCACCAACCCTTTGCCGGCATCTACGAGACCATGATGATTCGTAATGTCGGCACGGAAGACCAACGGCTGGCTGATCTCTGCGACACGATCAAGACGATCTATGCATCGACTTACTCCGACCGCGCGCGGTCCTATTTGCGCGCTACGGCTTATCGCCATGAAGAGGAGAAGATGGCGGTGATCATTCAGCAGCTGGTCGGCAAGCAACGCGGCGAGCGCTATTACCCGAGCTTCTCCGGTGTGGCGCGGTCCCACAACTACTACCCGCATGGTCAATGTGGTCCTGAAGATGGCGTTTGCGCCGTGGCCCTCGGCTTGGGAACGATGGTCGTTGGCGGCGAAGGCGGTCTGCGCTTCTGCCCGCGTTATCCGCAGAGCATTCCGGACTTCTCGTCGGTCGATGACATCCTTGAGAATGCGCAGCGTCATTTCTATGCCTTGCCTATGGGCAGCAGTGCAGACCGTGATCCTGAGCCTGAAGAAGAACTCCCAGCCGACGCCAGTCTCGGCGGTCCCCTGCATCCATGCCGTTACCCGATCGCGGACGCTGATGAAGATGGCACGCTTGCTGCGGTGGCTTCGACTTGGTTGCCGAACGATGGCCGCATCACCGACGGCGTTTCGCGTGAAGGCGCGCGCTTGGTGACCTTCGCCAACATCCTCAAGCACGATGCCTTCCCGCTGGCGGAAGTGGTCAACCAAGTCTTGGAGATTGGCAACGCAGCCATGGGTTGTCCAATCGAAGTCGAGTTCGCGGTCGAACTTGATAACAGCAACCCCAACATTCGCGAACTAAGCCTGCTTCAAGTCCGGCCGATGGCTGTGGCTGAGACTGAAGTGGATCTCGACTTCGAGCTGCTCGAAGAAGACAAGATCCTATGCGCAAGTCATCGCGCCTTCGGCAACGGCTTCATCCGCAACATCAAGCATGTGGTCTTTATTGATCCCGATCGCTTCGACCGTGCGCAATCCACCGATGCCGCCGGCGACGTCGCCAAGATCAACGCCAAGCTAGAGAAGTTCGGGGAGCAATACCTGCTGGTCGGGCCAGGCCGTTGGGGTTCCTCCGATCCATGGCTAGGCCTGCCGGTGGAATGGGCCGATATCAACTGCGCACGCGTTGTTGTTGAGACCGGCTTCGAGGATATCCACGTCAAGCCGTCGGAGGGCTCGCACTTCTTCCACAACATGACCTCTTTCCGCGTGGGCTACTTCACCATCAATCCTGAGACCGGTGACGGCATCCTGGATATGGAATGGTTGCGTTCCTTACATTCGCATAAAGTTGGCGATCATGGCGTGCGCCATGTGCAACTCGAGGAACCGATCAGCGTGTTGCTCGACGGCAAGGCCGCGCATGGCGTGATCCTGAAGCCGAACGTTATTGTGCTTGACGAAGAAGCTTGATTTCGTGCACCAGTAGGTCCACGCCTTCGTCGGTCTCCACATCGTAGTAGCCACGAATGTTGCCTTCGGCATCGCCCAATACGAAGCGTGTTCCGTGCATGACCGAGTTGAGGTCCTTGCGGTCGATTGGGCCGCCCATGCTGACCTTGAAGCCTTCTTCGATGGCGCCCTGCATGATCTTGTAATCGCCGGTCAGGAAGGACCATTGATTGAGATCAATCTCATAACCCTTGGCGTAGTTGCGCAGGACTTCCGGGGTATCGGTTTCCGGATCGACCGAGAAGGACAGCAGCTGCACATCACTCCAAATGGCCACGCGTTCGGCGATGATCTTCATGCGCTCGGTGAGCATTGGGCAGACGCTCGGGCAAGATGTGAACATGAAGTTCGAAACCCAGATACGCCCTTTCAAGTCTTCCTTGGTGAAGGCCTCGCCTGATTGATCAGTGAGTTCAAAATCCGGCGCGGTGTAGAAGGTCGGTGGCAACTCTCCTGCAGGACGGCCGGTGTCGACACCACCTGGGCGCAAGTAGATCGCGGCCAAAGTTGCGCAGACCAAGACAAGCAAAGTCACCAACGTGACATTGATGATGAGAGCTCCGCTCTCGGAGGACGAATTGGGTTTAAGCGACATGAGGAGTCAGGCGATCAGTCACCATGGCCACGAACAACAGTGGCAGGTAGATGATGGAAACGATGAAGCAACGGCGCATACCGGCAGGGCGTCGCAACACGGCGGCTTCGAAGATCACCGCAAGGAAAACAATGCCAAGGATCACGGCCGAGTAGACGTAATGACGGCTGTAGAAACCGAAGGCGGGCAGCGCCGGCAGGATGCTCACGCCAACGAGGCACAGACCGTAAGTCATCATATGCTTACCGGTGTGCAGGCCGGTGCCTTCGACCGACGGTAACATCATCAGGCCGGCGTTGCGGTATTGATCTTTGTAGCGCCACGCAATGGCGAGGAAGTGCGGGATCTGCCAGAAGAACAGGATCATGAACAGCACGCCGGCGTGCATGTCTACAAAACCTGCGCTGGCGGCGTAACCGACCACCGGCGGCAACGCACCTGGGATGGCACCAACCAAAGTGTTCAAGGTGTTGCGCCGCTTCAGCGGCGTGTACACACCGACATACAAGATGAAGATCAGCGCGCACAACAAGGTGGCGGGCAGGTTGGTGGTGAAAGCCAGCACCAACACGCCACCGATGGCATTCAAGATGCCGAACCAGAAGACGTCGGCCGCACTGAGGCGGCCTGATTGAATCGGCCGGCCTTCGGTGCGCTCCATGTGCACGTCGGTGTCGCGCTCCAGCCACATGTTCATGGCGTTGCCGCCGACGGCGACCATGGCAGTACCCAATAACGACCCCGCGATCACCCACCAGGAAGGCAGGGTGGGAAGATTCGGCGCGCCCAGCAACAGGCCGGCCAAAACCGCCAAGATCGCGAGCGACGACAAGCGCAACTTGCCGAGCTCCACGAAGGCGGACCAGCGCGCAGCGCCGGGATTGGAAGTGGTGGGTTGGCTCACTTTCGGGGGAAAGTATAGTCACTTATGGGCCAGCCGATGGCATCATGATATTTCCGACGCCAGCGTGCGCTTCCCGCCCGTCCCGACCATGTCCATCTACCCACGTCTCGCCCGCCGCTGGCACCGAATCGGCGGCATTGTCATCGCGATTCCCTTCCTCGTGGTAATCATTTCCGGCTTGCTGCTGCAGATGAAGAAGGAGTTCACGTGGATCCAGCCGGCAACGCAAAAGGGCGCTCAATCGGTACCAGAATTGTCTTTCGAGCAGATCCTGACCGCCACCAGCGCGGTCCCCGAGGCTGAAGTGGCCAGCTGGGAAGACATCGATCGCCTCGACGTGCGGCCAGGCAAGGGCATGCTCAAGGTGCAGTGCAAGAATGGCGTGGAGGTTCAACTCGACGCCAGCAGTGCCACCGTGCTGCAAGTCGCCATGCGGCGCTCCGACCTGATCGAAGGCCTGCACGATGGATCCTTCTTTCATGACAATGCCAAGCTGTGGCTGTTCCTGCCCAGTGGAGTGGTGGTGCTTTTCCTGTGGCTGTCCGGCGTGTATCTGTGGTGGCTCCCTCATGGAATGCGACGACGCAAGAAGCAGCGCCGCATCGCCAAGGAAGCCTAAGTCCTTACTGCCCCACTACCGCGCGCAAGCCGTGACTCATTGCCCAACCAAGTGGCTGGCGTGAATCCCGTGCCGCAAGCTGGAGGAAGAACTCGCTACCGACCAGGCTGGGGTTGTTCGGAACCGTCACGCTGACGGAGGCATGCCCAAATATGTTGGAGCTGAATGGAACACGAACCACTTCTTGGCTTAGGTCCACCAACAGGCTGCCACCGAACAGCGGGCTGTCCCCGGCAGCGCTGGACACTGACAGGAAGCCGTTGGCGTAGGACAACATGCCCGAGGTCGAGAAGGTAACTCTCGTTCCCAGCATTGGACGCTCATTGGGGATGATCGGCAAGTGGGTCGGCTCGTCTCGCAATTCCCCATACGGGAAGAACCCGGCCGATTCGGGGTAGTAGTCCCAGATGCCACGACCGTAAGTACCGAAGCGAATGATGTTCTGTGACGGCACGGCCTCCACCGACCAGTAGGTGGTGATCGGTGCCTCCGCACCAAGCAGGTTCGACCAAGTCTGCGTGACCGGATCGTATTCATAGGCGCCGCTTTGGCCAGCCGCATACATGTGGCCACTCTGATCCGGAGCCTCGCACATGCCATAGATCAAGGTACTGGGCAGGCCCACACTCTTGTCATAGAAACTCGTGCCCCCGTTGCCGGAGTACATGACCGGCACGTTGCTGTAACCGGATCCAGCGATCCACACCTCGTTGAGGTGCTTAGACGAAGCGACGATGCTGGTGCCGTAGAAGTAGTGTGCGCCAGGGCCAGTGGTGTTGGACTGCGTCCAGTTCAAGCCCTTGTCAGTGCTGTAATAGATCTTGCCGTTGCTGGTGGTACACCAAGCGTAGTTCGGATCGATCGGCGAGAAGGCGATCGCGGTGAGCGCTTGACTGAAGGTCGTGTTGCCGACTTGGCTGTAGCTCCAGTTACCGGAAGTACCCACACGCTGATAACGCCACAGGCGCTTTCCACATAAGTAGAAGGCGTTCTTGTGCTCAGGGTCCGCGACCATGAAGGGCAACCACTGACCGTCGAAACCATTGGGAAAGTCGACCGTGTACAGGGTGTGGTTCGGTTCGTTGGCGACCACCAGCACGAAGCCTGGATAATCGGAATAGACCAAGTCGTGACTGCCGTCGCTGGAGGAAAGATGCCCGTAATCACCGGTGATGTCCTCAATGAATTCAGCCCAAGCGCCACTCGTAGCTGGAGTTCCGAGCGCACCGGATTGATAACCCTGGTCTTGTGAGCCGGCGTGGATGTACTTCGGATCACGTCGGCTGGTATGCGTGCTGTAGTACTGACTCACGCCGAGGCCATCGCCAGTCAACCAATCCACCGTGTTGAATTGATCGGTCGATTCATAGGTACCACCGTGGCAGTTGATGAACCAGCGCTCGCCACTCGACAGTGAAGAATCCTCGATCACGCTGACGCCCATCATGTCGGCATGCAGACGATGCTGACGGTTTCCGGGATGCTCCCACCACCAGTTGAAGGCCGAGAAACTGTTGCCACCGTTGTGCGAGACCCACAGTTCCACGCCGCCGTAGACCAGCAAGTCATCATCGGTTGCCGACGTGCAGAAGGTACTCCACATTTCTGGCATGCCGTTGGGATTGTTCCAGCTGTTGCCGGAGTTGGTGGTGCGATACAGCTCCCAAGTGCCGCCGACTTTGGCTGCCACACTGAAGGTGCTGGTACCGGCGGATTCATGACCACCAAAACGCACATCCGATGGCGTCACGCCAAGGCTGTTGCCGAAGGTCGAGAAGGTGGTTCCGAGATTGGTCGAGCGCAGCAGTCGGTTGTTCTCGAACAGGAATAAATCACCCACGCCGGTGCGCGAAGTCCAGATGTCCGCTTGACCGTTGAGGGTCTGGACATGACTGAAGGAAAGACCGCGGTCGGTGGAACGAAACAACTGCCAGGAACTGGATTTCCACACCAAGGCGAAGACGGTTTGCTGCGCATCGTCGACCTTGATCAAGCGGCGCACGGTCGAGTAACCAGTGATGCCAGTTGGATTCTGCCAAGTCAGACCGCCATCGATGCTGCGCCAAAGGAAGCCCGAACTGCCACGCAGGATGATGTCTTGTCCACCACCGGATGGTGGAATCGCCAGCAACACATGCGCGCCGCCGTAAACACCATCGCCAATGGCTTGCCAATCGCTGCCATCTGCGGGGCCGCGGAATACACCACCTAGGGCGGTTCCAATGTACAGCTCATTGCCGTCGGTGGAAGGCACGGTCACGAAGGTGCTACCGGCCAAGTTGGTGCTGCCGACCTCGTTCCAACTTCCGGCAGTGGAAGCGCCGCTCATCAGAGTGGACTCACGCTCGAGTTGTGCTGCGCGCAAGTTGCCCTGCTCGATTGCACGCCAATCCACACCTGGTGCGGCGCGGTGCATGTTCTCGATCCACTCTTCACGAGCGTGTTGGTTTTCCTCACTCTCTTCCGATTCCACCGGGCGCGGCATGGCGCCGGTCAGCGAAGGATCGGTGTACTCCGGCTGAACGGAGCAAGCGAAAGTCAGGGAGGAAAGGACAAGAACGCCGAGGGTCCAACGGCGCGCCGAGGTCATGGTCTGGATGGAGGTCATGGGACAATGGTGTGGGGAATGCACCATCCTCAAATATACCACCCGAATAGGCGCTTATCAGGTGAATACGGAATCGTTGATGCCGGCCATAAGCACTTGTATTTCAAGGGCTTGCAGTCCATGCATGAGCGCTTCGGCGCCGCGGTTAAATTCCACCGCCAACTTCTTGAGCTCTTCCATGCTCTGACCTTGACGCGCCGCCATCACCAACTTGTGTCCGACTTGGTGCAAATCCGCATGCGGTTGTGCCAGATTGCGGAACTCTTCAATGTTGACGAGGCTCGCATCCTTGCCGTCCAACCACTGCCCCATCGAGCATGCTTTGTGGTCAGAAATGGCGTGCACCGAATCGGCATTCATGCCGCCGCTGGAATCTCCAAACACGGTGGCGAGGATGTTCTTGCACCACAACAAGTGATCGATCTCCACATGACGCAGCTGACCGATCGGCGTGGCTTGCCATTGTTTACCACTGTTGGCGAAGCGAATGAACTTGTGCAGCGGCAGCGCCTTTGACAACCAATAACCTTGCGCTTCACTGCAGCCGGCTTGTTGGAGCACATCGTAGATCTCTTCGGATTCGACGCCCTCAGCGACCACGGTCAGGCCCATCTCATAAGCCATGCGGATACTCGACAATACGATCGCGGAACTCTTGGTCGATTCCTGCAAGGTCATGACTACGCCCTGATCGATCTTCACGGTCGAGAACGGCAGTTTTCGCAAAGTATCCAACGAAGAAAAACCGGTTCCGAAGTCGTCCATCGCCAAGGAAATCCCTGTCGCTGTGAGGCGCTTGATGTTGTCCTCCATCGCATGACCGTCGCGCGGCAGCGATGCTTCGGTGAGCTCAATCTGGATCCGCGATGGATCGAGTACGCCATTCTCTACCGCCTCCAATAAGCGGCCGACGATATCTGTGTTCTCTAGATCACCTGCTTCCATGTTGAAAGCGACCTTGATGTCGTCGGTCTGTTCACAGATCTGACGAATGTCCGCGCACAGCAACGGGAATGTGGCTGTGGCAATCTCTTGCATCAGTCCGTGTTCTTTGGCCACGGGTAGCCAGGCGCCAGCGGGCAAGATGCCGCCGCTTTCTCGACGCCAACGAATCAGGGCTTCGCCACCTGAGACCTTGCCGGTCAGGAAGGAAACCTTGGGCTGAATCCAAAATTCCAACGCGCCTGAGGTAATGGCATGTCGGATGGCTGCGGGTTGGATGGAATTATTCACAGTGGGTACGGGAGCCCCACTGAATTATCGGTCCTCAAACCAGAACCACTTAAGCTGCTCTTGCTCCCCTTCCACGCGCACGGCGTAATCCCCGGAGCGATAGACCGGCAGACGCCCGCCAGAGGCATCACAGGGCAAGCTGTAGCAGAATTCCTGGCCATTTGCCTGCAGAAGAAAGACGCTGGCGACGCCATTTTCGATGCCCGTTTCGGGGATTTCGATCCAATTCAGTACGGTGGCCGGGCCGTTGTCGAGCTTTGAGATGATGCGTGGCCAGCCGCTGTATTGCTGGGCTTTCGGGTCCAATGGATCGACCCAGCGCGGCCAACATTCGAACACGATCCGCTCGCTGGCAGGGTGGAATCGGATGATGCCGTAGCCAGGCGTGCGGTCATAAAGTGCTGATGGCTTTAAGCCAGTTTGCACAGGGTTCGACACCGCCCACACGGTCATGGCGTTGCCGAAACCGTCGCGAAAATCGCCGGTGTAGTGCGGTGCTCCGGGATCAGGATTGCCACCATGAAAAGGCGGCCACCAGCGACGCGGCCAGGTGTTGGCGATGGCCGGCGAAGTGAATACGAATCCACCGTCGCGGAACTCATCCGCACCATACTCGACCAAGCTGCCAAGGTGTTGATCACCAGCTAAGTGAACGGCGAAGCACGAGCTCAGAGTGCGCACTGCGCGATCACGTGGCGTTTGTGGCCAACCACCGGAATCGGTGTCGGCGGCGAACTTGTAGCCGTCGGGGTAACTGCCCGGCTCGGGGATCGGCAGCGATGGCAAGACTCCACCACCCTCCGCTTTTTCAGGAATGGTGGCCACGTTCACGAAGGGAGTTTGCGACAGCAGCACCTTCATCCACGCTTGGTGATCCCAATCGCGTGACCAATGACTGAGGAACTGTTGCTGACGCTCGCCAAGCAAACGAGCACCATCGACGTCGGCATCGCGTGGATCGAAACCTGGTGCCTGGAACCAACCGTTCCTGACTTGACCATCGGGCACCACATCGCTGGCCGAATCCTTGAACTGACGGTCGCCGACGATCGCGAATGAGATTCCACCGTAGTCAAGTTCGGTGAAGTAGACCGAGATGTCCTGCTCACTTGGCGTGGGATCGAATGGATCCGGCAAATGTGAAGTCTGCGTGGCATGCACGACATTAATGAAAGATGCGTCGTAGCGATAGCCGCCAGAATCCTGCGCGGTCAAGCCACGTTCCTTATCGGCAACCGCCTTACGTCCGCCAGCTCCCCACAGATTGCCTTGGTAGACATCGTGGTCATCAGGAATGGTCACGGTGGGCAGTACGCGCGTGAGTTCGCCAAAGGACCATTGCCAGCGATACCACTTGTAGAGGTAGTCGAGCGTGAGTTTCTCGACGCTGCGCGCATCCACCGGATCGATGTCGCCTTCATAAAGCTGGTCGCCGGCAAAGTACAGCAGATGCGGCTTATGCAAAGCCACGCGTTCGGCAACTTCAGCATGCGGGAACCAGATGCTGTCGTGATTCCAAGCCAAGTTGCCAACATAGTGCTTGGCGCAGTTCAAGGAAGCCACCACCACTTCCTCATTCGGTTTTGGCTCCGCTGCGATTACTCCACGGTAGCTAGTCGTTTGTTGCTTACCATGCAGATTCTGCCATCGGTAGATCACGCGGAAGTCCGTGGCGACTTGAGCGTTCCATTCCTCGACCCGAAAGGGCAAGGTCCAAGATGCGCGATCCAGTTTGATGGTTGCAGCGCTGCGCCATTCCTCACGGCTGCCACTTGGGCGGATCTGCAACTCGCCTTCGGTGCCATCTGCCAACGACATCGGCGGCAGCTGTGCTGTGAGTTTCAGCACGTTGTGATTGGTGGTGTACTGAACGCCGAGCACCGGACCGTAGCTTCGTTCCGCATGTTCCACGAGGAGATTACCGGAGCCGCGCATATCCTGAAACCAATGACCGGCACTGCCCTTGGCCGGGCCAAGGTGCGAAACCAGGCCGATTAAGCCATCGATGGTGGCCGCGGATTGCCCGCGCAGGGTGGCGCTAGAGATGGGTGTCTCGCGCTGTTCATGCTTGGCGTCGAAGGCGGCAAGCTTCACCGTATAGCCACCGTCTTCTGCAATGATGTCGAGTACCAGGGTGCAGTTGAGGTTCGGCGGAAACAAACCCGTGGTCATGGTCTGCGCATCGGGGGTGATGCGCTGCAGCTCGCCCTCCTTCAAGGAACCACCAATCGACCAACTGCCGCCACTGCCGAGCCGCGTGCTGTTGTCATAGAAAGCGACTTGGCCTTGGGTATCGACAGCCGCAAGCAGGCCGCCGTCGGCAGCAGGACGATGATGAACCTGCGCAGAGATGCGGTAGT
Source organism: Planctomycetota bacterium (assembly GCA_024229395.1). Classification (GTDB taxonomy): domain Bacteria; phylum Planctomycetota; class UBA1135; order UBA1135; family UBA1135. Next base: position 31,209 of record JAAESM010000027.1, on the reverse strand, counting down.
CCACATGACTGCCACCAGCACCGATTAGGAATCCACGGAAACCGCGTGGTGACTGATCTCCCTGCACTTCATCGATCGCACCGGTGGTCACTTCTAGATGCAGATTGCCTGTACCGGGTTCGATGGCCCAATCGAGCAACATCAAGGTGCGCAGTGGAAACTTCGTGGCCTGTTCCACGCATTCGATGCGCTCGTTGGACAAGCGCCAATCTTGCAGACGATTTGCCCAGAACTGCGAGCCGATCCAGATGCGCTCGACACCTTGCTGCTCGCGGGCTGTGGCAGTTTGGGATTCGGCAACGGCGGGCACAACTTGACTGGCGTCCGAGTATTGCGGAAGGATGGTGGCAAGAAGCAGGCTGATCACGAACATCGCGCTCCATCCTACTGCACGGCAGCAAGCTCGCTGGGCGGGATCACATGGGCAGAATCATTCCCTGCTTGGCCACATGAAAACCGCGATGCTCCACTTCTTGTTGTGCGGCGCTACCGTCGATCAACAAGGGGTTGGTGTGGTTGAAGTGAATGAAGTGAATCTTTGCCTTCTCGACGGCAGGTAGATCGGCGAACAGCGCGAAGCTCTCCTCCACGTAAGGATGCGGAATCTCACTCATGTCGCGACCGGGGAGTTCGTCGGAAGCGAAGAAGGTGGCATCGAGTAGTGCGTAGTCCACCTGAGCGACCAAAGCCCGGATATCGGTCTCCCAACGATTCCATTTATCGATGTCGGGAAGGAACAGTGCTGTCTTTTGCGGGCCTTCGATCAAGTAGCCGACGGTCTCGGTGAACTCGTCGCGATGCGGCACCAACAGCGGCGTGACCTGCAGATTTGGATTCACTTGCAGCGGTTGGGATGGCGACAAAGCGTAGAGTTTGATGTTGCCAAGTGAGACCAACTGGCTCCACGGACCGTTCTGGGTCAAGTACTCGAACATGCGCGGCATGGCGAACACCGCTACTCCACTTGTGCCTTGTGCTTCCCGGCCGAAATGCATCAAGCCGGTGTAGTGGCCCATGTGGCCGTGAGTCAGAAAAACGCCACTCATCTCCACTTCCGAATCGGGTGCTGCGGCCTGCAATAACTGCAACTGCGCGGGCAGGTCTGGCGTGGCATCGAATAAGAACTTCTGCTGGGCCGCGCCATCGACATAAGCCAAACTCGCAACGAAGCGCTGCGCATCATGATCTTGCCAGGCGCGCTGGCAATGTGGCTTGTAGCAACCCGATTGCGGATAGCCCGCGTCTTGCGCCACGCCCAGGACCTGAAGGTAGGGATCGTTCGACCGATTCGGCGAGTTGGATAGGGTCGGCGAAGTGGCGCAGCTGGCCACCAGGCACAGAATCATCACGGCGGCGCGAAGGTCCATTCCTACAGTATGCCTGCGGCGGAGGCTGCTAGGCTCTTGAAATGCGTGCTGCCCTCCTGCTGTTCCTTGCGCCCGTTCTCCTGTCTGCCTGTGCAACGGCCGCAGCCCAATCCCCCGGACCGCAGATTGCGGCACCAACCACCCAAGAGCTGATCGCTCAATACCAAGCCGACCGCGGTTCGCTTGGCCGCTTGTGGTCCTTCCCGTTCTCCACTGTAGGTCTGGAACGCAAGCAACGATTGCAACAGGATTGGTTGGACCAATTGGAGGGCCTAGATTACGGCGCACTGGATGCACGTGCGCAAATCGATTGGCATCTGCTGCGCAACATGATCGAGCATGATCTCGAGTCGTCGAACCTCCAACACCAACGCGACCTGAAGGCGGCCTACCTGGTTCCTTTTGTGCCGCCATTGGTCGCCGTGCTGGAAGCAAAGTCACGTCGCGAGGAAGTTGATCCACGTGAGATGGCCGAAGTCCTGACCGCCGCACTTGAGGCGATCAAGGAAACGCGCACCAAATTCGAGGAAGAGAAGTTGGAGCTGAGCGCACCCGAAGCGCAACGCGTCAGTAGTCAGTTGAATCGTTTGCGTCGGTCGCTGCAGAGTTGGGTGACTTATCGCGATGGATACGACCCGGTCTTCACTTGGTGGTGTTCGGAACCATGGAGTGATCTGAGCAAGGCGTTGGACTCTTACTCCAAATTCATCAGCAAGGATTTGGGCGGCATCGATCCCAACGATCAGGATCGCTTGATCGGCAACCCGATCGGTCGCGAAGCGCTATTGGCCGAATTGGCTTTCGAGCGTATTGCTTATACGCCCGAAGAATTGCTCGAGATTGCCCAAAGTGAATTCGAATGGTGCATGAACGAGCGCAAGAAGGCTGCCAACGAGATGGGCTCGGATGGTGATTGGCGTGCGGCACAAGAGGCGGTCAAGAAAGCGCACCCGGAGCCAGGCGGCCAACCAACGATGATCCATTTCTTGGCTGAGGAGGCCATCAAGTTCCTTGAAGATCGCGACTTGATGACCATCCCGGAACTGGCCAAGGAAAGCTGGCGCATGCAAATGATGACGCCGGAGCGTCAGAAGTTTTCGCCCTACTTCACCGGCGGCGAGGTCATCTCGATCTCCTACCCCACCGACACGATGTCGCACGAGGCCAAGCTGATGACCATGCGCGGCAACAACTACCACTATTCACGCGCGACCGTGCAACATGAGTTGATTCCAGGGCACCATCTGCAAGGGTATATGGCGGATCGTTGGGCGCCACATCGTCAGGCTTTCTACACGCCATTCCTGGTCGAAGGTTGGGCGCTGTATTGGGAGATGCGCTTGTGGGATCTTGGATTCCCGACCACGCCGGAAGACAAGATCGGCATGCTGTTCTGGCGCACCCACCGATGCGCGCGCATCATGTTCTCGCTGAATTTCCATCTCGGCAACTGGACTCCGGAGGAGTGCGTAGATTTCCTCGTGGAGAATGTTGGGCATGAACGTCGCAATGCCACCGCCGAGGTACGTCGCTCGATTCAAGGCGGTTATGGCCCGCTATATCAAGCCGCCTACATGCTGGGTGGTTTGCAGATTTTGTCCTTACACCGTGACTTGGTCGAGGGTGCAGGCTGGGGCGAGCGTGATTTCCACGATGCAATCCTGCGCGAGAACTCGATCCCAGTGGAATATGTACGCGCGGCGTTGAAGCGTACGAGCCTGCCGAAGGATAATCCTCCGACCTGGCGCTTCTACCACTAGGGTTTCAGGGCGCGCTTCGGTCCCAAGCTGGATGGCTTCAACCCTCCTTGCGGGACGGGCGCGACCAGATGAAGATCAGGATCGCCAAGCAACACAAGCCGGCCGTCCAACGCAGGATCGTGGCCAATCCTTCGAAGAAGATCGGGTAGGTCGTGGCAGAGATCAAGGTAATCGAGGCCATGACCTTCACCGGCCACGAGATCGAACCCTCGCTCTCCCACTTTTGCAGGATCGGGCCCACGCCAGGCAAACCGAGCACCCAGCGATGGGTGCGTTCGGAGCTGCGCGAGAAGCATGCCATGGCCAGCAGCAAGAACGGCGTGCCTGGAATCACCGGCAGCAGGAAACCGAGGATGGCCAGCAGCAGACACACGATTCCGCCGGCAAATAGCAGGTGGCGCACGAAGGCTGGGTTGCGTTGGCTCTTCATTGCGACGCCGCTGCTGGGCTCGCTTGTGGACGAGCGAAGGGCATGGTGAAGATGGCCATGGCTAGCAGTGCACCAAGGGTGTCGGCAAGCATGTCCTTTTGCGCATCCCAGATATCGCCCTGGGATCCGAGTACCGCAATTCCTGCATCAGGGTCCGATGAGATTGCATATGACCACTCGAAAAGTTCGTAAGTGGCGGCCAAAGTGACCAGCGAGAAAATTGGGAATAAGTATAGGATCCAGCGGCTATTCACCAATTTGCGCCGTTCGAGGATCTCAGCAATCGGGAAGGCGTAGAAGCCAACGGTGAAATGCGCGAGGCGGTCGTAATGATTACGTTCGAAGCCGAAGAAGTCAGTCACGAAATCGAACGGCACCCTTGAGAAAGTGTAGTGCCCACCGATGGTGTGCAGAATCAGCAGGAAGAACATCAGCGCATAGCTGGTGGCGCTAAAGCGAAACACGCGTTGCACCCACGCGATAATCGCAACCAGCAACAGGATCGGTAGGTTCTCAGCCCACCACACCGGGCGGTCATAAGGGTTGATGGCGCAAAGCCCGAACACCAGCAAGTAGCTGCCAAAGAACAGCTTCGGTGCCAGAGAGTTGTCCATGGGGGCAGTTTACTGTCTGACCAATCGCGTGTAGCGTCCGGCCGCCAACCAATCCTGAACATACAGGTTGCCGCGGCGGTCAAAGGAGGCACCATGCGGGCTGATGAAGATGCCATTGCTCCACTTCTCACGTGGCAAGCCGTTTTGGGCCCACTGTGAGGAATCGGCGTTATCACCAAGACGAGCTAGCAATTCATCATTGGGGGCCAGCAAGCTGACGCAACCCGCGAGTTCCGGGATCGCCAAGCGACCATCCTTGCTGACCGCTACACCGCAAGGTCGTCGGAAGGTGACTGGCAAGATGGACTGGAAGTTGCCTTCCATATCGAAGGATTGCACGCGATTGTTCTCGCGGTCTGCAACCAAGACGCGCGCACTGCCACCGACTTCATCGACGGCGACGCCATGCGGAGTGCGGAACTGACCTTCGCCTTCACCGGGGCCACCGAAACTGCCCAAGTATTCGCGCTCGGCGGAGTAACGATGGATGTAACCCTTGCCGTAACCATCGGCGACGAACAGGCGGCCGTCGGCGGCGACAGCAATCGAGGTCGGGTGGTATTCGCCAGCCTTGCTGTAGATGCCGGAGCCTTCAGGCAGGTCCAAGGTCCACAGGATTTCACCACTCAAGGTGGTCTTCAGGACTTGGTGACGGGCGGTGTGCGCAACGTAGAGATATTCGACTCCCCTTTCCTCCACTAAGCACATGCCATGCAATCCGCCAGCGAGGTCATCACCCCATGACTCCACCAAGGCACCTTTCTGATCGAAGATCAACACGGCTGGTGCGGTATCGCGGCTGGCGAAGATGCGGCCAGACTTGTCGACCGCCATGCCACCGTGGGTGTTGCCCAAGTTCTGATGAATCGGATCGTTACTGCTCCATGATTCATCCCAAACGAACAGGGCATCGTCTTGGCCGAGGCGCGGCCATGATTCCGGAAGCATTTGGGAGGCGCACCCCATGAAGGTGGCCAGCAAGCACAGCAGAGCAAAACGCATGCGCCGAGTTTACGCGCGTGGACATGGCTTGTCTGTGACCGGCCTGCGGCTTCTCCGAGACTTGTGTATCACTCGAACGCAATGACCGTAAAGGAATACATCGACGCCCTGCCCGACGACCGCCAAGCCGCCATGAAGAAGCTGCGCGCCGTAATCCGCAAGAACCTGCCGAAAGGCTTCAAAGAGGTCATCAACTACAAGATGCCTTCGTACGTGGTGCCGCATTCCAAATATCCTGATGGCTACCACTGCGATCCGTCGTTGCCATTGCCTTTCCTGGGCATGGCGTCGCAGAAGAACTTCATCGCGCTGTATCACATGGGAATCTACGCCGACGCCAAGCTGATGACTTGGTTCGAGAAGCAGTGGCCGAAGCATATGTCGACCAAGCTGGACATGGGCAAGATCTGCATCCGCTTCAAGAAGGTGGATGCGATTCCGTATGACTTGATCGGTGAGCTGGTTGCGAAGATGTCGGCCGATGCTTGGATCAAGATTTACGAGAAGGCTTGCAAGTCTTAAAGTCCGTGCCTATTCCGGCAATGGAACCTGTTCCGCGCTCGCCAGGTAGGCGATCAGGTCGCGGACCTCTTCATTGGTCAACCCCTGCAGTTGTCCTGGTGGCATCAAGGAAACCGCGGAGCGTGTGATTCGTAGTTGGCCGTTGGAGTCCTTCAATATCTTCGACTTACGTACGGTCTCTTTAAGTAGTCCGCTTTGCAGGGTGATTGTGACATTGTTCTCATCCACGACCATGCCAGAGACCACGCGGCCATCCAACAGCCTCACCCTAGTCAGCAGGTATTCGCGCCCGACCTCGGCACTCGGGTCGATGATGTTGGTCAAGATGTAGTTGAGATTGGCGCGGTTGGAACCGGTCAAGCCCGGGCCGACCTTCATGCCGTCACCGAACAGGTCGTGGCAAACCCAGCAAGTTCGTTTGTACAACGCGCGACCGTTGGACAAGTCCGCCGTGGCGAGGAATTCATCACTGAGCATCTCTGCATAACGCGCGATCTTTTGTGCGGCTTCAGCGCTGAGTTCGGTGGAGCGCCCCCAAGCAACGGTAAGGAGCTCATTCGTTGTTGGATCGTTCAGTTGCGCCAGTTGTAAGCGCAGGGTGGCGGAGTCGAGCAAGGCTGCAGGGGCTTGGTCCTCAATAATCGCTTGCAGGAATTGCTGCGCGAAACTTGCGCGTGAAGCAAGCGTGTTGGCGACGGCGCCCTGTTCCGCCAGGTTGAAGCTGCTGAGTTTGTCCAGCAGAAGCTTTGGTGTAGTTGCTTCATCGAACGCTGCAAGCTTCTGGATCGACTGCAGGCGCATGGCCGGATCATCCAGGAGTTGCTGGAGAATCGATAGCAGCTGTGGGTCCTGCACTTGCAGTAATCCATCCAATGCGCGTTCACGACGCTCGACTGGCTGCTGCGGATCATTGAGTAGGCCACGTAATGGAAGCGCGGCATTGGTATCGCCGAAACCCAGTGCCAATGCGGTGACTTGATCTTTGCTCTGTGAACTTGCTGCTTCATTGCCGTGAGAAAGGAATCGGGCGCTGACCTTTTGCCAGGATGGTGGCATCGGAGTATCTGGGCGACTTTGAAGCGCCTTGGTAATCTCGAAGATCATCCGCGCGGCGTCATCCCAATGAGCCACAGCCGCGGCTTGGCAAAGCAAGTCTAGGCCTTCGCCTCCGCCGGCGGCAAGACGTCGGTAGGTGAAGTCCTGTAGCAATGGAATCGCGCAATGTTCATTCATGTCTTGCAGAGCTTGCTGTGGATTCGCGGCAACCCATGGCTCGATGCCGTACCAAATCATCAACGGCAGGTTGTGATCATCGGCGCTTGCTGCATGGCGCATCAAGCCTTTGGCAATGCCGCGGCGCTGGTTGAGTGGCAAGCGTTGTAGTGCGGATGCCAGGTAGAGTCGCACGACTGGCGAGTCATCGCCGGTCATCAGCTCCAACTTGCGCAGGAACTCGGTTGAAGCGCTCGGTAACTTTGCGGCAGTGCCATCGGCGGTGGATTGATCCAATGCGAGCTGGATTGCCCAGGCTCGCAAATACGGATTGCTGTTATGCGACATGAGCAGGGTCGCCCAATCTTCAGAAAAGCCGCCAACTGCGTTCAATGCCCACAATAGACGCAATTCCACCTCCGGAGTTTGAGGCTGAAGAAGCATGCCGGCCAGCTGTTCCGCGGCTGCCGGATCAGGTCCCCGTTCAGCAAGGATGCGCCTCGCCGTGCGTACATACCAATCGTTGGCGTGCAGTTGATACTGAATCAGTTCCTCGGTTGTTGCATCCGCTAGGTTCACATTGGCAGGATTCAAATCGCCATAGCGCACACGAAACAAACGACCGTTGGAGCGATCCCAGATCTCGACTTCACGTCGGTGGCATGCTTGCTTGTCGTACCAATCGATGAAGTACAGGCTGCCGTCGGGGCCGACGCGCATGGCAACGCCCAAGAACCACTTGTCATTGGCGAGCATGAAGTCGGGCGCATGGGCGCCAACCAGGCCGGAATTCTTCGGCAATAGAAGCTCGCTGTTCATGCGTTTGCCATGAACATTAAAAACGAACAGGCGGTTGCGATACTCCTCCGGGAACTGGTCGGCCAGATAGATCACTGCGCCACAGTGCGCGTGTCCCCCGCCAACGGAATCCGAATTGCCATTACCGCTGTGTGGCGTGGCACCAAGATAGTGCAGGTGATCGGCAACGGTCTTGATGTCATCGAAGACGAATGGATTGAAGTGCTGCCCACCCTGGCGTTGATAACGTGCGCCTTGGATCACGTGGTAGAGGTGCGGGATCACACAAGCTGTGATTACGGCTTGACCGCGGTCGTCGAAATCGACACCCCACGGGTTGCTGCTGCCCCACGCGAAGACCTCGAACTGATGGCGCGTTGGGTGGTAACGCCAAACACCGGCGTTCATCGGCGTGCGCTGATCGTCGGGAGTCCCAGGTTTGCCTACGCGCGAGTGCGTGAACACACCATGGCAACCATAGAGCCAACCGTCTGGCCCCCAGTTGAAAGCATTGAGGGTCTCGTGTGTATCTTGATAACCCCAGCCATCAAGCAGGGTCTGCGGATCGCCGTCCGGAATCAAGTCATCATTTTCGTCTGGCACGAACATCAGGTACGGCGCGGCACCAATCCACACACCACCATGCCCGACTTCCAGACCACTGACTAGGTTCAAGTTATCCAGGAAGACCGTGCGCTTATCGAAGTTGCCATCCTTGTTGGTATCTTCAAAGACCAGGATGTGGTCGCGCGCTTCGTCATCAGGCCTGCGCACTGGATAGGAGTAAGCCTCAGCAACCCAGATACGGCCACGCGCATCGAAGGTCATCGCAATCGGCTGATGCAAACGCGGCTCGCCAGCGATCAGGTCGGAATGGAATCCATCCGGCAAGGTCATGCGCGCAGCTGCTTGCTCGGGTGTGAATCCCTTGACCATGTCGCGCGGCATGTCTTCCTGCACGCGTTTGCGCACTTCTTCGCTATCGGCGTGAAAGCGGAAGTCGTCGTAGTTGATGTGACCCCAACCACCGGCTTCCTGATCCATCAATCGGATTTGAATCTCTTGACCAATACGTTGACTAAGATCCACCCAGCGAGAACTCATCTCTTCGGTGTTCTTGCCGGAAGACTGGAAAATGATGTCACCGTTAGCGGCATCGAGGATCTGCACGCAAGTCTTGGCATGCGAACCACCAGCGATCAGGAAGCTGGCATAAGGATGCGTGACCGCAAAAGGTGCCGACGTCATCGTGCCGAGCGGTCCATCTTCCAAGACTTCATAGGTACCGATCCAATACTCACCCTGATGATGACTACGCCATGGTGGACGGCGCTTGAAGACGTTGTCGCCCTTGATCGGTTGACCTTCGAAGGCCTTACCCTCGACGGTCCATCCACTCATGTCGCCAAGCTCAAAACCCAAGTTCAGGTCCTTTCCATGGCTATCAACGGGATGCACGCCATCCATACGGCTATCACCGGCGCGGTTCTTGTTGTCGACCACAGCCTGTAACAAACGAGCGCGATAGGTACCTGCTGCCACGGCTTCCGTCTTGTGATGAAGAACGAAAGTCCCCTTCTTGTTGCCGACCACCACATCCGGCAGGTCATCGCCGTTGAGATCACCTGCTACGACTTGTGTGCCGACACCGCAATCGAGGTCGATCATCTGCGGAATGAATTCCACACCTGCAGTGCCGCGCTGCAGCTGGAACCAATAGAGCAACGCGGGGTCATGATCAGCCTTGTCATTGCCGCCGTGCGCCCAGAATCGTGCTCCTGTGACAAGATCTTTCAAGCCATCGCCATCCATATCGATGAGATCCATGGCGTGCAGATTGCCGATCACGAGGGAGTATGGATTCTCCGCGGCAGCGGAACCAAGGATGGAGTGCTTGCGGAACTCGACCGGGCGTTGATCCAAGTCACTGCCAAGACGCTCGAACCATGCCAAGCCATAACCATGGGCGTTATCGGCAGTGATCACATCAGAGTCGCCGTCGCCATCGACATCGTAGACATACATCTGCGCCCCGCCGCGTCCAGCGAAGGTGTAAGGGATGAACTGCCATTCGGAATCACCTTCCAAGGGAGGTGGCTGTTGCCACCAACCCTGCTTCAGCAATAAATCCTTGCGACCGTCGCCGTTCATGTCACCCACACCTAGACCATGCGTGAATCGACCACCGATTCCAGTGGTGCTGACAGGGTGGAAAGTCCACGGCGCCTGGGGATCCTCAACGCTGTACTCAGCCCAACCAAGGCGATCGCCAGACTGACAAAGTAGGTCCGGGCGGCCGTCGCCATTGATGTCTTCGAACTGCGGCGATTCATTATCGACCGGTTGCATGGCAAGGAAACGCTCCCAACCATTCGAGTCGCGCACCAGTTGACTGCCGGCAGCGTTGGCCGACTCACCGGTGGCGCCGCCCGGGTTCAGGAACCAATATGCATCCTTGCCGGGGAAGCCGACGAAGAAGGCATCGACCCAACCATCGTGGTTCACGTCGTGCGGGAAGGCGAAGAAGTTGTCCGAGTAACCCTGCACATTGAAGGGCGCAGCCGAATACAACTCGATTCCTTCCTTGAAGTCAGGGCCGAAGTAAACATGCGGGCCAGACACGACATCTTGAAAGCCATCGCGATCAAAGTCTGTATAGCTTGCGCCCTCCGAGAAAAACATCTCGCTCAGCTGGGTCTTGTCGAAGGAATGCCACTGTTGGGTTTGGGAGAGAAGAAGAGCGAGTGTGAGCATTGCCTAACTACTGAGAGTGAAGTCCGGGAGGTTCAACAACTTGCCATTGGCCATGGCAGAATCATGCGCAAGTAACCCCACGCAGGTCCAATTCGCCGATTGACGCGCATTGGGGTAAGGCGATCGCCCTTCCTGCAGGGCGGAAACGAACTCGTGCACCAGGTGCGGGTGAGAACCACCGTGACCCCCACCTTGGGTGAAGGAAAGGTGGTCGCTGCCTTCCTCGAGGTTGTAGACCCCGCCGGTGGTGAAAGCGCGAATCTCTTCAGGAAGCAAGTGCGCGAAATCCGGGCAGGTTACGCGCTCGGGAATCTCGGGCTCCGGCCTCTTGGCGGTATGCACTACCAACGGTTCGCCTTCGATCAACGGCCATTCCACTGCTTGCTTGCTGCCGTAGACATCGATGCTCTCGCGGTATTGACGCGCGGTATCGAACAAGGAGCGCAACACACGCGCCGACGTCTTGCCGTCGGAGAGTGCTACATGCGCGGTCTCGATGGCGAACGGCGACCCATGCACTTGCTCCAGCTCATCACGAACCTGACCAGAGCCGAAACAGCTGACGGTCTTGGCGTCTAACTTCGGCAAGGCCAGGCAGGGGCCAACACAATGAGTGGCGTAGAACATTGGAGGAAGTCCTGGCCAGTAATCCGGCCAACCATCCATATCCTGTTGGTGTGAGGCTTGGATGAATTGGATCTCGCCCAAATCACCTTGCTCGAACAGCTGCTTCATGAAAAGGAACTCGCGGCTGTAGACCACCGTTTCCATCATCATGTAAGACAAGCCGGTCTCCTCAGTCAGCGCCACGATCTTGCGGCAGTCCTCGACGGAAGTTGCCATCGGCACCGTGCAGGCCACATGCTTGCCGGCAGCTAACGCCGCGAGCGTTAACTCCGCATGATTGGGGATTGGCGTGTTGATATGCACTGCATCGATTTCGGCATCTTTGAGCAACTCCTCAAAATCGGTGTAGCGTTTCTCAATCCCGAAGGCGTTGCCAATCTCATTCAAGCTCTTCTCATTGCGTTGGCAGATTGCTGCCATCTCCGCATGTGGATGAGCTTGGTAGATGGGGATGAATTCAGCGCCGAAACCTAGGCCGACGATGGCGACGCGCACGGGAGGATGGTGACTCATGTTGATTCAGGGAAAAATCAGTGAGTCACGATACCAGCTTAAGCCACTCTGGTTGGTTCCTTATTGCCACATTGGAGCGAGCTTAATCTCCAACCGCTCGCAGTAGTCCAATAAATCCGCGACCATCTCGTCGGAAGGTGGCGCGTCAGAAAGGTTGCGCCAAAACAGACTCCCCCTTCCGCCAACGCAGCCAATTCCGACTTGAGCGCCATGGTTCCAATCAAGGCGCGCCCTGGATCACGGATCTCGGAATCGGATTTTTGCCGGTTGGTGCCAACCATCAGGCTGAAGTTCCAAACACCCGAGTCAAACCACGAGTACATCTCCATTCCCTTGAAGGCTGGCTCCGTGGCGCGCTGAACGACCGGCTCGGAGTTCTTATCCAACAACGAAGCGATCTCAACCAACTTCATGAATTCAGCACGATAGCCTTCAACATCATCACCTTTGGAATCGGCTGCGCGAGTCCTTGAGATTGCCGGAACCAACGCCCAACACGCTCAATGCGATTCCTTGGCTCTGCTTCTCTTCGATCAAGCGCGTCAACCCACCACTGCTACTCACACCGACGTTGAAGTCGCCATCGGTCGCCAAGATGATGCGGTTGTTGCCTTCCTTCAGGAAATCCTCTTCAGCAACCGAATACGCCAGCTGGATTCCCGCACCACCGGCGGTGGAGCCACCAGCGCTCAGGGAATCGATCGCCTTGGAGATCTTCGCCTTGTCTTCACCGGAAGTGGACTCCAATGCCAAACCGGCCGCTCCTGCATAAGTCACAATCGCCACACGATCGATCGGTCGCAGCTGCTCCACCAACAATCGCATTGCGCCTTGCACCAACGGCAACTTGTCGGAAGCCAACATCGAATCCGACACATCCAGCAGGAAGACGAAGTTGTTCGGCGGCAGATAGTTATCGTTCAGCATACGCCGGGAGTTGGCGTAACTTGCGGTGTCCACATCGATCGAGAATGTGGACAAGGGATTCTGCAGAGCAGAAAGGAATTCGTTTTCGTTGACGCGGTCGTACTCTTCTGTGGACCACTGCCCTTGTGGTTGTGCGGAATCCTGCAACACCGCCTTCTTGGCCGCCGGTGGCGAATAAGACACCATTCCGTCGGGAGTGCACGCCGCGCATAAAATCAGCGTAAATGCCACTGAAAGCGCGTTTCTACCGTTTTTCAAAGCCCCAATATTTTTAATGCTAGCATTATAGATTCTGGACCTAAAGGAACAATCCAGTCTGACTCCAACGATCCTTGCATGAAAAATTCCCTCACCGCTCTTGCCCTACTGGCCTTTGCGCCAAGCGCTTTTTCGCAAACCACGCACACCGTCACGTTGACTTACTCCGGCAACCGCGGAGCGTTCACGCCAAACGAACTCACCATCGAACTCGGCGACACCGTGCATTGGGATTGGCAAAGCGGTTACCACAGCGTAGATTCCTTTGCTGGCTTGTTCAGCTCCGGCCCTCCGCTCGTCGGACCGTTCACTTACGACGTCGTCTTCGATCAAGCCTTCCTGAACAACGCTCAAGCGAGCGGCTTCTCAGGTACTTCCTTTGATTACTTCTGCACGCCGCATTTGCATGGCGACATGGTCGGCAACGTTACCGTCGCCCTGCCTAGTCAACCCTTGTTAGAGGTCACGAGCTTTGAAGCTGGGTCCACAGCCACGGTTTCGGTCTCGCGCGGCACTTCTAACCAGATGATGGGTATTGCCTATTCTCTGAGCGGCGCTGGTCCGACTTTACTGCCCGCCGGCCCTTGTGGTCCGATCTTGGCGGAACTCTCCGCGCCCGTGACTATCGCTCTTCTGTCTGCCGCCGACGCAAGTGGGACACTCACGATGTCGGCCAACATTCCTGCCATGGCGCAAGGGATCTCGGTCTATTGGCAAGCGCTAGATCTGGCCAGTTGCACTTTGAGCAACAGCGGAACCTGGCGAATCCGCTAGGGTTCGTTTCCCCCTGACCCCCTTCGGCCCCCCTGAATGCAAACCCTACGCCTTACCGCTCTCGCCCTACTGCTCGCATGCAGTCCCAGTTGTTCCAAAAGTGAGGGCGCAACCCACACCTTGCTGCCTCCGCCATCCCGCGATGGTTGGCTGAGCAAAGAGCCTTCGCCTGGCTACAACCTGATCTCGCCGCTAAAGAGCAAAGATGTTTTTCTGGTCAACCTTGAGGGCGAGACCGTGCATCAGTGGAAGACGGAAGTAGAACCTGGCAACTCCGTCTACCTGACCGAACGCGGCACGATCTATCGCTGCGAACGCATCGAGGACAATAAGCCCTTCCGCGGTGGCGGCATTGGTGGTGGCATCCAGGAGATCGATGCCGACGGCAACATCCTGTGGGACTATCGTTTCGCCGACGAAACGCGCCATGCCCACCATGACATCGAGATTATGCCGAACGGCAACATCTTGATCCTGGCTTGGGAAATGCACACGCGCGAAGAAGCCTTGGCGAATGGGCGCGATCCTGAGTTGTTACGTGGTGAGATGTTCTGGCCGGATGCGATCTTCGAGATCGAGCCGCTGCCGAACAACGAGGCCAAAATTGTTTGGGAATGGCACACCTGGGATCACCTGATCCAAGACTTCGACAAGGATGGCAATTTCTTCGGAGTGGTCGAGGATCATCCAGAACGCGTCGATATCAACGGCGACCGCGATCCAGAGCTGATGTCCGAGGAAGATCAAGATGCTGAGTTTGAGCGCTTGCAAGAACTCGGTTATGCCGGTGGAGCCGAGGATGAGACCGAAGGCAAGCCTGCCGGTGAAGGTGCAGGCGGCGAAGGTCGCCCACCACGCGGTGAAGGTCAGCGCCCGCCTCGTGGCGAGGGATTCGGTCCTCCTCCTGGTGATCGCCCAGATGGCCCGCCCCCGGGTTGGCACCCCGGCGGACCTCCCCCTGGTGGCCATCCCGATGGTCCACCCCCGGGTGACCGTGTTGACGGGCCTCCTCCGGGCGGGCCACCCAATGGTGGTCCTCCTCAAAATGACGAAGACAAGCGCCGCGACAGTGATCGCCAGAAAACGCGCGATGCCGATTGGATGCACACAAACGCCATCGACTACAACGCAGAGTTGGATCAGATCGTCATCAGCGTGCGTCGCTTCGACGAAGCTTGGGTCATTGACCATTCCACCACCACTGCCGAAGCTGCATCCAGCGAAGGCGGGCGTGGCGGGCGCGGCGGTGACTTGCTCTATCGCTGGGGCAACCCGTCAGCCTATGGCATGGGCAGCGCAGAGGATCGCATCCTCGTCGGCCAACATGATGTGCAATGGGTAGAAAGCGGCATGCTCGGCGCCGGCAGCTTCATGGCCTTTAACAACGGCAATGGCCGCTTGGGGGGCGACTATTCCAGCATTGAGGAATGGTGGCCTTCGATCACCGAAAAGGGTCAATACGTGATCGAAGCAAGCAGTGCCTTCGCGCCGTCGCAAAGCACCTGGTCCTACTCCGCGGAAACGCCGAGTGATTTCTACTCGAGTTTCATCAGCGGTGTGCAACGCTTGCCGAACGGCAACACTTTGATTTGCTCCGGCGAAAAGGGCGAAGTCTTTGAAATCAACGCTGCCGGCGAGATCGTATGGCAATGGGATTGCGATCTGGTCCCGCCCGATGAAGTGAAGGAGGGCGAGGAACCGAAGAAGGGCATTAACAAGAATGCCTTGTTCCGCGTCACCCGCATCGCGCCGGATCACCCTGGCTTGGAAGCCTTGCGCGCGAACGGCGCTGAGATTCCAGCTGGTGACTAGGAGCTGAAACTGCATTGATTTCGGATTCCGCCTTGGGCATTGCTATTCTGCCAGCATGCCCAAGGAGCCTCTGGCCCCACAGCCGGAGAGTGGACCGCGTGCTTGTCCCAACTGTCACGCGGTCGCCACTCACGCCTACTGCCCGAAATGTGGTCAAGCCACGCATGGCTTGCGCGCCTCCTTCCGTGCCCTGATTGCGGATTTCCTAACCGTATGGTTCGGTGCCGAGGCAAAATCTTGGCGCAGCTTGAAGCTGATGTTCCGCAAGCCCGGAGCATTGTGCGTGGAGTACCAGCAAGGCCGACGCGCGCGCTATGTGCCGCCGCTGCGCATGTACTTATTCCTTAGCGTGATGATGCTGTTGATTGCCAAGTGTCAGGGCAACCTGAAGGATACGAAGATTTTCTCAACGAGCTCCGATACTGCGAGTGAGGTGCCATTGCTTGCGCCCGATGAGCTCGGACCGCTCGAAGAGGGGTTGAGCGAAAGCTGGTTGGACCCAGATTCCTGGTGGCAAGGACCGATCTACAGCTTGCTGCAAAGGCAAACCCATCGCTTCGATCGTATGAGTGGTACCGAGCAGAGTCGCTCCGTCTCACGCGAGATGGTCGCCAACGTGCCGATCGCCCTACTGTTCTTGTTGCCGCTATTGGCAATGTATCTGCGGGTGCTGTGGATCAAGAGTGGACCGATCTACTTCGACCACTTCATCTTCTCGTTGCAATTCCAAGCCTTTCTGTTCGCGCTGTTCACGATCTTGATCCTGCTGCCTTTCAACGGTCAAGTCGAAGGCCTCATTGGGTTCCTCTATCCACCGATCTATCTCACGCTCGCCCAACGCCGTGTGATCCAAGGCCCATGGTGGCGTTGCATCTTCAACACACTGGCGCTCGGACCACTGCTGATCGCAACTTCGCTAGCGCTGGTGGTCGGACTTGCCGCGGTGAGCTGGCTGATGGTCTAGCCGGCGAAACCGAAGCGCGATTCCGCCCCGGTGGCAACGGATCAGTTGCTTCGGCTGCATGGGTTACTTCGGCAACTTCGCCAGGCAAGCCTCTGGGTTTTCCCAGAAAGTCTTCGGGCAGTTCGGGCAACAGAAGCCTATGACACGGCCTTCGTAGACCACCGAATACTTCGGGTCGACTGGCTTTCCTGAGACCGGGCAAACCGTATTGATCGGGGTCAAGGAAGCTACATCCGCTACAGCAGGCGCTGCCTCGCCGTCGGCAGGGCCATCGACCAGTGGAGCATCACCGTTGAAGACCAGATCGCCTTCGGTTTCAAGAACTTCAGGGTTGCTGAGGTCTCCGGCATCAATGTGCACATGCGGCAACGAATTACGCAAGGCGGCTAGGCCGTCGGCGGTCATCTTTGCATCCCAAACCCACAGGCGATGCAGCGATGGAAGTGACTGCAAAGTGGCAGCGGCTTCATCGGTGACTTGGGTTTGGCTCAAAACCAACTGTTGCAACACTTGGTGGCCCTGCAACTCGGCAAGGCCGGTGTTGGTGATTGCGGTGTTGCGCAAGTCCAAACGAGTCAAGGCCGGCATCGCAGCGATTTGACTCAAACTTGCATCGGTGATCTTGGTGCGCGCCAAAGACAACTCGCCGATATGACCTTGCAGTGGTTGCAGCAGGGCATGGGCTTGGGCGTCGTCGATGGTGGCGGCCGGTGCAGCAAAGTCGACCCACAACATGGTGGAGCCAGGCTCGACCGGTTGCACATGGATCAAAGCGTTCGTCAGTGCGAGCAAAGCCTCTTGCGGTGCAGCTTCCGTTGGCGCAACTGCTGGAGTTACCGCGGTCGCTTGGTTTGCTGCACTGGTGGCCTCTTCAGGATTGGGCTTTGGCTTGTCCGGCTTGGGCGGGTCCTTCACCGTTGGAGGTGGAACCTGCTTTCCGGCACCAAGCTCGAATGGTTCTTCGAAAGGTGCACCGGCTTCCAACCAAAGACGAAGGAATTCGATTTCTGAATTGGTGAGCTGCGTCTTCGACTCCGGCGGCATGTGGTCGTCGTCGTCGAGTGGAAGCAGCAAACGCTGATAGATCTCACTCTCCTCAATGACTACGGCACCTTCGGGATGGTCGATGCCCATGCCGAAGACGATGATCTCGCCGTTCTCACCGCCAGCGAGGATGGCGTCTGCGGAATCCATACGCAGGTCGCCCTTGGACTTGCGCTCGCCATGACACTTGTTGCATCGGGCGGCGAACATAGGCGCAATATGCTCCTCGTAACTTGCCAGGATCGGTTCGGGGATTTGCGGTTGATCGTTCTCAGCGGTGGGTTTGTCGCCGTTCTCCGGATCGGATGCATTGGTCAGGTCAGTGGAATCAACCGGATCGGAAGGGTCCTCGGACTCGGGGTCGACCTCGTTGCCAGGAATTTTTGGCAAGACGGGCGGCACGTACTCAGGCTCATCGGAAGTCTCGAAGGGTTCCCAAAGGAAACCTTTGCCGTGCGTCATCTCGGCGCCGAAGTGTCCGGCCGGGATCATCACCACGACCGACAGCAGCAAGAAGATGCGATAGAACTTGATTGCACCCACCAATCGCATCGCGAAACAAACGCAAGCGAATGCGGCAGTGGCGATGCCAAGCCATTCATGCCATTCGAGCACCGAACTACTCTCGTAGCCTGGTTCCTCGTGCAACACCAAACCGCTTGCGGCGGCGAACACGGCAGTGCATGCGGCAATGAAAACGTAAAGCCGTGCCATCGGTTGGTGACCGCGCTTAACTGCGATCAGTTCCACGAAGCCAAGGCCGACGAGCATGCCGATTGGCATGTGCAGGAGCAAAGGGTGCGAGCGGCCAAATACCGCAAAGAGATCAGCGAAGAAATCCATGTCTTCCGAATGCTAGGCCAACAGGCTCTGGTTTACGTGTCCACCGACGTCGGTGAGGCGCATGTCGCGTCCTTGGCTGCGATAGCCGAGGCGTTCGTGGTTGAAGCCGAGACAATGCAACAGGGTGGCGTGCAGTTCATGCACATCGACCGGGTTCTCGACGATGTTGTACGAGAAGTCGTCGGTCTTGCCGTATGTGATGCCAGGGTTCATGCCACCGCCGGCAGCCCAAACGCTGAAGCAACGTGGGTGGTGATCGCGACCGTAGTTCTCGGTCGTGAGCGTTCCCTGACTGTAGACCGTGCGGCCGAACTCCCCTGCCGATAACACGATGGTGTCATCCAACAAGCCGCGGCGCTTTAGGTCCTTGATCAACGCAGCTTGTGGTTGATCGATGGCGCCGGCTTGGGCGCGCAACTCATTCGGCAGGTTGCCGTGTTGATCCCATCCGCGCATGTAGAGCTGGATGAAGCGCACGCCGCGTTCGGCGAGTCGCCGCGCCATCAGGCAGTTGGCGGCGAAGGAACCTGGCTTGTGTACATCAGGTCCGTACATGGCCAAAGTGGCTTCGTCTTCATCGGAGAAGTCCGTCAGCTCCGGCACCGACATCTGCATGCGGTACGCCATCTCGTATTGTGAGATGCGCGACTGCACTTCCGGGTCAAAGCTGCGCTCGTACTCCTTCTCGTTCAAGTCGCCGACCAAGTCGAGCATACGTCGGCGATCTTCGCGCGACACGCCTTCAGGGTTGCGCAGGAACAACACCGGATCGCCGCCGGAGCGCAACTTGCAACCTTGGTGTTCACTGGGCAAGAAGCCGGAACCCCAGAAGCGTTGCGACAAAGCTTGCATATTGCCGATACCCTGCGTAATCATCACCACGAAGGCCGGCAGGTTGGCGTTGGCGCTTCCCAATCCATACGACATCCACGAACCGAAACTCGGGCGCCCCGGTTGTTGGTTACCAGTCTGGAAGAAAGTGATGCCAGGCTCGTGGTTGATCGCTTCGGTGTGCATGGAATTGATCATGCAGATCTCCTTCGCGACCGAACCGGTGTGCGGCAACAACTCCGAAAGCCAAAGACCGTCTTGGTTGTTCTTATAACGCGAGAATTTGAAGATCGACGGTGCCACTGGGAAACGCGTCTGACCACTGGTCATGCCGGTCAAGCGTTGACCATCACGAATCGATTCGGGCAGGTCCTGATTGAAGCGCGAACGCAGACCAGGCTTGTAATCGTAAAGATCCAGCTGGCTTGGCGCGCCCTCCATGTGCAGATAGATCACGCGCTTGGCTTTCGGCTTGAAGTGTGGTCCGGTGATTCGATTACCGACGGCATCCACAGGCGATGGACCGAGTTCGGGCAAACCGTTCAGCCCACCCATGCCACCAGCCATTGCGCCAAGCTCCTTGCCGAGCAAGCCGTTCAACGCCAAAGCACCAAAGCCGGCGCCAAGTCCTTTCGCAGCGGTTCCGAAGAAGCGGCGCCGCGTCATCAGCAGTTCGCGTTCGCGAAGCGGATCGGGAGGATTATGAGATTCCATGTTTGCGATTCCTATGCTGGCTCAACGGTGAGAGATGGTTTCATCAAGGGCCATCAGCGCATTGCCGAGCATGGTCCAAGCGGCAAGAGTTGCCGGTTCAATTCCTTCAGGAAGCATCGTCTCCCCTGCGGTGAGTAGTTTGGCTGCGTCTTCCGGTGCAGCGTTGTAGCGTTTGAGAAAAGCGTTCAATGCGTCTTCCAATAACGGCATTTCAGTGGCGTCCGGCGCGCGGCCGGTGCAACGACGGAACATCTGGCGGATGCGCGAGCGCGTTTCCGTTTCAGGGAGTGCTTCTCCGCCTAGCAGGGGCGTTGCAGTTTCAGTCAAGCTGCGCTGCGCGAGAACGCGCGCGGCCTCCACGAACTGTTCATCATTCCACAACACCAAAGCCTGCAACGGCGTGTTGGTGGTTCCTCGACTAGTGGTGCAGAACTCGCGCGTAGGCGCATCAAAGGTCAACAACGATGGCGGCGGCACAGCACGTTTCCAGTAGGTGTACAAGCTACGTCGCCAAAGGGAATCGCCGTTGTCGCGCACGAAGTTACGCGTGTTGGATTGCACCATGGCTACTTCCTTCCACAAGCCTTCCGGCTGATAAGGTTTCACCGACGGGCCGCCGAACCCCTCGACCAATAGGCCGGAAACGTACAAGGCTTGATCGCGAATCTCTTCCGCGCCCAAGCGACGTCGCGGGTAACTCGAGAGCAATGTGTTACCTGGATCCACGGCGACGGCTGCGTCGCGCAAGCGTGAGTCTTGGCGGTAAGCGCTGCTGATCACCATCAACTTGATCATGGCCTTGGCATTCCAACCGCTTTCGCGGAACTCTACGGCCAACCAATCGAGCAGTTCTGGGTGTGTTGGCCATGCTCCCTGCAAACCGAAATCAGCAGGTGTGGAAACGATGCCAGTGCCGAAGATCATTTCCCACATGCGGTTGATGGTCACGCGCGAGAGCAGTGGGTTTTCGGCATCGATCAACCAGCGGGCAAGGCCTTCGCGGTTGTTCGGTGCACCTTCAGGCAAACCACCCAATGCAGCTGGCACGCCGCGGTCGACGGGGCGATCCATATCAGGCAGGTCGTAAGCGCCACGCATCAACAAGTAGGTCTGACGTGGTTCTTCGCGCTCCTTCATGACCATGGTCAATGGGATGGAGTTGTCGATCTCGGTCAACTGCGCCTGTAGCAATTCGGCCTTTGCGAGCTTCTCGCGGTAGATCGGCGAATGCTGCGTGCGCCAGATCGACGACAAGCGTTGCCCTAGATCGTTGGCACCAAGGTCACGCACGTGCTGTGGGGCAAGGCTCCAAACCAAGGCATCTTGCAGCTCCTCAACTGGTGGCAACGCCTTCCAGTACATGCCACCAGGACCACCGGTGTTGATGACCTTCATCACCATTGTGTGTTCGCCCGGAGTAAGCTTCAGCTTGATGCGATCTTGATCGGCAGCGGCACCACGGTTGACGCGATTCTCGAACACCATCTCGCCATCAAGGTAGATCTGCACGCCGTCGTCGGAACCGATCGAGACTTCCAGTTCACGTTCGCTTGGCGAGAACAGGCGTCGGCCGGCAAAGCTGACCTTGGCGCCAGCAGGAAGCACGTTGTTGACTTCGTTTTCCTTAAGCTGCGGCACCAATACCCAGCTGTAATTGTCGGGTGCGTATTTTTTGCTCAGGTCGATGGTGGCGTCGGCCTCGGGACCGAAGACCTGGTCATAGCCGGCCTCCCCTTCTTTTGGCGAGTAGGGCCAAGTTCCGTACCAGTTCGAATCCGCAACAGGGAGTGCCGCCAATCCGGCAGCCGTGATGGATGCCGGTGTCACGCGCACGCGACCGAAGGAATGTTGCGCGTACTGCGATTGGTAATGCAAGGTCACGCGCAACTCGGTGCCGCCTTCATAACCGAAGGGTTGATCGCTGAGGAACATCGCGTTGCGACCTCCTTTGATGTTGTGCGCATCAACCGCCCAACCAAGTACATGCTTGCCGTCCAAAGTGTTGACGATTTGGAAATCACCGTTGTCTTGCTCCAGATCCGCCCAAGCCCAAGTGAGGTTGACCTTCTGATTCTGGTTCGGGTCGTCCAGCGAAACCGCCTCTGCCTCGATCGAAGTCAACACCGCGTTGCCGTTCGGTGCACGGCCGACGCGACCTTCGAACATGGATTCATGCTGCAAGGCTTCCAACATCAGCAGACGCATGTCGGTGGCTGCGGTCTGAAGGATGATGGTGTGACTGTCCTTGTCGGCGTTCTCGCCCGAAGCCAGCACCGACGAATCCTTGAGGATCGTCAGTTCGGTGCCGGTGGTGGAAGTCGCATCGCTGACCGAGGTGTTGATCCACTGCACGCCGTATTGCTGTTGGGCGCCGGCCATGAATTCGGCGAAGGCGGTCGCGTCTTCACTGGTAGGCTCGGCCATCTCAGTCTGTAAACTGGTCAAAGAGTCACTGACTTCCAGACGCTTGGCATCTTGCTCCGGATCCGGCACGCGAAGGAAGGGCTCGAACGCGCGGTTCACGTTCTGGTTCTGACTGTAAAGGCCAACCTCTTCAATCGAGTTGAAGTAAGCGAACAGCGAGTAGTACTCCTCTTGCGAGACCGGATCGAACTTATGGTCATGGCAGCGCGAGCACTGCAAAGTCAACCCCATGAACACGGCGCCAGTGGTTGCGGTGCGATCGGCGGCGTACTCGACCAGGTATTCCTCGTTGATGGCACCACCTTCATCGGTGATGACATGGTTACGGTGGAAACCACTCGCCACTTTCTGACTGAGCGTGGCATTCGGTAGCAAGTCACCGGCCAGTTGCTCCAACACGAACTGATCGAATGGCATGTTGTCACGCAGAGCCTGCAATACCCAGTCGCGCCATGCCCACATCTGACGACCGGCATCCATGTGGATGCCATTGGTATCGGCGTATCGAGCGGCGTCGAGCCAAGGAGTAGCCACGCGCTCGGCATAACGACTCACATAAGGTTCCTCGGTGAGCAAACGGTCGACCCACTTCTCGTAGGCGTCGTCGGAGGAATCGTTGAGGAAGGAATCGAGTTCTTCAGGAGTTGGTGGAAGACCGGTCAAGTCAAGGAAGACGCGGCGCAACAACACTTCTTTGCTTGCCTCTGGCGACGGGCTCAATCCGGCCTGTTCCATTCCTGCAAGCAGGAACTGGTCGATCTGATTGCGTGCCCATGCACTGTTCGCCACGCCTGGTAGGGCTGGGCGTTCAGGTGCCTGAAATGCCCAATGCGGCTCGTATTCGGCACCCTGCTCAATCCATCTGCGGATCAGATCCCTTTGTGGTTCCGTCAGCTGCTTCATGTTGCTGTCGGCCGGCGGCATCAAGTCGCCTTTGCGGTGCGTGGTCAGGCGATACCAAAGTTCGCTCGCCTCCAAGTCGCCAGGCACGATTGCGGCGTAACCACCAAGGTCACGCGTAGCTTCCTCGAAAGTATCGAGGCGCAGATCGGCTTCACGAGTGCTGATGTCCGGACCGTGACATAGGTAGCAACTCTCCGACAACAACGGCCGGATGTCGCGCCCGTAGCGGACTTCATCTTGCGACGATATGGCAGTACCACTCGCTGCGGCATTTGCGTTGTCGTTTAGATGGGATTCGCCAGAGTCCGCAGTGTTCGCCCAGTTGGGCAGGATCACAGCAATGCCGACGAGTGAGGCTGCAGTTGCAGCGCGCAGGAAGGAAGGGAGGGTGTTCATGTACAAACGAACAAAGGAGGTCCTATCCTACTAAAGGCTTCAAGGAATTTGGGGGCAGCCCATGCCCTCATTCAGCGGCCGTGGCCGCACCTCGGACATGGCCTCGAATCCATCGATTCCTGAAGCGTCGTTGCGCGCGCCTAAGCGAGCAGCTCAGGGATCACGCGGCCGCTGACATCGGTCAGGCGGAAGCGTCGGCCTTGGTGCTTGTAGGTCAATCGTGTGTGATCCACGCCAAGCTGATGCAACATGGTGGCTTGCAGATCATGCACGTGCATGGGATCGGCAACGATGTTGTAACCGAATGGATCGGTCTCACCGTAGACCGTGCCCGCGTTCACGCCAGCGCCGGCCATCCACATCGAGAAGCAGCGCGGATGATGATCGCGACCATAGTCGTTGTTGGTCAAACGACCCTGACTGTAGTTGGTGCGCCCGAACTCGCCGCCCCAAATGACAAGGGTGTCGTCGAGCAAACCGCGGCGTTCCAGGTCGAGCACCAAAGCCGCAGATGCCTGGTCGGTCTCGCGACATTGGGTGCGGATCGCATTCGGCAGGCCGCCATGCTGATCCCACCCTTGATGGAAGAGTTGAATGAAACGCACGCCACGTTCGGCAAGACGTCGGGCTTGCACGCAGTTAGCGGCATAGCTTCCCGGGGTGCGCGCGTCTTCGCCGTAGAGTTGATAGGTCTCTTCCGGTTCTTGGGAGAGGTCGGCGGCTTCGGGCACCGAGGATTGCATGCGGTAAGCCATCTCGTCTTGGGCCAGGCGCGAAAGAATGTCTTGATCCATCTCGCGCTTGAAGGCTTCCTTGGCCAAGCCACCCACCGCGGACAACATGCGCCGACGTGATTCCGATGTCACGCCTTGTGGATCCTGCAAATACAAGACCGCATCCTTGCCGGCGCGGAACTGCACACCCTGATAACGCGCGGGAAGGAATCCACTCCCCCACAAACGCGCGTACAGCGGCTGCCCACCCTTGTTCTTGGTGACCATGACCACCGAGTTGGGCAAGTTGCGGTTGATCGATCCCAGTCCATAGTCGAGCCACGCCCCCATCGACGGCCGCCCGGCGATCTGCGAACCGGTTAAGAAGAAAGTGATCGCCGGGTCATGGTTGATGGCCTCGGTAAACATGGACCGCACCACGCATAACTTGTCGATGATGGTTGCTGTGTGCGGCAGCAATTCACTGACCCATCCGCCGCTTTGACCATGCTGCTGGAATGCGAACTGCGCGCCGGCCAGTGGCAAGGATGATTGGTTGCCCGACATGCCGGTCAGGCGTTGCCCCTTACGAACCGAATCCGGCAGTTGCTCGCCGTTGCGCTCGTTCAGTAGCGGTTTGTAATCGAAGGTCTCCAGCTGGCTTGGTCCGCCGCTCTGGAAGAGGTAGATCACGCGTTTGGCTTTTGGCGCGTGATGTAGGCCTCCATTTGCGATTGGGTCTTGGAGGTCATTCAAGGCGTGGCCGCCTGGCACTGCTGGTAATCCACCCGCTAGCACTCCACCGGCTGCCACACATCGCGCCGACGCCGCCAAGACCCGCGATTGGCCCATCACGCTCAGTCCAAGACCTGCTGCAGCGGTACGGCGGAGAAATGCGCGGCGATTCATGGCGTGGTCTTGCTGGTCGTGGTTCTCTGAGGAATGAGTCATGACTAGCGCAGCATTAGGTAAGGGTCAGAGCTCATCAACACGGAGCAAGTGAGGCTCCACGCAGCGTGCTCGATGATGGAGTGGTCGGTCGTGGCTTCGGAATCCAGTGCGGCACTTGCTTGTTCACCAACACCCAAGAGCGCCTTCGCGCCTTCTAAGTCATCGGCGAAAGTGGTGCGCTGATCATTGAGAAAGTTCAGCAGCACTTGTGCTTCTTCAGCGGTTGGAGCTCGCCCTGCAAGAAGAAGGAAGAGATCGTTGATCCGTGTTTCATCAATGGCAGCGCCATCGGCTTTGCTCAACAATCGTTCCGCTAAGATTCGCGACGCTTCCACGAACTGCGGGGCATTCCAGACCACCAGAGCTTGCAACGGCGTGCTGGTGGATTCCCTACGCGGTAGACAAACATCGCGCTTGGCTGCATCGAATAACATCATCGACGGCGGCGGCGACGTTCGTTTCCAGAAGGTGTAAAGGCTGCGTCGGTAAAGGCCCTCGCCCTTGTCGGCTACATAGGTTTGACCGCTCTTTTCCTTCCACAGGCCTGTTGGTTGGTAAGGCTTCACACTTGGGCCGCCGATCTTCTCGACCAACAATCCGCTTGCTGCGAGTACACCATCACGCACCATTTCCGCCGGCAGGCGATAGATCGGTCCGCGCGACCACAAGTAATTCTGCGGGTCCATCGATCGCCTTTGTTCGCTGATGGTCGACGACTGACGGTAGGTCGAGGATAAGACCAAACGCTTTAACATGGCTTTGCGATCCCAGCCGCTAGCGCGATAGTCGGCGGCGAGTCGGTCCAACAGCAAGGGGTGACTTGGCAACTCCCCTTGGCTTCCAAAATCCTCGCTGGTGGCGACCAATCCTCTGCCGAAAACGGCTTGCCACAATCGGTTCACTGCCACGCGTGCGGTGAGTGGATTCTCTTCCATCAAAAGCCACTGACTCAAACCCAAGCGGTCTTGCGTTAGGTTGGTTGGAAACGCGAAGACTGCTTCCGGCGTGCCTGGCGATAGTTCTTCGGCCTGCATTTCATAACTGCCGCGCTTCAGCAAATACGTTTTGCGTGACCCTGCCATCTCCTCCATCACCATCATGGTTGGAATGGCGTCGAGCATTTGGTCACGCTTGAGTCGCGCCTCTTTTAGGGTTCCGCGATGTGCCGCGAGGGCACCATCGTTGGTGAGTAGTTCAAACTCAAGAGCATCGGCTGGTTGTGGTTCGCGGCCAGCTAGCAGCGCAAGCTCTTGTGCACTGAGTTGGCGGTCAAAAAAGGCAACCTCATCGACTTTGCCGCCAGCGAATCCACGGTCGCGGAATCGTTCGCCGAGTGTTGGTGCGCCTGGCCCACCGCCGGTGATGCCATGTTCAAGATGATTACGCACGACCTCCAACTCAGCGGCGCGGCCATTCACGTACAAATGCAAACCTGCGGCACGAGAGGACCCATCGTAGCTCATCGATAAATGCACCCATTCACCGATTGGAGCTTTATCCTTGCAGCGCACGCCAATGGCGTCGCCGGGCCAGAAGTGAATCAGGGCGGCGGTAAAGCTGCCATCTTCAATCATCATTTGCCAACCTTGACTCGCGGCATCGGTCCACGCGCGCGAACGATGCAGCAACACCGCACGTTCCATTTCCGCTGGCACTTGCAGCCACATGGAAATCGTGAACGGATCCGAACGCGTGAAGGTTCCCGAACCTGGGAAACGAATGCCGCCGTCGCCGTTGAGGAGAACGGCACCCGAAGAAGCATTCGCAAAGCGACCGGCAATCGCAACCGGTCCCACCGCTACCGTTGCGGGATTGGCATCCTCTTGCAGATTGGTGAAGCCGTCGGCAATGTCATCTTCAAAGTCATAGAAATCCGTTGGCACCGGCGCAGTGGTTGGCGGCGCAGGCAAGCCGTCATTAGCTGCAAGACTTTCGAAACGTCCGCGGGCGTCGGCCTCGAGTTGGGCGTGCACGGCTTCACGCGTTTCCACTTCCTCCTGCAACTCCGCCAACTGCCGCGCCTGCTGATCATTCGGAAGCCCCATCGTGGGTGTAGGCGTGGCGCTGGTGAAATGCGAATAGAGCCCACTCTCATCGATGTTGTCGAAGAATGCACTCAGCTGATAGAAATCGCTCTGCAGGATCGGATCGAAACGATGATCGTGACAGCGCGCGCACTCCATGGTCAGCCCCAGGAATGCTGTGCCCATGGTCTGCACGCGGTCGGCCACATACTCCACACGAAACTCCTCCTCAACGCTGCCGCCTTCATTGGTCTGGCGGTGCAAACGGTTGAAGGCCGTGGCCAAACGTTGCTCCGGTGTGGGCTCCGGCAACAGGTCACCGGCCAGCTGCTCGGTCAAAAACTCACTGAAAGGCTGATTGCGATTGAAAGAATCGATCACCCAATCGCGGTAAGGCCACACGCGCCGCGCAACGTCGGATTGATAACCGTGGGTATCGGCGTAACGCGCAAGGTCGAGCCAGATCTGCGCAAAGCGTTCGCCGAATCGTGGCGACGCCAGCAAGCGATCCACCGTGGCTTCATAAGCATCTTCCGACGGGTTAGCAAGGAATGCCTTGATCTCCTCTGGCGTTGGCGGCAATCCGGTCAACGCGAAGGTCACTCTGCGTAACCAAACTTCCGGTGCGGCTTCCTTTACTGGTTGAAGACCGGCGTTGTGTAAGCGCGCAAGAATGAAGGCGTCGAGTGGGTCGCTCCCCCATTTGCCTTCGATCGCTCCCGGATGTGCATTGACCTGCACCGGCACGAAGGACCAATGCGGTGTGTAGATCGCGCCTTCTGCTACCCAGCGTGTAAGTAAGTCGATCTCCTCGCTGGTCAATGTGAGATTCGAATCCAGCGGCGGCATGTGATCCTCATCCGCGGCGGGAAGTTGAATGCGCCGTACCAATTCGCTCTCTTCAGGAACACCGGGTTTAATCGCCTGATTACCACCAAGATCGACAGTTGCGCCTTCGCGGATATCCAAGCGCAGATCGGCCTTGCGGCCGTCGGCATCGGGGCCATGACATTGATAACAGCGGTCCGAAATCAGCGGCCGCACTTCGGACTGGAAATCAACCGGCCGCTGCGGCTCCTGCGCAGCCAGCGATGGCGAGCTGATGGCTACTGTTAGAAGGATGACGACGGCGCGGAGGGACACGCTGCCATCCTAATGGGTTTGAGGTGAGTGGCAAGGTCACCCGTTGATTCATCGCGACCTTGCTAACGGTACGGAGATCTGAGTCCAGCAAAGCTCAGAAGAAAAAAGGGATTCCGTTTCCACGATTACCCATCCATTCCCCCAGTTCCTGACCAAGACGACGACAATGTCTCCTGACATTCGGCTTGTCCAGTAGTGCATCGCGAATAAAGCTTTCGTGGGGCACGTCACCTCCATCAGCGATGGCGGTCACGGCAGTGGCGATTTTGTCGATGGACTGTTCGAGACGCGCGGCGTCGCCAGAAGTTTCAGTGCAACTTGTGGCGCCAAGAATCGTGGGCAGGGCAATCGTGAAAGCTAAGGTCTTTTTCATAACTGGAATGAGGGAGGGCGCGTGAAGCAAGACTGGAACTACTTGGTGGAAGACAAGGTCTGGGTGATGAACTCACGCACGTCGGCCTGCAAGGCATGCAAAGACGGATGGTGGATGTACATCATGTGACCGGCCTCGTAGTACTTGAAATGCACGCGCTCTGGAATAATGCCAGCACGATTGAGGCTGTACTCGGCGGCGAAGAATGGCGTGGCAAAGTCGTAATAACCTGCAGCCACGAAAACCTGTAGACCAGAGTTTTGGCGCATGGCGTGGCCAATGAAGGGTGCCACGTTGAAGTAGTTAAACGGCATGCCCGACATCTTCCAATCCCATGGCCCGCCCAGGCCGCCGATCACGTTGTAGTGGCGCTCGGTCTTCACGCCCAGATCACCGCGCAGATAAGCGTTCATGGCGGTGGAGTAGGAACCATCAATGCCGTAGAAGCTTGGATCGGAATCCGAATGCTCGCCGCCGGAATCCAAGTCCACGCCGGTGTAGCGTGAATCCAAACGGCCAACAGTCAGGCCGCGATCACGCAGCAACTCCTTCTGGAAACGCGCGGGCTGTGGGCGCAGATCGATCTGCTCGAGGTAGTTCTCGGACAAGCCGGTGAACCAAGCGAGCTTCTCGCGAACACGGGCGCGTTCTTCAGCGGACAGGCTCTCGCCCTGCAACAGAGCATGGGCGTAATCACCAAGGGCGTAGTCGCGTGCTTGCTGCACGAAATCCTCAAGCGCAATCCCCTTGCCGGCTTTGCCATGGTATTTGGCGGTTGCGGCCATGGTGGGCAAATGCATCATGTTGGGGATCTCGTTGCCGGGCGAATGATTCTCGATGCTGAAGTCGAGGATCGCGGAAACCAGAATGATGCCGTTGATGGCAATGTCGTCGAAGCGGCCTTCCAGTTCCTTGATCACCGCGGCCGAACGCGTAGTGCCATAACTCTCACCGCCAATGAACTTGGGCGAGTTCCAGCGCCCGTTCTCACTGACCCATTGGTAGATGAACTCGGCAATGGATTTGGCATCTTGCTTGACACCGTAGAACTCCTTGCCCTCGGTATCCCCCATCGTGTGACTGAAACCGGTGCCAACGGGATCGATGAAGACGATATCCGAGATATCGAGGAAGGCGCCTGGGTTATCAATGATCGGATAAGGGGGTGCGCCGTCGTCGCGGGCGTCGGAAGGAATGTCCACGCGCTTGGGACCGAATACGCCCATGTGCAGCCACAAAGATGCCGAGCCGGGGCCGCCGTTCCACAGGAAGGTGACCGGGCGGGTGCTGGCATCGTTGACCCCGTTCTTGACATAAGAAGTGGAGAAGATGCTGGCGCGCGGGTTGCCATCCTTGTCCTTGAGGATGGTCTCGCCGGCGATGGCGCTGTAGGCCACTTGCTGACCGTGGAAGGTGCCCTGATGTTGGGTGATGAACCGCTCCGGGGCGGCATCCTTGGTGACTACTGGCGTGGCTGGCTCCGCCTCGGACTCGGGATGTTGGGCGAACAACGGAGCTGTGGCAAGACAGCACAGCAGAGTGACGAGGCTAGGGCGTGAGCGGAACATGAATCGCCGACGATAGCAGCATGTGGCTAAAGCGGCGAGCGCTTCAGAGGCAAGCGGAACTCAAAAAATATGGTTGTAGAGCCCGAGCTCATTCGGAGCTGGTCGTAGCAGCGATTGGTCGGCGACCCACAGGCGATCATGCCTGGCAGCCAGAATGCGGAGCAAGCGAGCCAGGGCGCTCATAGGAAGGCGCCCGGCGTGAAACTCCTTCATGGATTCGAAGAATTCAGTGCGTTCCTGTGGGTGCAGGTCTCCCTTGAAGTGCCCCGCCAAATGCTGCAGTGCATCGAGCAGGCGACCGCGAGTGGGCTTAGGTTTCAGTGCCTCATTGAACAACGTCAGATACTCGTGGGCGAAATCCTCGCGGGCGTACTCGGACACGCGTGCGACCAAGTGTCCAAGCTTGGTGTAGGCCTGCCGGCCACGTGCCAACAAGGCCATCTTCTCTTTGGTGTGGAAGTCCACCACGTCGCCGTTGCACCACTGGCTGCGGAACAGGTCTTTGGCGCGACGCATGGCGAATAGGCGAAAACAAAAGTTGTCGCGCAGGCGGTTGTCGTTAAGACGTTGCGCCTCCTCCACCACCAACATGGGATTGCGATCCATCAGTGCCGCGGCGAAAAGACCGCTGCTGCTTTGATTGTGTGGCATACCTGTGTCGCGGTAGACCCGCACCCTTTCCATGCCGCAACTCGGCGACTTGCCTTGCAGAATGAAACCGTCGAGATCCTCCTCAGCAAGCTGGTCAGCACGCTTCTTGGCCCAGGATTTCATGGAGCTGGTGTGATCAATACCTTGCTTGGACTCGACCAAGCGCACCCCAGAATCAGGGTCGAAAAGTAGGCGTAGGGTTGGCCGAGGCGTTCCCATCCCGACCTCCATCTCCGGGCACACCGAAACGAAGTCCACCAACTTACCGAGCACCGTCGCCACGAAATGGCTGCGCTT
>JAAESM010000026.1 GCA_024229395.1 Planctomycetota bacterium | reverse complement strand
GTTGCTGTCGTCACTGTGCGTCATCAGCTCGGCATCGAAGTAGTGACTTGGCGTGTTCCGCGCAAAGTGCAACGGGAATTCAGCAGCTGTGCAGGAAGGGTCTCGGATCGGGCAAGCGTTGCCACCGAGTACGAGCGAAGCGCCCGCAATGACGGCAACGACGGCATTCTTCTTTGCTGGAGGGCCGCCTGCTTTGCCACCTTTCGGGACGAGCTGTGCGCGGCGCTGTCGTTCAGCAGCCACGATAGCGTCGTCATGGCAAAAGGCGCAACTGGTGACCTTGCAGCTGCCCTTGGCTTTGACCTCGAACATGCAGGGTGTTCCAGCCTTCTTGGCCACGGACCAGTTAGCAGTGAGGCCCTTGCCGGACTTAGCTTTCTTGGTCTTGCCTTTTCCTCCCTTTCCTTTGCCGCCGCCCTTCTTACCTTTGGTTCCAGGAAGAGCGTTGGCATCGGCTCCGCTTTTGGGCTCTTCTCCTTCCTTTCGCTTCTTTCCGCCACCGCCGCGACGACCGCGCGAGCGACTCTTGTTGTCGCCGCTGCCGCCGCCGCCGCCGGCCTTGCTGCCAACAGCGCCTGGCTTCGGGTGGTCGTTGTTTTGGCCCTTGCCCTTCTTGCCTCCGGCCTTTAAGGCTTCCTTCATGCTCTTGGCATTGAGGTCAAGAGCACGGTCTCGGATCTTTTTCGTCATCTTTGTCCAGAGGTAGTTGAAGGTTTTGAACCGAGACGAAAAGGATGAGGCTTCGCGCCAACGACTTGTGTATGCGCGCAAGGTAGGGACATCCTTCAACTTTTCGTAGAGCCACCGTGACATCGTGTTCGATGACGGCATATCTTCGGGCTCCATCTGTGATTTGATGAAGGAGAAGCGAGTCTTGAAGTCCTGCAGCGCATCAATCCCGTGCCCAGAGAGCTCGAGAGAGAGCAGCTGCACTTCAGACATGACAGCGCCCCGGGACTTCTCAAC
>JAAESM010000025.1 GCA_024229395.1 Planctomycetota bacterium | reverse complement strand
GAGACCGAGGAGCGGAGCTTCACTTTGGTGCGTGAAGGCACGAAGGCGCTTTACGAGAAGGTTTCTAAGTTCGCCGAGGTGCAAGGGCCGCACGTTCCGCTGGTAGGGCCGGATAACAATGGGTCACCTTGGGTTGAGCCGCTAACGCAGTTGGAGCAGGAAGACAAAAAGAATGGGGTCACTGTTCCTCAGTGGGGCATGTCGA
The DNA here is from genome assembly GCA_024229395.1 of Planctomycetota bacterium. Classification (GTDB taxonomy): domain Bacteria; phylum Planctomycetota; class UBA1135; order UBA1135; family UBA1135. The sequence goes on along the minus strand of JAAESM010000025.1, from coordinate 441 downwards.
TCGATCTTGGGAAATGCATTGGCTGCAGTGCTTGCGTTGTCGCTTGCCAGAGTGAGAACAACGTTCCGATCGTGGGCCGCGAGCAAGTTATGAATAGCCGTGAGATGCACTGGTTGCGTCTTGATCGCTACTTCCAAGGCGACGAAACACACGCGGATATCGTCCAAGAGCCGGTCGCCTGTATGCATTGCGAAACTGCCCCCTGCGAGCAGGTGTGCCCTGTGGCTGCGACAGTGCATACCGAGGAGGGTATCAATGCGATGGCCTACAACCGATGTATCGGCACTCGCTATTGTGCCAACAACTGCCCCTTCAAGGTTAGACGTTTCAACTACTTCAACTACAACGAAGATATCGGCACTGGGTATGGTATCGATGCCTATCCAAGCCACATCGAGTCAGCGAATCGCAAGCTGCAGGCTCTTGTGATGAATCCTGAGG
>JAAESM010000024.1 GCA_024229395.1 Planctomycetota bacterium | reverse complement strand
GACCAAGCGCACCCCAGAATCAGGGTCGAAAAGTAGGCGTAGGGTTGGCCGAGGCGTTCCCATCCCGACCTCCATCTCCGGGCACACCGAAACGAAGTCCACCAACTTACCGAGCACCGTCGCCACGAAATGGCTGCGCTTATGGCCACCATCGAAGCGTACGGGCTCACCCAGAACGCATCCGGAAATACCCACGCGTGGGCGACCGACCTCGGCCGACTCGCCCTGCCGCCCATCCTCACCGGGAGTCCAAGCCCGCCTCATGAGATGACCTCCTGCACGGAAAGTGAGTAGCTGCTTGCCGGTTTGGCCAGCATCATCTGCACCAGACCGATATGACGCTCCGCGAAGCCGCCTTCGCAATAACGGAAGTAGTACTCCCAAGTGCGCAGGAAGTGTTCATCCAACCCCATGGCACGCGCCTCTTCATGGCGCTCCTGCAAGGCGACTGACCAGCGATCAAGCGTAGTCGCGTAATGCGGGGTGAAGTCCTCAAGATGGACCAATTTCAGGTCGCTATCCTTGGTCATGGCTTCGCACATGGCTGTGACGGATGGGATGCAGGAACCCGGGAAGATGTAACGCTTGATGAAATCGATGTGGCGACTTGCGCGTTCGAAGTCCTGGTCCTGAATGGTGATGGCCTGGACCGCCGCCACTCCGCCAGGTTTCAGCAAGCCACCGAGCGTCTCGAAATACTCGCCCAGAAAGTCGGCGCCGACGGCCTCGACCATTTCCACCGAGACCACGCGGTCGTACTTGCCCTGCAGTGAACGGTAGTCTTGCAGCAGGAGCTCCACCTGGTCCTCCAAGCCGTCGGCGGCGATCAACTCCTTCGCCCAAGCATGTTGCTCCTTGGAAATGGTGGTGGTGGTGACGCGACATCCACATTCGCGCGCCGCATGACGAGCGAAACCGCCCCAGCCCGTGCCCACTTCCAGCAGGTGTGTCTCCGGCGTCAACTCCAACTTGCGACATAGATGATCGATCTTGGCGATTTGTGCCTGCTCCAGGGTGGTCGCCTGATCGGCGAACAAGCCGCAGCTGTAGGTCATGGTCGGATCCAGGAACAACGAGAAGAACTCATTGCTGAGGTCGTAATGGGCCTCGATGTTCTTCCTGGAGCCTTGCATGGTGTTGCGATTGGCCCGGTGCAAGCGACGCAGCAACGGCGCACTCATCTTCGCGAGCCCGCCATCGATCCTCTGGAGCACCTTGCGGTTTCGTGCGAACAGTCGAATCGCGGAGGTCAGGTCGTCGGTATGCCACCATCCTTCAGCGTATGCTTCGGCCGCTCCGAGAGCACCCCCGGTCACCAGGCAAACCCAAAAACGAGGGTCCTGCACGGTGATCTTGGCGTGCAATTGGTCTTCGGTCGGTTGCCCAAACAACCAGGCCGTCGGCTCACTCACGTTCTTGCGCTGCGCCGGCTCGACCAGCTGAAGTTCGCCACAGGTGATACGCCCGATGGAACGCAGCACCAGGCGGCGCGCTGCACGTACCCTCCAAGCGCTGGAGTTGAAGGGGCGAGATTTGGCGGTGACTGGGTGCCCGGCAATCGGTTCCGGCTTGGAATTGAGAAGAGTGGGTGATGACATGATTCTATGCCTTGATTTTCTTGGGTGGGTCAGCCGCCTTATGCGGGTGGCGATGGAAGGTGGCGCGCTTCAGGAACAAGCGCAGTGCTTGCCAATAGATCGCGAAATGCAATCGTTGGCTTTGAAAGGGACTGCGTCGGACTTGGCGAGCCACTTCATGGCGGCTCAAGCCCTTGAGATCGCCGACGAGGGTGGCATCGAAGACTCGCTTGCCAGCTCGTTCATTGACCATCGCTACGACAAAGCGATGCCCGCGCAACTGCAGTCGCCAGCGGTAGACATGGTCCATGCCATGGAATGGCGAGACGTGAAAGACCTTCTGAAAGGTCCATTTCCGTGTTTGCGCTGCGTCTTCGCCGCGAGCATCCAAGACATAGGCATGCCGCTCCCGCCAAGGGGTGTTGGTGACCTCAGCGATCACTGCCGCAAGTCGATCGTGCTCATCATGGAGCAGGTAGAAGCTGACGGGGTTGAACAAGTAGCCGAAGCTGCGTAGTTGGGTAAGCATCTGGATGCGCCCTTTGGGACGGAAGCCGAGTTCTGCATCGACGCGATCGCGCAGGGCCTTCTTCATGTCGGGGTCATGGGCCGCGAAGTAATCCGATCGTCGGAAGGAACGTGGGGCAAAACGCTTGCCGTGCCACGGAAGATGGGAAGGCAGGTCGTCCAACTCATCCAGATCCAGCAGGGCGAGATTCAGACTGTAGCTAAAGTCATGCGCGCCGTCCTCATGACGACGATGACGCACGACACCCTGAAACAGCCGGCTGTGAAGCAATGCATTCATGCGTAGAACTCCTCGCTTGCGCCAAGCTCTTCCGCCACCCTCAGTGCTGACCAAGCACCATCCTCGTGGAAACCATTGCGCCAATAAGCTCCGCAGAAATGGATGCCGGAAGTGCCGCTGATTTCCGCATGACGATCCTGTGAAGAGACTGCTTCCGCGCTGAAGATCGGGTGGTCATAAGTGAAACTGCCAAGCACCTTCTGTGGATCGATCTCGTTGGAACGGTTCAGCGTGACCAGCAATGGTTCGGCGCTGACAGTTCCTTGCAATCGATTCATCCAGTAGGTCACCGTGGCGCGCACGACGCCTCGCGAGGGAACGAAATAGTTCCACGCTGACCAGGTGCGCTTCGCTTTCGGCATCAAGCTCGAGTCCTGATGCAACACCACATCGTTTGCTTGGAATCCGAACGGAGTCAAGATTTCACGCTCCAACGGCGAAGCGTCGGTCAGCATCCTTAATGCGGTATCGCCGTGGGTGGCCACCACGACTTGGTCGAATTCCTGTTCGCCATCCGCTGTCTTCAAATGGACCTTTCCATCCTCACGGCGTAATCCAAGTACCGGCGTCGAGAGAAAGACCGGACCGCGCAACGCTGCATGGATGGCGTCGACGTAGGTGCGGCTGCCGCCCTTGACCGTGAGCCATTGCGGGCGGTTCCGCACATCCAAGAACCCGTGGTTGCGGAAGAACTGGATCAAAGTGCGTGCCGGGAAGTTGAGGATGTCAGCCGGATCCGTGGACCAGACTGCAGCCGCCATCGGCACGAGATGTTCGTCAAGGAAGACCTTGCTGTAGCCGTTGGTCTGCAAGTATTCTCCAAGCGTCGGCGAATCTTCACTCGTGAGAAGAGCTGGCGCTTCTCGATAGAAACGCAATAGGTCTCTCAGCATGCGCCAATGCGCCGGGCGGAACAGGTTCCAAGGCTGCGCGAACAGACCCCAGAATCCGCGCCCGTGGTAGGCGACCTTATTGCTCTGCATCTCCACGCTGAACCCCATGTCAGAATCACGCGCTGCAACATTGAGTTTCTCCAACAAGCGGCAGAAAGTTGGGTAGGTGCGGCGGTTGAAGACGATAAAGCCCGTGTCGACCGGGAGGTCTTCCCCTTGCTTGCCGGCAGCGACCTTGACGGTGTGGGTATGCCCGCCCAGCCGGTCGTCCGCCTCAAAAATGCTGACCTCATGGCGAGTCTGCAACATCCATGCTGCAGTCAAACCAGAAATTCCACTTCCGATCACTGCGACCTTCATCGCTCCCCTCCGAGCAATCGCTTCGGCACGCCGCGCAGGCTCCAGACCAAGCCGATGCTGGCCATGATGCGAAGTAGGTAGTAGCTGAAGTCCACTTCCCACCAACGAAACCCTTGACGCACCGAGCCTGGATAGCGGTGATGATTGTTGTGCCAGCCTTCCCCGAAAGTCAGGAGTGCCAGCAGGAAGTTGTTGCGACTGTCATCGCGGGTCGCGAAGCGGCGGCTTCCGAATCGATGCGCCAAGGAATTGATCGTGAAGGTGGAGTGATACAGAGCCACCGTGCTGACGAAGAAGCCCCACACCAGGAGCTGCGGGCCGTTGGTCCCCAAGCCGGGGGCGAACATCTCAAGCAAGGTGCCGGCAAGCAGACAAAGGCAAGCAAGGATGACCGGCACCACCAAGTCGAAACGATCCAGCCACACCAGTTCCGGGAAAGCCGTGAGGTCCTTGACCTCTTCGGTACGCGTGCGCAGATTGCGACGGTTCAGGAACCAACCGACATGGCTATTCCAGAATCCGTGACGTGGACTATGGCTGTCGCCGACCTCATCGCTATGACGATGATGACGTCGGTGGTGTGCCGCCCACCAGAGTGGTCCTCGCTGTACCGAACTCGCACCAAGGGCGGCGAACAGGAACTGAACGGGGCGCGAAGTAGCAAAGCTGCGATGCGAGAAATAGCGATGGTAAAAAGCCGTGATGGCGAACATGCGCAAGGCGAAAAGGACCACTGCCACCACGACCGCTGTGGTGCTCACCCCTACTGCGAGAACGAATAAGCACGTCAAGTGCATGGCCACGAAGGGAACGGCCCGCATCCAGTCAATGCGATCGTCTTCACTCTCCTTGGCATTCCGGGAGTCGAACCAGACCGCGACGGTAGCAAGTATTCGTTTCATCGAGTTCATCCTTGGGTCGATGGCTCAAGCAGGTAATGCGATACCAGCCACTCGTTGCCTTGACGGAATCCGAACAACTCGGCGCAGGCAAGGAAGAACATCCGCCATCGTTGCACCTGACGCTCGGCTTCTGCCTTATCCGCGTAGCCGGCACCTTGAAGGATGCGAATCGCTTGTTCACGATTCTTGTCCAGGTTCTGGAGCCAAGCCTCGGCCGTTCGTTGATAGTGGGATCCTGACTCCGGCCAATCGGCAACGACCTTGAAGGGGATATCCAAGAGGGATGGCAACCCATGGGAAGGCATCATCCCCCCGGTAAAGAAGTTTCGCGCCATCCAGTCGTTTTGGTTGCTGTCCTCGAATGGATAGGAAACCTCGCGATGGGAAAAGAAATGCAAGAACAAACGACCTCCTGGGAGCAACCAGCTGGAGATGCGCCCAAGGAGTTCTTCCCAGTTGCGCATATGTTCGATCATTTCCACCGAGACCACTCGATCGAATTCCCCATTCGGTTGGAAATCATTCATGTCCATGGTCTCGACACATAAGTTGGTGATGCCGCGCTGTTTGGCCTGCTCCAGGATGTGGGTGCGCTGGCTTGCCGAGTTCGACACGGAAAGCACCTTGCTGTTGGGATACTGCTTGGCCATCCACAGGCTCAGGCTTCCCCATCCGCAACCCAGCTCCAAGATGGATTGCCCATCCTCGAGCTGGGCTCGTTGGCAAGTCAACCTCAGCATGCTTTCCTCTGCTTGGCTCAAATCAGTCGTCTCTGAATCCCAGTAGCAAGACGAATACTTGCGATGATCTCCCAAGCACAAGGCATAGAAGTCCGCAGGCACTTCGTAATGCTGTTCGTTTGCCTCGCCGGTGTCGATGGCGATCGGCCCTGAGCGCATCTGCTGCAACCATTGAGAAAGTCCGGCACTGTTGCTCTCTTGCGTTTGGCCATACAAGCCGCGCAAGCGTTTACCCAGCAGGCGGCGGATTCCCCAACGAATCATTGGGTCGGGAAGGAGCGAGCGCTCAGCGGCTTGGATGGTCAGTGACATTTCTTGGTGGGGTTGGGAAGAAAGGGGAAGTGGTTTCCTGATAGGTGCGATAGTCGTCGCCACGGCTGCGCAGCGCTTGCTGCTCGGTAAAAGGGATACCTGAAACCTTGGTCACCATGATCAGCATCAAAGCGGCGATGCCGACGTTCAGGATGAAATACGGAGTGCCAATGGCAGCAATGGGATAGGAACACCAAAGCAGCCACTCAAAGAAGTAGTTGGGATGGCGAGACCAATTCCAGAGGCCAGCACGACAGGTCTTGCCGTGGTTGCTGGGGTTGCCGCGCCAGCGATCAAGCTGTCGATCGGCAAGGCCGTTGCCGAGCAGGCTGATGATCCAAACGCCAAGGGCAAGAACTTCCCAGATTCGCCAGCCTGGTTCAGCATCCAGTACAAGAGAGGCGAAAGGAATGGCAAAAAGCCAAGCAGCGAGTGCCTGCAATTGGAAGAAGCCAAGGAAGAACATCGGTGCGCGCTCACCAGCAGCCGCCTCCATAGCTAGGTAGCGTCCATCCTCTCCATCGCGTCCAAGACGCCTGGCTAGATGGAAGCTCAAGCGTAATGCCCAGATAGAGGCAAGCAGGGCGAGAGCAAATCGTCGGGGCCCCCAGCCATCGGACAAGACCGCATAGCAGACGGCTTGCCCGGCAATCGCTAAAGCCCACAGCATGTCTACATGCCCTAGCTGACGCCTCTTTAAGAGAAAAGTCCATGCAAGGACCATCAGTCCGGAGAGTGCGAAAAGGCTGGTGAGAATTGGGAGTGTTGACATTTGCTACAGGCATCTTCGTTGTTGTCTAATTTATTTTATAGACAAATTTCAGTTTTTGTCAAAGAAATCCGTTAATATGTAGACATGAGTGAATCACCAGCAGCGACGGATCTCTACTCGATCGGCGACGCCAGCAGCATTACCGGCCTCTCTCCCCACACCATCAGGGTGTGGGAAAAGCGTTATGGGCGGCCCGCCGCCAGCCGGCTGCCATCCGGCCATCGCAGGTATTCCCGCGGTGCAGTGAATCTTCTGCAAGCTGCCGCCGAACTCATCGCCTACGGGTTGCGGCCAAGCCAAATCCTCACCAGAAGCGATGAAGAGGTCGAAGCCCTCCTTAATAAGGAGCGCAAAAAACGCACCCCCCATCGCTCCGGGCTCGTCGAGAAGTCACTGAGCTTGAATGGCAAATCCCTGCGTATCCTGCTTGAGGCATCGATGCGTGAGATTGGAGTGCGGGCCACTCTTCATGAGTTGGTCGTGCCATTGGTACAACGCATCGGCCACGCTTGGGCCGCAGAAGAAATCGACATTCACCAAGAGCACTTGCTCACCGAAGCAATCGAGGATGTGCTCCGCTCCGCACGCCTGCAAATCCCACTTCCGAAGACCTCCGAGTATTACGTAGACATAATCCTGGTCACTATGGCCGGCGAGCGCCATGGGCTTGGGCTGCAGATCCTGGCACTGCTAGCCGCCATGGAGGGTATCAGCGTACATATGCTCGGCGTGGATCTGCCGGTCAACGAGATCATCGAAGTTTCCCGTGCATACCCGGAAGCAACGGTGGCAGTCAGCATTTCATCGGCCGCCGACGTTTCCCTTACCACACGCCAACTAGTGGAGTTGCGCACTCTATTGGATGCCGACACTCCGCTGCTCGCAGGTGGTGCCGGCATGTTGCGACGCAAACCGATCGATGGAGTGTTGGCGATGACCGACCTTGCTTCTTTCGAAGAGTGGGTGCAGAAAACTGCATCCGCCGAGGGCGTGGCCACGAAGGCCTAACGAGCAGAAACGAAACCCTTTTCCCCTTCCGAACATGTCACTCAAATACTTGATCTTCACTCTCTTGTCCCTTTCCATCACGCCGCAGACCGTCTTCGATTTCGGCGAGAAAGACAGCTCCCGTTGGCTCACCATCCACGATACGGTGATGGGCGGTGTCTCCAAAGGCAAGGTCTCGCGCACCGTAAATAGTACCCTATTGTTTCAGGGAGACCTTTCTCTCGACAACAACGGTGGCTTCGCGAGTTTCCGCAGCGCAAAACGTGCACTCGCCCTCCCTGCCAGTGATGGCATCGAGATCAAGGTCTTGGGCGATGGCCGCACCTACATCTGTTCCTTCGAACGTGAAGGAGTGAACCTATTCGGCGGCGGCTACTGGCAGGAGTTCGAGACCCGCGACGGCGCATGGACCGTCATCCGCTTGCCTTGGGAAGACTTCGAGCCGTATAGCTTCGGCAACAAGATGAAAGGCAAGCCCGCACTCACGGCTGAGACCGCGCAAAGTATCGGTGTTTATCTATATGATAAGCAGGCCGGTCCCTTCCGCGTGGAGTTCGACTCCTTCTCGGTCTACACCGATGCTTCCGACCCCACGGAAGAAGCAAAGGAACTGGATCGAGGTGTAACCGAACAGCCCAAGGCTAAACAGGTAGGTCTTAAGGGCTATTTGGATGAAGTCGTGAGTGCTGGTGTCCTTGAGTTCAACGATGGCGACACCGAGGCCTGCGCGACTCGTTACAGGCAGGCGCTCGAGGCCATCCTTGCCCTGCTCCCAATAGATGCCGTTAAAGCTACAGAAATCGAGATTGCGCTGATTCGCGCTGAAGACCAGGGAAGTCGTAGTGCTGCTTGGACCTTGCGTGAAGCCATCGATTCCCTGCGTGCTTCCTGAGCGATACGGACTGACCTTGAACATCTTCATCCTTGACGAAAACCACGATCGCAATGCACGTATGCATTGCGATCAGCATGTGGTGAAGATGATTCTGGAAGGTGCACAGATCCTATGTGCCGTATTGCATGGGCGCGGCGTGGATGCACCTTATCGAGCCACCCACCGCAACCACCCTTGCGTAATCTGGGCAGATGAGTCCTATGACAATTATCTCTGGCTTATCAAGCTAACGCGTGCTCTTCATGGTGAGTACCGATTCCGCTTCGGCGAGTCGCGTACGCACGCATCTATGCAGGTGATTGACTTCGCCGATAGCTACCAGTTCGAGAGCAATGGTCTCACCCCCTTCGTGCAGTGCATGCCGGAGCAGTATCGCATCGATCACGATGCCGTCGCCGCTTATTGCGAGTACTACCGCAAGGAAAAACTCACATTCGCGCGATGGACGAAAAGAGTAATTCCAAATTGTTTCCAAAGTTCTGAATCCATCATCACGAAGGTAGCGAACTAGTTGACATGAAACAGTTCTTCCTCCTTCCAATCGTGGCACTCTGCGCCGCACCTCTTTCCGCCCAGTGCAAGAACTCCGAGACCGCGATGGTCAATGAAGCCACCGCAAAGGCAACCACGGCTTCTTACATCGAGAAGGCAACGATCCTCGAGACCGCCAACGCCGCGGGTTCCTTCAAGACTCTTGAAGCAGCATTGGCCTCCGCCGACTTGACCGGCGCGCTTGAAGGCGATGGCCCCTTCACCGTCTTCGCCCCGACCGACGCGGCCTTCGCCGCACTGCCTGAAGGCACGGTCGCTTCCTTGCTGAAGCCTGAAGCCAAAGGCATGTTGCAGAACATCCTGACTTACCACGTGGTGTCAGGCAATGTGATGGCTAAGGATGTGGTCAAGTCCGACTTCCTCACTGGCCTGAACGGTCAACGCCTGAACTTCAAGATGAAGGACAACGGCGCATACCTTGCTGGTGCCAAGATCGTCACCACAGACATCGAGTGCAGCAATGGAACGATCCATGTGATCGATGCGGTGATGCTGCCGAACACCAACGACATCATCGATACCGCCGTTGAGGCTGGTGACTTCAAGACCCTGGCCGCCGCACTTGGTGCAGCAAGCTTGGTCGACGCACTGAAAGGCGATGGTCCATTCACCGTCTTCGCTCCTACCGATGCGGCTTTCGCTGCCCTCCCTGAAGGAACCGTCGAGGAACTCCTGAAGAAAGAGAACCGTCAGATGCTGACGGACATCCTGACCTACCACGTGGTACCTGGCCGCATCTTCGCGGGCATGGCAATCAAGGCCGACTCGGCCGCAACACTGCAAGGCGGCGAGCTGCGCTTCCGCTTCCTGGACGATCGCTTCCAGGTGAATGACGCGAATGTCATCAAGTCCAACCTTGAGGCTTCCAACGGCGTGATCCACGTGATCGACACCGTGCTCCTTCCTGAATAACCACCTCCGCCGCTCGATGGTCCGCAACGACCATCGGGCGGCTAGCCCCACAGCAGTAAGCACTGCCCTAAACATCCGGTGACTCCACCACTTCTCCCTTCGGTCGCACTAGGCGACAATCAGGCGATCTCGGCCTGCATCGACCGCTACAGCGGTTTGGTGTGGTCGCTTGCCAGGCGCTTCTTGCGCGACCTTGGCACCGCAGAAGACGCGGTGCAGGAGATCTTCGTCGAGATCTGGAAAGTGGCTTCTCGCTTCGATCCGGATAAGGGCAGCGAAGTCGCCTTCATCGCAACGCTCACCCGGCGACGCCTGATCGATCGAGTCCGTCGCCAAGTCAGGCGCCCCGAGGATCACACGATCGTCGAGGAGCCGGAAGCCACCGAATGGCTGCCTGAACAGGAACTCGCCGGTCGCGAAGACCTGGAACGCGCCAAGCAACTGGTCGCAAGTTTGCAGCCGCAACAACGCGAAGCCGTCGAGCTCTCCCTTTACCATGGTCTCACGCATAACGAGGTCAGCACCCGCATGGAAATCCCGCTTGGCACGGCCAAGTCGCTGATCCGACGCGGCCTCGACCAGATCCGTTCACGCGTAGCCACCAACACGGCAAGCCTGCCGTCACCGTCATGAACACTTCCTCATCACAGCCCACCGAACGCCGCGACCAATTGCTCGCGGACTCCATGGTGCGCACCTTGCTCCCGGAGGAACTCCGAGAGCTCGAGGAACTGGCCGGCGCTGAAACTGACACCCTCATGAAATCCGCAGAACAAGCTGCCGTCAGTGCAGCAATCGCTTTCGCCGAGATGGATTCCGAGGTCAATCCGGTTCCCGAGTCCTTACAAGCCAGGCTGTACCAGCAAGCCGCAACCCACTTCGCGCAGAATCCGCAGCAGCAGCCGATGTCGCTCGAACAAGGCAGCGAAATACTCCTCGGACCTGGTTCGGAGCGTCGCACTGGTTTGTCGCCATGGGTACTGACCGCAGCCGCCGGAATCTTGGCGCTGATCGGGTGGCTGCCACGCCTCACAAGTACCGACGCGCTGAGTGGTGAAGAATTGCTGCAGGGTTTAGTCGCACAAGCTCCAACGGACTTGCTGCGCCTGGACTGGACTGCACTGGAGGACCCATCCTCCATCGGCGCCAGTGGCGAGATCCTCTGGTCCGATAGTGAACAGCGTGGCTACATGCGCTTCCGCGGTCTGGCCGCGAACGACTCAGCTCAAAGTCAGTATCAGTTGTGGATCTTCGATGACAAGACCGACACCAAATACCCAGTGGATGGTGGAGTCTTCGACATTCCCGCAGGCAACAATGATGTCGTCATTGCAATCGATCCAAAGATTCGCGTGAAGCAAGCCTTCCAGTTCGCAATCACCGTTGAGAAACCGGGTGGCGTAGTAGTCTCCAAACGCGAACGCATTCCGCTATTGGCGGCAGCGCCTAGTTAAGGTGCTTCTGGCAAGTCGTAGACCACGCGGAAACCATTCACGTATTGACGGGTGTCCGGCGTCTGCATGAAGCGATTCGCGGCTCGGCAATAACGCGGCCCATTGATCCAAGAACCGCCGCGTAGGACGCGCTCCGTGCCGGCACCCTCAGGCGCACTGGTGTCGCTGCCATACCAATCAGAACACCATTCCCAAACGTTGCCATGCATGTCATGCAAGCCCCAAGGGTTCGCCGGCAAGCTGCCTGCCGCAATGGTCTTGATATGAGCACCGCTGACGGCGCCTTCTCCGTAGCGCGCGCGGCCGTCGAGGTTAGCCTGTGCGTTGGTAATCAAGGCGCCCCAAGAAAATGGCGTGAGCGTGCCGGCGCGACAGGCGTATTCCCACTCCCTCTCGGTGGGTAAACGGTAACCGCTACCGGCCGCTGCCAAGAATTCCTGACAGTCATTCCAACTGACCGAGTCCACCGGAAGTTTGGATCCATTGAAGTGGCTTGGGTTAGGGTTCGACGGCATGACTTTCCGCCATTGCGCTTGCGTGACTTCCGTAATGCCTAGATAGAACGCCTTGTCAATCTTGACCTTGCGCTGGATTTCATCGGCCTCGCGCTCCAGCTCTGCTGCCGGCGATCCCATCTGGTATTCACCCGGTGCGATCAACGCGAAAACGATCCCGGTCTTTGGATCCTTCAACTTCTTGGCGAAGCCACCGTGTCCCAGCGTACGATCGACGATGGTCCAACCTTGTGCCTCGAAGGGATTGCGCTCGGTGTTTTCCTTAGCCAGAATCTCTGCGGCTAGTTTCGCCTCTACCGCGCCACGAGCTTTCGCCGCAGCGGTCGCTTCTGTTTGGATGACTGTAATGCGCTTGGTGATGTCGGCGACTTCCGCTTCAGTGAGGCCGGGTTTGGGCAACTGTTCCAGCAATGCCTTCGCCGACGTCAACGCGCCATTGGCGGATGCGGAATTCGTAGCCTTGGTCCAAGGGCCAACGGCAAGTTGCTCGACCTTCTGACTCATGGTGGATTGGGCAAGACTCAAGAACTGTGCATCAATCTCCACCGGAGTGATCTCTTGATTACGCAAGACATCAAGCACTGGCTTCGACAAGGCTGGTTCAATCCAGCGTGGCAAGAGCGCTGCACTGATCTTATGCCGCGCTGTCAGCAATGCGCCTTCGGTGCGCTGTTCAGGACTGGGTGTGCGCAGGGCTTTTATCACAGGAGCAGGATCAGTCACGATCGTGGCCCATCCATGTGCCAGTGCAAGTTGGTTGAAGGTGGACACCAACTCTGCTTCTGCAAGTTCAATATCCAACATCTGTAGATGGAGCGAGTTGGGGAACGCTGGAGTGGGCCATTGTGCTTTCAAGCCAGTGCCGAAACGATTACGGGCGAGTAACGCCTGTCCTTCCGCGACTTGTTCCGGAGTTGGATCCTGCAAGGCTTCCACCCAAGGAAGCGGATCCACCAGCACCAATACGCGACCATGCGAAAGTGCGTGTTCGTTGGCAGCTTGGATTCGTGCTGCTTCTGCTTCTGCGGGATTCTGCTCTTCGACGCTGCGGGTTTCTTCAATAACTGGCGCTTCTTCAGCGACCGCAACGGGGGCCTCTTCGGCAATCACTTTGGCATTGGCGTCAGCCAGCGCGACGGCAGCAGCTTCGTCGGCAGCCACCATGCTCCTCTGAATGCGCTCCGTCAGCTCCATGACCGCATCTTCATCAGCCGGCACGATGCCACCGTGCAGCGACTCCAAGCTGACTTGCGCTTGGTGAAAGTCACCATCGCTCCACTGCGCCTCAGCCTGGCTGAGTAGCTGCTTGTTGTCTTGCCAGGCCCAGATCAACCAGGCAATGAGGGCCACCAATGCCACAGCACCAAGCATTGCCGGCTTGGCGACCGCGCGATTTCTAGAGGCTTCCATAGGTTCCAGGACAAACCGAGTCTCGGTTTTGGTCATCCTAACTCTAAGGACATCTGCGCGGCAGGCAAAATCACGTGATATGCTTCAAAATCATGCGACGATTCCTCATCATCATCATCTGTTTCGTGACCCTGGGTCTAAGCAGTTGCTCCTCCGACGAGAAGCCTGTGGACACCGAGACAGAAGAGGTCTCCGAAGAAGACCGTGAGCTGATCGAACAACTCGGTTACTGAACCACTCGGTTGCTGAACTGGACCTTCATCGCAGCAGCTAGGCGCTCCAAGTTGATCGGCTTAGTCAGGTAATCATCCATGCCAGCGTCCAAGCAGGCCTCTTGGTCGCCACGCATCGCGTTGGCGGTAAGAGCAATAATCGGCAAGCCCGCGGCCGGGTCATCGAGGGCGCGAATCTGACGCGTGGATCCAAAACCATCCATCACTGGCATCTGACAGTCCATTAGCACCAGATCAAATTGCATGATCTGCACGGCAGTGACCGCATCTGCGCCATTCTCCACGATGTGCGTTTCACAACCGAGCTTCTTCAACATAAGGCCAGCGAGCTTCTGGTTAGTCTCGTTGTCTTCAGCAACAAGCACGCGCAATCCTTCCAGTGGATTGTGACCATCCTTCGATACACCATCATCAGGGGCACTCTGAAGCGCTTGGGCCTTCGCGGCGAGTGGCAAGCAGATGTGGAAACTAAAAGTACTGCCTTGTTCGGTAGTACTCACCACGCGAATCTCACCCCCCATCAATTCGATCAGTTGCTTACTGATCGCCAAGCCCAAGCCGGTACCGCCGAACTTCCGCGTGGTGGAGTTATCCGCCTGCGAGAAACTCTCGAATAGGCTGGGAAGTGCGTCGGCCGAGATCCCGATGCCAGTATCTCGAATCGAGAATAGGACCTGGATATCACGCTCGGTCCGCTCGAGTTGACCGACGCGAACAGCCACGCCACCTTTCTTGGTGAACTTCAATCCGTTGCCGATGAGATTGGTCAGGACTTGTCGCAAACGAACTTGGTCCACGATCACCGCATCCGGCAGGCGATCGTCGACTTCAAGGTCAAGGTACAAACCCCTTTCCTTGGCTTGGAAGGTGAGTAGGTCAATCACTTCTGCGATCGTGCTGCGCAATGGCGACGCCACCGGGTCCAATTCCATCTTGCCCGCCTCCACTTTGGAGAAGTCCAATATGTCATTGATCACATCCAGCAGGGCGGCGCCGGAGTTCTGGATGGTCCGAGCATAATCGGCTTGCTCCTCGTCCAGTTCAGTATCCAGCAACACGCTGGCCATGCCAATGACGCCGTTCATGGGCGTACGGATTTCATGGCTCATGTTGGCCAGGAATCGAGACTTGGCTTCTGATGCGGTATCTGCCTCAGTCTTGGCTTTTTCCAGACGTTGGTTCGCGCGTTCAAGATCAGCAGTGCGCGCACTGACCTTTTCCTCCAATAGCCTTGCGGCGCTGTGCACGGAAAAGGCATCGCCCTGGTCGTCGTAGTTCTTCTCGACCTGAGCCATCAAGACCTTATTCATCTTCTCCAGCTTTTGGATACGCGTCAACAACGCCTCCACTTGGGAGTCGTTGTTGGGGTCGGACGAATCAACGTTCATGGGGGTATGAATAGAGTCGTTTGGCGTTTACTGCTGACTTGACTTCGAGCCAATCGCAACACCCGTCAAGGTCTGGTTGACATGCATGGCGTTGTACTGCTCACCGTAGGTTGCAAAACCGATGGTGTTGTTCTCTTCCAAAGTCTTCGCGATGTCATCACGAATCTCCTTATCGCGACCTTCAAGGCTGCGAAGGATGCAATCACAACCGATGGTGAGCTGCAAAGGTCCTAAGCGTTCACGTAAACCTTCGAATGCATGATCCACGCCCTCGGCCATATCCAATCCACGAGCAACGGTCAGCACGATGCCGTCATCGATCGAGCAGAAGAAACTCAAGGTCTCGTCTTCGTTGACATGTGCGATCGAGCGCACATAGAACTCGCCACCCACGCGCATCACCACAGGGTGTGCACTGAACACGGTTGGCGTGAGCTCTTCGACCTCCAAGCCGACCATGCGCGCATATTCGCGTGCGGCAGGCTCGCCATTGATTTCGGAAACGATGCGCTTCAGCGGGTCACTTTCGGTTACGACCATCTTGGTTTCCGTTGGCACGAAATGTTGCGTGCGGAATACCTTGAATGGAAGGTCAGTCTGAATCAATGAGAAGATTGCGGCGTTGTGGTGGAATTTGCCTTCGTGCCAGATCAAAGTTTCGCCGAAGTCGAGGTCGTCGCCAGCAGAACCACCGAATAGGTTGATATCACCCAACGGTTTATACAACGAACTGACAAGTGCTTCTTCACGAACACTCAAGCCGTCGACCAAAACGAAGGCGAAGGTGTTATCGCCAGTCGGTTCCGAACCGGCTTTGCGCATCTCGTTCAGCGCCCGCATGGCTACATCCTTGCCATGACCTAACTCCATATCCTGGAGATTCTCGACCAAGGTCGGGACTGCAGTGAAGTCGGCGCTGGAAAGGCTGAATCCGCTGATGCTGGATTCGCGATAACCAGATGGGCCAATCTCGCCAGCGGTGGTGCAGCCGATCAGTGGGATATTGCCGAAATGCTCTTTCAGAGCCGCGGCGAGTTCCTTTTGGTCATAGGCCGGTGAGGCAAAGAAAACCGCAAGAGCGATTTCCTCTTGCTCGATGCCTTGATAAAGCTCCGCTACGGCTTGCGCAGCGGTACCAGCGGTCGAAGCTGCACGGCGAATGGAGGAAGACGTATTGACAATCATTGTGACTTAAGTGACTAGGAACAATGAGAGGGGAAGGCCACTATTTGTCGGCATTCCCGGCGGAATTGATTAAGAAAAAAATGCCTTAGAAAATGGTTTAAAATCTAATTCGAGGCTGTGTTTAGGGGATATTCTTGATATCAGGCTCTCAAACCCTGTTCACGATGAAATCCCTCCAATTCCTCATTGCCTCCATTGCTGTCCTGGCTCCTACCGCAACGCTCGCCGCCCAAGGTAGCCCGCTGCAGCCGCCGACCGCCCCGATCGAAAACCTAGTCACCCCGGAAAAAGCCGTACTTGGCAAGATTCTGTTCTGGGAAGAGCAGTTGTCCAGTGACAACACCATGGCCTGTGGCACTTGCCATATGCCCGCTGCTGGTTTCGCCGATCCGCGCGAGCAGGTACACCCTGGTTACGACGGCCTGTTCAACACGGCCGATGACATCGTGACCACCCCTGGAGTGATTCGTTCCACCGCCGACGGCAAGTTCAGCCCCGACCCATTGTTCGGTCTCAAGGAACAAAGCACCGGCCGACGCACCCCCGATATCTTCGGCGCCATGTATTCGCCAACGGCCTTCTGGGATGGCCGTGCAGGAGATGAATTCATTGACCCAGTGACTGGCTTGGTCAGCATTGTCTATGGCGGTTCGTTGGAGAGCCAAATCGCCGGTCCACCCTTGAGCGCTGCCGAGATGGCGCATGAAGGCCGTGATTGGGCCATGATCGCTGCCAAGATCGCCGAATCAAAACCGCTGTGCCTGGCAACCGATTTGCCACCGGATGTGGAACAAGCCATTGCACTGTACCCCACCTACCCTGACTTGTTCGAGCAGGTCTATGGTGATCCTGCCGTCACCGCTGAGCGCATCATCTTCGCCATTGCAACTTATGAGCGAACCCTGGTTCCCGATGACACGCCTTACTTCCGTTGGTTCATGGGACAGACCAACGCCATGACTCCTGACCAGATCACTGGTCACGACCAGTTCATGACCATCGCCTTGTGCACCACTTGTCACCAGCCGCCAATCTTTACCCAGCCGGAATTCTTCAACCTTGGCCTGCGTGATTGGCAAGAAGACCCTGGTCGCATGGACGTCACCGGTCTGTATCAAGACCGCGGCAAGTTCAAGTCGCCATCGTTGCTGAACGCTGGATTGCGTCCGCGTTATATGCACAATGGTGAGATGACCGATTTGTGGCCTGGCGGTGTTGGTCAGCTTTACATGGATGGTGGCGGACCAATCTCCGACAACTTGGATCCACTGCTTGAGCCGCTCGATCAAGTTCCCGGCATTGAGATGGACAAGATCATGGACTTCGTCGGCAATGCGCTGACCGACCCGCGGGTGGCCAACGAGCTTTATCCATTCGACCGTCCTACCCTCTATAGCGAGCGCTTCCCTGCTGGCAGCAATGAGTACGGTCACGCCACCCCGGCCAGCGCTGGTGGTGAGCTGCCACGACTGCTTGCTAAGGAGCCGCCGTTCACCGGTTCGGATAGTTTCCGGGTAGGTCTGGACAACGCTCCTCCGAATGCGAATTCGCGCCTAATCCTTTCTGTGGCACCACTTTACGGCGCTGTCCGTGGTGGCGTTGCACTCTTCGCGGACCCTCGTCAAGCGCGTGATTTCTATGTGCTAACTTCCGACGACGGCGCTGGAAATGGTTATGCCACGGTGATCCTGCCGGTCCCGAATGACCCGAACCTGATTGGCACGCGCTTCTTCGCGCAGTGGTTCATTAATGACCCGACCACCACGCACAACATGCTTTCCACTGGTGGTGCATGGTTCCGCATTCGCGATTGATCAGCGGTTTTCGCTGATCCACGCGGGCCCGCCGATTTTGCTGCCAACAAAATTGCCGCGGAACCTATGCCTGCAGGCTGGGTTCGACACTCCACGATCACCCAAGATCGTTTGTCCTGATGAACCCAACTACCCAAACCCTATCCAGCCTGATTTTCGCAATTGGGATCTCGGCTAGCACTGCCACTGCGCAGGGGGGCCCACCACCTCCTCCGCCACCGTTGCCGAACCCGGTAGCACCTGCGGAAAACCCAACCACGCCACAGAAGGTCGCGCTCGGCAAGATTCTGTTCTTTGAAGAGCAGCTCTCCAGCGATGACACCATGGCCTGTGCAACTTGCCATGCACCAGTGGCCAGCTTCACCGATTTGCGACCGGGCGCCAACCCTGGCCCGGATAGTCTGCCGCAGACTCCCGACGACATCTTTGCTTCCCGTGGTGTGATTCGCGCCGACGTTGTCGGTGATTATCAACCTGACCCTGTCTTCGGTTTCAACACCCAAGTCACCGGCCGACGCACTCCCGATATCTTCGCTGCGCTTTATGCACCCGAGACTTTCTGGGATGGCCGTGGCTCAAGCACCTTCCTCGATCCGCAGACTGGCGCCGTAAGCATTCCATTCGGTGGCGCACTGGAAAGCCAAGCTGTTGGTCCAATCATGAACGATGCCGAGATGGCTCACGAAAACCGTGATTGGGGCATGGTCACCACCAAGTTGGGCCAAGTACGCCCACTTGCATTGGCCACCGACCTCACTCCGGATATCGCTACTGCTTTGTTGGCGGACTCTACCTATCCGGAGTTGTTCGACAACGCCTTCGGCACTCCTTCCATTACGGCCGAGCGCATCGGTTTCGCGATCGCTGCCTACGAGCGCACCTTGGTTCCTAACCAGGCACCCGTCGATCTATTCGCGGCAGGTAACCCCAACGCACTGACCCCAGGCCAGATGATGGGTTGGGGACAGTTCACTGGACCTGCACGATGCAACCTGTGCCACACTCCGCCGTTCTTCACCGACAACCAGTTCCACAACTTGGGCTTGCGTCCAACTGCTGAGGACAATGGTCGTCAAGGCGTGACTGGATTGTTCGCCGATCGCGGCAAGTTCAAGACTCCATCCTTGCGCAACGCAGGTTTGCGTCAGCGGTTCTTCCACAACGGCCAAGCCAACGTATTGAACAACGACCCTGCACCTGGTGGTGTCGATGACATCTACCTTGCAGGTGGCGGACCATTCCCCGACAACCGCGATCCATTGCTGCTGCCATTGGGTGGCGTTCCGGGAATCAACATGGCGCAGATCATGGACTTCGTTGGAAACGCCTTGACCGACCCACGTGTGGCGCAAGGCTTGCCCCCATTCGATGGACCAACCTTGTTCAGTGAAAGCAACCCTGGTGGTCAAGCTGCGGACTTGTTCGGACCTGCGAACCCGGGCGGCAATGGTGTGATGCCACGTTTGTTGTGTGCAACTCCGCCAGTGCGCGGTAGTCAGTCCTTCAAGGTTGGCTTGATCGATGCACCGACCACTGCAGCGAACGCATGGTTGGCGGTATCGCTCCGACGCGCCAATGGCAACTGGCAAGGCGGCTACCTGCTTAACTTGCAACAACCACTCTACGCAACCTTCAGCGCACCATTGCAAGGCATTGGCAACGCCACCTTCCACCTGAACTTGCCTGACTTCCCTGGCTTATCCGGAACGGAAGTGAATGTGCAAGGTTTCGTGCACGACGCCACCGCTCCTGGTGGAACTGCCGCTTCTACCCGTGGTGCGAGTTACCTGATTCCATAATCAGGACGCTTGTGCGCTGGCAGGTCTTGCCTGCAACGAAACAGCGCAAAGGAGAAATGCTCTATGGCTCAACAGGCCATAGAGCATTTTGCGATCCAGTACTTATCCAAGAAGATCAAAGTGGTGAAACCAACCACGGCGATACTGAATGCCAAACCGAAGCCTTCGGGAATCTCACCGGACAGAATCGGACGTGCGGTGAGTGCTGCAAGGAAGAACCACAATGGACGTCGCCACCAAATCAAGACCTTGAGGCGAATGCGATTGGATAGCTCCATGATGTCCTTGCGACCGATGTGTTGTCCCCATCCACTGATGCCGGTAGTGACGGGCATCAACTCGGAGACCAAAGAGATCAAGCACAAGGCGAAGCCGACTTCTTTCCACAAGGCGTAAGAGAAGCATGCGAGGCAGACGCCGTGATGAATGATCAAATCAAGGCGTGGAATGATGCCGCGCGCGACCAAGCCGTAAGCCATCCATAAGAAGTCGGACAACAAGTGACCCATGACGATCAACATGCCGTGCCACATGAAGTAATCACCGGCGACTTGTTCTGGATCGTGACGGTAAAGGAATGCTTCATCCCAATGTCCGATCGCCATAATGACCGCAATAAGGCCAATCAACGTCATGATCGCGGCTGGAACGGCGCGCGATAGCTTGAACGCTCGGTGGTAGTCCGGGCTTACTCCCGTCAAGAACACGATGTGGAGTACGGTGAACAAGCCCGTGTAGGTCAGTAAGGGCAGGAGCAAGGCAAGAAGGTTATCACGACGCACATTTTTTGGCCTACTGCTTCCCCCATAGAAGACATCTTGCTCTAGTATGGAAGCATGCCCCCCCTAACCTGGAAGGTCCCCCTAGCCTTCCTCTGCACGGTTTCCACCCTGTTCCCGTGCACCCAGGAACCTCAAGAAGGCCCCACTTTCCTTACGCACGATCCAGAGGTCGCGTCGGGTGTGGCTGACAATGTGCAACATGTAGACCCAGCCGCTGGCGGTTGGCGAAGCGAAGTCTTGCACGATGCAGCCAAGAAAGGCCTGAAGGAATTCCTGGGTTGGTTGATTCATGAAAAGGATCTACCAAGAGAAAGTCTTGCTGCTGGTTTCTCGACCAGTGCACTTCGCCCTGCGCATCTGGAAACCGTTTTTCACGACGGCACCATGACAGTGTTGCATGCCACCGGCATGGAAGCGCAACGTTATGGCTTTGATGAACTGGACGGCGCAGCCGTTGGCATACGCACTGCCCTAGAGGGCGGCGAGGTCTTCAACGACTTCTTCAAGTATGTCAGTGTGGAGTTGTCGGAAGGCAATACCTTCCGCACGCAATTCATCATGCACTTCGCCGCCGGTGAAGCGCCCATGATCACGCAAGTGAATATCGAAGGCGCCATCACTTGGCTGATCGGCGAAGACGATGAGCATGTGAAGATGCAGACCTTGGAGGTTTATCACTACGAGGAACTGATCACCTTGAAGCCGACCTTCGAGGACATCACCACCGCAACCTTCGGCGATACGCCGCGATGGAAGCTGCAGATGCTGCATGGTGTGGATCAGTACATGGGCAAGCATGATCGTTTGATTGGCCGTAGTTACATCGGCAGTCAAGGGATCGCCGTGGGTGACTTGAACGGCGATGGCCGTGACGATGTCTATGTGCCGCAGCAAGGCGGGCTTCCGAACCGCTTGTACCTTCATCGTGAGGATCACACGGTGGAAGAAGTCTCGAAAGCTGCGCAAGTCGACTTCTTGGATAACACGCGCGCGGTCCTGATCCTTGATCTAGACAACGACGGCGACCAAGACCTGGCCATGTCGATCGGTTCCAGCGTGTTGTTGGCTTACAACAATGGCAACGGTGTGTTCGATAAGCGCAAGACTCTGCGCTACCCCGACATCACCGAGGTCTTCAGCTTGTGCGCTGCCGATCCGGACAACGATGGTGACTTGGATATCTACGCCAGTCGTTACATCTCCGGTGGTTTGATGGGTGGTATGCCAACCCCCTATCACGATGCCAATAATGGCTCCAACAACATTTATTGGCGCAATGACGGCGAAGAATGGGTTGATGCCACTGAAGAATCAGGACTCAGTGATAACAATCACAAGTTCAGCCTAGGCGCGATCTGGGAAGACCTCGATAACGATGGTGACATGGACCTCTATGTGGCCAACGACTTCGGTCGCAACAATCTTTACGTCAACGACGGCAGCGGACGCTTCCATGATGAAGGTGTCGCGCGCGGCGCCGATGACATTGGAGCCGCCATGGGTGTGAGTGTTGCCGATGCCAACTTGGATGGCAAGATGGACATCCTGGTGACCAATATGTTCAGTTCGGCCGGACGCCGGATCGCCACCCAAGATGACAAGTTCATGGATGGCAATGACGTCGAAGTGCACAAGGAGTATGTGCGTCACGCACGCGGCAATAGTCTGCTGCTCGGCGGCGATGGCACCGACTTCGAGGATGCCACCGATGCATCGCGGATTGCCGTCGGCGGTTGGGCTTGGAGTGCCAAGTTCGTCGACTTCAACAACGATGGCTTCGACGACATCTACTCGCCGAATGGTTTCATCACGAATGAGAACAGCAAGGACTTGTGAAGTTTCTTCTGGCGGCGCGTGACGTCGCAATCTCCTTCCTGCGAAACCACTCCTACTCAAGAATACGCCGACGCCTGGGCGAGCATGGCGCACCTTGTGCAGAAGCAAGGTCTGTCGTGGAGTGGCCGCGAACGCAACCGCATGTTCCTATCGGTTGGTGGCGAACAGTTCGTCGATGCTTCTTCGGTCACGGCGACCGACTTCATCGAAGATGCGCGTGCCCTTGGCCTAGTCGATTGGGATCGTGATGGTCGCGTTGACCTGTTGCTGCGTAACCGCAACGCACCAAGACTGCGTCTGCTGCGTAATCAGATCGGTGGTGATCGACACTTCCTGCAACTGCGTTTGAGCAGTCAGACTCATGGTGTGAACCGCGATGCCATCGGTACGCGCGTCACCCTGGAAGCAGGCGGTCGCTTGCTGACCCGCACCGTCACCGCTGGCGATGGCCACCTATCGCAATCTTCGAAGACCCTGTTCTTCGGTCTGGATGATGCCACCAAGGTCGACAAGATGACCGTGCGTTGGCCCAACGGCGAGACCCAGGAGTTCACTGACATCGCCGCCGACGCCCACCTCGCTCTGCAGCAAGGTGCCTCCGCCCCAACCCCGGATGGACTCCAGGAGGTGCAGTGGGCCCATGCTCCGCAGCCTCAGGAACGGATGGAGAATGGCGATTTGGGTCGGGTGACGGTGATCACCAAGATCCCGATGGCCGAATTCCCGCTGCCGTCCTTCGATGACCCGGATCGCAAGGTCAAGGATTTTGCCGGACGCCCGCTGCTAATCAACTTCTGGTCAACAACCTGTGCGGCTTGTCTTGAAGAGCTGGATGCCTTTCACTCCAAGCACAAGAAGCTTAACGGTGTTGGGCTGCAGGTGGTCACAATGCTCGCCGACGGCCCGGAAAAGTACCAGCAGGCAAAAAAAATCTTGGCTGCTGTCAACATGGAGGAGCACGCTGGAGTGGCCTCTGAAGAGGTCACCGCGGGCATGAAAATCCTCGCTGAGGCGGTTCTGACAAAGGATGTCGACATGCCGCTGCCGGTCAGTTTGCTGCTGGATCAGAACGGCCAGCTGGTCCAGATTCATCTTGGCGCTGTGCGTATTCCTAATCTGCTGCGTGATTTAGCGATTCTACGCCGTATGGATCCGCGCGCGCCGTCGGCAAGTGCCCTGTCCCATGGCAGCCGGGTGATTTTCCGCGACCGCGACTTCGCCGGAATCTCGCGATACTTCGCCGAAGCTAAAATGCCGGAGCTGGCAGCGTATTACGCCTCCTTCATTGACCGTTTCCGACCAAAATCTGGAAACTGATTACTTGACGGATTCGCCTACTCCGAATACCCTATTCGGCCCATTTCGCCCAGGAGCGCTTCTGTTCCGGGCGGTTTGACGATACTTAAATGGCTACCTACACCGGCCCCAAAGTCCGCCTCTCCCGCCAGCTCGGCGTGGCGATTTCGGATAACCCTAAGCACCTGAACACCCGTCGCCTGGATACTCCTCCTGGCGGTACCGCTAAGCGCATGCGTCGCTTGAGCGATTACGGTGTTCGTCTCCGCGAAAAGCAGAAGCTTCGTTACTACTACAACGTACAAGAGAAGCAGCTGCGCCGTTACATGAACGAAGCGATTCGTCGCAAAGGTAACACCGGCGAGAACCTCATCGAGATTCTCGAGCGCCGTTTGGATAACGTCGTGCGCCGCATGAACTTTGGCCGCAGCATCTGGCAGGCACGCCAGGTCGTAAACCACGGTCACATTCTCGTGAACGGCCGCAAGGTCGACATCCCTTCCTACCAGGTCCGCGCCGGCGATGTCATCACCGTCAAGGAGAAGTCCAAGGAAGGTATCGAGCGCAATGTTGAGCTCATGGGTGGCGAGTCCACCTACGAGTGGATGGCATTGGATCGCGGCAGCCTCACCATCACGATCACCGATAAGCCGAAAGGCGCGCAACATCCTTTCGATGTGCACCTCGGAATGATCGTCGAATTCTACTCCAACTAGGATTCTTAGAGAAACGGCCACTGCGAGAGGGCCGTTGGCGCGAAGGCGCCGTCTTTCCCCGACGCACCTGCTTAGGCAGGTGCGTTTTTTTTGGGGTACGTTGTGTGCGCGACTTAACGCCAGCGATCGTCGAGCGGATTGTCTGGCTTCTCGTCGTCGTCCTTGGAGGCTTTCTTGCTGGCATCCTTGAACAGCGCATCCAACTCATTCTTGCGCCCACGCTCAGCATTGAGGGCGGCGCCGAAGGCATCGCGCTTGGCCTGGGTCTTGCCCTCCATGCGCGCTTTGACGTCGGCCAAATCGCTGGCCTTGTCTTCAGGACCATGAGCGATGATGGCACCAGTCTCGCGATCGATGCGCAGGCGGCTGCCACAGTCAGGACACTTGATTTCCAAATCTTTCTTGCTCATGGTCTTCTCCAAAAACTAGCGTTCGGCATCATTCTAAGCCCTTTTTTGCGCTGGAGAGCCAAGAAATCCAAAAGGTCTTCGAAATCTTTGGAACTCAAGGCCATCTGGCCCCATCGTAAAAACGAAGCAAGTAGGTTTTGTTGCCATCGATTCATCCAGGGGGCTGGCAACGAAGTCACTTGCTTCTTTTTTTTGCCGTCAGAGCGCCATCAGGCTGGCTCCGGCAGAAACAGGATGCACCCCTGGGACGTGTCTATTGGCCGCTTTGAATCAGTGACCGTGCACGGCGATCCAATTCCAGCATCTTGCCTGCTGAGTAGCCGCGATCGTGCATCCACTGGACTTGCCCATTCGCATCAAGCAGCATGACGCGAATGTTGTGACCATCTTCGGTACCGGTGAAATCCTTCATTCGGTCAGCGTCGTCGCCATACAGCGTGACTACTGCCCCCCAGTCTTCCTGGGGAATTCCACCACGCATGCCGTTATCAATCCAACCAGATGCCATGCCACCGAAGATTCCTGGGATCGTGGGCAATTCCCAAAGTGCCACTGGAGTTTCCGCCTGAAGCAGGCCGAATAGCCAGCGGTCTGCATCGAATTGAGCGCGCTGCTTGTAGCCAATCAAGATCACAGCCGGCCGACCGCTATCGTACTGCGGCAGGGACACGTTCTTTCCTTGCAGGCTTTCACCCGTGACTTCCGGCATCATCAACCCCACCACATCTTGGCGCGGCGTTGGGCTCTGACAAGAAGCCAGGAGGATAGAGGTCGTCAAAGGAAGGAGGATGAGGGCGACAAGCTTGAGGCGGTGTTTCATGATGTTGATCCATGGAACCCTTCGCAGCACACTCCCGTTTGGATTCAAGAAATCCAAAGGTTTTGGAAGCCCCTTAGTGCTGGCAGCTACACGGCGTGGCGTGGCAATACGGGCAGCCATTGCCGTACTTCTTCTCGGCAGCTGCAGCCAAATCGATGCCACGGATCGAGGCAAGCGTTGACAACCAAGCGAGTACATCGGCGAACTCTTCTTCCAGGTTCTCGCGATCATCATTACGACGTAGCGCCCGAGTCAGCTCGCCGATCTCTTCGGCGAACCACATGTAGGTTCCTTCAAGGCCACGCGCGTTGTCCTTCTCGAAGTAGATGGCCTCGATGCGCTTTTGGAATTCGCTGATCTTCATGCTACTGACGGGAGCCTGACTTAGGCGAGATGACGAATCATGGTGAAGGCCAAGTCGGATTCGGATTCGTCGCCGACCAACTTGCAGAGCTTCTCTTCCATGGCGGCCATGCCTTGTTCGATGGCGATCTTGGCCAGCTGGTAGACCCCCGCTTCACCGAGCACCTTGCCGGTGACGGTGGCGCATTCGAAGGCTGCCGGGCTGAACAGGAAGATCGCATCGCCTGGTTTCAGATCCAGGTGCAGGGTCTCCATGGAGTTGCGGAAAATCGGGCCGCGGTCGAAGCCAAGCGCAATGCCGTTGGGTTGCAACTTGCGCAGTTGACCGGCTTCTGCATCCCAACGCACGGCCGGAGCTTGATGCCCAGCAGAGACCAACTCGACCTTGCCTTCTTGCGGATCCAGACGTGCCGCGATCGCCGAGCAGTAAAGCCCGCGCGCCAAGTCACGATTGAGCGAAGTATTGGCGCCATCGAAGGCCACCGCCGGCTCGGCACCGCCAAGCAGACTGCTGCGCAGATAGGCGCGGGTCATGGCCATCAGCAATGCGCCGGCCATGCCATGAGTTGCCGGCGAACCGACCAGTGCGGTGATGAAGCCGCCGCCGTCGGCCATGAGGTCGACGAAATCGCCGGTGCCAGCGCCACCGGCCTCGATCAGGCAACTGGATACGACCCAACCTTCAGGTACATCGAAGCTCATCGGCTCCAAGTGCCTGCGCAACTCGCGCAGGTTTTCCTTTTCCGCTTCGGTGGCGGCGAGGGCTTCTTGGTTCTCTTGACTCTCGATCAAGTCGTCGACCATGCGTTCCATCGCCACAGCCAAGTGTGCGACCTCACCGACGGCATCTTCACCGCGGATATGACGATCCAGATGACCACGACTGATGGCCATGACATCTTCGACCATCTCGTTCAGCGGCGCGGTCAGGCGGCGTGCGGTGAGCGCACCCATGATGACGGTGGCAGCGACCAAAGCACCACAGATCAGGACCACCAAGGCCAAGATGCGCATGGCGATATCGGCGGGCGGTTCCGGCGGCGCGAAGAAGGTGGCCGTGCTGACATCGGTGTTTGGAGAGGACGGGCGCTTGGCCAACAACACGCGCGAAAGTTGATTGCCCTTGCTGGTCTCTACCGACCCAACACCTTCCTGGACCGGGATTCCATCGGGCGTAGTGTGGACGGTCATGTCCATGGCACCGCGGCGGGCGTCAGCGGCTTCCATGGTCACGGTGCGCGCAGCCATGTTGGCTTGCGCCTCTACGACCAGTTCATCACCCAAGTCTTGGATTCCGGTCAGCAGCACGAGGGCTGCGATCGAAGCGAACACACTGGCCAGCAAGCCTAACCCGAGCGTAAAGCGGGTTGCGATTCCGGCTCCAGCCGGACGTCGGCGTTCGTATCGGGATTCGCTCAACTAAAGAGGGTTGGGAACAACATGCGGATGCCAGCAACGGCCAACAGGGCGTAGGCGCCGGCGACTAGGTCATCGACCACAATACCCCAACCGCCTTTGAGTTTCTCTAGTCGGCGGGCCGGATACGGTTTGACGATGTCGAACAGGCGGAATAGGAAGAAGCCAGCGATAAGGTGCTTCCAGCCAGGGAAATCCCACCACATGACCGCCACCATATATCCGACAACCTCATCGAGCACGAACTGACCTGGATCCTTGCGGCCGTAACGACGCTCGGCCCAGCCACCGCAAAGGGCGCCAAGCAGGCTCATCACCGTGGTCAGCACGATCAATAGCGGCAGGTAATACTCCGGCCAGGTCCAACCGACCAAAGCTGCCACCGCCACACCGCCGAGGGTGCCGAAGGTGCCTGACGCCACCGGTGCATAACCCAAGCCGAAGCAGGTCACGTACATCTCGACAATCCGATCCTTGAGGCTAGTCATGGCCGTAGGTTAGCTCAGCCGAGGCGTTCAAGCATCGAATAGGACAACAGCAAGGTGCGTTCCTCGCCGGTGCGATCGAACTCGACCACGATGCGTGCGTTGGTGCCGTGGCCTTGCAAGCGACTGACGGTGCCTTCTCCGAAGACGG
>JAAESM010000023.1 GCA_024229395.1 Planctomycetota bacterium | reverse complement strand
GGCGATTGCCGCGATCGCTACTTTCGGGCCAATGCAGGCCTGGGGTGGAGACCGTGAGATCGCTGAACAGATCATTAAACGACTTAAGAGCAACCGAGATTCGGGAGCTTTGAAGGATTTCACCCTCGACATGAAAGTCGATGAAGGTGTGGTTCTTTTCCGTGGGAGTGTCGCTAAAGACGCTCAGAAACAGCTGGTCCTTGCGACCGCGAAAGGCATCGACGGGATCACCAAGATCACCGACGAAGTCAAGATTGTGACCGCGGCACCCACGATGGCCGTTAAGGCCCCCGTGGCAAAGCCCGACCTGGCTTCGCTGCCCACCCCGGCACCTAAGGTTGCCAAGGTAAAGGCGGAAAGCAAAGTCGCTGAGCTGGAATCCAGCAGCAAGAAGGCGAGCAAGCTAGCTTCAAAGCCTGCACCGAAGACGGTTGCAAAGGCAAAGCCAAGCCCATTCTCCTTCAAACAAGCTCTTTCGGCAAAACGTACCCAGGCTCAACCTGTTGTGCCTGGAACCGTGCGTCCAGTAAGTGCCGCTGAGCCACAAGACGATGCCGAAGTCGTTGCCGCAGTGGTGAGTGCCCTGCGAGACGCAAAGGCAAAGGGAGAGCTGGTTGGATTCGGCGTTGATGTCCGCAGCAATAACGGCGTTCTGCAGCTGACTGGGCGTGCTAGCTCATCACAGCAGCGGGACAAGATCTTGAAAATCGCCGCTAATGTGAATGGCGTCGCCGGAGTTCGCGAGGCAATCGCTATTCCAAGTGCGACTCCGGCCGTAGCAGCAGTGACGCCACAGCTTCCAGAGCCACCTTCCTTGCAGGAAGTTGCTCTGGCTCCTGTCGCCGTCGATCCTGTCAGTCGACCTAGCCGTCTTGCATCTGACCGAACCGCCGCCGCTCCAGTGGCAGCTCCAGTTCAGTCACCTGTGATGACGACGCCTTACCGGGCCCAAGCGGCCCCCGTGGGAGCAATGCCAGCTAGTGCTGCCGCACCTATGGGCGGACAGCCAGTGCCAATGGCTCCTTACGCAGCTGTCGGTGCTCCTAGGTACGATTCACCAAACATGCCTAACTATGCTTGGCCTGGCTACGCAGCCTACCCAAACTACGCTGCACTGACCTATCCACAGCAGTACAGCCCTTCGGCATGGCCTTACATCGGCCCATT
>JAAESM010000022.1 GCA_024229395.1 Planctomycetota bacterium | reverse complement strand
GGGTCGTGGTTGGCCATAGGTATCGACGGGGAGGGCTCAGTTGCTCTGGAACGGCATTCCCATCTCGCGGAGGAGGGCCCGGCCCTCTTCGTCCGAACGGGCAGTGGTCACGATGGTGATGTCCATGCCCCGGATCGCATCGATCTTGTCGAAGGAGATCTCAGGGAAGATGATCTGTTCGCGCACCCCAAGGGTGTAGTTGCCGCGGCCATCGAAACTCTTGGGGCTGACCCCGCGGAAGTCGCGGATGCGGGGCAGCGCCAGGTTGATCAGGCGCTCGAGGAAGGCATACATCCGATCACCACGGAGGGTGACGGCACAGCCGATCGGCATGCCCTGCCGAATCTTGAAGCCGGCGATGGCTTTTTTGGCACGGGTCACAACGACCTTCTGGCCGGTGATCTGCGCCAGCTCATTCACCGAAGCCTCGAGGGACTTGGCATTGGCGGCGGCTTCGCCGAGACCCCGGTTAACGGTGACTTTCAGCACCTTGGGGACTTCGTGGATGTTGGTGAGGGAGAGATCCTTCTGCAGCTTGGGCTGGATGGTCTCCCGGTAGCGCTTCTTGAGTGACATAACGGGTTGGGGTGCTTCTGGGCGTGGTCAGAAGTCGGGATCAGTCGAGGACTTCACCGGTTTTCTTGAGCCGGCGCTTCTTGGTGCCGTCCTTTTCGACGACGATTTCAACGCGGCTTGCCACCTTTTTGTCGGTGGAATACAGCATCACGTTGGAGG
>JAAESM010000021.1 GCA_024229395.1 Planctomycetota bacterium | reverse complement strand
GCGGGGAATAATCCTAACTTGCAGGAAGAGCATGGCAGAAGACGTAGCAGAGGCAGCGGAAAGCCTCCCTAAGGAAGCCGGACTAGTGGGACTTGATCGTCCCTTGGATCAACTGGACTTGACCAAGATGTTGGCCGAGTCGTTTGAACCACAGGAACAGAATAGGTCCGAGGAGACATCGCCGAGTGGCGATGCGGTGGAGGAAGCCAAGAACTGGCCGACACCGCTGGAGGACGATGCCAGCAACGTCAACCCAAGCGAGAAGCGGATGAAGACGCTTGTATCGTCGACCAAGGGAAGCGGCATGAAGCTGAACCCGAACTGGGTGGAACAGTTGATGGGACTGCCGGCTGGATGGACGCAACTCCCGGCGCACTGGTTAACCGGGTAGACCGCCTGCGGCTGCTAGGGAACGGCGTGGTCAACCAGACCGCCGCCAAGGCGTTTGCAACGCTGTCAGCGCGCTTAACCGACCACTTGGAGACGGAGTGATTAGCAACCAATCCGGCTGCGCGTACCACCACTGACCACATCCAACTCGAACTCAGTCAAACCTTCGTCCGATTCTTGTAGTTCCTTCCAGCCAGAGTTCAGTTCTTCCTGTGTGAAATCGTAGCCGTTTTCT